>JAZSKE010000050.1:0-3693 GCA_045534675.1 Acutalibacteraceae bacterium
GTCTGCGCACATCATAAGCAGGTAGAAGTTTTTCTTCGTGCGCGGACAAAGAAAAAGGTTTTTGCAAATAGTCGCGCCCAAAGCCTTATCTATTTCGGCGCAAGCCTCCATTTTCATGGCAGGGTCGTGGTCTATGCGGTAGTAGGAAACGCCTATGGCATCGAGAAAGTCATATGTGCGTATTTCTTTCGGCAGTCTGCCCGAAATATCCTCCGGTCTGCCCTCTTTTGCTATCATAATTAATTCTCCTTATATTGACAATCTTCATAAAAAATGTTATACTGTTTATAGAGTTGTTGACAGGTAAACATTTTGTTTTAAAAAGCCGTTCTTTTTTTAATTGTTTCATTATATTATATCACAATTTTTTTACCGTGTCTATATGATTACAAAAAATATTTTGAAAGGATAACACTACAATGAACACAACAGACACAAAGTACGAGGCTCTGTTTACCCCTTGGAAAATCGGCAATGTGGAAATCAAAAACCGTATTGTTATGTGTCCTATGGGCGGTACCTCACTTTTTGGCTGGTTTGAACTTACCGGCTGCGGTTTTGACAAGGAAGCTGCAAAGCTCTTCCTCGAGCGCGCACAAAACAACGTAGGTCTAATCATCCCCGGTATCGCACCGCTTCGTGACACCTTCTGGGGCAAATGGCTCTGGCAGAATCCCAAGATGTTTGAAGAACTCAAGGTGTTCATGGATGAAATTCACAAGACAGGCGCAAAGCTCTTCATTCAGCTCACCGCAGGTATGGGACGTTCATGGGCTATTACCGAGCTTATCGGACCTCTTCACAAAAACAAGATTACCCGTGCTATCATCAAGCCCATCATCGACACAAGCCACGAGCTTGCTTCACCCAGTGCGCAGCCTGCACGTTGGGCTCCCGACATTATCTGCCCCGAAATGACAAAGGAGCAGATTCACGAAATCATCGAAGCATTTGCTAAAACAGCTAAGCTCTGTAAGGAAGCAGGTGTTGACGGTGTTGAAGTTCACGCCGTACACGAAGGCTATCTCCTTGACCAGTTTGCAATCGAATTTTTCAATAAGCGTACTGATGAATACGGCGGCAGCTTTGAAAACCGCTACCGTTTTGCAGCTGAAGTTGTTAAGGCTATCAAGGAAAGCTGCGGTCAGGATTATCCCGTTTCACTTCGTTACTCAGTTGAGTCAAAGATGAAGGGCTTCCGCGAAGGCGCAATGCCCGGCGAAGACTATGAAGAGGTTGGCCGTAACATGGCTGAAAGTGAAAGAGCTGCAAAGTACCTTCAGGATGCAGGCTACGATATGCTCAATGCCGATAACGGTACATATGACTCATGGTACTGGGCACATCCCCCCATGTATATGCCTCAGAACTGCAACCTTGACGATGTTGCACATATTAAAAAGTTTGTTGACATCCCCGTTGTCTGCGCAGGCCGTATGGAACCTGACGCAGGTGCCGAAGCTATTGCAGCAGGCAAGATTGACGGCGTAGGTGTTGCACGTCAGTTCCTTGCAGACCCTGCATGGATCACAAAGATTATAGAAGACCGTCTTGAAGACATCAAGCCCTGTATCTGCTGTCACAGCGGTTGCTTCAACTTCTCATCATCTAAGGGTCACTACAACACTCAGGACCTTACAGACACAATGGGTCTTGCACGTTGTGCTATCAATCCCCTTACAATGCAGAGCAAGAAATACAAAATCGTTCCCGCTAAGAAGCAGAAGAAGGTTGCTGTTGTGGGCGGCGGTATCGGCGGTATGGAAGCTGCTATCCTCCTTGCTAAGCGCGGCCACAAGGTTACTATCTACGAAAAGAGCGACAAGCTCGGCGGTGTATTTATTGCAGCAGCTGCTCCTTCATTTAAGGAGAAGGACAGAGACCTTATCAAGTGGTACATCCGTGAGGTTTCAAAGCTTCCCATCGAAGTTAAGATGAACACTGAGGTTAAGGATATCAATGCTCTCGGTGCTGACGAAGTTATCATCGCAACAGGCTCAACTGCAAAGAGAATCCCCATCAAGGGTGCAGACACAGCTATCGAAGCTGTTGACTATCTTCTCGGCAACAAGGAAGTGGGCGAAAAGGTTGCTATCATCGGCGGCGGTCTCACAGGCTGCGAAATCGCATATGACCTCTTCCTTCAGGGCAAAAAGCCCGTTATCGTTGAAATGCAGGATGACCTTATCACAACTAAGGGCGTTTGTCTTGCAAACACATCCTTCCTTCGTGACTGCTTCAAGGCTAACAAGGTACCCGTACATCTCGAAACAGGTGTTCAGGAAATTGTTGACGGCGGCGTAATGGTTAAGGATAAGGCCGGCAAGGTCTTCAAGATTGATGCTGATTCAGTTATTATGTCAGTAGGTTATAATCCTGCTCCCATTGCTGAAAAGTCAAAGCACGTTCACATTATCGGTGATGCTAAGGCTGTAGGCAACCTCAGAACAGTTATCTGGGGCGCATGGGACATTGCAATGAAGCTGTAATCGTCTTACAGAATTACTTATACAACCCGAAGAGAAATCTTCGGGTTGTTTTCTTTTTTTAGATTGTAATAATTTTCTTTTTGTGATAAAATGTCAAAAGAAACGGAGGTGCTGTAAATGAAAAATCTGACATTTAACGATATTCTCAACGCTGAATTCAGCCTTTATCCCGCTAATCCGATTGTCCATAATCCGCTGAACAGTTTTGTTGTTGCAGACCCGAGTGTGCTCACTCCCGACGTGTCGCACGATGGCAAATGGCATATGTTCTGCCACACTTTTATGGGCGTTTACAGATACGACAGCTCCGACGGCATTAACTTTTCCAAGCCGACAAAAATTGTTCCCCGTGCAATGCGACCGAACATCAACCGTAAGAACGGCAGATACTATCTTTTTTACGAACACACAAAACCGCTTATAGGTAATGCATTAACCATTATTGGTGCCAAGTGGAAATCAGAAATTTACTGTGTGGAGTCAGATGACCTTATCAATTGGGGCACACCTTATCTTGTTCTTGACAAAACACGTGATTTTGAAGCGGACGAAAACGGGCAGAATCTTTCGAACCCGTTTCTTATTGAAAAAGACGGTGGTTACCGCCTTTACTATTCCTGCGGACAGACATTTATCAAAGACTGCGGTTTCTGTGAACCGACACACATAAGTTTTGCAGAAAGCAAAAACATTTCAGACGGATATATTTCGCGCATAAAACCGATTATCAGCCCTGACAAAAACATCCGTTACCTCAACCTTTGTTCAGGCTGTCTTAAAGTTTACCGCCTGGCAGACTGTTACATCGGACTTCAGAACGGAATTTTTGAAGAAGACGGTAAAAGCCATTCGGCAATTATGCTTCTGCGTTCAGATGACGGTGAAAATTTTGAGTTTGTGAAACCGTTTCTTGTTCCTCAGGTGTGTGGCAACAACAAATGGATGGCGCAGTATGTTTACGCTTGTTGTCTTACATATTACAACGGCAAGTTGCGTCTTTATTTCAATGCCCGTAACGTTTCAAACAACATTACAGGCAGAGAATGCATCGGACTTTACGAAGCAAAATTAAACTATCAAGGAGAGTGATCCTGTGGCAAAGAAGAACACTCCTGCTTTCGTAACAAAAGCAAAAGAAAAATTCAATACAGCAAAAACATACTGGAAAACCCCGCCGAAAGGCAACTATGTTTCCTACAAGGAA
>JAZSKE010000088.1:0-32122 GCA_045534675.1 Acutalibacteraceae bacterium
CGAAGAAGGCACAACAGTTACGGTTGAAGCAAATCCCACACTTGACGGATATATCTTCACAGGTTGGGAAACAAAGGACGTAACAGTAACAGACGGCGAGTTTGATATTTACAATGATGTTGAGTTTGTCGGCAAGTGGGAGAAGATAATCAACTACCACGATGTAACTTATAGATACGAAGGTGAAGTTCCCGCAAACGCACCTGCAGTGCCTGCTGATAAGACCTACGAAGAAGGCACAACGGTTACAGTTGAAACAAATCCCACACTTGACGGATATATCTTCACAGGTTGGGAAACTAAAGATGTAACAGTAACAGACGGAGAGTTTGATATTTACAATGATGTTGAGTTCGTCGGCAAGTGGGAGAAGATAATCAACTATTACGATGTAACTTATAGATACGAGGGTGAGGTTCCCGCAAACGCACCTGCAGTACCTGCTGATAAGACCTACGAAGAAGGTACAACAGTTACGGTTGAAGCAAATCCCACACTTGACGGATATATCTTCACAGGTTGGGAAACAAAGGACGTAACAGTAACAGACGGCGAGTTTGATATTTACAATGATGTTGAGTTCGTCGGCAAGTGGGAAAAGATAATCAACTACTACGATGTAACATACAAGTACGAGGGCGAAGTTCCCGCAAACGCACCTGCAGTACCCGACAAAGCAACCTACGAAGAAGGTGCAACAGTTACGGTTGAAGTAAATCCCACACTTGACGGATATATCTTCACAGGTTGGGAAACCAAGGATGTGACAGTAGCAGACGGCGAGTTTGATATTTACAATGATGTTGAGTTCGTCGGCAAGTGGGAAAAGATAATCAAGTACTACAAGGTTACTTATAAATATAAGGGCGATGTTCCTGTAAACGCACCTGCACTTCCCGAGGTGAAAACCTATAAAGAAGGCTCACAGGTAACAGTTGCCACAGTACCTTCATTCATTGGCTATGAGTTCTCAGGCTGGACAACCGAGGATGCTGATATTTCAGGCGGCAAGTTTATTATTGACAGAGATGTCGTTATCGAAGGCAGATGGACCATGAAGCCCGGTGCTGTAACAAGTATAGTAGTACCCAAGGACTTCACTATGGTTAAGGGTGAAGAAGCAAAGCTTGAGGCTTATGTCAACGGCAGCGCATCAAACCAGGGTGTTGTTTACACTGTAGTTGAAGGTAATTCTGTTGAAGTTGATGCTGACGGCAATGTTAAGGCTGTTGCTGCAGGAAAGACTAAGATAAAAGTCAGTGCTGCAGGCAACCCCGAAATTTATGGCTATGTAATAGTAACCGTTCATGCGGATTCCGCTTTTAACACCAAGCACTATATCGTATTCGGCAGAACAGAGCATATCGGTTGGTACAACGTATCACTTGACGGCGGTAAGACCTTCTTCCCCGTATACGGCAACTCACACTTAGAGGTTGAACACGGAACAGAGGTTATTATCAGAGCAAGAGATATGGTGGGTGATCCCTTCACCTTCTATGTCAACGGCACAGCGATGAAGCCTGACGAGGACGGCTATATCAGAGTTATTGCTGATAAGTACCTTCTCATCGGTGCGTTGGGTATTCCTGTTGAGGCTCCCGATGTTGAAGAGGCAGTCAGCCTTTTCCAGAGAATTATTAATGCAATCAAGGCATTCTTTGAGAAGATTGCAAACTTGTTCAAATTCTAAAATCACATTAAGAAACTGTTGCTCAGGCGACAGTTTCTTTTTTGGTTACATTTTTAACAGAACCTATTGACGAAAAATGAGTAATTGTATATAATTTATTATGTATCTTTGCCGTCAAATGACTTGGACGGTTTAAATTGCTGAAGTGATATATCACGCCTATTACGGTACAAGGAGGTCAGATGTGCAGGGCAGTGGTGTAGTGCCGAGGCAGGAAAATACAAAAATGTCGCAAGACGAAAAAACATCTTTAAGGAGATGATATTTAAATGAAAAAAACATATTTCAAAAAATCAATATCACTCATTATGACAATTCTTATGATTATGTCATGCTGGGTGTTCTTCCCGGGTATGTTCCCCGAGGCAAGTGCGGCTGACGGTTCTGTTAACCCAATAGCTCTTACTGCTATTTATAGTGGTAGCGGTGACAGAGGTGACAGTTCCAAAATTGTTATCTGTAGTGACGGTGAAGCAGGTAACACAACTGTCGGTCATATCCGTTTTAATATTTCCGGCTTTGACAACGCAATTTCCAACGCTACGCTCACTTTGAACACGGGCAACCATGGCGGCACATTGGTTTCAAACTGCCGTGTTGATGTTTATCCCCTTGCTCTCGGTCAGTGTCAAGCAACTTCAGGGACATATCTTGTAAACAATATTGCAAATGTATATGGCGGTAACTATAATTCTGCAACGGGTGTAACCAATGCTCTTAATTACTATGGACTAACAACTGCCAATAGATTAGGCACAATTTATCAAAATGCTCCCGGCACACACAACATTGATGTAACTTCAGCAGTTCAGAATGCAAAAGCAGCAGGTCAGTCTGAGGTTTGTTTCCTTTTCATTATGCCCGAGATATTTAATGACGGCAACGGTAACTCATGGTCTGATACACATATCAATGTTTCAGGTACATCACTTTCATATACAAAGGCTACCTTTGTACCTTCCAATACAGGTATTCCTATAGCAGACATCAATATGGATGCAGCAAACACTGTTATTGGTCTTGATACTTCTTATACAACAGTTAACGGTGCTTTCGGATCTGACTCGGACAATCTGACAGATGCTGAGTATGCTAACGTATATCACAATGTTCTTTATACCGATGGTGTTGTAACTACCGGCGGCTCAGGCGGTAATGATAGAACTGGTTGGTCTGCCAGATCTGATAAAACAGAATACGGCAACTCATGGACCGGTTCAAATGGTCTTACTGTTTATTGGTATCATCCCACAGCAACTCTTCTTTATGACGGTGATACAACAAATCTTCCCCGTCTTGGTGTTGCTGTAAATACAGTTATGTATTATACCGGTACATGGAGCCGTAAAACAGTCAACAGACTTTCATATGTTGCTTCCGGCGGTAACGGATTTAATTTCACTCAGAACTGGCACGGTAGTGACGGTCGCCTTAATTTTCAGTATATGTGGAATGCTCAGGGTGAGATGATGGGCTATACCTCAACAGTTGTGAACGATGGCATGCGTCAGACCCTTAGCGGTAATAACGATGACCATTTCTATGCTAACCTTCTTAAGTTTACTGATTCAATGAGCAGCACAGAGTATTACCGTTCCGCTAATCCCGTTTTTGCTTTCTACGGAGATAACGGTGATAATGCAAAAACTATCACTGCCAACTCAGCTTCGGTTGATACTATTTATATTATCAACTATGTTCCTCTCAGAACTGCAATCAGCGATGCAATGACAAAGCTTCAGGATATTAAGAATAATCCTGCAAAATATACAACTGCATCTGTTGCAAAGTTTGTTTCAGCAGCTAATGCTCTTGTAGCCGCAAAACCCAATAAGTATATCAATTCAACTTTAAACAACGTTACAGGTTGGGCTTCTGCAGCTGAAACGGCAGTTAATGCATATAATAATGTAAAGCTTGAGCTTGCAACATATGATGTTACATATGAGAATATTTTCTCACTTTCAAGTTGGGCAAATTCAAATTCAGGTAAAATAGGCACATCTGCAAAGGGAACAATGACCTATGATGTGAATGCAGGCACAATTGCTTTTGTCAATGATGCAAACAACACACAGTCATATCCAAATGACCACTATTCTGCGCACGGTTTTGGCAATCGCCATTATAATATAGATCTTATTCCCGGTGAGGAATACTTCTTCCAATACACCACTTCAGGTGGCACAGGCGATCAGGTACATATCTTCTTCTATGACGATGCAGGAAATGCTGTATCAAACCCTGCAAACAGAGGCAGTGCTTTTGCAAATGCTTACGGTACAGGCCACAGTACATCAACAATTTACTTTGCTGCTCCTCAGGGTGCAACAAAGGCGGCATTCCGTTTTGGCTCAACCGTTCTCGGTGAAACAGTAACTTTCTCGAATATGAGACTTTACAGAAAAACAAGAGGCGACGAGGTTGGTATTGCTGATTGGACAAGCGCGCCCATAAGAAAGGTATATTCATATAACACAGCTCTCGGAACAACTATTGATGTTCCCGCAAGAACAGGTTATACCTTTAACGGTTGGTGGGTTGATACAGTCAATCCGAATGGTGTGAAGGATGCCGGCGAACAGGTTGCTGACGGAACCGGAACGGTAATCAATGATCTCAGGGGCTTTGGCATAACACAGCAGTGGATCCTGTATTCTGAATGGACTATAAATCAGTATACAGTGAAGTTTGTTAATGCTAAGGGTCAGACAGTATCAGAAACCAAGTATGACTACGGTACACCTGCCTCAAGCATTGCTGTACCCGGTAACTCAACCAACGATTATGATGCTAACAAACATTACTCATACTCATGGCCGACAATCAACGATTTAGGTGCGGCTGATGTAACTTATACTGAAATTCCTTCAGGTGTAGATCATAGTTACACATATACAGATAAAGATGACACTAACCATACAGCTACTTGTGCTTGCGGTTACAGCAAAGATGAGGCTCACTCATATGACGGTGGTGTTATTAATCCTGCACCCACATGTACTGTCAACGGTGTAAAGACTTATACCTGTTCAGTTTGCTCCGGCACAAAGACAGAAACTCAGGGCGCAACAGGTCATACACCTGCAGAAGCAGTGCGCGAAAATATAGTAGATGCAACTTGCACAGCAGAAGGCTCATACGATGAAGTAGTTTACTGTTCAGTTTGCGATGCACAAATCAGCAGAACCAAAAAGACAATTGATAAGTTGGCTCATACTCCAGATGCTGCAGTACGTGAAAATGAAGTAAAAGCAACTTGCACAGCAGAAGGCTCATATGAAGAAGTAGTTTACTGTTCAGCTTGTAATACAGAGCTTAGCAGAACACCTAAGAAAATAGACATCCTTCCTCATACAGAGGAAATCATTCCTGCAGTAGATGCAACTTGCACAGTACCCGGTAAGACAGAAGGTAAGAAGTGTTCAGTTTGCGGCGAGATTCTTGTTGCTCAGGAAGATACTCCTTTAGCAGACCATACTGGAGAGATCATCCCTGCAGTAGACGCAACTTGCACAGCACTCGGTAAGACAGAAGGTAAGAAGTGTTCAGTTTGTGGTGAGATTCTTGTTGCACAGGAAGATGTTCCTATGAAGGATCACTCCTACGGTGCATGGGCACAGTACAACAATGGCACAACTCACAGACGTACTTGTGAAAACTGTCCTGCATACGAAGAAGAAGGCCACAACTTCACCGGTGAAATTCGCAAGATCGAAGGCAGTAATTTCCACGATTACAAGTGTGAAAAGTGTGATGCTTATGGTGTTGGCACAACCCACAATCTCAAAGAAGCTTGTTATGAAGCTGAAGCTACTGTTACTGTAATAGACGGTGATGAAGCAAATCATAAAGTAACATGTAAGTGTAGCAGAGAAAAGACAGAAGCCCACACATGGTCAGGTTGGGTAGCAGATCCCGAAAATAAAACCGATGACCAGGGTAAGATGTCAAACACTTGTGAGGTTTGTAGTTATAAAAAGACCACAAATTGCACGTATACAGTAACAACTGTTGACGCTACTTGCACTGATAATGGTTATAAGACATATGAATGTAAAGATTGTGGTAACGGCTATACAGAAATCCTTCCCAAACTTGATCACGCACCTGCAGAAGCAGTACGTGAGAAGGTGGTAAATGCAACCTGTTATTCAGAAGGTTCATATGACGAGGTAGTATATTGCTCAGTATGTGATACAGAACTCAGCAGAGAACCCAAGACAATTGAAAAGATTGCTCATACACCTGCAGAAGCAGTACGCGAAAATGAAAAAGCAGCAACCTGTTACGCAGAAGGCTCATATGATGAAGTAATTTACTGTTCAGTTGAAGAGTGTAAAGCAAAGCTCAGTAGCACATCAAAGACAATCGAAAAGATTGCTCACACACCTGCTGAGGCAGTACGCGAAAATGAAAAAGCAGCAACCTGTTATGTAGAAGGCTCATATGAAGAAGTAATTTACTGTTCAGTTGAAGCTTGTAAGCATGAACTCAGCAGAGAACCCAAGACAATCGAAAAGATTGCTCATACACCTGCAGAGAAAGTAATTGAGAATAATATAGCTCCTGATTGTGAAAACGAAGGTTCATATGACGAGGTTGTATATTGCTCAGTATGTAAGGCTGCCGGTAAGACAGAAGAACTCAGCAGAGTTAAAGTAACAGTTGAAAAAACCGGACATAACTACACATCAGAAGTAACCAAAGAACCTGACTGTATAGAAAAGGGTGAAAGAACATATACATGTCAGAATGATAAAACCCACACATATACAGAAGAGATTGCTCCTCTTGGTCATATTGACGAAGATAACAACGGCCGTTGCGATCGTTGCGCAACACTGATCTGTGACCATAAGGATCAGGGAACAGTAATAACCGACAAGGTTGATGCGACATGTGAAGCTGACGGCTATAGTGGTGACACTCGTTGTAATAAATGTAACGAAATCATCCTGATGGGTTCAAAGACAGACAAATTAGGTCACGATTATGAACTTACCGACAGCAAGGATTCAACATGTACTGTAGACGGTTATGAAACTTATACTTGTAAGAATGACAGAAACCACGCTTATACAGATATTCTTAAAGCTCCCGGTCACACACCTGCAGAGGCAGTTATCGAAAATACTGTTGATGCAAGCTGCTATGCAGAAGGCTCATATGATGAGGTAGTTTATTGCTCCGTATGTAAAACAGACGATAAGCCAACAGAACTCAGCAGAGAAACAAAGACAATCGAAAAGATTGCACACACACCTGCAGGAGCAGTTCGTGAAAACGAAGTAGCAGCAACATGCTATAAAGAAGGCTCATACGATGAAGTAGTTTACTGCTCAGTATGTGCAGCAGCAGGTAAGACAGAAGTTATCAGCAGAGAAACAAAGACAATCGGTATGGTAGCTCACATAGCCGGTGAAGCAGTTTGTGAAAACCAAGTAGCAGCAACCTGTTATGCAGAAGGCTCATATGACGAAGTAGTTTACTGCTCAGTATGTGCAGCAGCAGGCAAGACAGAAGTTATCAGCAGAGAAACAAAGACAATCGGCATGGTAGCTCATACACCTGCAGAAGCAGTTCGTGAGAACGAAACACCTGCAACTTGTACTGTAGATGGTTCATATGATTTGGTAGTTTATTGTTCAGTTGAAAACTGTAAGGCATTTATAAGCAAAGACACAATTACAGTTTCTGCATCCGGTCATACTGAAGAAACAATCCCTGCAGTAGAAGCAACCTGTAAAACAACAGGTCTTACAGAAGGTAAGAAGTGTACAGTCTGTGGTGAGATTACAGTTGCACAGACAGAAACAGCTCTTGCACCTCACACAGAGGAAACCCTTCCTGCAGTAGAAGCAACCTGTAACGCAACAGGTCTTACAGAAGGTAAGAAGTGTACAGTCTGCGGTGAGATTACAGTTGCACAGACAGTTGTTCCTATGGTGGGACATTCATGGACAGCAGCAGATTGTGATTCACCCAGAACATGTTCAGTTTGCGGTGAAACAGACGGTGCAGCACTCGGTCACACATGGACAGCAGCAACCTGCACAACACCCAAGACATGCTCAGCCTGCGGCAAGACAGAAGGTACAGTGGGCGGTCACACAGTAGTTACACTTCCCTCAAAGGCTCCTACCTGTGAGGAAGGCGGCTTCTCAGAAGGCAGCTATTGCTCAGTATGCGATGAAGTCTTTGCTGCTCAGATAAAATTCCCCGCAACAGGTCATATCGAGGCTACAAGAAAAGAAAATATTGTGCCTTCAACCTGCAGTCAGGAAGGTAGCTATGACCTTGTGACTTACTGTGCAACATGTGGCAAGGTACTCGTCACAGAAGCTATGGTTATCGATAAGCTTGACCATACTCCCGCATCAGAAGAAATTCTTGAAGAAGTTCTTCCCACATGTAAGGCTGACGGCTATCGCATCGGTTTAACAAAATGCTCAGTTTGCGGTGAAGAAATTGAAAGACGCGTTATCACACTTCCTGCACTCAAGCACAGCGTAGTTGAAACTAAGGCTGTTGAACCCACATGTGAAACAACAGGTCTCACAGAAGGTACACATTGTGAGATATGCGGCACAGTTATCACTGCTCAGAAAGTTATTCCCGCAAAGGGACACAAGAAGGAAACCATTACTGCTACAATTGAAGCGGCTACCTGCACTAAGGAAGGCGTAAGCGAAATCACAGTATTCTGTACTGTATGCGATAAGACACTCAGTGTTGAACGCAAGCCTATCCCTGTAGCAGCTCATACTCCCGGTGATGAAATCAGAGAAAATGAAACTCCCGCAACCTGCGGAAAGAACGGTAAGTACACAAGTGTTGTCAATTGTGCAGTCTGCGGTCAGGAAATCAGCAACAGAGTTGTAGTTATTCCTTCAACAGGTGAACATGACTTTACAATTGAAAAGAACAGAGTAGAACCTACCTGCTCAGAAAACGGTTATATCACATATGCTTGTGAAGGCTGCGGTACTCAGGAAAAGACAACACTCTATGCAGTAGGTCATAACGATAAGAACGGTGACTCAGTTTGTGATGATTGCGGACAGTCTTTCGACAATAATTGCGGTTGTCTGTGCCATAATAACAATTGGTTCATCAAATTTATCTATAAGATTGTCAGATTCTTCTGGAAGATATTTAAAGTCCACAAGGAATGCTATTGTACTTCAGTTCACTATTGATTTATAAGTAAAGTCTTATAAATGAAGTAGGCACCTCGCCATAGGCGGGGTGCTTTTTTGCATGATTGCAATAAAATGTTGAAATTACGCCTTCCTTGTGGTATAATTATAAACAACAAACAAAGAGGTGAAGAAATGAAAAGGAATGATTATATTTTAAGCGGCCTTATTACAGCAGTATGCTGTCTTGTTGTTGTGATACTTGTTGTGACTATGGGCAGCTTCGGTTTTGCTGCAACAGGTACACTGAAAATAGACGGTGCAGGTCAGGCGAGCCTACAGGTGGGTACGGTGCCTGAGGAAAACAAAAGCACTGTGAACACAGCGGAGCCGACAACAAAAGCTCCTGAAGTGAATGAAGATGTTTCAGCTCCTACAGAAAATGAAGATACAGCCGATAAAAAATCCCCCCTTACTTCAACTGAGGAGATAATCGATAAATATACATTTTTAGTTGATAAATTCAAAAAGGAAAAGCCTGCATACAAGAAAAAAGAATATCAAGCACTGCCCGAAGAATACCGCGAGTTCAGCTCTGCAATTAACTCTGTTTTGGGTATAGCCGCAAACTATATGGTTTCTGAGGAGGACTGCGAAGAGCTTATCCGTCAGCAAGGTGCAGAGGAGATACTTTACGATGTACCCATACACGGCGCAGAAAAAGGTTGCACTCTTACCGACTACGATGCAGTTTTATGGGCGAAGTGTGAAGACTTAGGCGACGGTACATATAAAATCAGTTTTTCACTTAAAGAGGAATATAACGCAGAGCCTACACCTGCAGATACTCTTATTGCTCCTTCGGCACATGGCGGTGTAATGCAGCCTATGGCTATCAAGGATATTAAAAACGAAGTTGATAAAGTTGTAAGTAAGCTGCCCGGTATTGAGCTTAATAAATTTGACCTTATTTACCGTGACTGTGTTTTCAGCTGTGTATATGACCCGGCAACGGATGAGGTGAAGTCAATCACACATAATATTGCTATTGATATTACTGCCGATGTAAAGGTTTTTTCAGCTGACATAGTCGGTTCGGCAAGGCTTATAAACGATATGCTCATTTATGATATCACTTGGTAAGGAACATTGTAATAAAAGACAGGAAGCACAAAAAATCTTCCTGTCTTTTATTTTACCATTTATATTTAGTTAACTCTCCCTGACACAGAAGCTCGGGAAAGCCCCACTGACGAAGCACCTCATAGGCGGCAATTGCAACTGTATTGGAAAGGTTGAGACTTCTTGCGTCGCTGATCATAGGCATACGAAGGCAGTTTTCGGGATTGTCTTTCAACAAAGCTTCGGGAAGACCTGCATCCTCTCTGCCGAAAACGATGTAGCAGTTTTCAGGGAACTGAGCGTCGGAATAAATATGCTTCCCTTTTGTAGTGAAATAGAAAAATTTACCGTCTTTGTTTTTGTCAAAAAAGTCCTTAAGACTGTCATAATAAGTAATGTCTAAAAGGTACCAGTAATCAAGACCTGCTCTTTTGAGTTTTTTATCGTCAACGGTGAAACCCATTGGTTTAACAAGGTGAAGTGCGGCTCCCGTTGCAGCACAGGTGCGGGCAATGTTGCCTGTATTCTGAGGTATCTGCGGTTCAACGAGAACTATATTAAGCTTTGACATTTTTGTCGCCTCCTCTGATGCTTCATTATATCATTAATTAAAATAAAAAGAAACAAAAAAAGTTAAATTTTGTCGCACATAAAAAAGTTTTCATTGTCGGATAATATAACTGTCCCGAAAGGGAACAGAAAAAAACAACGGGAGAAAAAAGCTATGATGAAAAGCATTATGACAGGCATCGGCATAGGTGTAGCCGTCGGTGGAGCTTCTGCATATCTTAAAGGTGCTATGGCAGGCAGCGGCATGAAGCGCAAGGCAAGAAAAAAGGCACAAAAAGCAATGAAGAGCATGGAAGGCCTCGTAGGCGACATGAAATATATGTTTAAGTGATGCTTTTTCGGTGGGCAAGAGCCTGCCGAGTACATAGGAGGTAATGCTATGAAAAGAACAGTTGCAATTATGTTCGGGATATGTGTGATGGCAATTCTTGTTTCATATACCGGGACAAAAATCACAGAAAATCAGAAAAACAAAATTGAAAAAGAAATAACGCTAAGCACAGCTGAGGCACCTAAGGTTATAGAATCCACAGTGTTAAACAGTGAAAATTTACCGCAAAATAAGAATATGATTATTACGGGTACTCCCGACGTCGGTGCCTTATCCGGCTTTGCACCTTTAAACAAAATCAGCTACAGTGTCACTGATGCCAATAACAGCAAAGGTCTTTCCACCGCAAAGAAAAGTCATTCCCACGGCCCTGCAAGCGGAGGTAAGGCGCATCATACCGTTTTAGGTTTTCAGAAGGAGTTTGAGAAATACGGGGCTTTTACTCTTGACACCACAGGGGAAAAGGTGCTTTATCTTACTTTTGACTGCGGTTATGAGTATGAAAATCTCACAAGCAGAGTTCTCGATGTGCTTAAGGAAAAAGGAGTGTCCGCAACATTTTTCTGCACACTCGACCATATTAAAAAGGAAACAAATTTAATTGCCCGTATGATTAAAGAGGGGCATATTGTGGGTAATCATTCCACAACGCACCCAAGCTTCGCCGCTATTAACCGTACTAAAATGGCAAAGGAGATAGAGGAGACGGAAAACTATCTTCGTGAAACTTTCGGTTATGCGGCAAAATATTTCCGTTTTCCTGCAGGTGAGTATAATGAGAGCGCACTTGAGCTTGTGCAGTCTCTGGGCTACAGGAGTGTTTTCTGGTCAGTGGCTTATGACGATTGGGATACAAGTAAGGTACGCGGGAAGGATTACGCTATTGAAAAGGTTATGTCCCGCCTTCACCCGGGAGCAGTTATACTTCTTCACAGTGTATCAAAAGACAATGCGGATGCCTTGAGTGATATCATTGATAAGGCAAGGGCAGAGGGATATATCTTCAAGAGTCTTACTGAATATAAATAAAAGCAGCACCGTACTTGCCTTTTCGGCAGGGTACGGTGCGTTGGTGTTTTAATTAAATATGGTAGAGGTTGTCGTTTTCATATTCAGGCTCACAGGTGAGATGAATGCCCAGCTTGCGGAACATCTCTCTGTCAATGCTTGAGGGAATGACGGAAATGTGTGCCTGACAATCTTTAAGGTGGGGCAGACAAGACATAACCTTTGCGGCATTTTCGTCAGTTGCGGCACTGACCGAAAGGGCAACGAGAACCTCATCAACATGGAGTCTCGGATTTTTTGAGCCGAGATAGTCAACTTTAAGATTCTGCACAGGCTCAATAAGGCTTGATGGCAAAAGCAGAAGCTTATCGTCAAGACCTGCAATAGCCTTCAGTGCGTTGAGAACACAGGCAGAAGCACAGCCTAAAAGCTCTTTTGTTTTGCCTATAACAATTCTGCCGTCATGAAGCTCAATTGCGGCAGCAGGTGCGCCTGTTTCAGCTTCAAGTCTGTTTGCTATCTGTATAATTGCTCTGTCTTTTACGGTGATGCCTGCCTTATTCATAAGAAGAAGGATTTTCTCCGTTTCCTTTGCTGTGTCGGCACCGTGGCGCGCGTCACACAGAGCGTTGTAGTATCTTCTGATAATTTCCTGATTAGCAGCGTTACATACAACTTTTTCGTCTACAATGCAGTTGCCTGCCATATTTACACCCATATCCGTTGGTGACTTATAGGGTGATGAACCGTAAATTCTTGTGAATATAGCGTTGAGTACGGGGAAAATTTCTACGTCACGGTTATAGTTGACCGTGGGCTTGCCGTAGGCTTCCAGGTGGAAGGGGTCTATCATATTCATATCGTTAAGGTCGGCAGTTGCGGCCTCATAGGCAAGATTAACAGGGTGGTTAAGCGGCAGATTCCATATGGGGAAGGTCTCAAACTTAGCGTAACCTGCTTCAATACCCTTGAGATGCTCGTGATAAAGCTGTGAGAGACATACTGCCATTTTTCCGCTGCCGGGGCCGGGAGCTGTAACAACAACGATTTTTCTTTCAGTTTCAACATATTCGTTTTTGCCGTAGCCGTCTTCGGATACAATAAGGGGTATGTTTGAGGGATAGCCTGCAATTTTATAGTGGGTGAATACCTTGATACCCAGAGCCTTGAGATTGTTTTTGAAAGCATCGGCAGCACCCTGACCGTCATACTGAGTTATAACAACGGAACCCACATAAAGGCCTACGCTCCTGAAAAGGTCGATAAGACGCAGAACCTCTTTGTCATAGGATATGTTGAGGTCACGGCGAAGTTTCTTTCCTTCAATTGCCTTTGCACTTACGGCGATGACAATTTCAGCCTCTTCCTTAAGCTGAAGAAGCATCTTGAGTTTACTGTCAGGCTCAAAGCCGGGCAACACTCTTGCGGCGTGGTGGTCATCAAAAAGCTTTCCGCCAAATTCAAGATAGAGCTTACCGCCGAACTGAGACAGACGGTTTCTGATTTGTTCTGATTGAGTTGTGATGTATTGATTATTGTCAAATCCAATCTTTTTCATATAAATACACCCCTTTCAAAAACTACCAAAAATAAATATACCATAAACCGATAATTTTTTCAAGAATAAAACTGTACATTCTTATAAGAAATATTGTATAATATTTGCACAAATAATTTTACGGAGTAGCTGAAAATGAAGGATAAATATGAAAAACTCTATGAAGAAGTAAACAGAATAATAGGAAGCAAAACTCCGCTGAAAAAAGATTGCGGAAAAATCTGTGACGCAGCCTGCTGTAAGGGCGACAGCGATACGGGTATGCTGCTGTTTCCCTTTGAGGAGACCACTCTCACCGTAAATGAAAAAGAGGGGGTACGCCTTGCTGTGTGTGAGGGCAGCTGCAAAAGATATGAAAGGCCTCTTTCCTGCCGTATATTTCCCTTCTTCCCCTATGTGACAACTCAGGGCAAAATCACGGTAATCCCAGACATAAGGGGAGTGAATGTGTGTCCTCTTGTGGGTAATTTCAGCGATGTGAAATTTGACAGAGGATTTTTATGGCGGGTGAAAAAGGTTGGCAGACTGCTTTATGCTGATGAAGCCTGCCGTGAGTTTTTAACCCAAACAAGTCGTGAAATTGACAGCATTATTTCTTTTATGGAATGAAAATGCCTTCGCAACAAAATGTAGCAAGGGTTTTTGACCTCTTTTTCGTGACTTTAAGGTATATAAATGATAACATATACTTGACAAAGCTCAAAAACTCTGCTTTGCCGAAAGGATGATAACATGACGAAAATTTCAAAAACAATTAAACGACTGAGAAATGAAAAAGGAATAACTCAGGAGGAACTTTCTGAAATGCTCTATGTTTCCCGTCAGTCTGTTTCGAGCTGGGAAAATGACAGAACACAGCCTGATATTGAAATGCTTGGCAAGCTATCGGAAATATTTGAGGTTTCGATTGAAGAGCTGATTTACGGCAAAAAGCGTAACACCAGCCTTGAAACTGAAAAACCAAACTATAACAGCACACTTATGATAGTCTTCTCAATTTTAGGTGCGCTTCTTGTAGGCGTAGGTGTGGTGCTTGTGTTTATCACCTTCTGGAAAGAAATGCCTACGATTTCAAAGGGTGTGCTTTCTTTCCTGCCGCTTATTGCAGGTCAGGTGTCGGGATTATTCACCCTTATAAAGAAGAAGGATAAAATTCCCTGGTGCGAGGGTGAAGGTATTCTGTGGACTGCAGGTATTGCCGCAACGCTGACAATGATTTATAACATATTTGATTTGAGAATATATTGGTACACGGTGCTGGTAGTTATCTGTCTGTCAGTTCTGCCCGTCATGGGACTTCTCAGGTGTGTTTCACCTCTGGCTGTATATTATGGCTGTGCAATAACATGGATAGTTGCTCTTCTTGGTGAGCAGAAGTCATATTTTGCTCTTAGTGCTGCAATTGCACTTATTGTAGTGGGCTGTGTTTACTCATCGCTTATGCTGAAAAATGAAAACAAAAGCCATAGAAGTCTTTTTGCACATTGGCTGAGTATGTTTGCAGTGCTTATTTTCCCGATTTTTATAGGCATCGGAATAGAAGGCGGTTTAATGCTGTCGTTTATGAGCATTGGCGCAACCGCTATATGTCTTCTTGTGCTGTCACTTAAAGACGGAGATATGGCAATGCCCTATAAAATTCCCGGTCTTGTGCTGACAAGCCTGATGATTTTTATGTACGGTGCATTCTATATTGATGATATTGAGGCTGACAAATATAATGTTATTTTCACAGCGGTATGCTTCCTTGCTATACCTGCGGTTATTGCTTATGTCAGACCTAAAAAGATTGATAAGGTATTCCTCGCTTATCTTGCAGTTGCCGTGGTATCGTTTATTGTTTACACCGTGAGCCTTTATGCTATGCCCGAAAAACATGATGCAGACAGAGCAAGGGCTTTTATAACCACACTGAGAATTATTGCACTTACGGCAAACATTATCCTTATGATTTCGGGTGGCAGAGAAAAGAAACTGCTCCCCATAAATCTCGGATTTATTTCCGTTGCAGGTCTTACGGTGCTTGCGGTGGCACAGTCGGGTCTGTCAATGATGGGCAACGGCATTATGCTTCTTGTTTTCGGCGGGGTACTCCTTGCAATTAACTTCAGACTTTCACGCGCTAAGCAGAAAATACCTGTTTGCGAAATAAGTGAGGAGGTGCAGAGCGATGAATAAAAAGTTTAAGATTATAATAGCATTGACCATGATTGTTCAGCTTCTTATTCCCGCAGTGCTTTTATATCACCACTATACAATCAGAGAGTTTGCACTCAAGCATAGCATAGATTATAAAATAAGAATAAACGGATTATATTTGTCCGATTATCGTGCAGGTTCAGATCCGACCGATACCAGATATTGCCTTGATTATTACATAAATAATTATAGGCTTTACAATAAAAAAGTAGCGGTTACTATTGGTGAAGACGGATTTGCTCAGTTGTCTGAGCTTGATAAAAAAAGTGACAGCGACTGCTGGTTTGAAGAGAAATATTATCGTGAAAAGAGATATTTAAGAGGTGACGATTTTAAGCTTGAAGAAGGGGTAGACAGATGGGAAATTAACAGAAAATCAGCGCAATTGGAATCGGATGAATTAAATGAAAACGAATGTTTCTATCTGACTGCCAAGGTGTATAAGGGTTTGTTTATTCCTACAGCCATATATTTTTGTGATGAAAAGATTGCAACAATATTTGTTGACTAATGCTAAGTAAGTGACAAAAAGATTACAATTTCGTTACTTTCCTTTACAAAACGAGTGAATAGTATTATAATACCTTCTGTTATTCGGAAGGTATTATTTTTTTGAAAGCATTATATAATGAATATTGGAAGGTAATTACTATGAATAAAACTATTTCACAAAAGAAAGGTACGCCTATATGGGAAATCTGCCTTTGGTGGGCAGTGAGAATTTTTCTTGCAGTTGCAATTTTCTTTGCTGAAACAACACCTAAAAAGATGATGGTTGTTATGGCATTCATTGCAACATTTCTCGGCAGTGTACTCGGAAAGCTTATCAAGGATTTCAGCCCGCGGTTTCAGACTTGTGTGTGCCTTGTAGCCGCTCTCGGCTCAGGTGTGGGCTTCGGCTTCGATGTATTTCAGAGCTTCCCCGAATATGATGTACCGCTGAGCCTTTTCGGAGGCATTATCGGTGTGGCGCTCGGCTATTACATAAGCATTGCTCTGAGAAAGCCGATTACGGGTAAGGATTTTAATTTCACTGCCTTTATGTCATTCTGCGTTTCCTGCGCTTTTGCCGTGCCAAAGGAAATTCTGCAGTTTTTCACAGACTTCTTTACAGGCAGAAATCTCGTTCACTGCGAAATGCCACCCGATGACCACTGGCTTTTCAGTCTTATAGGCACTATGGGCAGTATGCCCGAGCAGAGGTATCTTATAGATTTCAGTGAGGATATAACCCTTTGTGTTATAGGCGCGTTTATCGGCGTTGCAGTGCTTTATCTGAATATGCGCATAAAAAATAAAGCGGCGTTCATAAAAACTAAGGCAAAGGCAAAACTTTCATTAAAGGATGTGCCTTCACGTTGCCGAGAGAAAATCGCCTATGAGATTGATAAGGTAAAGGCACAGACAAATATCTGGGATATGCTTTTATGGTGGAGCGTCAGAATTGTTATGATATACGCCTTCCTCACAATGGAAGACCGTGCGGAGGCAACGCTTCTCGGCGTAATCACTCTGGGTACCTTTGCAATAAGCATTCTTCACTTCGTTTTTCCGAAGGATTCAATGTTTTGCAAAATCAGTTATAAAGTGCAGACTCTTATTGTGATTATTGCTTTCCTTGGCTCATACTGCGGCAACTATGTGGATATGTATGCCTATGCCAGCCGTTTTGATACTCTGCTTCATTTTATGTCCGGCTTTATAGGCGCGGCGGCAGGGTACTATATAGCTCTCACTCTCATTAGACCCGGCAGACGCTCGGCAAATCTTGCCGTATGCCTTTTTGCAGTGGCGTTTTCACTTGCAATTATCCCCATACACGAAATGACTGAGTTCATCGGTGACTTCATATGGGGTACCACCAACCAGGGCTTTATGTGGGAGCCTACAGACAGTGTGCTTATTTACAGACTTTTCGGTCACGGAGTAGGCAACGAATTGCTCATTAGAATGTATGATACGGTTTATGATATGTCACTTGCAAGCACAACGAGTATAATATCCTTTGTTGCTTTTGTCATTTCCTTTGAAATAAAGCTGAAAAAGGCTAAAAACAGCGAAAAAACAACAGAAACCGTAGCTGAAAAAGAAACTGTCAGTTATTGACAAAACACACATAATATGTTAGTATATTATGTGTTAAGAGAAGTACCTTTTAAAGAAGGGGAGTAGCTCGAAGCTGTAAATCAACAACCGCCGACAGGCTGGTTTACAGGCCTGATTACAGGTAGCAAGACCTTTAACGGAACCCACGTTCTGTTAAAGGTTTTTTTATTGAATTTCTTTATAAGGATATATTCTCGTTCCCGGTTCAATAATATTAAATCAGTGATACTGATAAAAGAAAGGAAAGAATGTATGAAACATTATCTCCACACAACAGATGAAGTTTTTGCTGAGGTGAAGTCCTCTGTTGAAGGTCTCACAAGTGCCGAAGCAGAGAAAAGACTTGAAGCAAACGGCAAAAACAAGCTGGCGGAAGCCAAGAAGGATTCCCTTTTCAAAAAGTTTTTTGATCAGATGAAAGACCCCATGATTATAATCCTTATTATTGCTGCTGCAATTTCAGCCGTAACAGAATATATTGAGGCTTCTGCTGCAGGTCACAGCTTCTTCCCCACAGACACAATTATTATCCTTGCGGTAGTTATCATCAATGCAGTTCTCGGTGTAATGCAGGAAAGCAAGGCGGAAAAGGCAGTTGAAGCACTGCAGAAGATGTCCGCGGCAACAACCAAAACTCTGCGTGACGGCAAAATTGTTACCGTCAAGAGTGAAGACCTTGTTGTAGGTGATGTTATTCTTCTCGATGCAGGTGACGCTATTCCCGCAGACTGCCGTATCTTTGAATGTGCAAGTATGAAAATCGAAGAGGCAGCCCTCACAGGTGAGTCAGTTCCCGTAACAAAGCTTGTAAATGCACTTATGGGCAAAAAGGCTGATGACGAGGTCGCTCTGGGTGACCGTAAGAATATGGCGTATATGGGTTCAACCCTTGTTTACGGCCGCGGTAAGGCTGTTGTTACCGCAACAGGTATGGACACAGAAATGGGTAAGATTGCCAATGCTATTTCTCTTGCAGAAGAAGGCAAGACACCTCTTGAAATCAAACTCGAACAGCTTTCAAAGATTCTCACAAAGCTTGTGCTTGGTGTTTGCTTTGTTATTTTTGGCTACAATATTGCTATGTACTTTATTGGCGGATCACAGGGCCTGTTCTACGAGGTAGCACTCGATTCCTTCATCACTGCTATTGCTCTTGCAGTTGCAGCTATCCCCGAAGGTCTTGTTGCGGTTATGACTATTGTTCTTTCAATCGGCGTAACAAATATGTCAAAGAAGAATGCAATTATCCGTAAGATGAATGCCGTTGAAACACTCGGCTGCACACAGATTATCTGCTCAGACAAAACAGGTACACTCACACAGAATGTAATGACTGTTGTTGATCACTATGCTCCCGATGAAAATCAGCTTGCAACAGCTATGGCTCTTTGCACCAATGCTGAGGTTTCAGAAGACGGCAAGGGTACGGGTGAGCCTGATGAGGTGGCACTTATCAACTATGCAAAGTCACTTTCACTGCCCAAGGCAGAGCTTATGGTAAAGTACCCCAGAATAGGCGAGGTACCCTTCGACTCAGGCAGAAAGATGATGTCAACGGTTCACTCAAAGGGCGGTGAGTTCATTCAGTTCACAAAGGGCGCTCCCGACGAAATTCTCAAGAAGTGCAGCCACATTGATATAAACGGCGCAGTCTTCGAGATGAATGACCAATACCGTGAGAAAATTGCTGCGGAAAACACAAGAATGGGCAACAAGGCTCTTCGCGTTTTTGCAGTTGCTTATAAGAAATACAGCGCTGCTCCTGCTGTTTACGATTCGGAATCACTTGAATACGATATGACCTTTATCGGTCTTACAGGTATGATTGACCCGGTACGTCCTGAGGTTAAGGATGCTATTATTGAGTGTCGCAGTGCAGGCATTACACCTATTATGATTACAGGCGACCACATTAACACAGCAAAGGCTATTGCCAGAGAGCTTGGTATTCTCACCGATGACAGTCAGGCTATGATGGGTGCAGATATTGACAAGTACTCTGACGAAGAGTTTGAAAAGATTGTTGAAAACATATTTGTTTATGCCCGTGTCCATCCTGAGCATAAGACAAGAATTGTCAATGCATGGAAGAGCAAGGGATATGTTACTGCACTGACAGGCGACGGCGTTAACGATGCTCCCTCAATCAAGAGTGCAGACATCGGTGTAGGTATGGGCATTACAGGTACTGACGTAACAAAGAATGTTGCTGATATGGTGGTCACAGACGATAACTTTGCAACTATCGTTTCTGCAGTAGGCGAAGGCAGAAGAATTTATGATAATATCCGTAAGGCAATTCAGTTCCTTCTTGGCTCAAACCTTTCAGAGGTTGTCTCAATCTTCTTTGCAACAATTATGGGCTTCACAATTCTCGAAGCACCTCACCTTCTTTTCATCAACCTTGTAACAGACAGTATTCCCGCACTTGCTCTCGGACTTGAAAAGCCCGAAGCAAACATAATGAGAAGAAAGCCCAGAAATAAAACAGACGGTATCTTTGCGGGCGGTCTCGGCTTTGACTGTGCATACCAGGGCCTTCTTGTAAGTATCCTTACAGTGGCAGCTTTCTATATCGGTGAATGGCTTGAATGCCTTGAAACAGGTGCAGCATTTGCATGGACAAATATCCATGACAGCTCCGAGGGTATGACGATGGCATTCTTCACAATGGCTATGTGCGAGATTTTCCACTCCTTCAATATGCGCTCACAGAGAGGCTCAGCAGTTGCTATGCTCTTCAAGGGTCACCACAATGTTGCCCTTTACGGTGCTATGATAGGCTCATTCCTTCTTACAACTGCAGTTGTTGAAATCGACTTCCTTTCAAATCTTTTCGGCTTTGCACATCTTGACCTTAAGGCATATCTTATTTCTCTCGGCCTTTCAGTTCTCATTATCCCCATAGTTGAAATTGTTAAGGCTGTTCAGAGAGCAATGAGCAAAAGCGAGTAAAGTTCTTTGATTCTTTCTTACAAGAAAGAATGCCTGCTCGGCGAGGGCAAAACAAATAAACTTGAGCAGTCCTTCGGGGCTGCTTTTTTGTACGCGCTCAGTTAGGGCGGAATTTTTATGCCCGCCTGGTTGAGTAACATAAGAGGAAAAATATATGAATAACTATTGACTTAATTCTTTGTGGGGAGTAATATTGAATTATAAATAAAAGGAGGAAAAAACTATGAAAACATTCAGAAAAATTTTAAGCGTAGTTCTTGTTACGGTGATTTTAATGTTGCCTATGACAGCAAATGCCGTTATTTTAAGCGGTGAGTGCGGTGCAGACTATGTTCATCCCAATATCCTCGGTGACATTGATTGGACACTTGACACCGAAACGGGTGTGCTTTCTATCGTTGGTGAAGGCTATATGAAGCAATACTTTGTGTTCAATTCAAACCGTGATGACGATTTGCCGTGGTATAACAATGTCAGTGACATCAAAAGCCTTGTTATAAGCGACGGTGTTAAAGATATAGGCTCAAGCACTTGCTTCTGGGCTGAAAACCTTACAGAAGTAATAATGCCTGACAGTGTGGAAAGTATAGGCTATTGCACTTTTTATAATTGTTCTTCACTTGAGAGCATAGAATTCAGCAAAAATATAAAAGCTTTTGAAAAATACACATTCCAGGGTTGCTCAAGCCTTAAGAGTGTGGATATTCCCGACGGTGTGACTATGATAGGTGACGGCTGCTTCCAGGGATGTTCAAGTCTTGAAAGTGTGAATTTCTCTGAAAATATTACACATATTACAGATTTAGCTTTTTCTAACTGCAGCAGCCTCGAAAACCTTGTTCTTCCCGATAAGGTTGAATGGCTCGGATTTTATTCTTTTCAGAATTGCAGCTCCGTAAAGACTGTAACAATCGGTGAAAATCTTGAATATATCGGTCAGGGTGCTTTTTTGAACTGCACAGGAATAACAGATGTTTATTATGCCGGCAGTAAAGAGCAGTGGGAGCAGATAGAAATTCTTGACTCAAACGAATGCCTTCTCAATGCAAATATACATTTTGCAAAGGGTGGCGAAGAAGTTGACACACCCGAAGAACCCGACACACCCGATAATCCTGCAGAAAACTGCTCCTGCAACTGCCACGCAGGCGGAATAACAAACTTTTTCTGGAAGATAATCAACTTCTTCCAGAAGCTCTTTGGCAAGAATAAAGTCTGCGAATGCGGTGTGAAGCACTGATGGAAAACTCCTTCCGTCAGACCTGCGGTCTGCCACCTTCCTCAAAGAGGAAGGCAAGAGTTTGCAGTTAACTTAAAATAATCGTCAGCTTGGCTCCCTCACCGAGGGAGCTGGCTTTTTGTCCTGACAAAAAGCCTGAGGGAGTATATGTAAAAATTCTCGGCGGGATAAAACCTGTCATTTTTGCTTTGGCATCCCGCGTACCGACAACGCTCTTTACAACTCCAGGCAAATATGCTACTATAAACCCATCAACCAATATGAGGTGACAATATGAAAGAAAACAAAATCCACATTGCTTATGGATTTCACGTCAACTGCTATCATTCCTACAGAGGAGATACCAATGACAATTTAGGTTTCGGCTCCGACATCAGAATTATAAACAAAATCCTCGATATACTTACGGACTTTAACGAAAGGGGCATACCTGTCAAGGGTACCTGGGACAGTGAAAACTTTTTCTCCCTCGAGAAAATTCTCCCGGAGTATGCCCCTGAAATCATTGAGAAAATGAAGGAGCGTGTAGCAAAGTACGGCGATGAAAATATCATAATGGGCTATAACAACGGCGCACTTTCTGCAATGACCGAGGATGAATTTGAAGCGAGCATTGAGCTGGCGGTAACCAATAAGGCAGGTTCGGGCCTCAAGGATATTTTCGGTGAATATGAAAAGATAGTAAGACCTCAGGAGGTTATGTTTACGCCTTCTCAGGTCAGTCTTTATAACAAGCTCGGCGTGAAGGCTCTTTGCCTTTATTACAGCTGCGTACCCTTCGACGCTTTCCGCACAATTGTGCCGAAGCTCTGTGATGAATATGCTTTTAACCCTGTTAAGTATACATATAAAAACGAGAGCATGACAATTATCCCAACCTACAGCAACTCCGATGTTTGCGATGCAGGCACACTGCGTGCATGGGTCAAGGATTTGCGAAGACAGCAGGAAAAGGGAACTATCAACAGAGATTTGCTTCTTTTTATCAATATGGATGCTGATGCAATTTTCTGGGAGACAATGGATTTAGGTCCGTTCACCGGCAAGCTTGCCAACACAGACGGTATCAAGGGTCTTGTTGAAGAAGTGGCAGATCTGCCTTATGTTGTTTTCGATACGGTGGGCGGTTACCTTAAAAATCACGATGCAGTGGGGGAGATTGACTTCACTCACGACACTGCCGACGGCAACTTTACAGGCTATGCTTCATGGAGCGAGAAGCCCTTCAACCGCAGAATATGGACAAGCCTTGAAAGGGCAAGAGCTATGGCGAAGGTCACCGCAAAAAAAGACAGCGAATCACCTTCATTTTTCGACAGAGTTATTCTTCTTTCAACCACTCACTTTGGTCTTGCAACACCCGTGCTGAATATTCAGCGAGAGAAAACTGCCCTCGACTTGGCTGAGAAGGTTATTGAAAAAGAAAAAGCCGCTATGCCTGAAAGCAAAGGCTTCACAATTTACAATATAAACGACAGCACCTTCCAGTGTGTGCAGGTAGCCCTTAAAGAAAAACCGGCAGATATATCAAAACTCAATGTTACGGGCAAATATCTTGATTGTTTCACTGCGGTCAGCATGGCTGACGACAACTCCTCGGCATATCTTATGCTGAAATTCAGTGAAAACAAAAAGAAGTACGACATAAAAATAACCTTTGACGGCAAGAAAGAAAAGCCTATTTTCAGCAACATTCTTTCAGCAGGTGATCTGAGTATTTTCTTCAGTGATAAGGGCAGGATAGCCTGGGTGCAGCTTGGAGATAAAAAACTCGGCACTGACGAATTTCTGCAGAGCTTCATAACCTATGGCGGAAAAAGATATGATTTTAAGAATGTTTCAGCAAAGGCGCTCAGTGTTGCAGGTCAGGGCGAGGGCGTACGCGTAAAAGGTGAAATACATCTGCCTAAAGAAGAAAAGAGCGGTTCATTCACCTACGATTTCTTCACAGGTGCGAACAGCAAGGCAGTGTTTATCAGAGCAACGGTGAACTATCCTTATACTCCCGAGCTTGTGTCAATTTCAACGGAAAACTCATCTCTCGGCAGATATACGGATATGCAGTGGCAAGAGACTGTGCCTTTCCAGATTACGCCTAAGCTCTCAGGTGATATCAGTGTTATCAAGCGTAATTTTATGGATGACATTTCCTCCTTCAGAACACAGTCCTTCCCTGAATGTGACAGCAAAAACGATTATATAGCTTCATTCAATCATCAGCTTACGGCAGGCATGACAGGTCTTTATGATGACAAGGTAGGTCTTATTATTGCTAATGCCCGTCAGGTGCTTTCCTCAATGGCTCACTGTCCCATGCGCCTTGAAAAGGATAAAACTGTCAGAATGAATCCCTTCGGAACATATTACGGCAACCAAAGACACCATTTCAGCAGGGCAAAGGAGCAGATACTTGATGCCTATACTCTTGTGGCTGCCCAGGGCAAGCCTCTTGCACCCTCTTATAACGGTGTGAGTGAAACAGCTCTTCTCGGACTGTATGCTTTTGAGGGTGCCGTTTCAGGTGAGCTGCTCAGTGAAGTGTGTGCATTTGCAGACGGCTGTGTGGCTGTGGCAAGTGAGGGCAGTGCTGTTGTACCGTTTGAGGGTGAAAATGTAAGCATCGGTCAGAGTAAAAAAGATAATAAAAGTGAAAAAGACCTGAAAAATCCCGTTATGACAGGACTTTACGGTAACCTTGGCAGCTATATAATTAAAGGCGTAAGAGGTATAGGTCACATTGTATGGACGCAGTTGAAAACTAAATAATCGGCTGATGGCAAGTCAGCGGTGAGGCGGCTCCACTGCCGGATGAAATCCGGCACCCCGAACACCTGCAGGTGTTAGGGGATGGGTACTCTTCGGGGACCCATGTGGAGCCGCCCCTACAGTTTAGCTGTAAACAATTTGTTACATCTGTTACTTATTGTTACAATATGCAACAATTGTTGCACGGAAAGCAATTTTGAATATTGACAATTGTTTCTTATGCAGGTATAATCTGTCAGAAGATGCAGAGGACTGTAAAATTACAACTCTGAAAGGAGAACATAAATGCGCGAATTCAGAATTTCAGCAAACAATTATTTACATAAACCTACAGATGAATCCTGCTATGATTATCTGCTTAAAAGCTATGAAAGAATATCAAAGGATATAGGCAAAGACTACACTGCTTTTGTTACCCCGGTAGGTCCCGTTGAGAGTGAAACCTCAATGGAAAGACTTTTGGGCGATATTGAAAAAATGGCAGCCTTTTTCGCATCAAAGGGTATTAAAAAAGGTGATGTTTTCACTGTGTTTATGCCCACATGCGGTCACGGCTTCACAGCCTTTTATTCACTTATAAAGCTCGGTGTTGTTGCCAATTTTGTTCACCCTCTTACGCCTCCCGCACAGCTTGAAGAGGTTATGGCTCATACAAAAAGCAAGGGTGTGTTTATGCTTGACCTTTTTGCGGCAGGGTATGTAGGCATAATTGAAAAGCATATGACAATTATCTGCTCAACCTCTGATTTCTGTGACGGAGTGGCTTATCAATACGCCAAGGGCAATGAGATGCAGAATGCGCACGTACCTGAGCACGAAAATGTTTACCGTTATCTTGATATTACAGCTATGGATCTGCCCCGCGTGCCTTCAATAGAACATCCCGGAAAGGACGATGCAATTTATCTTCACGGCGGCGGTACAACCGGCAGAAGCAAGACAATTATTCATTCAAATTATTCTTTCAATTTCCTTGCTTACAGTATGTATGCCCTTGACCCTGCTCACGACTACACAAAATCATATTCACTTTGTGTGCTTCCCTGCTTCCATGCCTACGGCTTAGGTGTTTCAATGCATTATGCACTTTGCAATGCTTACAGACCCATTATGATTCCGAAGTTTGACCCCATTCAGGCAAATGAACTTATAAGAAAATATTGCGTTATGGAAATTCTGGGTGTACCCAAGATGTTCCAGAAGATGATAGAGGCTCCCAATTTTGAAAATGAGGGTGTGAAAAATCTCCTTATTCTTTCTGTTGGCGGAGACTTTGTAAGCAACGAGTTTGTTGACTTGTTCAACACTAAAATTGCAGCTCTCGGCTCTCAGGCAAAACTTGGCAGAGGCTACGGACTTACTGAAATGTGCGCTGTCTGCACAACTAATTCAGGCATTCCCGATTCGAGAACAACTACCGTTGGTGTACCCATTTTCGGCACTGAGATTGAAATCTGGGATGATGACTGCAACAAGCTGTCTATGGGCAGCATAGGTGAAGTGGTTGTGAGCGGTGAAACTATGATGAACCGCTATCTGCCAGACGATTTCATTCAGGAAACAGGCATCTACACAGATAAGACAGGCAAAAATTGGGTGAGAACAGGTGATGTGGGCTTCCTTGACAAAGACGGACACCTTGTTTTCACAAGCCGCAAAAAGAGAATTATCATTATATCCGGTTACAATATTTATCCTGCAACAATTGAAGAAAAGATTCTTGAGCTCGACTACATAAATGAAGTTTGTGCATGTCAGGGTTATGATGAAAATGATAAACCTTATGTTAAACTTGTTGTTTCACTCAGAAACCCTGAAGCTGACCATGAAGAAGTGAAGGAAAGGCTTATGAAATTCTGCAAAGATAATCTTGAGGGTTATTCATGCCCGAGAAAGATATTTATTATGGATCTTCTTCCCAGAACAAAAATGGAAAAGATAGACTTCGTTAAGCTCTCTGACCCTGTTCCTCAGCCAAAGACAATGTAATAAAATCAAAAAATCCACCTGATTGTCAGGTGGATTTTTTGATAACGGCAGAAGGATAAACTTTTCTTAAGAGGCTGCTGCTTCCCCAAAAACTGCCTCGCCGTCTTTAACGGTGCAGGTGTATCTGCCCTTTGGCTGAATTTTTCCTGAGAGAATTTCCTCGGATAGCTTATCTTCAACCTTTTTTTGCAGAGCTTTTCTCAGTGGTCTTGCACCGTAGACCGTATCAAAGCCTGCATCTGCAACAAGGTCTGTGACTTCCTCGGAAAAGGTCATTTCAATTTCCATAGCGCGTAATCTGTCTGTAAGTTCATTTGTCATCCGTCTTGCAATAAGGCGGATTTCTTCTTTTGTCAGCTGACTGAAAACGATTATTTCATCAATTCTGCCCAAAAATTCGGGTCTGAAGGCTTTTTTCAGCTCGCCTGTTACAGCGGACTTGATCTGCTCGTCAGTGAGTACACCTGAGTTTTCACCAAAGCCTATTGAACTGCCCTTTGAAGCTATATGCTTTGCGCCTAAGTTTGAGGTCATTATGATAACCGTGTTTTTGAAGTCAACACGCCTGCCGGTAGAATCTGTAAGGATGCCATCGTCTAAAATTTGAAGAAGCATATTGAAAACATCGGGGTGAGCCTTTTCTATTTCGTCAAAGAGGATGATGCTGTAGGGCTTTCGTCTGACCTTTTCAGTTAGTTGACCGCCTTCGTCATATCCCACATAACCGGGAGGTGAGCCTACAAGTCTGGAGGCGTTGTGCTTTTCCATATACTCACTCATGTCAAGGCGTATGACGGCGTTTTCATCTCCGAACATGGCACTGCCCAGGGCTTTGCAAAGCTCGGTTTTACCCACACCTGTGGGGCCGAGAAAAATGAATGAACCCATAGGTCTTTTCGGGTCTTTAAGTCCGCTTCTGCCTCGCCTTATTACCTTTGCAACAGCTTCCACGGCTTTTTTCTGACCTACAATTCTTTCGTGGAGAATCTCTTCAAGTCTGAGAAGTCTTTCGCTTTCCTCCTGAGTAAGCTCGTTTACGGGTACTCCCGTCCATGAGGATACAACCTTTGCAATATCCTTGCCCGTTACTTCGCCGTAGGTGCGTGCTGCTTCTTCTTTCCAGTTGGTTTTTGCTGCAGTGAGTCTGCTTAGCAGCTCCTTTTCTTTATCGCGGAGCTTTGCTGCCCCTTCAAAATCCTGGGAGTCTATTGCTGCCGCTTTTTCTGCGGTAGTTTCTTTGAGCTGACTTTCTATTTCTTTAACCTCCGGCGGCAGTGTGAATGAGCCGAGGCGTACCTTTGAGCAGGCTTCATCAATAAGGTCAATTGCCTTATCGGGGAGAAAACGGTCGCTGATATACCTGACGGACATTTTAACAGCCTGAGTTATCGCCTCGTCTGTGATTTTCACCTTGTGATGAGCCTCGTATTTACTGCGAAGTCCCTTGAGAATTTCAGCAGTTTCTTCTGCTGTCGGTTCACCTACTTTAACGGACTGGAATCGTCTTTCAAGGGCGCTGTCCTTTTCGATATATTTGCGGTACTCCTCGAGGGTGGTGGCACCTATAACCTGAAGCTCGCTTCTTGCAAGGGAGGGCTTGAGAATGTTAGCCGCATCAACAGCACCCTCTGCCGAGCCTGTGCCTATAAGATTGTGTACCTCGTCGATGAAAAGAATTACATTGCCGGCTTTGACTGTTTCTTCGATGCAGCCTTTTATTCTCTCTTCAAAGTCTCCGCGGTATTTTGTGCCTGCTACCATGCTTGTCAGGTCAAGGCTGACAATGCGTTTGCCTTTTAGGGTTTCGGGTACTTCGTCAGCTGATATTTTAAGGGCAAGTCCTTCTGCAATTGCAGTCTTACCAACGCCCGGTTCACCTATGAGACAAGGGTTGTTTTTTGTGCGACGGGAAAGAATTTCCGTCACACGCTCTATTTCTTTTTCTCTGCCGATTACAGGGTCTATTTCACCTTTTTGTGCTTTTAACGTCAGATCACTGCCGTATTTATCAAGAGTAGGTGTTGTGCTTTTTGCGTTTGAACGGGAACCACGGGATGAGGGTGAGGAGTAGGGACTTCGGTTTTTCGGTGCATCTATTTCGCTGAGAATTGCACCTGAAGAAGCTCCGAGCTGTGAAAGTATGAAGGCGGCACAGCTGTCATCTTCACTCAGAAGTGCCGTAAGCAGATGCTCAGTACCCACATAGCCTGAATTTTTCTGACGGGCAACAGCAAGCGAAAGCTCGATGATGTGCTTGCTTCTGGGCGTAAAATCCTCGGGCGTAAGCACTGTGGGGATACCTGCACCCACAGTGCGCCTGATTTCCTGCTCAACAGCACTGAAAGAGATGCCTTTTGATGTGAGCATACTCGTGGCAACACTGTCGCCCTCTTTTACAAGTCCTGCCAGTAGATGCTCACTGCCTATATATGTGTGTCCCAGGTTTTCGGCTGTTTCTACGGCTGAGTTTAGGGCTTTGTTGGCTTTTTCGGTGAAACCTGTGAATTTATACATTGTCTGTTCCTCCTGTTACAGAATTTTGCTTATAAAAAAGGACTGTTTGCCGAAAATACAGAGTATCTTTAACAAACAGTCCGATTATATTTGACATTATTTCAGTTCTTCTTTTACCTTCTGCGCTCTCAAAACATCGCGCTCACTCTGGTTCATAATTTTGCCGGTGGCAGAGTTAAGAGTGGCAGGCTGTAAAACTACTGTGAGTTCTTTGAGCTTTTCGGCGGGAATGGACAGTATGCCCTCGCTCACTCCCACGCGTACATAAGATATGAGCTTGATAAGCTCGTCAGTGGTAAGCTTGTGGGCGCTTCTGAGTATGCCGTAGGCTCTTGAAATATGGTCAAGGTAATCGTCGTCTTTCACAAGAAGGGCGCGAGCCTGTTTTTCCTGTGTGATAATCTGCATTGCTATTGAATTGAGGTTTTTTATTGCGGCTTCTTCGCTGATGCCCAGAGTTACCTGGTTGCTGAGCTGATAGATATCTCCGCTGACCTCGGAGCCTTCTCCGTAGGAACCGCGCAGTGTCAGACCCAATTTGGCAACGGTGGTACCAAGGCGATGAATTGCGCCTTTTTTTGTCAGGGCGGGCAGGTGAAGCATGACGCTTGCACGCAGAGCCGTGCCTATATTTGTGGGACACTGTGTAAGATAACCCAACTGCTCGTTGAAAGCATATGAGAGCTTGCTGCCGAGAATTTTATCGCATTTCTGAGCTTCGGCAAAAGCCTCGTCAAGTGAAAGGCCGGGAAGTACTGTCTGAATTCTGATGTGGTCTTCCTCGCAAATCATAATGCTCACATCCTCTTCTTCTGAAAGAAGGAGACTTCTGCCCTTGGTGTCACAGGCAAATTCGGGACTTATGAGATGCTTTTCGGCAAGGGAAACAGTCTGGGCGGGGGAGAGTGCTGACATATCAATGTAGCTGAGGCTTACATCTTTGAAAATTTCTCTTACGGTTTCGCCTATTTCCTTTTTCTGCTGTGATGAAAGTCTCGCAGGGAAGGGGTACTGTGTTATGTTTCTTGCAAGGCGCACTCTTGTGCTAAGGCAGATGTCGCCCTGTTCAGCAGTGTTACGGTACCAGTTCATATCAGTTATCTCCTTTCAGCTTTTTAATTTCGTCTCTTAAAACGGCGGCTCTTTCGAAATTCTGTTCTTCGATAGCCTTGCTCATTTCTTTTTGCAAATCTGCTATTTTATCTTCGGCCGATTTCTCTTCGGGTACTATAGGGTCTGCAACTGTTTCGGGAACAGAGCCTGCATGTTTTACTCTGCCGTGAATTCTCTGAAGAGAAGGCAGAAGCTTTGAATAGAATTTCTCATAGCAGTTTGCGCAGCCAACATTGCCCGATTTAATAATATCATCGAAGCTGCTGCCGCAGATTTCGCAGCGGTCAAGTCTGCTTTCGCTCAGGGCAAGAATGCTGTCGTCGAAAAAGCCTGAGAAAAGTGAGGGAAGGTTGAATGAAAAATCGTCAAAGAAGTTGTTGTAGCCCAGAGCCTGAGCGCAAGCACTGCAAAGATGGCTCTGTGTGGCCTCGCCGTTTATTACTCTTTTAATGTGTGTGGTTGCTTCGTTTTTCTTACAGTTCTGACATAACATAAATATCATCCTCCTTAAAGTGCGTTATTGCATTATTGACAGAAGCATCTGCTTTAGTATGCCTGCCCGTATAATATCTCTGACCTCGGCAGGCAGACCCTTATAGTTTGAATCGCTGAGTGCTGCCGACATAATTGCGGCATCGCGCTGGGTGATAAGCCTGTGGCGCATAAGATTTATAATGTGGCTTTCTGCCGTACCCTCGTCTATTGCAGCGCCTACGCTTCTCACTACCTGTAGAAGAAGAGAGTTTTCGTCATAGCTTATTCTTGTTATTCTTATGCAGCCTCCGCCGCCTCGTTTGCTTTCGACTATAAAACCTCTTTCCGGGGTGAAGCGTGAGGAAAGCACATAGTTTATCTGACTTGGCACACAGCCGATATTCTGAGCTAAGATATTGCGCTGAATTTCAATTTCACTTTTATCTTCAAGCATATCCGTTATCATCTGTGCTATTACATTTGAAAGATTAATTGTCATCACATCCTTTGTTTGACTTTGACTATCTTTGACTTTCATCATCTTTATTATATATCTTTGACCTTTAAATTCAAAGGTCAAAAAAGGTCAAAATAAAACTGAAATGTTCTGAATTTTGAAATCAGCTCTTGATTTCTTCGTTTTTTGATGATTTTTGAGAAATTTCAGAATAATTCAATCTGTTTTCGTGAGGGCAGGATTTTGACCTTTCGGCACTTTGAAAGGGGTCAGTAATATTTTGACCTTCAATAGCTGTTTCAGACAGAAAAGGGGATGTTTTAAAGCTGTGTTTATTCATAAGACGCCTCCGCAGTTTATATGTATTTATTTTTATCATACGCCATTTGTTTATTCAGTAACACAACAACAACCTTTGCGTATAATGAAATTGAAGGGTGACAAACCCTCAGATTAAAGGAGGTAAACATAATGTGTAATAACGGTTTATTTGGTGGCAGCGCTTGCTCATGGATTGTAATTCTTCTTATCTTGTCAATGTGCTGCGGTAACGACGGCGGTCTTTTCGGCGGTAACGGTTACGGCTGTAACAACGGTTGTGGCAATAACCGTTGCGGTTGCGATAACGGCTGTGGCTGCGACAACGGTTGCGGTTGCTGAAGGTAAAAAAATAATCGGGTAAATCGCACTGTGTTAAGTGCGTTACCCGATGTATGTCTGCGGATATGATATACCGGACTGTTTTCACAGTCCGGTCAGCGTGTCGAAAAAGTATTTTTCGGCACGCTGTTTGACTTTCGAGAATGGTACAAGATGCCGTTTTCTTCGCTCCGAAGCTGTACGATGGTACCGCGAGAGGGCGAAAAAACAGCAAACACAAAAGTT
>JAZSKE010000031.1:0-117599 GCA_045534675.1 Acutalibacteraceae bacterium
TTCTATACAGTGGATGTAAAGTATATAAATTTTATCACAAAACATCTGTTCAGTCAATACTATAAAACAAGTCAAAGGTTCAAGCCCATAAGATTCAATAAAAGGTGCAACGGTGAAAGATAGGCGTTTTTTCCTTGAAAACGCAAAAAGCCCTTGATTTACAAGGACTTTTGTGTTAGGGTGCAAAATTGTTGCCCAATATGTGCTCGTAGGATAAAATTGCAACTCTTGAATTTAGTGAAATATTCGGCGTTGCCGAATGTGAAATAATGTGCTACCACACATTGTGAAATATCTCACTTCGTTCGATGTGAAATGAAATTTGCCCACATTCGCGTCAGCGAATATTTCACATTTACGAAGTAAATATTTCACAGCGAAGCTATTTCACTTGCCCGTTAGGGCAAATTTCGTTGAAAAGAAAACACCTTTTGTCAGTAGACAAAAGGTGTTTTCTTTTCTGGTCCGAGTGACAGGACTTGAACCTGCGGCCCCTTGACCCCCAGTCAAGTGCGATACCAAACTTCGCCACACCCGGATAAGTTACTTGGCTATTATACACATCGGTGCCATAAATGTCAAGCCTTTTTCGATAAAAACTTTAATTTTTTTCGCTTAATTCTTTTGGCTGAAAATAAGCCTTATTCTTTCTCGAATTTTATAATATCGCTTACTTCGCAATCCAACGCATAGCAAAGAGCATCGATAGTTTTTGTGCTTAATGCTTCACCTTTTTTCATTCTGTAAAAGGTGTTGGCAGAAAAGCCTTGCTTGTATATAAGATTGTATTCAGTTATGCCTTTTTTCAAAAGCGTTTCATAAAAAGGTTTATAGCTAATCATAAATATCACCCGATAAAATAGTATCATACTCAAAGTTTTGAATATGCCTAATATATTGAGAATATTATGATTTGCTACTGTGATAAACTTCACGTTGAGGTGATATTTTGAAAGTAATTGTTTTCGATATAGGCGGCACACTTATGGAATATCGCGGTATGCCTAATGTGTGGCTTGAGTTTTATGAAGAAGCCTTCGCTTATGTCAACAGCAAACTGAATTTAAAGCTCAGCGAAGCCGAGATAAATAAATCTCTTGAAATTCTCAGAAACTATAATCCGAGAGTGAATTATCGCGAAAAGGAATATACTCCCGAGCTGATTTTCACAGATGTAACAAAGCATTGGCAAGGTGATTTTACTTTAGTGGATGTTATATCTGTGTTTTTTGCTTCAATGAAGCTCACACCTTACATTTATGATGAAACTGCAGATGTACTCGAGAGCCTCAGAGCAGACGGCTATAAAGTTGCCACTCTCACAGATGTTGCAACAGGTATGCCTGACGAGCTTCATAAAAGCTATTTCACCGAGCTTATGCCTTATTTTGATTTATATGTGTCTTCGTCCTCCTGCGGCTACAGAAAGCCTGACCCTAAGGGGCTTAAAGATATTGCAGAGCATTTTGGCGTTACAGCTTCAGATATGATTTTTATAGGCGACGAAGAGAAGGATATAGTCACTGCAAAACGCTTCGGCTGTGTCAGTGTGCTTATAGACAGATACGGCAAATCGGGCAGCTTTAATCAGGATGTTACAGTTAAAGACCTGAAAGAGTTTCTTTCTTATATACGAAAGGTGAATTTATGAAATATCAAAGCAGACTTTCCCGACTTTTCTTTCCGGAAAAGTGTGACAGGTGTGGCAGAATAATTCCTCTTGCCTATAATTTCTGTCCGCACTGTGAGAAAAATATCATATGCATAAGTGAGGATTTCTGCCATAATTGCGGCTATGAGAAGAGCAGTTGCTTTTGCGAAAATCAGTTTAATCCCGCACTGCCTCATATAGCTGCGGTTTATATGTATTCCGGCGATATAAGAGAACGAATCCACGCTATGAAATTTCGCGGAAGGCTTCATCTGGTCTCTCACTTTGCTAAGGATATGGCTGAGCGCGTAAAAAAGGCTTATCCCGATGTGAAGTTTGACGGTGTCTGCTTCACGCCTATGACAAAGCAAGCGGAAAAAGAAAGAGGTTATAACCAGTCGAGACTTCTTGCCAAAGGTGTTGCATACAAACTGGGTGTACCTGTAAACGATTGTCTTGTGAAAGTCAAAACCACCAAAAAACAGCACACGCTGACGGGGCAGGAGAGAAAAGAAAATCTTAAAGGCTCTCTTTCGGTGCGTACCCCTGCCGAGGTGGAGGGTAAGGTGCTTTTGCTTTGCGATGACATCAAAACTACGGGCGCAACCCTGAGTGAATGTGTCGATGCACTTATGCAAGCCGGTGCAAAGGATGTTTATTGCATTTGTATAGCCCTTGCCGATTATAAGGGTGGAAAAGTTTAAATCCGACAAAGAAAGGTCTTTGCCGGATTTTTTTATATATCGAGATTTTCCATTGTAATTTTATAGGCAAGCTCTTCAAGCTGAGCAATGCTTTCAAGAGTACCCACCTGCTGTCTGTAGGCGGCGGCTCCTTTTATGCCCTTGATATACCAGGCGGCGTGCTTTCTTGCTTCTTTTATACCTACTCTTTCACCCTTATATTCGCAGATAAGCCTGATGTGCTTGACCATAACTCTCATTCTTTCGCTTACGGGCGGCTCGGGAAGTATTCTTTCATCGTGAAGGTAGGCACTTATCTGACTGAAAACCCATGGTCTGCCCAGAGCGCCTCTGCCAACCATAACATAATCGCAGCCGGTTTCCTCTATCATCTGAGCGGCGGTTACACCATCAACAATATCGCCGTTGCCTATAACGGGGATTGACACCGCCTTTTTTACCTCAGCTATCATTTTACGGTCAACAGGGGGAGCATACATCTGCATTCTTGTTCTGCCGTGAACTGTTATTGCATCCATACCTGCAGCCTCGGCACGCTTTGCCATTTCCACACAATTGATGCTGTCATTATCCCAACCGAGACGGATTTTAACCGTAACCGGAATATCAACAGCCTTTCGTACCTCTGCCATTATCCTTGAAGCAAGCTCAGGGTCTTTAAGCAGTGCGCTTCCTCCGCCGTTTCCTGCAATTTTAGGTGCAGGACAGCCCATATTTATATCTATGGCATCGGGTGAAAACTTCATGCACTCGAGAGCGCTTTCAGCCATTATCTTCGGATCAGAGCCGAAAATCTGTGCGGCGGCAGGGCGTTCCTTTTTGCTGAGAAGCAAAAGAGATTTACTTTTTCTGTCGCACATTGTCAGACCCTTGCTTGAAACCATCTCACTGACCACATAGCTTGCACCGTAATCGTGGCATATCTCGCGGAAGGCTCTGTCAGCAACCCCTGCCATGGGAGCGAGAGCAGCAGTACGCGGGTCTAATTCTATATTGCCAATTTTCATTTAATCATTCCTTTTAAACAAGTCGGTAGTATTGTAGCATAAATGAACGTTAAATGCAAGGTGAATCAAATTATATATTTTGCTTGACGAAATATGCTTTGGGCTATATAATCAAAATATGAGGTGATTGAATATGAAAATATCAAAGAGAATTGTCGCTGCTTCTGCAATATTTTTCGCTGTTTTATCTGTTACCCTTTTTATTTCAATATTATTTAAAACATCTATAGATCCTGTTTTCTCTGAATTTGTTTTTTTGCTTAATTCCGTAAGAATTTGTTTTGCAATGTGTTTAGCTTTTATAATTTTAGCAATTTTGCTTTCTGTGGTAAAATCAGAGTTTTTTACCGTCGAAAAGATATTTTCACTTTTTTCAGTTATAATATGTGTGGGAATTGTAGTGTTTTCTTTCAGTGTTTACAGTGGATACAATTCGGAGTGGGAGGTCTGGATAAATTCTGATAATACAAGACCTGATGTTAATGTTAATAAATATCTTCCCTATAAATCAGAAATTGAAAAGGTAAATTCTGAAGAGTCTTGTTATCAAATAAGCAAGTCTTATGCTGACGGTGTGGTATATATTGATATATTCAATGATGTTTACAAAAGTGTAGATTATGCGATAGAATATTTTGAAATTAAAGATAAAGTTTTAAACTATAAATTTATTACTGACAGAGAAGTTCCAAGTGTATTTAATGATTATGATTGCGATGTTTACGGTGAAGCCACTGTCGGTGAAATAAACGGAATAGACTACAAACTGTATATTGACGGGAATAATTATGTTGTGGCGATAAAAGGGGCGAAATACGGATATTATGCATCTCTGTATGAAAGTGATGTTATAGGTGTTTCACCTGAAGCCTTTATTGAAACTGCTGTTGAGCAGTTTGGTGCAATGCAAGAATTAGCTAAAACTGATTATATGTTTTAAATCAAACTCAGCACTCTGCTTTGGCGGAGTGCATTTTTCTGTCTGCTCCAAATCTAACGCGTACCGTAACAGAGGTTTTAAGCAGATTGAGAAATATGACAATTGACAAATTACTCTTCAGATAATATAATTAAATGTAATAAAATTTTATGCACAAACTGAAGGGAGAAAACACTATGTGGCACATCATCAGAATAATAGTGGCAGTTTTTGTTGCAATCGAAACGGCATTTTCAGGTCTTTTTAACGGAGTAATTTTAAAGCCGGTCAATATGCCCGAAACCGAAGTCGGGGAGTACACTCAGTATGTTGACCCATTTATAGGCACAGGCGGAACACCCTGGACATGCGGTATGCTCAGCCCTGCCGCTACAGTGCCTTTCGGCAATGTAAGACTTGGTCCCGACACATCTTTTATAGGTGGTGCCTATATTGTTAAAACAAACACATCAGGCTATTACTATGAGCATGCCCATATAAAAGGCTTCAGCCATTCACGTCTTTCAGGCACAGGCGCCCAGGATTACGGCATATTCCGTGTCACTCCCGCAGTGGGTGATAAAAAAGCAGGAGTTATTCCTTATTCACATCTTTATGAAAAGGCAGTGCCGGGGTACTATGCAGTGTATCTCCCGCCTTTAGGCTGTCTTGCTGAAATGACTGCCGATGTTCGCACCGGCATACACAGATATACCTTTGATAATTCTTCTGATGCGCGACTTTTCATTGATATCACAAGCACAGCCGCAGATTACGGCTCAGGCTCAGGTAAGGTAAATGTTGACGAAAACGGTGTTATTACAGGCTCAGCAGTTATAAGAGCAGCCTTCTCTTCGCGTTACGGCGGACTTCCCGTTTATTTTGCCGCAGTTACGGATAAGGAGATAAAATCTTACAATATCATCGGTGATGCAAATGACCTTGGTATTGACCTTAACTTCGGCAATCTTAAGGGCGAAAGCCTTGAAATGAAGCTTGCTGTGAGCTTTGTAAGCTGTGAAAACGCTCTCGAAAATCTCCGTGCAGAAACCCAGGGCAAAAACTTTGACGATGTGAGAAAGCAAGCGCTCGATAAGTGGGATGAGGCTCTGAGTGTCATTGATATGAAGAGTAGCGATAAGGAAATAATGAAGGTCTTCTATACCGCTCTTTATCATGCAATGATTATGCCTACAAATTTCACCGATGTTAACGGCGAATATCTCGGCTTTGATGAAAAAGTACACACTGCAGAGGGATATACCTACAGAAGTGATATGTCACTGTGGGATACCTGCAGAAATGCCCACTCTTTATATGCGCTCATAACACCCGAGATACAGAATGACTGCCTGAAATCCCTGGTTGAAATGGCAAGGGCAGGGGGTGCGCTTCCTCGTTGGCCTATGGGTGCAGGCTATGCAGGCTCAATGCTCGGTGACCCTGCAAATATCGTTATAACCGAAAGCTATCTCAAGGGCTACAGAGATTTTGACTTTGAAGCTGCCTATGAATATATGAAGAAGTCCTCAGAGGTTAAGGATACCAAGGTTGGCAGGGACTATGTTGATATGTATAACCAATACGGCTATGTGCCCAATGACCTGGCTCCTGCTGATGAGTCCGTTGCCCGTACAATTGAATATTCATGGGAAGACGGCGCAATCGCTCTTCTTGCCGAAGCTTTAGGCTATGAAGAGGATGCAAAGAAGTATTATGATAAATCAATGTACTATAAAAACACCTTCAATCCCGAAACAAAATATTTCCAGGCAAGAAACTCTGACGGCAACTTTGAAGATCATTTCAATCCTTATATAACGAGCTTCTACGATGCGGTTATGATTAAAAAATACGCCGATTGCTACTGTGAAGGCAGTGCAAGACAGTGGCGCTGGAATGCTTTGCAGGACATTGACGGAATGATAGAGCTTTTCGGAAGTAAGGAATATTTTGTCGGTGAACTGGAAGACTTTATGAAGGATGCGTCCTTGACAAGAGCGGCTGTTGACCCGGGTCACGGCTATTGGATAGGTAATCAGCACGATATTCACACACCTTATCTTTTCAGTAACGCAGGTCGCAGTGACCTTACACAGAAGTGGGTACGGTGGACTCTCGATAAGCGTTTCAGCAGTGATATCAACGGTCTTGACGGAAACGATGACGGCGGCACTCTCAGCTCATGGTATATATTCTCAGCTATGGGCTTCTATCCTCTTGCAGGCACAGATAAATATTGGTTAGGCTCACCTAATGTTGATTTTGCTGAGATTACTCTCTCGAACGGTAAAACTCTCACAGTTGAGGCTAAAAATCAGAGCAGAAGAAACGTCTATGTTGAATCCGCAACTCTCAACGGTGTTGAGCTTGAGGATATCTATGTGACCCACGATGAACTTATGCAGGGCGGAACACTTGTGTTCAATATGAGCAGTACCCCAAAAAGATAAACAAAGGGAAAAGAGGTAAAACTATGAAGCTTCTTGTAATTGACGGTAACAGTATTGCCAACAGAGCTTTTTACGGAATTAAGATGCTCACCACAAAGGACGGTCAGTTTACCAATGCCATTTACGGCTTTCTCAATATTTTAATAAAACTCAAGGCTGAGTGCGAGCCTGACGGTGTGGCAGTTGCTTTTGACCTTAAAGCGCCTACCTTCAGACATAAGATGTATGATGCCTACAAAGCAGGCAGAAAGGGTATGCCTGATGAACTAAGGTCACAGATGCCTATTCTCAAGGAGCTTCTTGCCTATCTCGGTTGCACCATAGTTGAAAAGGAAGGCTATGAGGCAGATGATATTTTGGGTACCCTTTCAGATAAATGCAAGGGCGAGGACAAGTGCTTTATTGCAACGGGCGACAGAGATTCCCTTCAGCTTATCAGTGATAATACAGCTGTTCTTCTTGCTGCAACGAAAATGGGTAAAGCAGTCACTACCGTATATGACAAGGCAAAACTTATGGAGGAATATGGCGTTGAGCCTCAGGGCATGATAGAAATCAAGGCTCTTATGGGCGACTCCTCCGATAATATTCCCGGTGTTGCGGGCATCGGTCAAAAGACTGCAGGTGACCTTATCACAAAATACGGCACTATTGACTATATCTATGAGCATCTCGATGAGCTTGATATCAAAAAAGGTGTCCACGATAAGCTCGAAGCAGGTAAAGACAGTGCATATCTCAGCCGTCAGCTGGGTACGATCTGCCTCGAGGCACCCATTGATACAAAGCTCGAAAATTATCTCACAAAGCCCATTGATAATTTCAATGCCATAAATATGCTCGTTAAGCTTGAAATGTTCGGCATTATAGAAAAGCTGGGTCTTACCCGTGAAAATATGGTTGCCCCCGTTGCTGATGCTGCTGCGGTACGCGATATAGCAGTATCCGAAGAGAGAGATTTACCCGCCCTTTTAGGTCAGCTTAAAAATGATGGCGAGGCATATTTCCTCACGGAATATGAGGGCGAAAGCATTGAAAAGATATATTTTGCCTTCGGTGACGAGGTTAAGGTTGTCAGTGCCGATTGCTTCGACTTCTCTGACTTTTTCCGTAGCTTCTGCGACAGTGAGTGGAAGAAATACACTGCCGACACAAAGCATTTATATAAATATGCACTTAAAAGTGGTTGTGAAATTAAAAATATTGCAGCTGACACCGAGCTTATCGGATACATTCTCAATCCTTCGGCAAATTCCTATGATGTGCTTCGCCTCTGCGATGAATACGGTGTGACTGTCCCTGATATGAAAGAAGGGGAGTACACTAAATATTATGTTTCAGGTACAGCTTGCATCAAAGAACTTTGTGATGTGCTTCTTGATAAAATTAAAGAAAACGGACAGAAAATGCTGCTAAATGAAATTGAACTTCCTCTTGCTGAGGTGCTTGCAAGTATGGAAAATATAGGTTTTCTTGTAAACAAACAGGGAATTGAAGCTTTCGGTGAAACAATGTCAGAGAGAATTGAAAAGCTTACTGCAAAAATATATGAAGCAGTCGGCTTTGAATTTAATCTCAATTCACCCAAGCAGTTAGGCGTTGCTCTTTTTGAAAAAATGGGACTTCCCTGCAAGAAAAAGACGAAGAGCGGCTATTCCACCAACGCAGAGGTTTTGGAAGAGCTTGCCGATGATTACCCTGTAGTAGCAGATATTTTAGAATACAGAACCCTTGCAAAGCTGAAATCAACCTACTGCGAGGGCTTGCTGAAGGTGATTGACCCTGACGGCAGAATACGCTCCACACTTAACCAGACGGAAACAAGAACAGGCAGAATTTCCTCAACGGAGCCTAACTTGCAGAATATTCCCGTACGCTCGGAAATCGGCAGAGAAATGAGAAAGTTTTTCACCGCCGATGAGGGCAATGTTTTAGTTGATGCCGACTATTCGCAGATTGAGCTTCGTGTGCTGGCTCATCTTGCCGACGACACAGCTATGCTCGACGGCTTCAATAAGGGTGAAGATGTTCACACCATAACTGCATCCCAGGTTTTCAATATGCCGCTTCATATGGTTACGCCTCTTATGAGAAGCAGAGCAAAAGCAGTTAACTTCGGAATTGTCTACGGCATCGGTGCATTTTCACTGAGTAAGGATATAGGTGTAACAAGAAAAGAAGCCGACAGCTATATCAAGGGCTATCTGCACCACTACAGCGGCATAAACAAATATCTCACCACTACCGTTGAAAAGGCAAGAGATGACGGCTATGTGCAGACTATGTTCGGCAGAAGACGTTATTTGCCGGAGCTTACGGCAAGCAATAAAATGCTTCAGGCATTCGGCGAGAGAGTTGCCAAAAATATGCCTGTTCAGGGCAGTGCGGCTGATATAATCAAAATTGCTATGATAAAAGTTTACACTTCTCTGAAAAAAGAAAGTCTCAAAGCAAGACTTATTATGCAGGTTCACGATGAGCTTATTGTTGAGTGTCCTGCCGAAGAAAAAGAGCGGGTTGAAGGGCTTCTCAGACACGAAATGGAAAACGCCTGCAACATGAAAGTTAAGCTCCTTTCCGATGTTCATTCGGGCAAGGATTGGTATGAAGCAAAGGGTTAAAATTTAATATTTCTCAGAGCCTTCTGTGCCTTGTGCACAGAGGGTTCTTTTCTTTTGAAAAAAACTTCATTTTTTGCGAAAAAAAGCTTAAAATCTCCCGAAATACTGTTGACATTTCTTTCCCATAAGTTTATAATAAATATAAAATGAGGTGGGGAATTTGCCCATAAACGAACAATTCAAAGGTGAATTACGGTTTGCTATGGATTTTGGTGGAAGCACCTCAAAAAAATAGAAAGGTGGTTTTTCTGTTGGAGCTTGTAGGTACATATGAACATAATATAGACGGAAAAAACCGTCTTTTTGTTCCCGCTAAATTCAGAGCCATTTTAGGCAACGAATTTATTTATAAAGTCAGACGCACAAAATTCCCGTCAATTCAGTTATATTCCAAGACAGAGTTTTTCAAAGAGGTGGACGAGGCACTTGCAAAGGCAAAGGATGACTTCAACCGAAGAAGAATCCGCGACAGCAAGTTTTTCGGCACAGGAGAAGCCTCGTGTGATGCTCAGGGCAGAATAGTAATCAGCGCATCAATCAGCAGAGCAGCAAAGCTTAATAAAGAGTGCGTTCTTACCGGTTACGGTGACTTCGTTGAGATTATGAGTGCAGAGGTTTACGATGCCTACGGCGAATCACTTGCCATGACATCTGAAATGGAAGATAACTCATACATCAGAGAAAATGAGCTTCGTTGCCAGAGACGTGCCGAAGGCGCATATCTTGATATGTATGACGGAGAACAGTAATGGAATTTTCACATATCAGCGTTTTATACTACGAAACACTTGATGCACTGAATATCAGACCTGACGGAATTTATGTTGACTGTACCTGCGGCGGGGCGGGTCACAGCAGAGGTATCCTTGAAAGACTCGGGGAAAACGGAAGACTTATAGCAATAGACCAGGACCCGGAAGCCATAGAGGTTATAAAAGAGAGAATAGGCTCAGATAAAAGAGTCACTATCATACACGATAATTTTTCCAATCTGAAAGCAATACTCCTTTCGTTGGGTATAGATAAGGTTGACGGTATCATGGCAGATCTGGGAGTTTCCTCACACCAGCTTGATACAGCTGAAAGAGGCTTTTCCTATAATTACGATGCTGCGCTTGATATGAGAATGTCAAAGCAGGGTATGTCAGCCTATGATGTTGTCAACAACTACAGCGAAAGAGAACTGATGATAATTCTCCGTGATTACGGTGAAGAAAAGTTTGCTTCAAGAATTGCAAGAAATATAGTAAAAGAAAGAGAGAACAAGGCTATCGAAACAACCTTTGAACTCTCGGAAATAATCAAAAATTCAATCCCTGCTGCAACAAGAAGGACAGGTGGACATCCTGTCAAAAGGAGTTTTCAGGCCATACGCATCGAAGTAAATTCAGAGCTACGCAGGCTTCAGGAAACCCTCGACGATATGTTCTACAGCCTTAACGAAGGTGGCAGACTTGCAATAATAACCTTCCATTCTCTTGAAGACAGAATGGTAAAAAGAGCCTTTCAGGCTTATTGCAAAGGGTGTGAATGTCCGCCGAGTGCCCCTGTTTGCATCTGTGGAAAAACACCGGAAGGAAAATTACCCTTTAAAAAGATTACAGCTTCTGAAAATGAGCTGGAAAACAATTTGCGTTCAAGAAGTGCTACACTTCGCGGCGTAGAAAAACTCGGATAAAACAAAGAAAGTTTAATTTGAAAGTGATGAGGTGTGAAGAAAATGGCAGAAACTGCTTATAAGTATGATTACGGTTACAATTCAAATGCTGCAACCAAACCGCAGAGAGAACAACAGACAAAATCTGCACCAAAACTTGATGTTTATGTTAATCCTCTTGCAAAAGATATTGCCAGAGAAAGAGAAGTTAATAAGCTCGCTATGAAGGTTTCAGCTGTTCTCGCAGTTGCACTTGTAGTTTTTTCACTTTTCTGCTTCAGCTGTGCCGAGATAAACGATGCCCGTCATTCGCTGGAAAAAACAAAAAAGACTCTGGTTGTTCATCAGACTCATAATGAAGAACTCAAGTCAGAACTTAATTCACTTGTTGCAAGTGTAGATATTGATAAGTATGCAGTTGAAAAGTTAGGTCTTATCAAAGTAAGCGCAGAAAACGAAGTTTATCTTACGGAAAAGGCAGATAATAAGGTTATTTACTCTGCAAAGGAGTAATAAAAAGCAAAAGTCTATTATTTAACTGTGACTTGCGGAATATAAATCAATATGAAGATAAAAGGACTGCCTGAAGTAGTGAATACTGTGCAGTCCTTTTTTGAAAAAATAACACTCAAGGCAAATCCTTGAAGAAGCAGGAGTGACTATGAGAAAATTAAACGAAATATTATTCGGAAAAGTTTATAAAAATCAGGTTAAAAGGCGTACTGACAAAAAGTTTGTAGGCAGAGCAACATGGGCGGCAAGAACACTTATTGCTCTTATTTTAGTGCTTAATCTTGGTACCATTGGCGCCATAATGATTTTTAAGGGCGAAGAGTACAGGGAAATAGCTGCCGACAATCAGCTTACAGACACGGTTATCAAGCCTATAAGAGGCACTATTTACGACAGAAATATGACGCCTCTGGCAACAAGCACTGCAGCCTGGCAGCTCACTGTAAATCCTTCTGAAATTGCAAAAAAATTCCGTGAAAGACAGGAGTTTAAGGAAGAGTTCTATAATGACCTCACAGATAATCTGGTCAGAATTTTAGGCGTTGACCGCGAAGAGACTCTTCAGAAGCTCAAAAAAGAGGACAGTGTATATCAGATAATAAAAAAGAAGGTTTCCGGTGCGGAGAGAATTGAGCTTGATGCCTTCTTTGCTAAGCTATATGAATTTGATTATAAAAAAGAAGTCAGGAAATTCCTGTTCTTCAAGGTTCTTGACGATAAGACCTTTTTAGTTAACGCTAAAAATTTCTTCGATTATGAAAGTGCCTCAGACCGTGACTATGCAAAGGGCAATTTTGCCTCCACCGTAATCGGCGTTATAAATGCGGATGGCAACGGTGAAACGGGTATAGAGTCTTATTATGATGAAACACTTCAAGGCGAAAACGGCAGAATCCTTACTGCTACAGACGTTGCCGGCAGAGAACTGGATAACCCCTACAAAGAGTATTATGATGCCATTGAGGGTGACGGAGTTGTGCTGACAATCGACTATGAGATTCAGAATTACCTTGAAAACGCCCTCAATCAGGCGTATGACAGCATAAGCTGTGACGGCGTTTACGGTATTGTTATGGATGTTGATACGGGTGCCATTCTTGCCCTCGCCGATAAACCGGACTTTGACCTCAACAATCCGAGAGTTCTTGACGCAAGCGTTAATACTGAAACTCTGAAAGAATTTGAAAAGGGCAGCGAAGATTATAAGAAGGAATACAGCCGTCTGCTTTACGAGCAGTGGAGCAGCTTCTGTATTACAAATAACTACGAACCCGGTTCAAGCTTCAAGATTTTCTGCGCTGCTGCGGCTCTTGAAGAAAATATTGTAACCGATATAAGCAATAAGATGTATACCTGCACAAACGGCACAAAGGTTCTCGGTACACCTTATCACTGTGCGAATTTCAAAGCCCACGGCTCACAGTCTCTCACAGAGGGTCTTATGAATTCCTGCAATACATTCTTTATTACTCTCGGACAGAAGCTTGGTATTGAAAAATATTATAAGTACTTTGAAGCTTTTGGCTTTACCGAAAGAACAGGTATTGATGCTTCAGGCGAAGCATACAGTGTGGTACACAAAAAAGATAAAATGTCAAAGGTTGACCTGGCAAGTACCTCCTTTGGTCAGAGCTTCAGAATCAGCCCGATTCAGCTTATTACCGCAACCTGTGCAATTGCCAACGGAGGCAATCTGATGGTACCTTATCTTGTTGGCAGTATAGTTGACAGTGAAGGTAATATAGTTTCACAGACAGAACCTACGGTAAAAAGAAAAGTTATCTCTGCCGAAACTGCTGATAAGGTCAGAAATATGATGCTTGAGGTTGTTTCCAATGAACACGGTACGGGTAGAAATGCTTATATTGACGGTTACCGCGTGGCAGGTAAAACTGCATCCGCTCAGAAGCTTGACGATAATTCAGATAAAGAGGTATATATTGCATCTTTTATTTGCTTCGCTCCTGCCGATGATCCGGAGGTTGCAATTCTTGTGGGTGTTGACAATACACACGACGGCTACCGAAGTGGCGGCAGTGTTGCGGCACCTATTGCAAAGCAGGTGCTTGAGCCTACTCTTGAATATCTTAATGTTGAAAGAAACTATACCCCGGAAGAACTTGCAAAGCTCAGCAAGACAACTCCTGAACTTATAGGCAAAACAGTGAGTGCAGCCAAGAGTCTTGCTTTAAAAGACGGACTTAAAATAAAAGTTGTGGGTGACGGTGATACTGTAATTTCACAGATGCCCGCAGGTCTTCAGAGTATACCTCAGGGCGGTATTATAATTGTTTACACTGAAAAAAGCGGTACACCTCAGAAGACAACAGTACCTGATTTTACGGGTATGACATTAAGCCAGGCGAATGCAGTGGCTATTGAACACGGACTTAATATCATATTCTCAGGTCACACAAACGAGGCAGGCATTAAGGTTTACAGTCAGAGCGTTGAAAAGAATACTCAGGTTGATTTAGGCTCAAGTATAACCGTATCATTTATGTCAGAGAATATAATGATTGACTAAGTTCAATTTAAGGAGGACAATATGTTAATTTCTCAGCTTTTTGGCTTATGTGGCTTAAAGTCGGAAGTTAAAGACAAGGAAATCAAACTCATAACCGATGATTCCCGCAAATGCTGTGAGGGCAGTATATTTGTGTGTCATAATTCGGGTAAGGAATATCTTAAAGAGGCTCTCGAAAGGGGAGCAGACCTTGTAATAGCTGAGGAAAAGCTGTGTGAAAACTGCACTGTTGTACGCGATACACGAAGCACCTATGCAGAGCTTTGTGCCACCTTTTTCGGCTATGCACATAAGAATATCAAGCTCATAGGTGTAACAGGCACCAACGGAAAAACAACTACAGCAGATATGATATATACCATTCTCAGCCTGAGCGGACTGAAATGCGGGCTGATAGGTACGGTAAAGAACAATATCTGTGCAAGGGAAACAGCGTCTGAAAAGACAACGCCTGACCCCTTCGAGCTTCACAGAATGTTTAGTGAGCTGAGTTCATGGGGGGCAGAGTACTGTGTTATTGAGGCATCTTCTCAGGGCCTCAGTCAGAAACGGCTTCACACAATTAATTTTCATATGGCAGTGCTGACTAATATATCTGAAGATCATCTTGATTACCACGGCAACATGAAAGATTATGTTGAAGCAAAGAAAGAGCTTTTCAGAAACAGTGCTTTGTCGGTAATCAATGCTGATGATAAATATCAAGAGGAATTTATTGCTGCGTCTTCGGGCAAAGTAATAACATACTCCATGGAAAATAACGATGCCAATTTTGTTGCCAAGTGTCAGAAAATGACAGAGGAAGGCAGTGACTATGCCGTTGTTACCGATTACCTGATACATCGCATAAAAATAAACATGGCAGGCGGTTTTAATGTTATGAATTCTCTTGCGGCGGTAGCTGTATGCTACAACTGTAATGTTTCTCTTGAAAGCTGCGCCCATGCGTTACGCTCATTCACAGGTGTTAAGGGCAGAATGGAGCTGGTACCCACCGACAGAGATTTCAAGGTGATGATTGATTACGCACACACACCCGACGCACTGAAAAAGGTGCTTCTTACACTGAATAATTTTTCCCGCAACAGAATAATTACAGTCTTCGGCTGCGGCGGAAACAGAGATAAAGAGAAAAGACCTCTTATGGGAGATATAGCTTCTCAGCTCAGTGATATTGTTATTATAACAAGTGACAATCCCAGAACTGAAAAACCTCTTGATATAATAGATGATATACTTTCGGGTGTCAGAAACGGTAAAAAAACCGTATATATACATGAAAACAGAAAAAAAGCAATAGAATACGCCTTGAAAATTGCCAAAAAGGATGATATTATTCTTTTGGCAGGAAAAGGCCACGAAACATCTCAGGAAAAGGGAACTGAAATTATCCCGATGGATGAGAGAGAAATTATTGCTCAGTTAACAAATCTGAGCTGAATCAAAAAAAGAAGGGAATGTTTTAAATGAACATTATTACAGCAATTCTTATTTCTTTTGCCATATCCTTTGTGCTCACTGCAGTGCTTGGCTATGTGCTTATTCCCATGCTTCACAAGCTGAAGTTCGGTCAGAATATTCTCACCGATATTGGCCCTGCATGGCACGCTAAAAAGCAGGGTACACCCACTATGGGCGGTATTATGTTTATTATCGGCACAATCTTTGCCACAGTGTTTACGGTAATTATCTGCTTAGCAACAAAAACAGAAGTCTTCAGCTCAATGACGGAGCTTAAAAATCAGCAGATTACCCGTCTCGTTTCAGGCATTCTTATGGCTTTATGCTTTGCGCTTGTAGGCTTTGCCGATGACTATATCAAGGTTGTTAAAAAGAGAAATCTCGGTCTTACGGAAATTCAGAAAACCGTACCTCAGGTGCTTATCATTGCTGTTTATCTCGCTTCTCTTGCAATAAGTAAAAGCACGTCTATGTTTATTCCCTTCTACGGTAAGGTTGCTCTTGACAGCGTACCGGGTATGATATTCTTCTTCCTTTTCGGTACATGCGTTATCTACGGCTGCATAAACGCAGTTAATTTCACAGACGGAATTGACGGCCTTTGCGGCGGTGTTACCATCCCTGTTGGTGTTGCCTTTGCTGTTATGGCAATTACTATGAGCAGCACATCAGTGGGTATTTTAGGTGCGGCACTTGCAGGCAGCTGTGCGGGCTACTTTATATGGAATCACTATCCTGCAAAGGTTATGATGGGTGACACAGGTTCAATGTTCCTGGGCGGTATTGTTGTTGCACTTGCCTATGCGGTGGAATGTCCCATAATACTTTTACCTGTAGGTATCGTTTATGTTATTGAAGCTCTCAGCGACGTTATTCAGATCGCTTCTATTAAAATAAGACATAAGAAAGTCTTTAAGATGGCACCTATTCACCACCATTTTGAAATGTGTGGCTGGAACGAGAAAAAGATTGTTGCAGTTTTCACTCTCGTGAGTGTAATCGGATGCGCAGCAGGTGTTGTCATTATGAATTATACAGTGAAGATGTAAGCTGTCTTTTGCGGCAGTAACAGTTTAGAAGGAGGATTCTCAATATGAGTAAGATAAAAGAAAAAATGCGCTACTTATATGATAACTATGTTAATCACGGAAGCTTTGATTTTGTTTTCCTTTGTTGCGTGTTACTGCTTTTCACAATCGGTATTATAATGATGTATTCCGCAGGATATGTTTATGCGGATTTCAAAGTCGGCAGATCATCCTATTATTTCAAAAGTCAGCTTTCAAAAGCAATATTGGGCTTTATTGCCATGATAATTCTCAGTAAGATAGACTACAGATTTTTCAATTCGCCCATAACTCTGCTTATAAATGCTGCAGCTATAGGTCTGCTGATTTATGCAATTTTTGCCAACTGGGGCGTAAGCGATCAGGAAACAAGCCGTTGGGTTTATATTTTCGGAATACAGTTTCAGCCTTCAGAAATTGCTAAGTTTGCCGTAATTCTGTTGATGTCTTATCTGATGTGTATTTTTCAGAAGCAATTGCGAACGCCGTCGGGAAAAATTACGGTAACATCCTATGAAAAAGATGACCTGACGAGAGTGGAGCGATTTCTTTTCCGCCGCATCAGAGGTCAGAAGGCTGCCTGCTTTATTATTGCACTTGCAGTTGGAATTTACTGCGGACTTATTCTTATTGAAAAGCACTACAGTGCCGCAATTCTTATGATGCTTATGGGTATTTCTATTTTGTGGCTCAGCGGCACAAGAGGCAGATATTTTGCAATTGTTCTGGGTCTGATCGGCATTGTTGTTGCAGTGGTGCTTATAAAGCCTGATATCCTTTCAGGTTTCGGTTTTGCCGAAAGCAGAATCCGTGCTTTCCTTGAAAAGGGTAACCCTGACTTCGTAGATCTGAGAAGACAGACTGTCAACGGTCTTTATGCTATAGGCTCAGGCGGACTTTTCGGAGTAGGTTTAGGTAATTCCAAGCAGAAGCAGCTTTATATTGCCGAGCCTCACAATGACTTTATATTCCCTGTTGTTATTGAAGAGATAGGCTTTTTAGGTGCAGCTTTTATACTTTGTCTGTTTGCTTATCTCATTTACCGCGGCTATAAAATTGCAATAAGATGCAATAATTACTTCGGTTCAGTTCTTGTTATGGGTATAATGATTCAGATAGCTTTACAGGTCATAATAAACATAGCGGTTATAACAGATATAATTCCGAATACAGGTATGGCGCTTCCGTTTTTCAGCTACGGCGGTACCGCTATAATTGTTTTACTTGCCGAAATGGGTGTTGTGCTTTCTGTTTCGAGGCATTCAAGTCTGGAAAAACAGTGAGGGACTATTTTAAAGGAGTGGACTACTATGAAAATATTATTTGCAGCAGGCGGCACAGGCGGACATATTAATCCTGCTCTTGCAACTGCAGGTGAAATCAGAGAAAGATATCCGGATGCAGAAATCCTTTTTGTCGGAACAAAGGATAAAATGGAAGCCAAACTCGTTCCTGCGGCAGGGTACGACTTTAAAACCATAAAGATATCAGGCTTTCAGAGGAAAATAAGCATTGAAAATATTATCAGAAACATTAAAACTATAATTTATCTTCTTTTCTGTTCTTTCAGCGTCAAGAAAATTCTCAGAGAATTTCAGCCTGATGTTGTTGTTGGCTTCGGCGGTTATGTCAGCGGACCCGTTGTCAGAACTGCAGCTAAAATGGGCATCCCCACAGCCATACACGAACAGAACGCCTATCCGGGCATAACAAATAAAACACTTGCCAAGGTTGTAGACAGAGTTATGCTCACTGCACCCGAAGCGGAAAAATATATGCAGTGCAAAAATGCACCGACAGTTACAGGTCTTCCCGTGCGCGGTGAGATGCTCCGTGCCGACAGAGATTTTTCCAGAGCAAAAATCGGTATAAAAGATGATCAGCTTTTGGTGCTTTCCATGGGCGGCTCCCTTGGTGCAATGACCATAAACAATGCAATGGTTGACCTTATTGCCGATAATCATCATAACAAAAAGCTTTATTTCCTTCATGCTATGGGGCAGTTCGGCTTATGGGTGCCTGATAAACTGAAGGAAAAAGGCGTTGCCAATGCCGACAATGTTGAGGTACGCGAATATATAAGCGATATGGATGTATGTATGTCCGCCGCCGATGTTGTTGTCTGCCGTGCGGGCGCAAGCTCCCTTTCGGAGCTTCAGGCACTGGGTAAGGCATCCATACTTATTCCTTCACCCAATGTTGCCGAAAATCACCAATACCACAATGCAATGGCTCTTGTAAATAAAGGCGCAGCTCTTATAATTGAAGAAAAAGACCTGACAAAGGAAAAAATGCAGGCACTTTTTGACTCACTTACAAAAGACAGTGAAAAGAGACTGGATATAGAGAAAAACGCCAAGGAAATGGCAAGCCTTGATGCTAAGGAGAAAATTGCAGATATAGTGCTTTCTCTTATAAAATAAGACAGTTTATTCACCAAAAATTGCTTTTTCACATAACATAGGGTGAAAGGGTGATTATGTGGAAAAACTTGTTATTCACGGCGGAAGAAAGCTTTCGGGCGAAATAGATATTCAGGGCGCAAAAAACAGTGCATTGCCTATACTTGCCGCAACGGTGCTAATCAAGGGTGAGAGTGTGATACATAATTGCCCTGAACTCAGTGATATTGATGCTGCAATCAGAATACTGAAACACCTTGGCTGCAAGGTAAAAAAAGAAAATAAAACTCTTATAGTTGATTCAAGAGAAATTACATGCTATAATATCCCTGACGGCCTTATGCGCGAAATGCGCTCGTCGATTGTTTTTCTCGGTTCAGTGCTTGGCAGAACGGGTAAGGCTGTTATGTCTTCGCCCGGGGGATGTGATATCGGTCTGCGGCCCATTGATCTTCATCTGAGTTCTTTGCGTACACTCGGTGTGTGTATAGAGGAATATCACGGTAATCTCGTCTGCACAAGAAAAGGCGGGATAGGCGGGGGAGTAGTCAGTCTTTCTTTCCCCAGTGTGGGTGCAACGGAAAATATTATTCTTTTCTGTGCTTTATCAAAAGGCAGAACAGTAATTCTCAACGCCGCGCGTGAACCTGAAATAAAGGATCTTGCCGATTTTCTCAATTCCTGCGGCTGCAGAATTGAAATAGGTAATCACGGAACCGTAATTATTGAAGGCGCAGATGTTCTTCACGGATGTCAGCACAGTGTTATTTCAGACAGAATAGTTTCTCTCACTTTTATGTCGGCAGTTGCCGCAAGTGGGGGAGATGTGCTGCTGAAAAATACAGACTACTCAGCATATATGTCGGTTATACCTATTTTTCAGCAAATGGGATGCGGTATAACGACACATAAAAATACATTGAGAATAAAAGCTCATAAGCGTCCTCTCGCAGTAACGGATATAAGAACAATGCCTTATCCCGGTTTCCCTACAGATGCACAGGCGGCTCTTACGGCAGTGCTGAGTGTTGCTTCGGGAACGAGTGTTGTTGTGGAAAATATATTCGAGAACCGATTTAAGCATATTCCCGAATTGCAGAGGATGGGTGCTAAAATCAAAACCGAAGGCAGAATTGCAATTATTGACGGTACCGAGAGGCTCTACGGTGCAAGGGTCATCTGTCCTGACCTCAGAGGAGGTGCGGCACTGGTTGTTGCAGGGCTTTGTGCTTCGGGTATAACAGAGGTTGAACAGATTAATCACATCGACAGAGGCTATGAGTCTATAGAAAACTCTTTCACCTCACTCGGTGCGGATATAAAAAGAATTAACTTGTAAATTAACTGAAATTGTGATATAAATCAAGGGCGACCAACGTCGCCCGAATTTGCGTAGAAAGGCAGGTGTAAAAGTTGAGCGGATTTAAAAACGATGCTTTCTCAGCATATTCATCATCAAATATGCAGCCGAGAAACATAACCTCAGATATGTGGACCCCGATTACTACAAGCGGTAATTACTATACTGCTTATGCCGCCACGGAAAAACAGCGATCGGCTGAAACAAAACAAGTTCCCCCTCAGAGAACACAGACGGTAGAACCCGAAGAGAAGAAAAGTGTATCCCAAACGAACAAAAAAGCTCAGCAGAAGACCGCGCCGGCTAAAAAGAAGGTTAAGTCAAAAAAATCAGACAGTGGTCAGAATGAAAGAATAAGTGAAGCGATACCGTCAGATAATATCCGTAAAAAGAAAAGCACGAAAACTTCTTCTTCTTCTTCTGCTAATGCAAAGAAAAATAAGGGGATAAAAAAAGCGGAAGACCGCACTGTGCGTTCTGTTGCAAAACAGCGCGAAAAAACAAACAAAGCCTTCCTCAGACTTGTCAGAAACGGCAAAAGTGTTGATGAGGCCAGAATAATTATCACCAAACGAAAGCTGAGAAAAAGAAAACTGGGCATGCTTTGCAGCGTTTTGTTTCTTTTCTTTTTTGCTACGCTGTTTCTTGTTTCATACACATACTGTGAGGGTGCTGAAATTTCAAATATCCTTATTGACGGAGATGCGGTTTATACCAACGATGAAATTCTTACGGCAGCAAATATCAGTGAAGGTATGAATATGCTCACGATAAGAGAAAAAGAACTCAACGATAAAGTTACAACAGCTTTGCCGTTTATTTCGGTGGTTGGTCTTGAATACAATCTTCCCGATACATTGAAGCTTAACATTACCTCGACCAATGAAAGACTGATTATAAAAAGCGGCAGTAAATATATCTGTATCGATAAAACCGGTAAAGTAGTTTCTGAAAAGAAGAAAAAGCTCCAAAAGGGACAGTACCTTGTTATAGGTCTTGAGGAGCAGGAATATACTGTAGGTCAAATGTTTGCAGCTTCAGAAAAAAACAAGATAAAATACGATATTGCCCACAGTGTAGCTTTTGCGGCTGATGGAAATGAAATCATCAATACAGGCACCATAGATGTTTCAAATGTTAAAGACATTACCCTGACATATAAATCACGCCTGAGAGTATACCTTGGTTCTGATGATAATCTTCAGTCAAAGCTAACAAAAGCAGAGAGTGTTATGATTGATAACAAAGCTCAGAATAAAACAGGCTATATCAATGCAAAATATGATGTGGCAGCATATTTTATGCAGGGCAGTATGCAGGCATAAGATTACTTCTTTACAAAAAATTATTAAATCTTATTGCTTTTCTTATTGTATTTTTGAAAAGTTCGTGCTATAATAACTTGAATAGTAAGTTATTATCTTTAATTATGCCTATTAATATTCTATTATGGCAGATAAAGATATAACGTTATTTGAATATTAAGTATTTTCACAATATTAGGAGGAAGTAAAATGGGCTTCATAATGGACAATGAAAACATTTCCTACAACCAGATAAGAGTTGTCGGTGTAGGTGGCGGCGGCGGTAATGCCATTAACTCAATGGTTGAGTCAGGTATCGTTGGCGTTGAATTCCTTTCAATCAACACTGACAGACAGATTTTGGAAAACTCCAAGGCTACTCATAAAATCCAGATCGGTGAAAAGGTTACAGGTTGCATGGGTGCAGGCGGTGATCCCGCAGTTGGTAAGAAAGCTGCAGAAGAAAGCCGTGATGTAATTGCCGATGCTCTCAGAGGTGCAGACATGGTCTTCATCACTGCCGGTATGGGTGGCGGTACAGGTACAGGCGCAGCTCCCGTTGTTGCAGAGGTTGCAAGAGAACTGGGCGCCCTTACTGTAGGTATCGTAACAAAGCCCTTCAAGTTTGAAGGCAGAAAAAGAATGGATCAGGCTGAAGACGGTATCAGAGATCTGGAAAAGTATGTTGACTCTCTTATTGTCATCCCCAACGAAAGACTCAAGCTCCTGGGCGATAAGTCACTCAGTGTTAAGGATGCTTTTTCCAAGGCTAATGATGTGCTTTGGCAGGGCGTTAAGAGTATTTCAGATACAATCAAGGTTCCCGGTTATATCAACCTTGACTTTGCTGATATCAAGAGCGTAATGAAGGATGCCGGCAGAGCTCATATGGGCATCGGTCGCGGCAGAGGCGCTGACTGCGCAGCAGAAGCAACAAAGCAGGCTATCACAAGCCCCCTTCTCGAAACAGCTATCGACGGCGCAAGCGGCGTAATCATCAACGTAACATGCTCAAGCGATATGTCACTTGATATGATCGAGCAGGCAGGTTCACTTATCTCCGATGCATCACATCCCGATGCAAACATCATCTTCGGTTCAGTATTTGACGAGGATATGGGCGACGAAATGCTTATCACCGTTATCGCTACAGGCTTCGGCGGCACTGCTGCTAAAGCTCCGGACGAAGCAGTTTCAGCTCCCGCACACACAGCTCAGGCAGTTCCCGAATTTATCAGCCAGGCTGTTCCCACATCAGACACAATTTTCGGCACAATGAGCAAGGAAGCAGTTGACTTTGCATCAACAAAGTTCGGTCAGTCATTTGTTTCTATTTTTGAACAGGCTGCAGCCGCTGCTAACGGCAAAGCTCCCGTAGCTCCCTCATTCCCCGAAATGCCTCTTGATCCTGTACCCGCTGCAGCTCCCGTACAGGCTGCAGAAACTACCCCGGCACCTGCAGCAACACAGGCGTTTGATGTTATCGAAACTCCTCCCAAGAAGTCAGGCTCAATCTTTGATGATCCCGACGAAGAGGAAAGCGATGTTCTTCCCGTATTCAAGGGCAGAAACATTTTCGGCAATAACTAAAATAATAAGCGGTTACATATGTGACCGCTTTTATAATGTAATAAGGAGTTAAACTTATGTCAAAAGTAAAAGTAACAATGGAAAATCACGGTGAGTTCACAATTGAGCTTTATCCCGAATTTGCACCCAAAACCGTAGCTAACTTCCTTAAGCTTGCTGGTGAGGGCTTCTACAACGGCACAATCTTCCACAGAGTTGTTGATAACTTCATGGCTCAGGGCGGCGATCCTGAGGGTACCGGAATGGGTGGCAGTGACGAAAACATCTATGGTGAGTTTGCAGCTAACGGCTTCACACAGAATACTCTTTCACACACAAGAGGCGTAATTTCTATGGCAAGGTCCATGAACCCCAACTCTGCCTCAAGTCAGTTCTTTATTTGTTACAGCGATGACTGCACTTTCCTTGACGGCAACTATGCAGCTTTCGGCAAGGTAATCGAAGGCATGGAAAGCGTTGACAGCTTCCTTGACGAATACAGAACATACAACAGTATGGGAGAGAAGGCTTCACCTGTATCACCTATCACAATCAAAGAAATGACAGTTATCGACTGATATCACTTTTTTTATACTGCAAAACTTTGCTATATAATATTGTATAGACTTTTTGTTTAAAGAGACGAAAAAACATAAAAAATTTCGTTATTTTAGCCGAAAAAATTTTAAAAAGCCCTTGACGATAGAGGTTTTGTGTGATAGAATAGCACTACCTCTGAAGAGGGCTTTATTTTTGTGTCCGAATAAGAGGGAGGCCTTAAAGTCTGGAAAGAGAAGTTGTAACTTTTTCCGGATTAAAATTTCCGATAATGGAGGTGCCGTTCATGAGAGTAAAGATTACTTTATCTTGCACAGAGTGCAAACAGCGCAATTACAACACAATGAAAAACAAAAAGAACAATCCTGACAGGTTGGAGATGAACAAGTATTGCAGATTCTGCAAGAAGCACACTCTCCACAAAGAAACAAAATAAGAGCGGGAGGTAAGAGAAATGGCTGACAAGGAAAAGAAAGTCACCCAGGATTCAAAGGTTGATAAGGCCACAACCGATGAAAGTAAGGCTGCTGCTAAGGTAGCTAAGGCTGCAAAGGGTAACAAGAAATCAGACAAGCCAAACTTCTTCGCCCGTGCAGGTAAGACCACAAAGAAATTCTTCAAGGACTTCAAGGGTGAAGCTAAGAAGATTGTGTGGCCCGATGCAAAAACTGTCTTAAAGAACACCGGTATCGTACTTATCGTTGTAACAATTGTTACACTCATCGTTCTTGCTATTGACTCAGGTCTTTCAGCAGGCGTTAAGGGTCTCAAGAACCTTGCACTCGGTGAGGAGACAACTGTTGAAACCACAACAGATGCTCACGATCACGATCACGATGAAGACGAAGCTGAGGAAACAACCAAGGCTAAGGATGACAGTGAAGAAGTTACCACAGCTGCAAATGCTGAGGAAACAACAGCTGACGCTGAAGAATAATCAGTTGTAACAGGAGGTGTAACAATGGCAGAAAACGCCAGATGGTTTGTAGTACACACCTACTCAGGCTACGAAAACAAAGTAGCATCAAACATCACTACGGTTGTTGAAAACCGCAAGATGCAGGATCAGATTTTCGAAGTGAGAATCCCCACCGAAACAGTAACAGAAATTAAGGATGACAAGGTACGCGAAGTTGAGCGTAAGCTTTTCCCCGGTTATGTTATGGTTAAGGTTGCTTGCATTTATAAGAAAAAGAGTGAGTTTGAAGACGAAGAGCTTTCAATGACAGATGAAGCATGGTACGTTATCCGTAACACAAGAGGCGTAACAGGTTTTGTAGGTCCCGGAAGCAAACCCGTTCCTCTTTCAGATGAAGAAGTTATTAGACTCGGCATCGAAAAGAGAAGTGTCGAAGTCAACTACAAGGTAGGCGATTTCGTCAACATTTTAAGCGGCCCCTTCGACGGCTACAACGGTGTTATAGACAGCATCGACCTTGAAAAGGAAGCAGTCGTTGTAATGATTTCAATGCTCGGCAGAGAAACACCTGTTGAGCTTGGTCTCAATCAGATAGAGGTTGCAGAGTATTAATTCAGATAATTTACGGTTTGAACCGCCGTTTATTATTGAGGGAGCGTGGCTCCCCAGTGGGAGATTTGTAAATTTAAGACAAATCGCTCAACCACAAAATTTGGAGGTGCAAAATAATGGCTCAAAAAGTTGTAGGTTTAATCAAGCTCCAGATTCCTGCAGGTAAAGCTACTCCCGCACCGCCTGTTGGTCCGGCTCTCGGTCAGCACGGTGTTAACATCATGGCTTTCACAAAGGAATTTAACGAGCGTACAAAGAATGACATCGGTCTTATTATTCCTGTTGTAATCACAGTTTACGCAGACCGCACATTCTCATTCGTAACAAAGACACCGCCCGCAGCAGTTCTTATCAAAAAGGCTTGCGGCATCGAAAGCGGTTCAGGTGTACCCAACAGAACTAAGGTAGCAACTATTACCAAAGAACAGGTAATCAAGATTGCTGAGCAGAAAATGCCTGACCTTAACGCAGCTTCAGTTGAAGCAGCTGCTAGCATGATTGCAGGTACAGCTCGCTCAATGGGCATCGTAGTCGCTGACTAATGCCCGGGTGGGAGGAAAAATCCGATTTAACCACTCTATAGGAGGATGAAAGACAAATGAAACATGGTAAGAAATATGTCGAAGGCGCAAAGCTTGTAGACAAATCAAATCTTTATGATCCTGCAGAAGCTCTTGATCTTGCTATCAAGACTGCTACTGCAAAGTTCGACGAAACAGTTGAAGCACACATCCGTCTTGGTGTTGACTCACGTCATGCTGACCAGCAGGTTCGTGGCGCAGTTGTTCTTCCCAACGGTACAGGTAAGACTGTTCGTGTTGCTGTATTCGCTAAGGGCGATGAAGCAAAGGCAGCTGAGGCTGCAGGCGCAGAAGTAGTAGGCGCTGAAGACCTCGTTGCAAAGATCCAGGGCGAAGGCTGGATGGAATTTGATGTTGCTATCGCACATCCCAGCATGATGGGCCTTGTAGGTCGTCTCGGTAAGGTTCTTGGTCCCCGTGGCCTTATGCCTTCACCCAAGGCAGGTACTGTTACTCCCAACGTAGCTCAGGCTGTTACTGAAGCTAAGGCAGGTAAGATTGAGTACCGTCTTGACAAAACAAACATTATCCATTGCCCCATCGGTAAGGCATCCTTCGGCACAGAGAAGCTTCTTGAAAACTTCACAACACTTCTCGATGCTGTTATCAAGGCAAAGCCCGCCGCTGCAAAGGGTCAGTACATCCGTTCATGCGTAGTTTCAGCTACAATGGGCCCCGGTGTAAAAATCAACCCCAACAAGGTTGGTTCAGCAGCTGCTGCTGAATAATTTTTGAAATAATACTTGACAAGCAATTGTCTTTGTGTTATTATATCTAAGCTGTCCAGCCCTAAGACAGCAGGTGTCAGACTTAAAGGTTAGTTTTTAACCGCCTGCCGAGGAACGGAGCATATTTAAATTGACTTGATTTAACTATGTTACCCTTTCTCTCGGTATCTTGAGAGAAAGGGTTTTCTCATTTCTAACACCAAGGGTAAAAGGTTAAAATTATTACAGGAGGTGAATTCATTTGCCAAGCGCTAAAGTTTTAGAAGCAAAGAAGCAGGTAGTTGCTGATCTTACCGAAAGACTTAACAATTCATGCGCAGGTGTTATCGTTGACTACAAGGGTATCAATGTTGCTGACGACACAGCTCTTCGTAAGGAGCTTCGTGAAGCAGGTGTTGAATACACAGTTGTTAAAAACACACTTCTCCGTCTTGCAATTGCAGGCACAGAGCTCGCAGGTCTTGAAGCAGTTCTCGATGGTACAACAGCTATCGCTACAAGTGCAGATGATTACGTTGCTGCAGCACGTATCCTTAACAAGTTTGCAGAAGCACACAAGAATTTCGAAATCAAGAACGGTTTCATCGACAAGGAAGTTATCGGCGTAGAAAAGATCTCAGGTCTTGCTAAGCTTCCCTCAAGAGAAATCCTTCTTGCAAACGTACTCGGTGCATTCCAGGCACCTATCGCTGCCTTCGCTCGTGCTATTCAGGCTATTGTTGACAAGAGTGGCGAAGAAGTTCCCGCTGAAGCAGAAGCAGAAGCTCCCGCAGAGGCACCCGCAGAAGCAGAAGCACCTGCTGAAGCATAATCAAATTTATATTTATTAGATTTTTTGGAGGTAAAATACCATGGCATCAGAAAAAATTACTGCTATCATTGAAGAACTTAAGACTCTTACAGTTCTTGAACTCTCAGAACTCGTACACGCTGTAGAAGACGAATTCGGCGTATCAGCTGCTGCTGCAGTTGCAGTTGCAGGTCCCGTAGTAGCTGAAGCAGCTGCTGCAGAAGAAAAGACAGAATTTGACCTTGAACTCACAGAAGTTGGCGGCAACAAGATTGCTGTTATCAAGGTTGTTCGTGAAATCACAGGTCTTGGCCTCAAGGAAGCTAAGGAAGCTGTTGACGGCGCTCCCAAAGTTATCAAGGAAGCTATGTCAAAGGACGACGGCGAAGCTGCTGTTAAGAAGTTCGAAGAAGCAGGCGCTAAGGCTACACTTAAATAATTTAACCTTTTGTAATGAAGAAAGACCGACCGCAAGGTTGGTCTTTTTTTGGTGTACGCGGGGAAGTGAGTGCAAAAGGTGAGGGGCGGCTCCATACCCGAATTTCATTCGGGTCGGCAACGAATAGCCGTTAAATCGCAAAGCGATTTAAATGGAGCCGCCGCCCCGCCAAATATCACCGCACTCTGCAACACGTACCAACACCGTCACTATTTAATTGTGATTTTACTTGACACAATGAGCAAGATGTTATAAAATAATATCTGTATATACTATAATGTATAAAAAGGAGAAAATGCTATGATTTTTTTGAACAAGGATAATGTTTTCCATCTGTCAACTAATAAGACAAGCTATGTTTTCAGAGCGCTTCCTACAGGTCAGCTTGAAGGAATGTACTACGGCAGAAAAATCAGAAACTCAGATAATCTCGAATATCTTTATGATAAGCACGCTGCAGGCTACAGCAATGCTACGCCTTATACACAAAAGGATACCTCTCTTTCACTTGACCATATTGCTCTCGAGTACTCCGCCTACGGCAAAGGTGACTACAGACTTCCCGCTATGGAGCTTATGGCTGCTGACGGCAATTTCACTACGGATTTTACCTTCAAGAGTGCTGCCGTAACAAAGGTGAAGCCCAAGCTCAAGGGTCTTCCCTCAAGCTACGGTGAAAGTGAAACCCTTACAGTTATTTTAGAGGATGCAAAGCTTGGCGCAGAGCTTCACCTTTTCTATACTGTTTTTGAAGAAAGCAACGTAATCACAAGAAGCACAAGACTTTATAACAAGAGCAAAAGCGAAATCAAAATCAACTCTCTTATGAGTATGCAGCTTGACCTTCAGAGAGGCAAGTACATTATGCTTACCTTTGACGGTGCATGGGCAAGAGAAAGATATAAGCACGAGCGTGAACTCACAGCAGGCGAATGTTCTGTAGGCTCAATTTCAGGCTCGAGTTCAAACAGACACAACCCCTTCTTTGCTATCCGTGAAATCGACACAACCGAACACAGCGGTAATTGCTACGGTTTCAACCTTGTGTATTCAGGCAACCACATAGCAAGAACCGAAATTTCAACTCACGGACTTCTCCGTATCCACAACGGTATCAATCCCTTTGAATTTCAGTGGAGCCTCGGAGAAGGGGAGTATTTCGATTCACCGGAAAGCGTAATGACCTTCAGTGACGAGGGTCTCAACGGCATGAGCCAGAATATGCACGCTTTTGTTAAGGAAAATATTGTAAGAGGCTATTGGAAGGATAAAGACAGACCCATACTTGTTAATAACTGGGAAGCAACAACCTTCAGCTTTAACGAAAAGAAAATCCTTGAAATTGCAGCTGCAACTAAGGAACTCGGCGCTGAAATGTTCGTTCTTGACGACGGATGGTTCGGCAAGCGCAACAACGACAAGGCAGGCCTCGGTGACTGGTATGTAAATATGAAGAAGCTCCCCAGCGGCATCAAGGGCCTTGCAGAAAAGGTTAACGCTATGGGTCTCAAATTCGGTCTGTGGGTTGAGCCTGAAATGGTTAACCCTGATTCAGACCTTTACAGGGCGCATCCAGATTGGGCCGTAACAACTGATGTTTATGAGCCTTCACAGGGCAGAAATCAGCTTATCCTTGACCTTACAAGAGATGATGTTAAGGAATACATAATCAACACAATGACAGATGTTTTCCGTTACGGCAACATCGAATATATCAAGTGGGATAACAACCGCCACTTCTCTGATGTTTTCTCAAGACGCAAGGACGCAAAGAGTGGCGAATTCTTCCACAGATACATTATGGGTCTTTACGAAATCTGGGAGACACTTACAAACCGTTTCCCTGAGATTCTCTTTGAAGCTTGCTCAAGCGGCGGTAACAGATTTGACCTTGCCACCTTCTGCTATATGCCTCAGTGCTGGACAAGTGACAACACAGACCCCCTCGACAGAATGCACATTCAGTCAGGTACCTCCTACGGCTATCCTCAGTCTGTTATGACAATGCACGTTGCTGCTGCAATCAGCTTCCCTGATTTCAGACCCAGCTCAATTGAGCAGAGATTTAATGTATCAGCCTTCGGTCTTTTAGGCTATGAGCTTGATGTAACAAATCTCAGTCAGTTTGACAGAGCAGCTGTTAAAAAGCAGATAGAGTACTATAAACAGCACAGACGCCTTCTTCAGTACGGTGTATATTCACGTATCGGCGACATCTTCAAGGATGACAGATGTATGTGGCAGATTACCGCTCCCGATAAGAGCGAAGCTATGTACGGCTATTTTGTTAACAGAATTACTCCTAACTGGGGTAACGATGTTATCAAGTTTGTTTCACTGAATGAAAACTGGGACTATGACCTTAAAATCCGTACTCAGCTTCTTTCACTCAAGAATTTCGGTGATATGATTAATGTACCCATGCCGAAGAAGCTCAATGTTGAAGACGGCAAGTTCTTTGACTTTGTTTGTGAAATGGTTAAGCTTAAGAGTGAAAAGGAAGACTATATCATCGGCGGCGACGCTCTTATGCACTCAGGCTTCAAGCCTAAGCAGCCCTATAACTATTCAGGCTTCAAGTTCTCAGATTCAAGAATGATTCTTGACAACGATTCAAGAATGTATTACATTAAAAAGACAGAAACAGCAGAATAAATTTTAAATACAAAGGAAAGGTATTATGATGTATCAAGGTAATATTATGGCAGTAGAAATAGATAATGAAGTAGTCAAGGTCTGCAGATGTTTTGGCATTAAGGGCGAGCCTGTGGCTCAGAGTGTTTTCACTGACGGACACATCAACAGCACTCTGCTTCTTGAATTCAATGAAGACGGTCAGCTTAAGAAATACCTCGTGCAGGGTATCAATACACACGTTTTCAAAAACCCGGAAGAGCTTATGGATAACATCGTAAGCGTAACAACATATCTCAGAAACAAAATTGTAGAAACGGGCGGCGACCCTGACAGAGAAACTCTCACTTTCCTTAAAGCAGAGGGCGGAAAGTACTATCATTATGAGGGAGAGAAGTGCTGGAGAATTTATAATTTCATCGATAACTCCCACACCTGCAACAAGATAGAAAACAAGGAGCTTTTTGAAAATGCAGGCCGTTCCTTCGGTAATTTCCAGAAGCACCTTACAGACTATCCCATGCACTCTCTTCATGAGACTATCAAGGATTTCCATAACACACCAAAGCGCTTTGACAATCTTGAAGCAGCAGTTGAAAACAATCTTTCGGGCAGAGCAGATACTGTTAAGGCCGATATTGAATTTGCTATGGCACGACGCGCTGATTCAGGCAGACTTCTCAAACTTTATAAAGAGGGTCTTATTCCTCTTCGTGTAACACATAACGATACAAAGCTCAACAACATTCTCTTTGACGATGAAACCAATGAAGGCATCTGCGTAATTGACCTTGATACAATTATGCCCGGCTTTTCACTCTATGATTTCGGTGATGCAATCCGTTTCGGCGGCAACACCACGAGAGAGGATGACGATAATCTCGATAATGTAAAGATTTCACTTGAGCTTTTTGAAAGCTATGCCGAAGGCTTCCTTTCCGCTTGTGCAAAGGCACTCACAATGGCAGAGGTTGAAAATCTTGCCTTCTCAGCTATGCTTATGACACTTGAGTGCGGCATACGTTTCCTTACAGACTATATTGACGGTGACGTTTATTTCAGAACTCATTATGCAGAGCATAATCTTGTAAGAGCAAGAAATCAGTTCAAACTCGTTTATGAAATTGAACAGCACATGGATGAGATGAACGAAATCGTTATGAATATTTATAACAAATATATCTGATTTAAAAGCTGACTGCTTTCGGGTAGTCAGCCTATTTTTTTAATTTGATGTGCAAATGATATAAAAAATATTTAATTTGTTAAAAACTATTGACAAATCGTCTAAAAACATGTATAATGAAGACGAAATAAAAGAAAGGGGTGTTACCAATGTACTGTTTAGTTTAATTCGCAGAGTGTGAATTATCCTGCTTTGCGGATAAGGAATCCGTAAAGTGAGATTTAAATTAAATAGTGAAAGGTAAGCTTATTACAAGCGAAAACAATTAAGATATTTCATACGATGCGTGATCGGATTATATATAAGCCTTATATGAGCGGATGTTAACAGAGGTGTGATTTGTATGTTTTGCAAACAGCCTGAATTTATTCGTTATTCGAAATCAAATCGCATACATAAAGAAGGCATAAAATTTAATATTTATCTATAACTGAAAAAAATTATTTTAATAAGAAAACGAGGCGGTGAAGATACTGCTTCGTTTTTTCGTTTTCCATAATATTACCGGTCGTCTTTTTAATTGACAAAAATGCAGTGAGGTAGTATAATTAAATGGCAAAAATCAGAAAGAAAAAGGATTGTTAATATGAATCAGTTTTTTTATGATGAAATTAAATGCAGTGTCACGGCTTTAAAGAAGGCGGGTATTGACCCTACACTTTATCTGGATGATGAAATTATAATTGTTTCAGATGAGCATTCACTTGCCGCTTATCTTGCAGGCTTTTTCACTGTAGGTAATAAAAAATCACCTTATGTCAATGTTATTACAGGCGCAAAGCCTCAAAACGCTGACATTTATTCTTATTTGTCTGCTGAGGTCAAGACTCAGCTTGTTCTCTGTGAGAATTATGATGAGTTCATAAACAGGGGAACAGGCATAGACAAAAAGCACATATACTACTTTGCTAATTTACAGCTGCCTGAATATGAGAAAGCAGACTTTGTTTCTGCGAAAAAGGCTGACCTTGAAAGATGGCTGGATTACTGCAGTGAAAATGAAGGTTCCTTTGTTTTTGTACCCGTATTCAACTTCTCAAAGCCTTTTGAAGAGGGCGTAATCAGTATTTCTGAAAGAGAAATGGAGGCTGTAGCAGGTTCTGATGCAGACTTTTCTGCCGGAAGACTTCTTCTTGAACTTGAAGAAATTTGCCGCAAGCATTTCAAAGAGAAGAATATACCAATGAATATTGTCCGCTTTGATAATATTTTCGGACCTATGGTAAAGGATACAACTAAGCTCGGCATTGATAAAATTATAGGTGAGCTTGCCCAAAACAATAAAATTCTCTTCAAAAAGTCCGACAGCATCACTCACTACACGGGCTGTTATATCCGTGAAGCAATTACTGCGGTTTATGCAGTAAGCGTAATAGGAAAAAACGGTAACATCTATAATGCGGCTAATTATAACTTTACCATACACGATGTTAAGGATGCTCTTTATACTCATTTTGCTTCAAAAAATCCCGTGTGTGATTTTGACGATGATATGATGGACGGTTGGGTTACTCAGAAGAACTATGAGTGCCTTGCCAATCTGAAGATACAGTCTCTGGGTTGGGCGGAAGAAACACCCTTCGGTGAAGCAATTTACAGAACTGCCCTTATTACGGTTGAGCAGGAATATAAGGGCGACTTTTATGTGGACATCTATCAGGGTAAGATTGAGCGCATCAAGCGTATTGAAATGGATATAATGCGCGAAATTGACCGCATATGCCGTGAAAATAATATTAACTATTTCCTTGTCGGCGGTTCACTTTTAGGTGCAATAAGACACAAGGGATTTATCCCCTGGGACGATGATATTGATATCGGTATGCTTCGTGAGGATTTTGAAAAGTTCCGCAGACTCTGTCCTAAGGTGCTTCCCTCACACCTGAGCTATCAGTCATATACAGATGAGCCTACATCTCACTATATCTTTGACAAGGTGCGTCTTAAGGACACTTATTTCAGCACAAAGTTCTCCAATAAATTCATTGATATAGAAAATGGTATTTTCATCGATATCCTTGTTTATGACAGAACTGCCAATTCCGACTTTTTCCAGAAGCTTCATATAAATTCAATTCGCTTTTTCCGCCGTCTTATCAATATCCGTTGGGTCGGCAAGGCAAGACGAGGCATACACTACACTGCATCTAAGATAATGCTTCCCATAATGAAAAAGGTGCCGTTCCTTACCTATCACTACTTCTTTGAAAAGGCACTTCAGATGTTTGATTTTAAGAAAAACAGCAAATATCTTATTGACGGTGTAGGTCAGAACCTTGAAAAAGGCCCCTTCCCCATGGATTGGTTTGAGGAGCTTATTGATGTACCTTATGAAGATATGATTTTCAAGGCACCCAAAGCCTATGATGCATATCTCAGACACTGGTACGGCAACAGATATATGGAATTGCTGCCTCTTTCGTCAAGAAATTCGGGTCACGCCCTTGCAAGACTTGACCTTGGCAGATATCTCTATAAAGATACGGAAAATATGCCCGTACGTGAGGTTGACCTTAACGGAGAGCTTTTTGAAAAGCTTGTTTATGAAAACAATCAGGACGGCATGGACGAAAACTTCCTTGATGAGATTTCACTTATTGACAAAGAAATTCTTATGAATAATATGAAGCACGGAGCCCTTAACAAGAGTGAAATCAACATTATAGGTGACGAACACACTCTTGCTGCTTACCTTGCCGGATATTATATGTACCGTAACAAGGCGCAGGGAGAGGGCAGTGTCAATGTTATACTTGAAGGTAAGTGCCGTAACAAAAAACTCTATGACCAGATAAGTGAAGAATTTGACGGTAACGGTCTTTTCAATGTTTATGACAGTATTGACAAATACTACAGTATGAGTAAGCCAAATTCCAAGAAGGTTTATTTCTATCTTGCAAATCTTCAGCTTGATGAATACGCAGACTATGAATTTGTAAGAGAAAAGAAGAAAAATCTTCGCAAGTGGCTTGCACTTTCAAGAAACTCAAGCGGCAGATTTGTCTTTATACCCTTTTTCAATTTTGCAAAGCCCTTTGACGGTGGCGTTGCCGCAATATCAGAGCGCGAGGTTGAATCCATAGTGCTTTATGAAAAGGATTTCCGTCAAGGCAGAATACTTCTTGAGCTTGAGGATGTATGCAGAAAATCCTTCTCATATACAAAAAATCCACTTAATGTTGTTCGCTTTGACAATATTTTCGGTCCCTTTGTTGAGGATACATCAAAGCTCGGTTTCGGCAGTGTACTCAAAGAGCTTAAAGAAAATAACTCAATTACCTTCAGAAACAGTGACAGCATTGTTAATTATTCAGCATGCTACATCCGTCAGGCGGTTACTGCAGTGCATTGCGTTGCACTCAAGGGCAGAATAGGCAATATTTATAATGCGGCAAATTATAACTTCACACTTCACGATATCAAAACACTTCTCTACGGTGCTTTTGCTGAGAGAAATCCTGCAGTGAGCTTTGTTAACGATATTGATAGAGTGCCGCAGGAAAAACTGTATGAGCGTCTCGGTAACCTCAAACTCAGAGATATCGGCTGGACTGAGGTGACACCTCTTGATGAAGCACTTGCAAGAACAGTTTATGCTGACCTTGAAAGCAGCGGAGATGACAAGATAAGCCAGACACTCTATCAGGGTAAGCTTAAGAAAATCCGCCAGCTTCAGCTTGAAATCATAGCCGATGTTGACCGTATATGCCGCAATAACAATATCAGATATTTCCTTGTGGGCGGCTCACTTTTGGGTGCAGTCAAATACGGAGGCTACATTCCTTGGGAGGATACAATTGATATAGGTATGTTCCGCGAGGATTATGAAAAATTCAAGGTTGTTTGTCCTAAGGAGCTTTCAGATAAGCTGAAATATCAGAGCTATGAAAAAGGCTCATCAACTCATTTTATACACGATAAAATCCGTCTCAATGATACAGGCTTCTTCACCGCCGTTTCAGAAAATCATAAGCTTGTTGACCTTGGTCTGTTTATTAATGTTTATGTTTACGATAAAACGGCAGGTACTACAATCGGCAGACAGCTTCACTCCTTTACGGTGCAAAATCTCAGAAGACTTATTAATCTTCGTTGGCAGAATAAGGCTGTACCCGGACCTCACTACAGACTTTATAAGCTTATTCTTCCCTTTGTCAGAATGGTACCCTTTAACCTTTATCATGTTATGCTTGATAAGGTGCTTCGCCGTTACAGCAAGAAGGAAAACTGTGTCTTCCTCATTGACGGTGAGGGATTAAGCCTTCACAAGGGTGCTTTCCCCGCAAAGTGGTTCTATAATCTTGGTGAAATGGAATTTGAAGGTGTCAAGCTTCCCGTACCCGAGTATTATGACGATTATCTCAAGCACTTCTATGGCGAAAACTATATGAAGACAATTCCTGAGAGTAAGCGTCACAGCGGCAGAAAAATTCTTCGTATCGACCTTGGTAAATATCTCTATGACGAAACGGCAAATGCTGTAGCTCACAAGAAAAATGCCAAAGGCGAACTCTTTGAGGAATTATAATCTATTCAGATGTTACCCTGCAGGGATTATCCTTGCAGGGTAATTTGATATTTCGAGTGAGTTTGTGCAATATGGGCGGCGGCTCCATACCCGAATTTCATTCGGGTCGGCTACATGAAGTAGCCGTAAATCGCCAAGGCGATTTAATGGAGCCGCCTGCCGCTGACCGATTTTGCGGGAAGATAGCTGTATATTATTGCTGCTTCCCCGCAATTCCGAATTTGGCATTCCGAATTTTCTTGACATAGCTGTCAAAAAATAGTATTATATACTATAATGGTTTACTATGGGTAAATAGCGTTAATTATAAATCAGATGTTGAATATATAACTGCTAAACAAATATAAGAAAGGAGTGCAGAACTGTTTAATGAACGAAAACAACAATAACTCAACAAAGTCAAAAAACAACAATTCGTCTAAAAATAAGAATAAGACTAAACCCTTCTATTTCAAAAAGAAAAAGTCACAGAGTAAGAAGACGTTGGAAAATAAAGTTAATGAGGCAAAGGGTGCAGTTAATGACCTGAAGCTTTATGAAAAGATTGAGACTGAGCCTAAAAAGAAACAGGAGAAGAAATCAGCTCCGCAGGCACAGAAAAAGGTGCAGAATAAAAAGCCTCAGGAAACCAAAGCGGCACCTCAGAAAAAGCAGACAAGTCAGACTAAAAAGTCTGCAGTGCCGCCTAAAAAGGCAAAGCCTATTAAGGTTTCTTTCCTTGGCGGACTCGGTGAGGTTGGTAAGAATATAACACTTTTTGAATATGACGGTGATATGATTATCATCGACTGCGGCCTTGCTTTCCCCGATGAGGATATGCCCGGTGTAGATATCGTTATTCCCGATTTCACTCATATTGAAAAGAACTTTGACAGAATAAAGGGTATATGTATCACACACGGCCACGAAGACCACATCGGCTCACTTGCATATCTGCTCAAAAAAATCAATATTCCCGTTTACAGCACCCGTCTGACAAACGGCCTTATTGAGGGAAAGCTCCGTGAACACAATCTTCTTGACAAGGCAAAGCTCAATGTTGTTTCACCCGGTCAGACTGTAACACTCGGCAAATTCAGAGTTGAGTTTATTCATGTCAACCATTCAATTCCCGATGCAGTCGGCTTTGCAATTATGTGTGACGGCGGTACTGTTGTACACACAGGTGACTTCAAGATTGACTCCACACCCATAGACGGCGGTATGATTGATATTGCCCGTTTTGCAGAGCTTGGCAAGCAGGGTGTGCTGTGTATGATGGCAGACTCAACAAATGCCGAAAGACAGGGCTTTACAGAAAGTGAAAGCAAGGTAGGCGCATCCTTTGAAATGCTCTTTCAGAAGGCTGAAAACAGGCGCATTATCGTTGCAACCTTTGCATCGAATATACACAGGGTACAGCAGATTATCAACGTTGCCGAAAAATCCGGCAGAAAGGTTGCACTGTCGGGCAGAAGCCTTGAAAACGTTGTTGCAGTTGCATCTGAACTCGGCTATCTGAATGTTCCTGAAGGTATACTCATTAAGCTTGACATGATAAAGCACTACACCGATAAGGAGCTCGTGCTTATAACAACAGGCTCTCAGGGTGAGCCTATGTCAGCTCTGACAAGAATGGCTATGCGTGACCACAGAAAGGTTTCCATAACACCTAATGACTATGTTATTATTTCGGCTACTCCCATACCCGGCAACGAAAAGACTGTCAGCAGGGTAGTGAACGAGCTTATGAAGCTGGGTGCCGAGGTTGTTTATGAAAAGATGTATGATGTGCATGTTTCAGGTCATGCCTGCCGTGAAGAATTAAAGCTTATGCTTGGTATTGTAAAGCCCAAGTATTTTATGCCGGTACACGGCGAGCAGAAGCACCTTCTCAAGCATGCTGACCTTGCTGAAAATATGGGCATCCCCGCAGATAATATTATCATAGCCGATAACGGCTCCCTTATTGAAATAAGCGAAAAACACATCAAGCGTATCGGCAGTGTACCTGCAGGACGCACTCTTATTGACGGCTCAGGTGTGGGCGACGTAGGCAGCACTGTTCTTCGTGACAGAAAGCATCTTGCCGAAGACGGCATTATTGTTATCGTTGCCTGTGTTGACGCTGTTACGGGCGAGCTTGTTTCAGGCCCTGATGTTGTGTCAAGAGGCTTCGTCTTTGTCAGAGAGTCAACAGACCTTATTGACGAGGCACAGAGAGTGGCATATGACACCATAATGCGTTGCCATGACAGAAATATTTATGATTGGGGTGCAATCAAGGGCAGACTTCGTGATGATGTTTCCAAGCTTATGTACGAAAGAACCAAACGCTATCCCATGATACTTCCCATACTTATGGAGAACTGATATGAAAAAACTTTGGAAGATATATGATTTATCTTTAATATTTATAATTGTCGGCATATTCTTTTGCGGAGTGACTGCTACCTACAGCTATATTCTTTCGGCTGTTGAGCTTGCCATTGTGATACTTTTTGCTTTGGGTAAATATTTTTATTACAAGGCAAGGCACGAAAAGCTTCTTTTCAGGGTGAAAACCGTAACGGATGAGCTTACTTTTTCCGAGGGCAAAGCCTTTGAAATTCTGACAATTCCCTGTGTTGTTATTGAAAAAGACGGCACTATTATCTGGTTTAACGACAGCTTTAAGGGTACCTTTAAAATCAGCGATGACATTTCAGTGAGCAATTTAAAGGAGCTTCTTCGCAAAAACTCAATTGATAAGCTCCTTGAAGGCAGAGGTCACAAGCTGAAGACGGGCGGAATGTATTTCTCTGTTTATTCAAGTGAAATCAAGGTGGAGGAGGATGAAATTTATCTTCTTTACTTCATTGATGAAACTGAGCTTCGCCTGACGGAGAAGGAATTTATCGACACAAGACCTTCAATTATGCTCACCGTGGTTGATAATGCAGACGAAATATACACCGACTTCAAAGAGAGCGACTGTGCTGCAATTTTCTCCAAGACCGAGCAGATGATAGAGCAGTGGGTAGGTGCTTACGGCGGACTTTGCAGAAAATATTCCAATGTAAGAATGCTTGTTTTTCTTGAAGAAAGATCCCTCCAGAGAATGATAAGCGATAAGTTTTCAATTCTCGACAAAATAAGAGAATTCACCTATGACGGCAAAAGCACAGACCTTACACTCAGCATCGGTATAGGTCACGAAAAGGATTTAAGTGAAAGCAACAACTCTGCAAAGCAGGCTCTTGATATGGCTCAGAGCCGCGGCGGTGACCAGGTTGCCATTAAAGACGGTACTCAGTATAATTTCTATGGCGGTGTGTCATCAGGCAGAGAAAAGAAAAACAAGGTCAAGACAAGAATTATTGCAAACACAATGTCTGAAATAATCCGCGGCAGCAGCAATGTGCTTATTATGGGTCACAGATTTTCCGATTTTGACGCTTTCGGCTCTGCTGTAGGTATGCAGTGTATAGTTTCACATTTCGGCAAGGAATGTAATATTGTTGTCAACCGCAAGAATACTCTTGCAGCTCCTTTGATTGATTTATTCATAGAGGAAAAAGGCGAGGATATTATAATTTCTCCCGAAAAAGCTCTTTCAAAGAAGGGTAATGATACCCTTGTCATTGTTGTGGACACTCATAAGGCTGATTTCACAGACTGTCCCGAGCTTCTTGACGGCAGGGGTAAAACTGTTGTTATTGACCACCACAGAAAGAGCGTTGATTATATCGAAAACAGTGTGCTGTTTTATCATATGCCCAATTCATCGTCTGCAAGTGAAATGGTAACTGAAATTGCCCAATATATCGATGCCAAGCCGGTGCTTGACAAGTTTTCATCACTTGCTCTGTTTTCGGGTATTATGCTTGACACAAGAAACTTCATTCTCAGAGCCGGTGTGCGTACCTTTGAGGCTGCAGCATATCTTCGCTCAAGAGGTGCAAGTACTGTTGAGAGTAAAAAGCTTTTCTCAAATGATATGGATATATTCCGTAGCCGTAATGCAATTATTGACGAAGCAGAAACCTACAGAGAGTGCGCCTTATCTATTGCTCCCGAGGGTATTGAAAACATTCGCCTTGTCACTTCTCAGGCGGCTGATGAAATGCTCAATATTGAAGGCGTAAAGGCTTCATTTGTCCTTTATTACAATGTAGACGGAGTTAATATTTCAGCCAGAAGTTACGGCGAAATGAATGTTCAGCTTATTATGGAGGCACTCGGAGGCGGTGGTCATCAGACCATGTCTGCCTGCCAGATAGCAGATATTGATATGGATAACGCTCTTATTAAACTCAAGGGTGCCATTGACGAATATATAAGTAATTTATAACGGAGGTAAAATATATGAAAGTTGTATTAAAACAGGATGTAAAAGGCCTTGGTAAGAAAGGTGAGCTTGTTAATGCAAGTGACGGCTATGCAAGAAATTTCCTTTTCCCGAAAAATCTTGCCGTTGAAGCAAATGCTCAGAATATGACAGAACTTAAAAACCGTGAACAGGCTGAAAAGTACAAAATAGCAACAGAAACTGCTGCTGCTGAAAAGGCTGCTGCTGAAATGAACGGCAAAACAATTGTTATCACTGCAAAGGCAGGTGCCAACGGCAAGCTTTTCGGCAGTGTAACGGCAAAGGAAATTGCTGAAAAAATCGAAAAGGATTTCGGTGTCAAGACTGATAAAAGAAAGATTACAGTTGAAGATATCAAGCAGTTCGGCACATTCCCCTTTGAAATCAAGCTCTATTCAGGCGTAACTGCAAAGCTTTTCGTTCGTGTAGGAGAATAATCAAAACAAAGAAGTATTTAAAATTGAGGTGAGTTAATTGGACAGAGAAAGATCACTGACATCCCTTGATGATGTAAGTATGCCTTATTCTCTTGAAGCTGAGCAGGCTGTGCTCGGCTCGATACTCATTGACCCAACCTGCATAACTCAGGTTAATATTGCAATAAGACCTGACTATTTCTATCTGCCTCAGCATAGGGCGATATTCACAATTATGCAGGAAATTGATGCTCTTGGCGGCAAAATTGACCCTCTGATAGTTCTTGAAAAGCTTAAAGAAGAAAAGGTCTATGACGATGCAGGCGGTAAGCAGTACCTCTTTCAGCTGGCTGAAGTGGTACCCACAACAGAAAATGTGGAAGCATATGCAAACATAATCCGTGAGCAGTATTACAAAAGGTCACTTATTAATGTTTCAAAAACCATAATTGACGATGTTGCTTCCTCAAGTGAGTCTGCTGATTCTCTTTTAGAGGTTGCCGAGCAGAAAATCTACGATATCCGTCAGGGCAGAGTTACAAGAGGTCCTGCAAAAATCGGCGATATTATAGTCAATGAGGTTTACGATAAACTGCAGAAATTAAGCGGTGCCGACAAGGATAAATATAAGGGTTATACCACGGGCTTTATTGATCTTGATAAAGCTATTACGGGTCTTAACAAATCTGACCTTCTTATTATCGGTGCGCGTCCCGCTATGGGTAAAACCAGCCTTGCCCTCAACCTTGCAAGAAACACTGCAATGATGGGCAAAAAAAAGGTGCTTTTCTTCTCTCTTGAAATGACAAAGGAACAGCTTGCACAGAGAGTACTCTCAACAGAAGCGAGAGTTGAAAGCACAAAAATGAGAACAGGTAACATAACAGGTGAGGAATGGACAAAGCTTGCAACTGCAACGGCACTCCTTTCAAACTGTGAGCTTTACTTTGACGACACATCAAATATGACAGTTTCGGAAATGAAGTCAAGAATCAGACGCCTTCGTGATGTTGATGCAGTTTTTGTTGACTACCTTCAGCTTATGAAAAGCGGTTCAAGGTCAGAAAGCCGTGTTCAGGAGGTTTCTGAAATCACACGAAACTTAAAACTCATGGCAAAGGACCTCAATATCCCCGTTGTTGTTTTGGCTCAGCTTGCCCGTTCAACCGAAGGCAGAGGCAAAAGCCATAAGCCTCAGCTTTCCGACCTTCGTGAATCAGGCTCAATCGAGCAGGATGCCGACATAGTAATTATGCTTTACAGAGAAGAATACTATGCTGCCGAAAAGGATGAGGCACCCGACGAAGACAGACCTGCAATCAACGAGGCTGAATTCATTATTGCTAAAAACCGTCACGGCCCCACAACCTCAATCAAGGTTGCGTGGAACGGTGACTACACTCTCTTCTCAAATCTGGAGCAGATAAGAAATGATATGTAAGGTTAAAAACACAATTGAAAAGCACCGTATGCTTGAGAATATCACTTCCGTAGCTGTCGGAGTTTCCGGCGGTGCTGATTCAATGTGCCTTCTTCATATTTTAAGTAAATTAAAGGAAGAATATAGTATAATCCTCAAAGCCGTACACATCAACCACGGCATCAGAGGCGATGAGGCTCTGCGTGACGAAAATGCCGTAAGGGCTTACTGTGAAAAATCAGGTATTGAGCTTCTTGTTTTTTATAAAGATATTCCGTACCTTGCCAAGGAAATGGGTCTGGGAGAGGAAGAATGTGGCAGACAAGTGCGCTATGAGTGCTTCTCTGAGGCTCACTGTGATGCGGTAGCAACGGCACACAGCTTGTCTGACAGTATCGAAACCCTGATTTTCAACCTTTCCCGAGGTACGGGAACAAAGGGTCTTTGCGGAATACCTCCCGTAAGAGACGGTAATATAATCAGACCGTTGATAGACTGCACCCGTGAGGAGATAGAAAATTACTGTAAGGAAAACGGCGTGCCTTATGTCACAGACAGCACCAATCTTACCGATGATTACAAGCGTAATTATATCCGACATAAAATTGTACCTGCTCTTTCCGAGGTCAACGAAGGCTATGCCCGTAACATAAGCTCCGCTCTTGAAATTCTCAGGTGTGAGAGTGATTTCATAGACGGTGAAGCCCGCAGGCTTATTAGTGACAGCAAATGCGATAAAGGCTACAACAGATGCTGCTTTCTTTCGGCTCACGAGGCCGTGAGGAAAAGAGCCGTTTCAATTCTCCTTCGCAGTAAAATGAATAAGACTACAGAGAAACGCCATATAGACCTTGCCGACAAAATAATTTTATCGGGTCAGGGAAAAAATGAAATCTCAAAAGACTTGTATATTTGCTGTGAGAGTGATATAATATCCTTTCAAAGTCACAGAGAATTGCCTCAGGAGTGGGAGTGTGTCGGAAATGCAGGCCGCTTTGATACTCCTTACGGTACTTTTGTTCTTGCAAAAGGTAGCGTTTCTGATATAAAAAATAAAGATGCCGTTGACGGCGATAAGCTTTGCGGTGCTTTAAAAATGACAAGTCGCAGACCGGGCGACAGCTTTTATTCAAAAAGAAGGAAAAATACAAAGAGCCTGAAAAAGCTCTTCAATGAAGATAAAATTCCGGAAGAAAAAAGAGAGGAGTACGCTGTACTCAGATGCGAGGACACTCTTATCTGGCTTGAAAATTACGGAACTGACGGTAATTTTTTGCCGGGCAAGAACACAAAAAATATTTTGATAATAAAAAAGGACGGTTAAACTATGCATAAGGATATAGAGAGAGTTCTTTTCAGTGAAAAAGAGCTTGATGCCATTGTTGAAAGAATAGCAGGCGAAATCACGAACGACTACAAAGATAAAAATCTGCTTCTTGTCTGTGTCCTTAAGGGTTCAGTCTGTTTTATGGCAGATCTTATGCGTAAGATTGACCTTGACTATAAAATCGAATTTCTCAGAGCTAAAAGCTATCTGGCAGGTTGCAGCGAATCCTGCGGTGAGGTTGAGGTTAAAAGTGAAATAGAAAATCTTGACCAATATGATGTACTCATAGTTGAAGACATATTTGACAGCGGCAGAACACTCCAGAGTGTTACTGCCAAAATGCTTGAAGACGGAGCAAGAAGTGTCAGATGCTGCAGTCTTCTCGATAAACCCGAAAGACGCGCCAAAGAGGTAACAATGACTCTCGACTACGTTGGCGAGAAAATCCCAAACGCCTTTGTTGTAGGCTACGGTCTTGACTACAGTGAAAACTACAGAGGTCTTCCCTATGTAGGTATACTTAAAAGAGAGATTTACGACAATTCACAAGCAAATGCTTGATTAAGGAGTGATTATATATTGGATAATAACAACAACGCCAAACCCAATGCACCTCAGGGTGCAAGCAAGTGGGGCAATCTGCTTTATATTATCGTACCTGTGCTGCTTATTGTGGCAATTGCATCATTTATGGGTACTCAGAATAAAGAGGAAGCTCCTAAATACTATCAGGTGGTTGAGCAGTTCCGCAGCGGTGAAATAAGTGAATATAAGCTTAATCTTTCAAGCGGTGCCCTCGAATACATCATAAAAGGTGAAGAGAAGGTTACAAAGTATGTAGTGCCAAATGTTGATATTTTTCTCAATGATGTTCATAACTACATTACTGAATATAATCTGAGTAACCCCGACGCAAAGATTAAATATGACTATATCAGAGGCTCCAACTCTGCCGTATGGGCAAGTGTTCTGCCGTCAATATTTATGACCCTTCTGCTTGTAGGCATGCTCTTCTACTTCTACCGTAAAATGGGTCAGAATATGCAGAATGAAAGCCACCACGCTCTCACCTTCGGTAAGGCAAGAATCAAGCTTGGCAAAGATGAAAAGCGTAAAACAACCTTCAAGGATGTTGCAGGTGCCGACGAAGAAAAGGCTGAGCTTGAAGAAATTGTTGACTTCCTTCGCTCTCCTGAAAACTATCAGGCTCTCGGTGCAAGAATACCTAAGGGTGTGCTTCTTGTAGGCCCTCCGGGTACAGGTAAAACTCTTCTTGCAAGAGCAGTTGCCGGTGAAGCAGGTGTTCCCTTCTTCTCTATTTCAGGTTCAGACTTTGTTGAAATGTATGTAGGTGTGGGTGCTTCACGAGTAAGAGACCTTTTTGACCAGGCTAAGAAAAACTCACCTTCAATTCTTTTCATAGACGAAATTGATGCCGTGGGCAGACACAGAGGCGCAGGTATGGGCGGCGGCCACGATGAAAGAGAGCAGACTCTCAATCAGCTTCTTATCGAAATGGACGGTTTCGGTGCTAACGAAGGCGTTATCATTATTGCTGCAACCAACAGACCTGACATCCTTGACCCTGCACTTCTCAGACCGGGCAGATTTGACCGTCAGCTCACCGTCGGCAGACCTGATATCAAGGGCAGAGAAGAAATTCTCAAGGTACACGCAAGAAACAAGCCTCTTGCTCCTGATGTAAGCCTTAAAACAATTGCAAAATCAACTGTAGGCTTTACAGGTGCAGACCTTGAAAATCTTCTCAATGAAGCTGCGCTTCTTGCTGCAAGACGCAAAAAGAAGGCAATTACCATGACTGAAATTGAAGAAGCAACCATCAAGTGTGTTGTGGGTACTGAAAAGAAGTCCCATAAGATTACCGATAAAGAAAAGAAGCTTACGGCCTTCCATGAGGCAGGTCATGCAGTGGCTGCTTATTTCACTGAGGGTCAGGACCCTGTACACGAAATTTCAATTATCCCCAGAGGTATGGCAGGCGGCTACACAATGCAGCTTCCTGAAAATGACAGCAACTATATGTCAAGAGATGAAATGCTCGGTGAACTTGTTGTCCTTCTCGGCGGCAGAGTAGCTGAAGCACTTGTACTTGGTGATATTTCAACAGGCGCATCAAATGATATTGAAAGAGCTACTTCTATTGCAAGAGATATGGTTACACGCTACGGTATGAGTGAAAAGCTCGGCCCCGTTTCCTATACATCAGGCGACAGAGAGGTTTTCCTCGGCAAAGACTATGGCAATATGAAGAATTATTCTGAAAATGTTGCTGCAGATATTGACAGTGAAATCAAAGAGATAATCACCAATGCTTACGCAAAGTGTGAAAACATTCTTAAAACTCACGGTGACAATCTCAGCAGTGTTGCAGAATATCTCATTGAAAATGAAAAGGCCGACAGAGAAACCTTTGAGGCTATTATGAAAGGCGAGTATATCAAAGAAGAAAAGCCCGAAGTTGCAGAGTCAGAGGTTGTAACTACTGAAGAAACTGCAGAGGAATAAAATATTAATTCCCTTTTCCGATTTTTTTGGAAGAGGGAATATTTTTGTAGCCACAATTTAAAATTTCTCTTGTTATAAAGAAAAGTTTGTGCTATAATTATTTTGAATTTATATGCTATTCTCTTTGGGAGGTTTTTATATGATTGAATATATCAAGATGATAATTTTAGCACTTGTCTGTGGTGTGACAATGCCATTGCCCACATCCTCCGCAGCTCATTACAGTCTGCTGAGCTATGTTATGAATTTCAGAAGTAACGAGAACGCGTTGAGTTTTTATTTCGGCGTTTTCGGAATAACATTTTCAGTTGTTCTTTTCATTATGCTGCGCAAAATTTACATAAAAAGCCTTAAAGCACTTTTCACAAGAGATAAGGAAAAGCTTGCCGCGCAGAAGCTTACAGCATATAAACCTCTTGTTAAGAATATGCTTATTTCTCTTATTCCCATGGCTGTGCTTTTTATTCCCGTGGCAAAAGACACCTTGCTCATGGACTATTTTGATAAATTCCTCACTGCAAATTCTCTTTATCTGGTGGGTGTTGCCTGCGTTATCAATGCTCTTGTGCTTGTTGTTGCTATTTGGTACACAAGACAGAAGGCTAACGAACTCAAAAGAGTAAGCGACACAAAAAGCACTCTCAGAATGGCAGTTTACCAGGTGGTTTCTTATGTTGTACCCGGTTTTTCTCACATAGGCTCAGGCAGTGTAAATATGCTTATCAGCGATGTGAATCCCAGGGTTATAATCCGTGAAGTTTATCTTTATCTCGCGCCACATATGTTCATAATCAGCGTTTTCAAGGTGGTCAGAGCTATTCTGAATGATGTTATTGTTGATATTGTACCCCTTGCAATTTCTGTTGTACTTTTCGGAGCTGCCGCATTTTTATGTGTGCATCTTGTGGGTAAATTCAGCATAAGAAAGCTTTTCCCTTTCTTTGCTGTTTACAGTGTGCTTCTCGGTGTACTTGCTGTGTGCGCAACATTTATAATATAAGAGGTTTAAAATATGGCTAATACAAAAAGCAAAAATACTAAAGGAAATACAAAAAAGAGTACCTCTAAAAAGGGAAGCACAAAAAAATCTTCTGCTAAAAAGGGCAAAACAAATTATGTCAGCTCAAAAACCGGCAGAAGCGTTCCCTTTAGCGAGCAGTACTATAACGCAATAATGCTCAGCTATCTTCTCGGCGGTCTGCTTATGTTCTTTTTTGCTGTTATAAAAGGTTCAAATGTGTGGACAGGCATCAGAAGCACCTTCTTTGCTGTTTTCGGCACTTCGTTTTATCTTCTTTTTGTTCAGACTGTTGTTGTTGGCATAAGAATGGCACTTCACAACCTCAAGAGAAGTCTGCTTGTTACCAATATCTTCGGTTTCCTCTTTAACGGCAGTGTGGCAGGCATTATTCATCTTATTGTCAGTTCGGCCGAAAACACAACTTTTGCAGAGCAGTTTAAAGAAACCGTAGGCATTTCCTGGCAGATCGGTCAGGGCACATTTGAGTTTTCAGGCGGTATAATCGGCGTACTTTTCGGCGGCGGACCTCTTTTTGCCTGCGGCAAGAGCGGAGCTTTTGTTATCGTTATTGCTCTTTGTCTCGTTAGCTTATTCTTCCATATCGGAGTTGAAACCAACTCAATCGGCGACAGCGTTTCAGGTGCTATAAACGGCGGCAAAAACAAGCTTGACGAGAGTGCAGAAAACCTCAAGGTTAAAAACGCGGAGAGACAGCGTATCCGTGCAGAAAAAATTGAAGAGGAAAAGCGTAAGCGCGAGGAAGAACAGCAGCAAAGTCAGGCAGAGGTCTTCGATTTCAACAGCACTGAAATTGAGCTTGACCCCGAAAATATGGTTGACAGAGAAACAGGTGTGCCTCTTCGCAAGTTAAAGAAATATTATCCTGAAAATAAGCTTTTCAGTTTTGAACGCGATGAGGAATTTACTGAAACGGGTAAGAGCGTTAAGCTCAGTGAAATGGATTTTATATCCGAGAGTGAATATGCAAAGCCTCGTATGCCTCATAAGAAAACTCCCGTTGAAGAAAAACTTGCTTCCTTTATCAGTGATGCAATGCCGGGGGCTGAGCCTGTTGAGGAAAGAAATGTTAGAAAGGTAACACCTGAAAAGAGCGACGAAGAGGAGATTATAAATAAAGCGGTTCAGAACGCCGATGAAAGTCTCAAGAAAAATAAAACCGAGGTTGAAAACTATAAGCAGGAAAAGAAAAAGCGTGATTATATCCTGCCGCCTATAGATTGCCTTAACCAGCCTGAATTTTCTTCAAGTGAAGGCTTTGCAAATGAAATGCAGACCACTTCCAAGAAGCTTGTTGAGGTTCTCTCTTCCTTCGGCGTTGAAACAAAGCTTGTAGGCATCAGCAGAGGCCCCTCTGTAACAAGATATGAGCTTTCACCTGCTCCCGGTGTCAAAATCAGCAAGATAACAAACCTTGCAGACGATATTGCGCTCGGACTTGCTTCAAGCGGTGTGCGTATCGAGGCTCCAATTCCCAATAAATCTGCCGTGGGTATAGAGGTTCCCAATAAGAGCCGCTCTACCGTGACACTCAGAGAAATCATCTCTTCGGCAGAGTATAAGAAGCACGCAGGCAAGCTTCTGACAGTTGCTCTGGGTAAAGATATCACAGGTAACGTCAACTGTGCCGACCTTTCAAAGATGCCCCACCTTCTTATTGCAGGTACTACCGGCTCAGGTAAATCGGTGTGTCTTAACTGCATGATTACAAGCATTCTCTATAATGCAACACCCTCTCAGGTCAAGCTTCTTATGATTGACCCTAAGCAGGTTGAATTTACCGTCTATAACGGTATTCCCCATCTTCTTGTACCCGTAATCACCGATGCGAGAAAGGCAGCCGGCTCACTTGCCTGGGCTGTAAGCGAAATGGATAACCGTTACAAAGCTTTCTCAAACTGCGGTGTCAGAGATATCGGCGGCTTCAACAAATATGTGAAGTCACATCCCGAAATGGAGCCTATGCCTCAGATAGTTATTTTCATCGACGAGCTCAACGACCTTATGATGGTGTCACCTAAGGAGGTTGAAGATTCTATCTGTCGTCTTGCTCAGAAGGCAAGAGCCGCAGGTATGCACCTTGTTGTTGCAACTCAGAGACCTTCAGTTGACGTTATTACAGGCGTCATCAAGGCTAATATTCCCGCAAGACTTTCACTTTCAGTTTCATCACAGGTCGACTCAAGAACAATCCTTGACTGCATCGGTGCTGAAAATCTTCTCGGTAACGGTGATATGCTCTTCAGCCCTTTAGGTATCACAAAGCCCGTTCGTATTCAGGGTGCTTATCTCAGTGATGAAGAAATAGAAAGAATTGTTACTTTCATAAAGAGCCAGGAAAATGCAGAGTACGACGATGACATTATGTCTGAAATCGAGCGTAATGCCGCCGCTGACAATTCATCAAAGAAAAAGGGTGGCAGTGCTGCTTCCGTAGCTGACGAAGGCGGAAACTATGATGCTCTTATTGAAGACGCCATGGATCTTGTTACTCTCGGTGATATTGCTTCAACAACTGCAATTCAGAGAAAGCTCGGAGTAGGCTATGCAAGAGCAGGCAGAATTATGGACCAGCTTGAAGAGCTTGGATTTGTAGGTGCTGCCGAAGGCAACAAACCCAGAAAAGTACTTGTGTCACGCGCTCAGTATCTTGAGATGAAGGCTGCAGGCAGTGAGCCTGATACCGTACCCGAGGAATATGATATTTTTTCAGATTAAGTAAAGGAATGGGGCAGGGATTATCTCTGCCCTTGTAAAGATTTATTATGAGTGATTTTTTACCCATTAACAAACAGGATGCTCTCAGCCGCGGTTGGGATGAAGTGGACTTTGTTTATGTTATAGGTGATGCCTATGTTGACCATCCATCCTTCGGTCATGCTATTATATCGAGAGTCCTTGAATATAACGGCTTTACCGTTGGCTTTATTTCACAGCCCGACTGGCACACCTGTGAGCCATTCAAGGAATATGGCAGGCCGCGACTTGGTTTTCTTGTGTCTTCGGGCAATATAGATTCAATGGTTGCTCATTACACTGCTGCGAAGAAAAAGCGCAGTGAAGATGCCTATACTCCCGGCGGTGTTGCAGGGGCAAGACCCGACAGAGCAGTTATTGTCTACTGTAACCGCATACGTGAGGCCTACGGCAGTGTACCCATAATTATCGGCGGACTTGAAGCCTCGCTTCGCCGTTTTGCTCACTATGACTATTGGGACGATAAAATCAGACGAAGCATACTTTTCGATTCGGGCGCAGATATTATTTCCTACGGCATGGGCGAAAAAAGCATAACCGAAATTGCCGAGCGTCTGAGAATGGGTGAGGATATCTCTTCAATAAGAGATGTAAGAGGTACTTGCTATATATGTGATGTGACTGAAACTCCGCTGACGGGCGCAGAATGTCCCTCGTATGAAAACGTTGTCAAGAGCAAGAAAGAATATGCAGTTTCCTGCCGTATTCAGCAGGACGAGCAGGATCACATAAGAGGCAAAATCATCAAGCAGCGTCACGGCAACAAAATGCTTGTGCAAAATCCGCCTATGACTCCTCTGACAACTGCGGAGCTTGACGAAATCTATACCTTACCTTTCATGCGTACCTATCACCCTTCTTATGAAGAAAAGGGCGGCGTGCCGGGTATAGAAGAGGTTAAATTTTCTATAACCCACAACAGAGGATGCTTCGGCGGATGTAACTTCTGTTCAATTGCTTTCCATCAGGGTAGATATGTCACTTCAAGAAGCAAGAAATCCGTTTTGAGTGAAGCTGAGCTGCTGACAAAAATGCCCGACTTCAAGGGCTACATTCACGATGTGGGCGGACCTACGGCAAACTTCCGTCAGCCATCATGCGAAAAGCAGAAAACACTTGGTCTTTGCAAGGGCAAGCACTGTCTTGCACCTAAGGTTTGTCCAAATCTTAAGGCGGATCACAGTGAATATATAGATATTCTCCGTGATATGAGAAAAATAGAGGGTGTCAAGAAGGTTTTTATCCGTTCGGGTATCCGCTATGACTATATGCTCAGTGACCCTGACGAAACATTTTTCAAGGAGCTTATCCGATATCATGTCAGCGGTCAGCTTAAGGTAGCTCCCGAGCATTGCAGTGCTATGGTGCTGGAGAAGATGGGTAAGCCCTACATCGACACCTATGTGAGATTTTCGCAGCGTTATTTCGAGCTTTCAAAAAGTGCAGGCAAAGAGCAGTATCTTGTGCCTTATCTTATGTCCAGCCACCCCGGCTCACGCCTTGAGGATGCAATTGAGCTTTCTCTTTTCCTTAAAAAGAGAAAAATCAGACCCGAGCAGGTGCAGGATTTCTATCCCACCCCCGGCACAATTTCAACCTGTATGTTCTACACGGAGCTTGACCCCTACACAATGAAAGAGGTTTTTGTTGCAAAAACTCCCGAAGAAAAAGCTATGCAGCGCGCCTTGCTTCAATATTACAACCCTGCAAATAAAGAAATCATAACAAAGGCACTTAAAAAAGCAGGTCGCTTTGACCTTATTGGTGACGGTGAAAAATGTCTTGTCAAGAGTACCGCGACAAAGAAAGCACCTTACGGCAAAAACAAACCCGCCGAGAAAAACAGATACGGAGGAAAGAATTATGGCAAGAAGAAAAAGTAAGAAGAAGACTAAAAAACTTATAGGTATCATTATTGCAATTATCCTTGCATTTTTAGCTTATGAGGCAAAGGATATTGCTACTGTCAGTGTAGGTGACAGTGACTTTGCCAAAGGGGATGCAGTTTATGTGCATTTCATTGATGTGGGACAAGGCAGCGCAACCCTCATTCAGAAGGGTACAACCGGTGTAATAATCGATGCCGGTGAAAAGGATTACGGTGAAGTTGTTGTGGATTATCTGAAAAAAGTCGGTATAACCGAACTTGAGCTTGCAGTGGCTTCACACCCACACTCTGACCATATAGGCGGACTTGATGAGGTGATAAATGCTCTCCCCGTTGACAAAATAGTTTTACCTGAGCTGACGGAGAAAAACACACCTACAACAAGGGTGTATGAGGATTTACTTGAAGCAATTTACGATAACGGAACAGTTGCAGAATTTATTTTTGACGAGGGATATCACCTTAATTTTGACGATGATATAACAATGAGCATAATTGCCCCCGTTGAGCAGAGTGATAATCTTAATAATATGTCTTTGATATGTTATATTGACGTTTTTGACACAACTTTTGCAGTTCTTGCCGATGCAGAAAAAGATGAACTCAGGGGCATTTACAACGAAAAAGATATATATGGCTTTGATGCTGATGTAATCGCACTCGGTCACCACGGCTCAAGCACATCAATATATAAGCCTTTCCTCGATGCAGTTGATGCCGATGTTGCAGTGATTTCCTGCGGTAAGGATAACAGCTACGGTCATCCGCATAAAGAGGCACTCGACTATATTTCGCAGAATAATATGACATGCCTTCGTACCGATGAAAGCAGTGATATCATTTTCAAGGTGACAGCAGAAGGCTACAGTCTTGTTGATTAATCGGGAGGCTAATTATGGAAAAGCTTATAGTTGACAGAATAACCGAAGGTGTAGCAGTTCTCGAAAAAGAAGACAGAAGTCATATTGAAGTGTCTCTCTCAGACATCGGAATTGATATAACAGAGGGGAGTGTCCTTCTCTTTGACGGGACGAAATATACTGCTGATGCCAATGAAGAAGATGAAAGAAGAAGAAGAATCTTTGCAATGCAGGAAATGTTGAAAAAAAGGAAGTCCTGAGTTTAAAGCAAGTCAGCGGCAGGCGGCTCCACAGCCGAACACCGTTCGGCGCGGCTACGGCGTTGCCGTAAATCGCTTTGCGATTTTGCGAAGCCGCCTCATTCATAACTTTAATTCCCGAAACAGGAAAAAAATCACATAAAAACTATTGACTTAATCCCCACACTGTGCTATAATCTTTGCCGATAACGCACGCGTGGGGATTGGTGCGCCCGTTTCACTCCGACGGGGTGTGGCTCGCTTTAGAACCCGCGGTGGTTAAAAAAACGAAAAAAGGGAGGATATTACAATGTCAGTAGTATCAATGAAACAGCTCCTCGAAGCTGGCGTTCATTTCGGTCACCAGACAAGAAGATGGAACCCGAAAATGAGCAAGTACATCTATGTAGAAAGAAACGGTATCCACATCATCGACCTTCAGAAGACAGTGAAGAAGCTTGAAGAAGCTTACTCATTCATCCGTGAGGTTGCTGCAGACGGCGGCGAAGTTCTCTTCGTTGGCACAAAGAAGCAGGCTATGGATTCAGTTCGCGAAGAAGCTATCCGTGCAGGTATGCCCTATGTTAACGCTCGTTGGCTCGGCGGTATGATGACTAACTTCGAAACAATCAAGAAGAGAATCAAGAGACTCGAACAGCTCAAGGCTATGGAAGCAGACGGCACATTCGCTCTTCTTCCCAAGAAGGAAGTTATCAAGCTCCAGCTTGAAACAGAAAAGCTTGAAAAGTTCATCGGCGGTATCTCAGGCATGAAGAAGCAGCCCGCTGCACTCTTCATCGTAGACCCCAGAAAAGAAAAGATTGCTGTTGCTGAAGCTCCCAGGTTCTCCATGCCCGTAGTTGCTACCGTTGACACAAACTGTGATCCCGACGAAGTTGATTACGTAATCCCCGGTAACGACGACGCTATCAGAGCTGTAAGACTTATTGCAGGCGCTATGGCTGATGCAGTTATCGAAGGCAGACAGGGCGAATCAAACGCTCCCGTAGCAGAAGAAGCAGTTGAAGAAGCTGCAGAAGTTGCTGCTGAATAATTTGACTTAAATCTTATACTATATAATATAGGAGGAATTTATTATGGCATTTACAGCTAAAGACGTACAGAATCTTCGTGAGAAGACCGGCGTTGGCATGATGGACTGCAAGAAGGCTCTTGTAGAAGCTGACGGCGATATTGATAAGGCTATGGACATCCTCAGAGAAAAGGGTCTTGCTTCTGCAACTAAGAAGGCAAGCCGTGTTGCTGCTGAAGGCATTGTTGCTGCTTACAATGACGGTAAAGCAGGCGCTCTTGTTGAAATCAACTGTGAAACAGACTTCGTTGCTAAGGGCGAACCCTTTGTTAACCTTGCTGCTAAGGTTGTTAAGACTGTTGTTGCTGCAAAGCCTGCTGATCTTGAAGCACTCCTTGCTACAAAGGCAGTTGATTCTAATTTTACAGTTGAAGAAGAAGTACAGGAGGTTTTCCTTGCTCTTCGTGAAAACATGAAAGTTCGTAGATTTGCTCTTGTTGAAGGTCATGTTGCAACATATATTCATGCCGGCGGTTCAGTTGGTGTTCTTGTTGCATTTGATGTTGATGATGAAACAGCTGCTAAGGCTGAATTTGATGCAATGGGCAAAAACGTTGCTATGCAGATCGCAGCTATGAGCCCCGAATATTTAGGTAAGGCTGACATCTCAGATGAAGAGCTTGCTAAGATGAAGTCAATTACAGTTGACAGCGCTCTCAATAAGCCCGATTCACTTCCTGTTCCTGTTCTTAATAGCCTCATTGAAGAAGCTATGAATGAGAATAAGTGGAGCGATGAAGACATCACAATTTATAAGGGTCTTGACCAGAAGCAGAGAAAGAACTTTGTTAACTTCATTTCAGACGCTGCTTATGCTTCTCTTGTTGAAATCGCTGTTTCACACAAGGCTGAAATTGCTGAAAACAAGATCTTCGTTGGTCTTGTTCAGGGTCGTCTCGCAAAGCAGATCAAGGAAGTTTGTCTTCTTGAACAGACATTCGTTCGTTCAGACCTCTTTGACGGCGATGTTAACGGCTATGTAAACTCAGTAGCTAAGGAGCTTGGCGCTGACATCAAGGTTAAGAGCTTTGTTCGTTTTGCTAAGGGCGAAGGCATTGAAAAGAAGGTTGACGATTTCGCAGCTGAAATCGCTTCAATGGTTAAATAAGATTGTACCCATTAAATCCTCCTCAATTTTGGGGAGGATTTTTTTGAGGTAAAAAGTAAGAGGGAATAGTGAAGAGGTGCGGTATGGCTAACACTGAAAAATTCACCGACAGAGCCGCAGTTTATACTGTGGGCAGACCGAATTACGCTGAGGGTTTCATAAATTATCTTTATGACGAGCTTGGTTTTTCCGATGAAAGTTTTATCGCAGATATTGGTTGCGGCACGGGTAAATTTGCAAAGCAGCTTCTTGATAGGGGTAGTTTTGTTTATGGTGTTGAGCCAAATGACGATATGCGTTATGTTGCTGAAAAGGAACTTCACGCTTACGATAAATTCAAATCAGTAAAAGGTGATGCGTCTCACACGACTTTGAGTGACAACAGTGTAGATTTTGTTACAGCTGCGCAGGCTTTTCACTGGTTTGATGTTGAAAAATTTCACTGTGAATGTAAGCGAATATTGAAACCTGACGGAAAAGTCATTCTTATCTGGAATACCCGTGACATTAACGATGCGGTAAATAAAGAACTCTTTGAACTAAACAAGAAGTTTTGCTCTGAATTTAAGGGCTTCAGTGGCGGTATGAAAGAAGATGATGAACGAATTAACAATTTTTTTGGTGGCAAATATCAAAAACTCTCTTTTGAAAATCCGCTGTGCTTTAATGAAGAAAAATTTATCAACCGACTTCTTTCCGGCTCATATGCGCTGAAAGAAAGTGATAAACTTTACGACAAATATATACTGAACGCAAAAAACATATTTGATAAATATCACAATGACGGTATTGTTAAAATCGGTAATTCAACCGTTGCATACATTGGTTTGTTATAAATTTTATAAATATACACATTCAACTTGACAAATATACGTTTTAGTGTATAATATTCCCATAATATGCATATTAATTGCATAAATATCCCTTTAAGAAGGTTTTTTTATGAATAAAATCAAAGTCTTTATAGACGGTCAGGCAGGCACAACAGGTCTGCAATTAAAAAGCAAATTAGTAAATCACCCCGGTGTGACTATACTTCAAATAGATAATGATAAGCGAAAAGACACCGCCGAAAGACAGCGTCTTATGAATGAAAGTGATGTGGTTTTCCTCTGCCTTCCCGATGTGGCGGCAATTGAAGCGGTGAAGCTTGTCACAAATCCCGACACAGTAATAATCGATGCCAGCACGGCACACCGCACAGCTGACGGTTGGACTTATGGCTTCCCTGAGCTTTCTATGGCTCATTTTGACGCAATTAAAAATGCAAAGAGGATAGCAAATCCCGGCTGCCATGCAACAGGCTTCATATCTGTTGTGTACCCTCTGGTCAGTGCAGGTATTATGCCTTCATCTTACCCTGTAACCGCCCACAGTATTACGGGCTATAGCGGTGGCGGTAACAAAATGATTGCCGACTACGAAGACCCCGACAGAGAAGAAGAGCTTTCTTCCCCCAGACAGTACGGTCTTTCACAGAACCACAAGCATCTGCCTGAGATGAAAAAGATTACGGGACTTGACACTGAACCTGTATTTAATCCCATAGTAAGCGATTATTATTGCGGAATGGCAGTGAGTGTACCCGTTTACACTAAACTTCTGAATAAGCCAATGAGCGCAGAAGAGCTTTATAATTTCTTCAGCGATTATTATAAAAACAGTGAATTTATTTCAGTGCATAAGTCTCCTGAAAGCGGTTTTCTTTCACCCATGGGACTTGAAGGCACAAACAAAATGGAAATTCACGTCTGCGGAAATGCCGACAGAGTTACGATAACATCCGTCTTTGATAATCTCGGTAAGGGCGCATCCTCTGCAGCAATTGAAAATATGAATATAGCTATGGGATTCCCTATCACCACAGCACTGTAAGAAAAGAGGTAAGACTATGAAATATATTGGTGGAGGCGTAACTGCTGCAAAAGGCTTCAAGGCCTCAGGTATTCACTGCGGTATAAGAAAAAACCAGATAAAAAAAGACCTGGCTATGATAGTCAGTGATGTCAAGTGCAGTGCCGCTGCAGTTTATACACAAAATAAGGTTTACGGCGCACCTATAACCGTAACGAGAAACAACATAGCAAACGGCATAGCTCAGGCAGTTATCGTCAACAGCGGCAACGCCAACACCTGTAATGCAGATGGCGTTCTGAAGGCTGAAATGATGTGTGATATCGCAGCAAAAGCACTTGGAGTTGACAGTGGGGATGTTATTGTTGCTTCAACGGGTGTTATCGGCATGACGCTTGATGTCACTCCAATTGCCGAGGGCGCTCCCGCACTTGCTGCTCAGATGAGCGAAAAGGGCGGTCATGACTGTGCTGAAGCAATTATGACAACTGATACCCTGCCCAAGGAGGTTGCCGTTGAAATGGAAATCGGCGGCAAAACTGTTACTCTCGGAGCTTGCTGTAAGGGTTCGGGCATGATTCATCCCAATATGGCAACAATGCTTTGCTTTATGACAACTGACTGCAATATTTCTTCCGAATATTTGCAAAAGGCTCTCAGTGATGTTGTTAAAGATACCTTTAATATGATTAGTGTTGACGGTGACACATCAACTAATGATATGGTTTGCATTATGGCAAACGGCAAGGCCGGCAACGCAATCATTGATGGTGAATCTGCAGATTTTGAAACATTCAAGCAAGCTCTTAAGGCTGTGTCAATTAAGCTGTCGCGCCTTATTGCAGGTGACGGCGAGGGCGCTCAGAGACTTCTTGAGTGCAATGTCACCGCTTGTAGCGATGAACAAACTGCAAAGAAAATTGCTAAGAGCATAATCTGCTCATCCCTTGTTAAAACTGCAATGTTCGGCGCAGATGCTAACTGGGGCAGAATCCTCTGCGCTATCGGTTATACCGAGGGTGATTTTAAAGTTGATACAATTGATGTTTATCTGTCTTCATGTAAGGGTGTTATCAAGGTTTGCGAAAACGGAGCAGGCATTCCTTTCAGCGAAGAAAAGGCTAAGGAAATACTTCTCGAAAACGAAATTATCCTTGATGTCGATATGAGACAGGGCGAATACTCAGCTACAGCCTGGGGCTGTGACCTGACCTATGATTACGTTAAAATCAACGGCGACTACCGCACATAAGAGGTGAACACTATGTCAGAAAAAATTTCGGCAGCGCTCAAGGCGCAGATTCTCACCGATGCACTGCCTTACATACAGAAATACTACGGCAAAACTGTTGTGGTCAAATACGGCGGAAATGCCATGATTAATCCCGAGCTGAAATATGCCGTTATGAGTGATATTATTCTTCTTTCACTCGTTGGCATCAAGATTGTTCTTGTTCACGGCGGCGGCCCTGAAATCAGTGCAATGCTTAAAAATTTAGGAATCGAATCCAAGTTTGTCAACGGTCTTCGTTACACTGATAAGGACACTGCCGAAGTGGTACAGATGGTGCTTTCGGGCAAAACAAACAAAGACCTTGTGTCTCTTATTGAAACTGAAGGCGGCAAGGCTGTAGGCCTTTGCGGTATTGACGGTGCAATGATTAAGTGTATCAAAAAAGATGATGACGGCTTTGATTACGGCTTTGTGGGTGAAATTACGGAAGTTGACCCTGCACCTATTGAAAAGGTGCTTGAAGAAGGCTATATCCCCGTTATTGCTACTGTGGGTATTGATGCTGAGGGTCAGGTTTATAACATCAATGCAGACACAGCTGCGGCAGAAATTGCTGCTGCTCTGGGTGCCGAAAATATCATTACACTCACGGATATTCCGGGACTTCTCCGCGATATAAATGACCCGGAATCACTTATACCCGAAATTAGGGCAGACGAGGTCAAATCTCTTATTGACAGCGGCATTATTTCAGGCGGTATGATTCCTAAAATGCTTTCCTGTGAAAAAGCAGTGCGCTCAGGTGTTAAGAAGGCGGTTATGATTGACGGCAGAGTACCCCACTCGATTTTAATTGAAATGTTCTCTAAAGAGGGTATCGGTACCCTTATGAAAATGTGAGGCGAAATTATGAGCAATTTTGATATTATTAAAGAAAAAGACCAGACCTATGTTGCAAACACCTACGGCAGATTTCCCGTTGCAATCAAAGAGGGCAAGGGCGCTCTTTGCAAAGACTTCGACGGCAAGGAATATGTTGACTTCTCAAGCGGTATCGGCGTAAATTCTCTCGGCTTCTGCAACGACGGTTGGGTGAGTGCCGTTACAAAACAGCTCACCACTCTGCAGCATATTTCCAACCTTTACTACACAGAACCTTGCGCAAACACAGCAAAAATTCTTTGCGAGAGAACGGGAATGAAAAAGGTTTTCTTCTCAAACAGTGGTGCGGAGAGCAACGAGGGTGCAATCAAATGTGCAAGAAAATATTCGCTCGATAAATACGGTGAGGGCAGAAATAAGGTTATCACTCTTGTCAATTCATTTCACGGCAGAACTGTCACAACTCTTGCCGCAACGGGTCAGGATGTCTTCCATAAGCATTTCTTTCCCTTTACAGAGGGTTTTGAGTTTGTGCCGGCAAATGACATTGATGCACTGAAAAATGCTCTTGACGGCAGTGTATGCGCTATTATGATGGAGCTTATTCAGGGTGAGGGTGGTGTTATGCCTCTTGACAAGATCTTCGTCAAAGAGGTTGAAGCACTCTGCAAGGAAAATGATATTCTTCTCATTATCGATGAGGTACAGACGGGCGTCGGCAGAACAGGTGAGCTTTTCTGCTTTATGAATTATGATATAACTCCTGACATTGTTACAACAGCGAAAGGCATCGGCGGAGGTCTGCCTCTCGGATGTGTGATGTTCGGTGAAAAGACTGAAAATGTTTTCGGCCCGAGTGATCACGCAACAACCTTCGGCGGCAATCCCGTAGCCACAGCAGGTGCGGAGTATATCCTCACCACAATGGACGGCAAATTCCTCGGTGATGTCACAGCAAAAGGGGAGTATATGAGAGAAAAAATCCTCACAATGCCCCACGTTGAAGGCATCGACGGCTTAGGCCTTATGATGGGTATTCGTCTGAGTGACGGTATCAAGAGTGCTGATGTAGTCAGAAAGGGCATTGAATACGGCGCACTCCTTCTCACTGCAAAAGCAAAGGTGAGACTTCTTCCACCTCTTAATATCACTTATGATGAGATTGACAGAGGTCTTGAGGCATTAGCGAAAGCTCTCAGCGAAATGTAATTTACAATGAAGCGCAAGCTTCATTTCATGACCGTTTGGTCATTTCATGCATTTATGCTTTTCATGCCGACAGGCATTTCATTAAAAAAAGTAAGACCTGCAGTAACTAACCTGCAGGTCTGTTTAATGTTATCACTTTACTTATTATTTTCAATAAACTCCACAATCTCATCTTTACTCTGCAGACCAACAAGTCTGCCTTTTTCTTCGCCGCCGACAAAGAGAATAAGGCAAGGGATTGTCATAACACCCATAAGCATTGCGTAATCTGAAGCTTCATCGCAGTTGAGCTTGCAGACTTTAACCTCGCCGTCAAGCTCGTCGGCAAGCTCCTCAATTGTGGGGCCTAACATCTGACAGGGTCCGCACCAGGGTGCCCAGAAATCAACGAGTACGGGAACAGCCTTTTCTTCGTTTACTTCAGCGTGGAAGTTTTCACTTGAAAGTTCAATATATGACATGGTTTTTGTCCTCCTTAGTGTTATATTTAAATTTGTTAATGTCATAATATCACATATTCTGTGCATTTTCAAGACATAAAATTCAATTAAGTCCCGATATTTACTCTGTAAATTTATCTTTTTACTTGATTTTTCCACATAAATAGTGTAAATTATAAGTATTGTGGAAAACTTTGCTTGTTTATACTACATTTTGTGTAACTAAATCAATATGATATATAATAAATTTGAAAGGATTCGTATTTATTATGGCTAAGAAACCCGGATATTCAAATGAAGATATCGAAATGCTTGAAGGTGCCGACAGGGTCAGAAAAAGACCTGCCGTAATATTCGGCTCAAACGGTATAGAAGGCTGTGAACATTCTGTTTTTGAAATTCTCTCAAACTCAATTGACGAGGCAAGAGAGGGTCACGGTGATAAAATTGTTGTAACGAGATACTCCGACGGCAGTGTTGAAATTCAGGACTTCGGCCGTGGTATTCCCGTTGGCTATAACGAGAAGTATGACCGCTATAACTGGGAGCTTATTTTCTGCGAAATGTATGCAGGCGGTAAATATAAAACCAACTCAGGCGGCAGCTATGAATATTCTCTCGGTCTTAACGGTCTCGGTCTTTGTGCAACACAGTTTGCCAGTGAATATATGGATGCCGAAATTAAAACCGGCGGTGAAAGACACACCCTTCACTTTGAAAAAGGTGTCAACATCGGCGGTCTTCAGAGTGAACCCTACGCTAAAAAAGATACAGGTACCCGTATAAAATGGAAGCCTGATATTGAGGTTTTCACCGACATAGACATCAGCCTTGAATATTATCAGAACATTATGATGCGTCAGGCTATTGTCAATCCCAAGGTGCGTTTCGAGCTGAAAAATCAGGTCAAGGGCGGCTTTGAGACCTTCGTCTATTACTACGAAAACGGCATCAGTGACTATGTTAAGGAAATCGCAGGTGAGGATGCGCTGACCTCTGTTCAGTATTGGCAGACGGAGCGCAGCGGTAAAGACAGACCCGACCTTCCCGAATATAAGGTAAAGCTCAATATTGCTCTTACCTTTTCAAATAAAAGTCAGCTCATTGAGTACTACCACAATTCCAGCTTCCTTGAGTTCGGCGGTTCCCCGGATAATGCCGTCAAAAACGCTATGGTTGCCCAGATTGATGCCTACCTCAAAAGTTCAGGCAAGTACACCAAGAGCGACACCAAGATTAAATTCCAGGATGTTGCCGACTGTCTTATTCTTGTTTCATCGTCATTCTCAACTGAAACCTCATATCTCAACCAGACCAAGAAGGCAATTACTAATAAGTTCATTCAGGAGGCAATGACAGAGTTTATCCGTCATCAGCTTGAAATATACTTCATCGAAAATAAGATGGAGGCTGACAAAATTGCCGATCAGGTACTCATCAATATGCGTAGCCGTGTTAAGGCTGAGGCCGCAAGGGTAAACATCAAAAAGACCCTTGCTTCCTCTAACGATATGGCTAACCGTGTGCAGAAGTTTGTTGACTGCAGAAGCAAAGATGTTGAACGCAGAGAGCTTTTCATAGTGGAAGGTGACTCAGCTTTAGGTGCCTGCAAACAGGCCCGTGACTCGGAATTTCAGGCTGTTATACCCGTGCGCGGTAAGATTCTTAACTGCCTGAAATCCGAATATGAAAAGATATTCAAGAGCGAAATTATCACCGACCTTTTAAAGGTACTGGGCTGCGGTGTTGAAGTACACGCTAAGGGTATGAAAAATATGTCCACATTCTCAATGGATAACCTTCGTTGGAACAAGATAATTATCTGTACCGACGCCGACGTTGACGGCTATCAGATCCGTACCCTTATTCTCACTATGATTTACCGTCTTGTGCCTACCCTTATAAGAGAAGGCAAGGTCTTTATTGCCGAATCACCTCTTTATGAAATCACAAGCGGTAACGAAACCTGGTTTGCTTATACTGAAAAGGAAAAGGCAGATGCCCTTGAAGCAATCGGCAATAGGAAATATTCAATTCAGCGCTCAAAGGGTCTCGGTGAAAACGATGCAGATATGATGAATCTCACAACCATGAACCCTGCAACGAGACGACTTATCAAAATCGACCCTGCTGAGGCACAGGAGACTGCTGACAAGTTCGATTTGCTTTTAGGCGACAACCTTGCAGGAAGGAAAGACTATATTGCAAACTTCGGTCATCTCTATATTGATATGACAGATGTAAGCTGAGGAAAGGAGGAAACAGTTTATGGCAAAAAAGAAAACAAGCAAAAAGAAAGATGAAGATGTAAATCTTCTTGCGTACACCCATATACTCGGTGCGGGCGAAATGATTGAGCAGAGAATCACCGATACTCTTGAAATCAACTATATGCCCTATGCTATGAGCGTTATCCTTTCTCGTGCAATTCCTGAAATTGACGGCTTTAAGCCTTCTCACAGAAAGCTCCTTTACACTATGTATAAAATGGGACTTCTTACGGGAAACAGAACAAAGTCAGCAAATATCGTCGGTCAGACAATGCGTCTTAATCCTCACGGTGACGCTGCCATATATGAAACTATGGTGCGTCTCTCACGAGGCAACGAGGCACTTCTCAATCCTTTTGTAGACTCAAAGGGTAACTTCGGTAAGGCATATTCAAGAGATATGCACTATGCTGCCGCAAGATATACGGAAGCTAAGCTTGACAGCATCTGCAATGAGCTTTTCAGAGATATTGATAAGAACACAACTGATTTTGTTGATAACTATGACAGCACAATGAAGGAGCCTTCACTGCTTCCCGTTACCTTCCCGTCAATTCTTGCCAACACAAACCTTGGCATTGCCGTTGGCATGGCGAGCAGTATCTGCTCATTCAATCTGAAAGAGCTGTGTGAAACAACAATTGAGCTTATCAAAAACAAAGAGCATGACTGCCTTACAACTATGCCGGCTCCCGACTTTATCGGTGGCGGACAGATTCTCTATGACAGAGATGCTATGGCAGAGGTGTACCGTACAGGCCGCGGTAATATCAGAGTAAGATCAAAATATGCCTACGATAAGCAGTTTAACTGCATTGATATTACGGAAATTCCTCCCACAACCACTGCTGAAGCAATTATTGATAAGATAATAGAGCGTGTAAAGGCAGGCACAATCAAGGAAATCACCGATATCCGTGACGAAACGGATAAGTCAGGTCTTAAAATTACAATTGATCTCAAGCGCGGCACAGACCCCGATAAGCTTATGAGTAAGCTCTTTAAGCTTACTCCTCTGGAGGATTCCTTCTCCTGCAACTTCAATGTTCTTATTGACGGTTATCCCAGGGTGCTTGGTGTGCGTGACCTTCTGATTGAGTGGATACGCTTCAGAGGCAAGTGCGTTTTCAGACGTGTTTCATTTGAGCTGAAAAAAGCTCAGGACAAGCTTCATCTTTTAAAGGGTCTTGAAAAAATCCTTCTCGATATTGATAAGGCAATAAAGATTGTGCGAGAAACTGAGGAAGAAAGCGAAGTAGTACCCAACCTTATGATAGGCTTCGGCATAGATGAAATTCAGGCTGAATATGTGGCTGAAATCAAGCTTCGCCACCTCAACAGAGAATATATTCTCAAGCGTCTTAAGGATATAGAAAATCTCGAGGCTGCCATTGAGGATATGAAGGATATTCTTTCCTCAAAGACAAGAGTGCGTAAGATAATTATCGGTGAGCTTCAGGATGTAATTAAAAAGTACGCCAAAGACCGCCGCAGTGAAATTGTTACGGTTACTGCCGTGGACTCTGCCGATGAGGCTGAGGAGATACCTGATTATGCAGTCAACCTTTTCTTTACAAAAGAAGGCTACTTCAAGAAAATCACACCTCTTTCACTTCGTATGGGCGGTGACCATAAGCTTAAAGACGGTGATGAGATAGTCCAGAGCTTTGAAACAACTAACAACAATGACCTTCTCTTCTTCACGGATAAGTGTCAGGTCTATAAGGCTAAGGTCAATGATTTTGCCGATTCAAAAGCAAGTGTCCTTGGAGAGTACATTCCCTCAAAGCTTGAAATGGAAGAAGGGGAGAACGCAATCTTTATGGTTGTGACCAATGATTATAAGGGCTATATGTTCTTCCTGTTTGAAAACGGCAAGGCAGCAAAGGTCAACCTCAATTCCTATGCTACAAAGACAAACCGTAAAAAGCTCATCAAAGCATACTGTGATAAGTCACCTCTTGCAGGTATAGAATATCTCAGTGAAGACGGTCAGCTTGTTATTGAAACAACCGGCGGCAGATGCTTGCTGCTTGATACCGCTCTTGTGTCGCCTAAGGCTATGAAGGATACTCAGGGTGTTGCCTGCATTACTCTGAAGAAAAATCAGAAGATAGCGTCCCTGCGCTTCTTCAGTGAGGGTGAATTTGTAAAGGCATCACGCTATAAGGCAAAAAATCTGCCCTCTGCAGGCATGGTTTTAAGCAATGAAGATATTATGAAAAAAAACAACATAACCTTTGACGGCTTTATTTAAAAGTTCTTAATCATAACAACTCTCTGACTCGTTTGAGTATGAGAGTTGTTTTTGCGTATAAAAGTTAGTTTTGCACACTAATGTTGCAATAGTTACAGAATGTTCACAATTTTATAAACTTCTAATTATATTCTGGTGTATAATTTAGACTTAGATGTTTAATTGGGTAATATTGTGTATAATTGCCCGGGGACATAAAAAAATTAAGGAAGTGCTGTTTTGGATAAAAGTCAGATATTAACTGTCAGAAATCTTGCTGAATATTCAGTAGAAAAATTTGCAGAAAAAGATTTCTGCCGTTTCATCAGAGACGGTGAGATTTTTGCTAAATCATATAAAGAGTTTTATGAAGATGCACTGAGCATCTGCAGATACATCCGATCAAAGAGCAAGGAAAAAATGAATATCGGCTTCATCGGAAAAACAAGCTACGAATATATAGCTTGCCTTACAGGTATGATTTTCAGCGGCAATACTGTTGTACCCTTTGCGCCTGATATTACTGTTGAGGAAGCTGTTGAACTTTTTGACGATGCTGATATTGAGATTCTTTTCTGCGAAGAAGAATTTGCGGAAAAGGCACGCATGATTAAAAGAAACTTCGGTGGTCTCAGAGATATAATTTCTCTTGGCAATTGGCAGTGGTTTGAGAATATATATAAAGAGTTTTCATCTGACTCAGCCTATGCGGCTCTTTCAGATGTTGAGGTTGAACCTGAGAGATGTGCTCTTATTATCTATACCTCCGGCACAACAGGCAAGAGAAAGGGTGTTATGCTTTCTCAGAATAACCTTGCAGCTAACTCAACCTACGATGCTTACGCATTGGATAACGATGATGTCAGCTTCTCAATTTTGCCTATGCATCATGTTTTCTGTTATGCCTGTGATGTACTTAAGACTCTCTACGACGGCGGTACACTTTGCCTTAACGGTCAGCTTCAGAATTTATATAAGCATATGCTTATGTTTGAGCCTACAATTATGAGAATAGTACCTGCTATCTGCAAGTCAATTCTCACTAAGATTAAAATCACCGAAAGACAGAATCCTACTCTTTCAAAAAGAGAGGCTGCCGAAAAGGTTGTGGGCAGAAACTTCAGACGCATGATAGCCGGCAGTGCCTTTTTGAGCGGTGCGGTTATTGACGAGTTTGAGCAGTACGGCATCACTGCAAGACAGGGCTACGGCATGAGCGAGTGCAGTCCCAGAATTACTACATCAGATTTTTCTGATAAACTTAAATATTCCAACGGCAGACTTACAGGTGTTGATGAAGTAAGAAGTGTCGACGGCGAAATTCAGGTTAAGGGTCCCAGCGTAATGCTCGGATATTATAAGATGCCTGAAGAAACAAAGGCTGCTTTCACTGAGGACGGTTGGCTTCACACAGGTGACCTGGGTTATGTTCAAGACGGACATATTTTCCTTGTGGGCAGAAAAAAGAATCTGATTATTCTTTCCAACGGCGAAAACATCTCTCCCGAAGAAATTGAGAACCGTTTTGCCGATGAAGGTATAATAAAAGAAATCGTTGTTTTGGCAGAAAACGATAAGCTTGTTGCTGAGATTTTCCCTGACGAAGTGCTTGCCGAAACTTTAGGTATCACAGATATTGAGGGCGTTATTTCTGCTGTTATAGATAAGGTGAATATGATTTCAGCTTCTGACAGACAGATTTATTCCTTCCGTCTTCGTGAGAAGCCCTTTGAGAGAACCTCAACAGGCAAGATAAAGAGAACCGAATTTTATTTTAAGGGTAATAAAAATTAAAATTTCCCGAAGGAGGACCTAACGTTATGGTTGAAGTATTTTTACCTACAGGTGAAAAAGTACACGCTTATCCCATTACCAGTTCACAGAAGATGATGTATCTTATGTCGCTTAAATACGGCTCAGGCTATCCTGTTAACAATATCGGATTTGGCTTTTATTGGCAGGGTGAAATGGACAAGGCTGTTATGAAAAAAGCTATTTACGAAGCGATTGAACGTTGTGACACAATGAGACTTCGTTTTGTTATGGGCAAGAAGCTTCAGCTTCTTCAGTATGTAACATATAACAGTGAGCTTGTTGTTGAAGATTGGGACTTCAGTGATATGACAATCGATGAGGCTGAGGAAAAGATACTTGCTTTCTCAAGAGAGAGCATTCCCATGTATAAGTGCGAGCTTCATAAAATTGCCCTTGTTGATTTTGCTGACGGATATCACGGCATCTTTATGAGAATACAGCACCTTGCAATGGATGCTTATTCACTCAAGGTCTTCGTCAATGATATTATTGATATCTATATGCACAGAACAAGAGGTACCGGATATCCCAAGCCTATGCGTCCCTACATACCCGTACTTGAAGATGAGCTTGCTTATGAAACATCTAAGCAGCATAAAGATGACCAGATGTATTGGTACAACTCACTTGCTCTGAGTACTGAGCCTATCTTCACAGATTTCATGCTTGATAACAGACTTAAACAGCAGCAGATTAAGGAACCGGACAAGCGTTATGCTGACATTCACTCAGGTCTTCCCGATGCTTCAGGCTTCAAGTTCAGCATGAGCGCAGAAGACAGCAAAAAGATAATGGATATGTGCGAGGCAAACAATCTTTCCATCTTCTCATATCTTTCAATGGGTGTTCGCACCGCTCTTTCATGCTTCAATGATAATCAGGAAGATGTTTCCTTCAAGATGATTATCAACAGACGCGGTACTATTGCCGAAAAGAAGTCAGGCGGTATCCGTATCAACTTCCTTCCTATGAGAAGCATTGTCAAGCCTACCGAAACTTTTATCGATGCAGTCAGAGGCATTTCTGAGATTCAGAACGAAATGTATCAGCATTCAAGACTTGCATTCCTTGAAACACTTGCTGAAAGACACAAGTCAATGTCAAAGGATGCTAAGTTTGACTCAACATATGACAGCTTCGGTCTTTCATATCAGCCCCATGTCAAGATGAAAGCCATTGACGAGCAGATGGAAAAGACAGCACGTACTATATGGTACAACAACGGTGCTATTATGATTCCTCTTTATGTAACTGTTGTTCACAGACAAGGTGATGCAGGCTTTGATTTCATCTGCGAATACAGATCAGAGCAGCAGGCTGAATATGACCTCAGAGTACTTTGCTCAAAAATTGAAAAAGCTATGGTTCTCGGTGCAGAGAATCCCCATATAACAGTACAGGAAGTACTTGATAAAATTGCGTTAACTGATGAAGAAAGGAACGGTAAACCCCAATGCAAACAATCGAAAAACTTATTGACATCCTTGCAAACTACGTGGAAGCTGACGAAATCAAGGCTGAAGACAATTTTAAGTCTGATCTCGGCATGAGTTCATTTGACACAATGTGCATGATCGGCGATATCAAGTCAGCTCTCGGTGTTGAGCTTAAAGCTGCAGATTTTGTTAAGAATAAGTCTGTTGGCGAAATGGCTGCTTATATCGATTCAGTAAAAGCATAATTCAGCATATTTTAAAAGGACAGTTACCTTAATCGGTAGCTGTCCTTTTTTGTCAATTGTGCAGGACTTCTCCGCAATCAATCAACATTTGCGGAAAAGTCACAAACGCATACGAGTGCCGTAATCGGGTCTCATTAACCTTACCGCACTTATATTGTGGCTTAATCTGAGTTATATAAACATAGAAAAATTATCCTTTTAGGCGGCCTACCATAATCTTTGCTGCCTTATAAATATCGCCGCAGCCGAGAGTGATGATTATGTCGCCTTTTTTTGCATTTGCAAGCACATGGTCACAAACCTCTTCAAAGGTGTTGAACCACACACTGCCGGGAATTTTATCTGCTAAATCCTTTGTGTAAATGCCGTAGGTGTTCACTTCTCTTGAACCCATAATTTCAGTCATAACACATTTATCGGGGATTTTCAGCACACGCACAAAGTCGTCAAAAAGGATGGATGTTCTTGAATAGGTGAAGGGCTGGAAGACTGCCCACACGGTGTTGTAACCCATTTTCATAACTGCATTGAGTGTAACCTCAAGCTCACCGGGATGATGTGCATAGTCATCGGCAATTGTTATGCCGTCAATTTCACCTAAAATTTCAAAGCGTCTGCCTGCGCCCTTGAATGCACCGATGCCTTTTTCGCACTGCTCGTAGGTGCAGCCTGCATTTACTGCTGCTGCAAAAGCGGCAAGCGAATTGAGAATATTATGCTCTCCGGGGATGCCAAGAACAAGGTGAGCCAGCTTATTACCCTCACTCATAACATCAAATTCGGCAAACGCACCTCTGTTATAAGTGATGTTCTCAGGGTAATATGTACAACTCTTGTTTTTGCCGAAACTGATTTTTTCTTTGTTAAGATTTTTCACAGTGCGCAGAGTATTTTCATCATCACCGTTGAAAATTACGGTTTTTGATGTCATATCACAGAATTTATTGAAGGAAGCAACAATATTATCGAGATTTTTGAAATATTCAAGGTGATCTTCATCAACATTGAGAAGTATTGTCACATCGGGTGACAGCTTATGGTAGTGATCCTTATATTCGCAGGCTTCGCACACAAAAATATCGCTCTTGCCGGCTCTGCCGTGGCTCTCAATAAGGGGCAGTCTGCCGCCGATAAGACAAGTGGGATCCTTTTCAGCTTCAATAAGAATCTGTGAAAGCATAGCAGTTACCGTTGTCTTGCCGTGAGTGCCGCAGACAGCGATGCAATCTGAATACATTCTTGTGATTGCACCGAAAATTTCAGCTCTTTCAACGCAGGGTACACTGCCGTTTTTAGCAGCCACAAGCTCGGGATTATCTTTTAGAATTGCATCGGTGTAAACAATAAGCTCAGCGCCTTCGAGATTTTCCGGCTTCTGACCTAAAATAACCTTCATTCCAAGCTCACGAAGCTTTGTAATATTATCCCCGTCGTTGTTGTCTGAGCCGCTGATATCGTAGCCCCATGAGTGGAGAATTTCAGCTATGGGACACATACCTGAGCCGCCGATGCCGATAAAATGAATTTTCTTTATTTCTTTTAAAAGGCTGTCTATATTCATTGTGAATAACTCCTTATAAATATTCTACCCTTTATTATATTGCAATAAGCAAAAATAGTAAACACTTTCATAAAAATTAACATGAAAAATTTTTCTGCATAATATAGAGTATAAATGATATGGGGGAGTAATATGGAAAATTATCTCATTATCGGCGGAGACAAACGTCAGAAGGTATTATATGACCGGCTTAAGGCAAGAGGCAAAAACGCAGTTTATGTGACTTCATCTGACTTTGGAAACATTGCTTCATACTCATATATTATTTTGCCTGTACCGGTTAGCAAAGACAATGAAAACATTTATTGCAGCAAGGCTGATTTTGTAATATCACTGAGTGAACTCGAGGAAAAATTAACACCGTTACAAACTGTTTTTGGCGGCGGCTTTCCGGAAAACTTTAAAAATCAGTTGGATAAAAAAGGTGTAAAGAGTTTTGATTTTATGACAGACGAGAGCTTTGTTACAGCTAATGCTTATCTCACTGCTCAGGGAACTCTCCGTCTTGTGCTTGAAAATACCGAGGAATACATTATTGGCAAAAAGATGCTGATTATAGGCTTCGGCAGGGTCGCAAAAGCAGTTGCTTCAATAATGAAAGGGATAGGAGCAGATGTCTACATAGCCGCGCGGAATTTTTCTCAGTTGAAGCTTGCAGAGCTATGCGCATACAAGAAAGTGAATCTGAGTGATATGAGCGGCTGTTTATCCGATTTTTCTTACATTTTCGGTACGGTGCCGTCTAATGTACTCACTGAAGATAACATAAAATTCATAAGAGATGACTGCATATATTTTGAGCTTGCATCAGCGCCTTTCACAGCTGATAAAAATGCCTTTGAGCGTTACGGCAAAAGGTACATTTTGGGCGGAGCTTTGCCCGGGAAATTTTTACCCGTAGCATCAGGAAATTTGCTCTTTGAATATATTATGCGGTTCACCTCTGAAAATAAGGAGTGAAACTATTGAAAACCATAACTGCCGGCTTTGCTCTCACGGGTTCATTCTGCACCTTTGAGCGAGCTATCAGACAAATAGAGCATCTCATATCAAAAGGAATAAACATTCTGCCGATAATGTCATTTAACGCATCAAAAGAAGACACTCGCTTCGGCAGAGCAGAAGACTTTATTGAAAGGATTGAAAAGTTAACGGGAAATAAGGTGATTAAAACCATAATTGACGCTGAACCTATCGGGCCGAAAAATCTTATTGACATTCTTATAATTATGCCATGTACGGGCAACACTCTTGCAAAGCTTTCCTGCGGAATATATGATACCCCCGTTACACTTGCGGCAAAAAGTCATCTTCGTAATCAGAAGCCTGTTCTCATAGGTGTATCCTCCAACGATTCACTGTCATCTTCTGCCAAAAATATCGGCGCACTGCTGAATTACAAGCACTATTATTTTGTACCTATGAGTCAGGATGCACCTGAAGCTAAACCTTTTTCCATAGTCTGTGATTTTGAAAGGGTGTATGACGCAATGCTTCTTGCTCTTGAAGAAAAACAGCTTGAGCCGATTATCTTCTGAAAAGAAAGGAGCTGTAAAAAAACGAAAGTTTTTTACAGCTCCTTTTTAGGGGTGTGAAAAAATGCGCAGAATGAACAAACTGAGCAAAAATAAAGCTTCGGCTTTATTTTTGGTTACCCTAAGGCGTACAAAGGTACGTCGAGAGGCGAAGTTTGTTTATAGCATAAACAGAAAAACTGCAAAAATTGCAGTTTTTCTGATTTTTATATGTTTTAAAGGGTTCCTTTGGACTTTTCATCCTGAAGGAACCCTTTATTTATCTCGGTTTATGCGGTCTGCACTTTTTTTACAGCCCCATTGCAATAGGTTTAAAAAATGAAATATTGAATAGTCAATTACATATTGCCGAAGATTTCTCTAATCTCAGCAGCTCTGCCGCAGGTCATTTTGCCTTCGGGACAAGCTCCGTGTACATAGCAGCTGGGTCCGTAAAGCGAGAAGAGGTCAGGTGAAATCTTGCGAAGCTTCTTAAGGAAATCGTTAGCAAAGAGCTGAATTTCCCACTGAGCTCTTGTGCATGAGCGAAGTCTGAAGAAAAGAAGCATCTCACGGGCGTTCATTGTTGTTACAATGTCAAGAGTGTTACCGCTGAGTACGCAGTATATAAGCACATTATCGTCATATCCCTTTGTTTTAAGCTCGTTATAAAGCTCTTTCATATCAGCGAAAGCCTCGTTATAAATTGCGAGTGCATCACTGTCAGCCTTTATTGTGTCAGGGATAACATATGAGCTTCTGTCTGCTTTCATAAGACTCGGAATGCAAATGCTCTGTATTCTGTGTCTTGCAAAATGTGTCAGACAAGCAAGTGAAACCTTGTTGAATTTAACTGTGCAGGTGTAGCTTTCAAGCGCTCTGGGTCTTGATGATGCTGCAAGCTTTTTAAATACAGCTTTAATGTTTTCCTTATCGCTCACGATTTTTTTTGCAGCAGCAGGGGAGTAGCCTGCCTCATAAAGTGCGCACAAGGCTACATTCTTTTCGCCGTCGGGCGTATATGCAAGAATTTCGCAAAGCTCATCGGATGACTTGTCATCACCGTTTTCAAAGCCGTAATCAAGTTCATCGTTATATTTCTGACCTTTAAGCTCAAAGTCAATAAACAGACCGGGTGCAATAGCCTTACACTGCTCAAGCAGTGACAGACCTATTTCATATATCTCTTTGATTTTTCTGCCTCTGCCGTAAATCATGGCATTAAGCACATTTATAAGCTCTCTGCCGCCAAGTGAACAGAAAAAGTTTGAATAGAAGCAGTAGGGCAGCACAAAGCGTGCATCCTCTTTCGGAATTTCTTTTTCGGTCAGTGCTGAGTAAGCGGCAAAAAGCTTGTCCATTACGGCAGTGTACTTTGCCATATCTTTATCGTCAGCGAATGCGGGAACAAGATAACCGCAATCTGCAAAGTCGACATAGCGTCTTGATTTAACGGTGAATGAAGCAAGTCTGAATTCAATCATAAACTGCTCAACAACAACGCTGACATTTTCAAAAGCAAGGTTGAAGAATATGTGTTCAATTGTTGAGGTGTGACCTGATTTTGTTACTTTGCCGATAAGTTTTGTGTTTTTTTCTTCGTCGTGGCTTCTCTCAAAAATTTCAAGAGCAGTGCCGTTCTGTGTGGAAATTCGTCCCGATGCGGCGCAGACCTCCTGCTTTACATCTGAACAGCCTATTACAAAAGCACCGTGTTTATCCATATCTTATCTCTCCTATGTTTTTCTTCCCATATATTGTAATAAATTAAATCATATTTGTCAATTCATATTTGCTAATTACAAATTATACACCCAAATAAACCAAAAAGTAAGAAAATTTTAAGGAAAAGTCATTGATAAATCTGACAATTATTGGTATAATGGCAAAGAATATGATAATAGGGGTATTTTGCGATGATTAAAAGAAACAGTGAAATGAAAGTAAGTTTAAGAGAAAACATGCGTGGCGGTGACGGTACCGTTAAAATCACTGATATACTCGATGCAGGCGAATATAAGGGCAAGAGCCGTCTTTTAGGTGTTATCACACTTGAAAAGGGCTGCAGCATAGGCACTCATATTCACGAAAATGAAGAAGAGGTTTTCTATATTATTGAAGGCACAGCCGTTTATAACGATAACGGTAAAGAAGAAATCCTTTATGCGGGTGACAGCTGTGTTTGTCTTGGCGGTGAGGAGCATTCAATTGCCAATAAGTGCGATGAAACCCTCAGACTTTTCGCTGTTATTATGACATACTGAGGTGCATCATGGGTAAAATGATTGTTATTGACGGCCTTGACGGAAGCGGTAAAGCCACCCAGGCAGAGATGCTTAAAAACTATCTTTCATCAAGAGGCTGCAGCACCTATACACTTGACCTGCCCTTTTATTCGGATGCGTCAAGCACTCTTGTGAAAATGTATCTTGGCGGTGAGCTTGGTGACAATCCTTCCGATGTCAACGCCTACGCGGCATCTACCTTCTATGCAGCCGACAGATATGCAAGCTATAAAAAGCACTGGCAGAAGGAATATGAAAGCGAAAAAATTGTTGTTGCAAACAGATATACAACTTCAAACGCCTGCCACCAGATGACAAAACTCCCTAAGGACAAATGGGATGAATATTTAAGTTGGCTTTTTGAGTTTGAATACGGCAAGCTTGGCATACCCGAGCCTGACTGTGTTATCTTTCTTGATATGCCCGTTGATATTTCACAAAAACTGTTGTTAAAACGCTATAAAGGTGACGAAAATAAAAAAGATGTGCATGAAAGAGATGTCAGGTATCTCTTTGACTGTCACGAAGCTGCAGTGTATGCTGCCGAAAAATTAGGTTGGCACAGAGTAATCTGCGGTAAAGACGGTGAACCTCTTACAATAGACGAAATTTCGGCTGAGGTCTGCCGTATAGCGGAAAGGGAGCTTTTAGGAAATGACTGAACTACACACCGTAACTCTCGGTGATAAAACATGGATAAACGAAATACTTTCAAAGGTGCCGTTTTTTACCTGTGAATATCCATTCGGTAATGTGTTTTCCTACGGCGCTAAAATGGAAATTAAGGTTGGTAATATTGCAGGCTGTCTTGTCACCAAGTGTATATATGATGACAGCATTATGTACTGCTGTCCCATTGGCGACGGCGATATGAAAATGGCAATTGAATTTATCTTAGACGATGCTCGCAAAGACGGCAGAGATTTTGAAATATTCGGTATTTCACCTGATTCTGCTGAATTTATTTCAGAAAATTTTCAGGGCGTTTTTGATATTTCTCTTCAGAGGAATACCTTCGACTATATTTACAGCAGTGAAGATCTGATAAATCTTGCCGGTAAAAAATATCAGCCCAAGCGTAACCATATCTCGTTTTTTATGAGAAATAACAATTGGAGCTACGAAAGAATAACAAGAGAGAATATTCCCGAGTGCCTTGAAATGAGCAAGGTCTGGCTTGAGGGCACTCTTGAAGAATACAGAGAAGACCTTGAAGCCGAGCTTAAAATAATTAGAAGAGTTTTTGATAACTATGAGGAACTTGGCTATGTGGGCGGACTTTTAAGAGCAGACGGCAAGGTTATTGCCTACACAATGGGAGAGAGAATGACCGATGAAATGTTCTGTGTTCACATTGAAAAGGCCTTCTCCGATATCAGAGGGGCATACCCTATGATAAATCAGCAGTTTGTTAAAAACGAACTGTCAGATTACAAATATATTAACCGTGAGGACGATACGGGTGCTGAAAATCTCAGAAAAGCCAAGCTGAGCTATTACCCTGTCATCCTTGCAGAAAAGTATGAGGCGAAGCTGAAAAATGCTAATTAAAGCAGATGAAAAACACATCCCGTCGCTGATAAAACTGTGGCACGATGTTTTCGGTGACAGTGAAGAATATATAAAGCTCTTTTTCAGAAAGGCTTACTATGACGGCGAGTGCTTTGCCGAAACTCATGACGGTGAGTTTATCAGTGCCTTTTATCTTCTTAAATGCAGCGTCAGGTACGCGGGCAAGGTTTATGAGGGCAGATATCTTTATGCCGCCGCAACTCTCCCCGAGTACCGCGGAAAAGGGCTTATGTCAAAGCTTATAGGTGAAGCTACAGCTTACTGTAAAGATATGGGTCTTGATTTTATAGCCCTGGTGCCTGCCGGTGACAGCCTTTACGGATATTACGGCAGATACGGCTTTCAGGAGGCTATGTATAAATACAGATTTGTAATAAACAATGAGTGTGTCACTCTTCGTGCTTATCGTGAGCTTGAAAACGCCGACGAATTTTATAAAATAAGAAGCTCATCGGACGGTGTTCTTGTTTACGGAAAAACCGGTTCGGATTATGCTTATGATTGTCTCAAATTTTCTGATAACAAAATTATTTCTGTCAGTAATGGCAGTTATTACATTGACGGTGAAGAATTGTTTGTCGGTGATGATGAAGACGCTGCCTTAAACTTTTTAAACTCACTTGGCGGGGAAAGAGTTGTCTATTCCGACAAGCCTTTGATGAATGCCGAAAAGGTGCGCAACGGAATGTTATACACTTTTAATAATGAACTTAAAAACAAAGAAATTTATATGAATATAGCATTGGACTAAGGAGGCAAATATGGTTTACTGTTTTCTTGCAGACGGATTTGAAGAGCTTGAAGCTATAGCTCCGATTGACATTTTAAGAAGAGCTGATATTGAGGTTGTCACTGTCGGTGTGACAGGCGATGTTATCAACGGCAGACACGGAATTAAGGTAACTGCTGACTGCTCAATTGACGATATATTACTTGATGACAAGCTTGAAGGAGTTATTCTTCCCGGTGGACTTCCCGGTGCAACCAATCTTGAGGAATGCTCAAAGGTGCAGCAAGCTATTGATTTTGCCGCAAATGAGGGCAAGCTTGTGTGTGCAATCTGTGCCGCACCTCAGATACTTGGTCACAAGGGTCTGCTCAAGGGCAGAGAAGCTATTGCCTATCCCGGTTTTGAAATTGAGCTTGAAGGTGCAAAAATCAGCAGTGAATTTGTTGCAGTTGACGGTAACTTTATTACAGCTAAAGGCGCAGGCGTTGCAACCGATTTCGGTTTTGAGATTGCTGCAGCAATCAAAGGCAGAGAAGTGTCTGATAAGATAAAGGCGGCAATCCAGTGCAGATAACAGAAGAAAAAAGAGCTTTAAGACAGCAGATGAAGCTTGCGAGAAATTCCTTGCAGAACAAAACTCAGCTCAGTGAAGTTATCTGTAACACCTTGCTCGAAACTGAGCTTTATAAGAATTGCGGCAGTATCTTTCTTTATGCTTCTGCAGGCGGTGAGGTTGAAACTGAGCTGATTACAAAATCTGCTTTTTCTCTGGGTAAAAAGATTGCATTTCCAAAGTGTATTGATAATAAAGGCAATATGAAGTTTTATTTAATAAACTCACTCAGTGAGCTTAAAGAAGATATGTACGGTATTATGGCACCTGTCACTCATTGCGAAGCAGGATGCGGAAATGAATTATCACTGTGCATTGTGCCGGGTCTTGCCTTCAGCTCTGACGGATACCGTCTCGGGTACGGAAAAGGCTATTATGACCGCTTTTTAAGCGAATTTAAAGGTGTCAGCATAGGCTTTTGCTATGATGCTTGCATCAGGGACAGCATCCCAAAAAATGAATACGATAAAAAAGTAAATTACCTTATCACTGATAAGAGAATATATAATTTTACATAAAGGAGGAATAATATGGCTGACCGTTTTTATTCAGAGGGTTCAAAAAATAACGGCAGTGCAGGCAGCAGTTTCGGTGGCGAAAATAAGTCAGCACCTGTCAACCCTTATACAGCCAAGGCTAATAAAGCTTTAGGCGATTTCAGCGAAAATATTGATTCCAACACTGTCAGACCCGGTCAGGGTGCTATGCAGACACAGAAAAAATTTGAGGTGCATATCAACGATTTTGATGATTTTCTCAGTGCACCGGAAACACCCGCTGCCCCGACAGCTCCAAAGCCGGTTGAACAGAAAAGAACTGTGCCTGCCCAGCCTCAGCGTACTGCTGCGCCTGTAAGAAGAGCGCCGGTGCACAAGAGCAATATTCAGCAGAGCGCAAAAACTGCTAACGAAGCGAGAAAGGTTCCCGTTAACGGAGCGAAGTCTTCATCTGTTAAAAAACTTACCGGATTGACCTCTATGGTGAAAAAGCCTGCTTCAAAGGTGCAGAAGCCTCTTTCGCAGAAGCCTGAGGCAAAGCAAATTCCCGTGACTGAAAAAACTGCGTCAAAGAAGAAAAAGACGCCTGAAAGAACACTTACTCCTGAGCAGCGCGCCCGTGTGAAAGCAAAGAAGAGATATGATTTCACTAAAGCTCTTCTTGCTGCCTGCGTCTGCATATTCTTTATTGCAATTATGACAGTTACTGCCACAACCATAGCAATGGAAACTATCAACGATATACTCGTTATCGATAAGAACGAAAACTTTACAGCCAATGTAACAATTGAGCAGGGCGATGAATTTATTGATGTTTTCAACAAGCTTGAACAGACAGGCTTCATCAAACAGAAAACCCTCTGTTATATCTTCCTTATGTACAGAGAATATCAGACTATGGATTACCAACCCGGTGTATATTACCTTGAGAGCAATGACGGACTTGAATATAACATTGAAACAATGATGGTCAAGCGTTCCGGCTCAAAGGACACCGTCCGCCTCACATTCCCAGAGGGTTGGACTGTTGCACAGATATTTGAAAAAATAGAAAAGTACAATGTCTGTGATGCGGATAAACTCTACGCCAACCTGGATGGAATTGCAGAACAGTATGATTTCATAAAAGGCATTGATATGAAGTCGGGCAGATATCTGAAAGCTGAAGGCTATCTTTTCCCCGATACCTACGATTTCTTCATTGATGAAAGCCCCGCCTCCGTTCTTAAAAAGCTGTTTTCAAACTTTGAAAACAGATGGACAGGTGATTATACCGCAAGACTTAAAGAGCTTGGCATGACAATGGATGAGGTTATCAATATAGCGGCTATGATTCAGCGTGAAGCAAAGAACACCTCACAGATGAGTGTTATTTCAAGTGTTGTTCACAACAGACTTAAAAAGCCTTCAACCTTCCCCACGCTTGACATGAACTCAACAAAGGACTATATCACTTCACTTAAACCCTATAAGCTGTTCAGTGATTTCTATTATGAGCTTTACCTTGGCACATATAATACCTACAGCGCACAGGGACTTCCTCCCGGACCTATCTGTAATCCCGGAGCTGCAGCTATCAAGGCGGCACTTTATCCCGCACAGACGGACTACTACTTCTTTATGCACAGTCCGACGGGTGAAATTTATCTTGCAAGAACTGCTGATGAGCATCAGGTGAATACTGAGCTTTATCTGTAAAAGAGGTCAAAAATGTCAGAATTTATAAAAAAGCCCGAACTTTTAGCTCCTGCAGGCGATATGGAAAGACTTCAGGCGGCTGTTAAATACGGTGCCGACGCTGTTTATCTCGGCGGCAAGGTCTTCGGCATGAGAGCTGCACCGTCAAATTTCGGTGAAGAGGAGTTGCCCGAGGCAGTTGCCTACTGTCACGAACGAGGCGTCAAGGTTTATCTTACCTGCAATGTGTTGCCCAGAAACGATGAACTTGCTGAACTGCCTGACTTTCTCTTAAAAGCGGAAAAAGCAGGCGTTGATGCCCTTATTATCTCTGATATCGGTGTTCTTGAGTACGCTAAAAAATATGTTCCCGATATGGAAATTCATATTTCAACACAGTCGGGTATAGTAAACTATGCAGCCGCAAACGCCTTTTATAATATGGGTGCTAAGAGAATTGTCACTGCCCGTGAGCTTAAAATGACTGAGCTTGCAGAAATACGCAAAAACATTCCCGATGATATGGATATCGAGTGCTTTGTTCACGGCGCAATGTGTGTTTCATTTTCGGGCAGGTGTCTCATTTCTAACTATCTCGTCGGCAGAGATGCCAACCGCGGTGAATGCGCACAGCCCTGCCGTTGGAAATACGCCCTCATGGAAGAAAAGCGTCCCGGAATGTACTTCCCTATAGTTGAGGACGACGGCGGTACCTATATTATGAACTCAAAAGATATGTGCATGATTGAGCATATCCCCGAGATGATAAAGGCGGGCATCACATCCTTCAAAATTGAAGGTAGAGCAAAGTCTGCTTACTATGTTTCGGCAACGGTTAACGCTTACAGAAAAGCCATTGACGGTTATTTTGAAAATCCTTCAGACAATTACAGACCCGAGCAGTGGATTCTCGATGAAATGCGTAAAATCAGTTACAGAGACTACTGCACAGGCTTTTTCTACGGGGACCCTGCCGATGATGCCAATGTGAGCTATAAGGGCGGTTATAACCGTGAATGGGACGTTATGGCAATCGTTAAGCATTGGGAAAACGGTATTGCATACTGCTCACAGCGTAACAGATTTTTTGAGGGTGATGAGCTTGAAGCTCTTGAAGTTGGCAAGCCTCCTTTCAAGGTTATTGCAAAAGGTCTTAAAAATGCTGACGGTGAAGCCATTGAAGCTACACAGCATCCCATGATGGATTTCTCTTTTGAATGTGAAACTCCTCTTGAAGACGAAACAATTCTGCGAAAGGAAAGAATTGAAAAAGGAAGAGTTATAATTTGATTTTTAACGGGTGGTAATTTTTGCCACCTGTTATTTTTTTCTCACTGCATATAATAAAAACGGTGATGAAAATGGATAAACCTTTTGAAGAAAAACTTAAATTATTGTCCCGTGAGAAATACGGCAAAAGTCTTGAGAGCCTTAAAAGCGACGAGGTTTATGCTCTTATAGGCGAATATGTAAACGAGAAATGCGATAACCACAAAAAAACAGACCTGACAAGAAAAAGAGCCGCATATTTTTCAATTGAGTATCTGATAGGCAGGCTTCTTGAGGCTAATCTTTACAATATGAGAAATATCGACCTGACACAGAAAAGTCTTGATGATACGGGCCATACTTTGGCTGAATTGAAGGATGTTGAAGATTATGCCTTCGGCAATGGCGGTCTTGGCAGACTTGCAGCGTGTTTTCTGGACTCTGCCGCATCCTGTGAAATCCCACTTGACGGTTACGGAATACGCTATAAATACGGCCTTTTCAAGCAGGAATTTTCTGAAGAGGGTGAACAGAGAGAGCTTCCCGATGATTGGCAGAAGCACGGCGACCCATTCGGTGTTAAAAAAGAAAAGGAAAGTGTTCAGGTGAATTTTGCCGATTACTCCGTAAAAGCGGTGCCTTATGATTACCATGTAATAGGATATAATTTTAAGTGTATAAATACTCTGAGACTTTATGAGTGTGTGGCTGTTAACTGCAATGAAAGCGATGCCCTGAGAATATATGAATATCTTTATCCCGATGACAGTACCTGGGAAGGCAAGAAACTGAGATTGCGTCAGCAGTACTTTTTAGTCAGTGCAGCACTTCAGAATATAGTTAACACTTATGGTCTTGACGACATTGAAAATAAGATAAAAATTCAGCTCAATGATACGCATCCCGTTCTTGCAATTCCTGAGTTTATCAACATTTGTGTCAAGCACAATATGGGATTTGATACTGCTTTGCTGCTTTGCGGGAAAATCTTCGCTTACACCAATCATACAGTTATGCCCGAAGCGCTCGAAGAGTGGGACTGTGAGCTTATGAGACAGACTATACCTCAGGTTTACGGCGTAATTCAGAAGATTAACGATATGGTGCTTTTTATTCTTTGTAATCACAAAGATGCCGACTATAATAAATGTGCTGTTGTTATCGACGGCAAAGTGAGAATGGCAAACCTTGCCTGCTTTGTCTGCAGTGATATTAACGGTGTTGCCGCACTTCATACGGAGATACTGAAAAACAGAGTGTTGGCACATTGGTATAATATTTTCCCTGATAAATTCAGCAATAAAACCAACGGTATAACACAGAGAAGATGGCTCGGACTTTCTAATCCGGCACTGACACATTTCCTTTCAAAGCTATGTGGATGTGACATTATTGAGGAAACCGAAAAAATAGAAGGTCTGCTGAATTTTAAAGATGATGAAGAGGTTATTACAAAGCTTAATGAAATAAAAAGAGAAAACAAAGTAGAACTCTGTTGCCATATCAGGGAAAAAGAAGGCGTAAACCTCAGCCCTGACAGTGTATTCTTTGTTCAGGTAAAGCGTATTCACGAATATAAAAGACAGCTTCTCGGCATATTTCTCGCAATTCACTTTTATTTTTTATTCAAAGAAGGAAAAGGGAATAATCTTCCGCCTATTACTTTCATATTCGGCGGCAAGGCTGCATCGGGTTATAAAATTGCTAAATCTGTCATCCGTTTTATCAATTGTGTTGCAAAGACAGTCAACAGCGATAAATCAATAGCGGAAAAGCTGAAAATTGTTTTTTGCAAAAACTACAATGTCAGCTATGCTCAGAAGATAATTCCTGCAGCGGATATTTCAATGCAGTTATCACTTGCGGGAACAGAGGCAAGCGGTACGGGAAATATGAAGTTTATGATGAACGGTGCTGTCACTCTCGGTACCTATGACGGTGCAAATATTGAAATCTGTGAAAAAGCAGGGGAGGAAAACAACTATATTTTCGGCATGCGTGAAGATGATGTAAGAACAAGAAAAGAAAGATATAACCCGAAGGATATATACGAAAGCAGCAGCGTAATCAAAAGACTTGTTGACACGCTCATTGACGGCACTTTTGCCCAAATGGGTGACTTCACCGATATCTTTGACGGTCTTCTTAATACACATGATGCGGACAGATATATGGTGCTTGCTGATTTGTGTGATTTTATTACTGTGTCTCAAAAAGCGGCAACGGATTATTGTGACAGCATCTCTTTCGGCAGAAAATGTCTGATAAATATTGGCTCGTCCTCATATTTTTCCTCAGACAGAACCGTCAGAGAGTATGCTGAAGAAATATGGTTTAAGTAAATTCTCAACAGCTTCTTGTTCTCTTACGAGGTGTGAAGCTGTTTTTTAATAAAAAAAATAAAAAAATTCATTAAAAACAGTTGGCAACCTTCAAATTTTATTATATAATGTATCAGTATAATTATGTGTAGCTATGAATTTGGAGGTGCATTATGCCCGGAAAGTATTCAGTTTCGCTTGCAAAAATTCTGAAAGATCAGCAGTTTGAAACGCTTTATCTTCCAAAAGACCCGTCAGATATTTTTATCTCTTCACCGGATGTTAACAGACCCGGACTTATACTCTCGGGATTTGAAAATTTCTTTGACAGCGGAAGAATAAATTATCTCGGCAAAACTGAGGTTGAGTATATTAATTCCTTCCCTGAGAAGGAGAGATATAAAAGGGTTGATACCTTTATGTCAAAGGTGCCTGCCTGCATTGTTGTTACAAGAAGTCTTCCCTGCCCCAAGGAAATTCTTGAGCTTGCTCCCAAGTACGGAGTACCTCTGCTCAAGACAATGGACACGACCTCACGTTCAATGGCATCTATTATTGCCTATCTCAATATTGAACTTGCGGAAAGAATTACCCGTCACGGCGTTTTCGTTGAAGTTTACGGTGAAGGTGTGCTTATTCTCGGTGACAGCGGTGTGGGCAAGAGTGAAACTGCCGTTGAGCTTATCAAGAGAGGTCACAGACTTATTGCAGATGATGCCGTTGAAATAAAAAAGACGGGTCAGAAAACAATTGTGGGCTCTGCTCCCGATAACATCAGACACTTTATTGAGCTTCGCGGTATTGGCATAATCAATGCACGCCGCATCTTCGGTATGGGTGCGGTAAAGCTTGCCGAAAAAATTGATATGGTTATTGAGCTTGAACCGTGGGACAGTGAAAAGGTTTATGACAGAATGGGTATGGAAAACGAATATACTGAAATTCTCGGCGTTCAGGTGCCTCATACTGTTGTACCTGTCAAGCCGGGCAGAAACCTTGCGGTTATCATTGAAGTTGCAGCTATGAATAACAGACAAAAGAAAATGGGTTATAATGCTGCAAGAGAGCTTATGCATAATCTCGGCATGACCGATGATATAATTCCACAGGAAGATGAAATCAAAATGTGGGGAAATTTTTAAGAGGTGAATAATATGTACAGAGTAGGTGTAGACTTAGGCGGTACAAATATCGCAGTAGGTGTTATTAACGAAAACTATGAAATTAAATCAAAGGCAACAACAAAGACAAATATGCCCCGCCCTGCAAAAGAAATTTTTGCGGACATCGTAAAATGCGTTAAAGAGGCTTGTCAGAAGGCCGGTATTGAACTGAGTCAGGTCAAGAGTATCGGTATCGGTACTCCCGGTTCATGTGATAAGAAAAACGGCATAATTCTTTATGCTAACAACCTTGATTTCAATAACGTTCCTGCTGTTGAAATGGTTAACGAGAAGCTTCCCGGTATTCCTGTTTATATTGAGAACGACGCAAACTGTGCAGCGCTCGGTGAGGCTCTTGCAGGTTCAGGTGTGGGCAAGAAAAGCTTTGTTGCCATTACTCTCGGCACCGGTGTCGGCGGCGGTGTTATACTTGACGGCAAGGTGCTTTCAGGCTGTAATGATGCAGGCGGTGAGCTTGGTCACATCTCAATCAAATTTGACGGTGAACCCTGCAACTGCGGCAGAACAGGCTGCTGGGAAAGATATGCAAGTGCAACAGCTCTCGTAAATCAGACAAAGAAAGCCATGCTTGAGCATAAAGACAGCAAAATGTGGGAGCTTTGCGGCGGAAGCATTGAAAATGCAGGCGGCAGAACAGCCTTTGATGCTATGCGCGCAGGTGACAAGTGGGGCAAGGATGTAGTTGATACTTACATCAAGTATGTTGCTATCGGTACCACTGATATTGTAAATATATTCCAGCCTGAGATGCTTTGCTTCGGCGGCGGCATCTGCAATGAGGGCGAAACACTACTTGCTCCTATCAGAGAATTTGTTGCAAGAGAGCGTTACAGTAAGCATCAGGTTATTCAGACTGAAATCTGCCGTGCTAAGCTCGGTAACGATGCTGGTATAATCGGTGCAGCTCTTGTTGAATATTGATTCGGAGGTCATATTTTGACTACGCTAATTAACCAACTCAGTTCATTCGGTATAAGATATTTAACCGATGAGCCGATGAAAAATCATACAAGCTTCAAGACGGGCGGAAACGCTGCGCTTTTCATTGAGCCTTCAAGTGAGGATGAGCTTACAAAAGCAGTCAGCATCTGCAGTGAAAACAAAACAGATGTGTTTGTACTCGGCAAAGGTTCAAATCTTCTCGTCAGTGATGAGGGCATAAGAGATAAAGCTGTTATCCACATTTCGCAGGGTCTTGACGACATAAGGCTTATAGACGAAACTACCGTTGTTGCAGGTGCAGGTGCGTCTCTTGCTTCACTTTGCAAATTTGCTCTTGCAAATGAACTCACAGGTCTTGAATTTGCATACGGCATTCCCGGTTCATGCGGCGGTGCTGCATTTATGAATGCGGGTGCATACGGCGGTGAAATGAAGGATGTTCTTGTTTCGTGTACTCACATTGATAAACTGGGAAATAAAGGCTCATATTCAGGTGATGAACTCGATTTATCATACCGCCATAGCGTTTACAGCGGCAGTGAACTGATAATTACTTCACTTACGCTCAGGCTTCAAAAGGGCAATAAAGATGAAATCAAGAGCAAAATGAATGAGCTTATGGGCAGAAGAAAAGATAAGCAGCCTCTTGACTATCCCAGTGCAGGCAGTGTTTTCAAGCGTCCTGAGGGTTATTTTGCCGGTGCTCTTATTGAACAGTCAGGGCTTAAAGGCGCAACTGTGGGCGGTGCTATGGTCAGCCGGAAGCATGCAGGCTTCATAATTAATTACGACGGTGCCACAACAGCTGATGTTATAAATCTTATCTGTCATTGCCGGAAGACTGTTAAAGAGAAATTCGGCGTTGATTTAGAAACTGAAATCAGATTTGTATTATAAAGAATAGGAGGGTGTATATGTCTTTTTCTGCGGAAATTAAAAATGAACTTATAAAAATTGATGATATGCCCTCTTGTTGCCGACAGGCGATGGCATACGGTATGCTTCTTTTCGGAAGAAACTTTAACAGTGGAGATATTTCCATTATGACTGACAATGCAGGTGTGGCTGAGAAATATGTTGAGCTGCTCAGGTCAGTGACGGGTGTTGAAGCAAATGTCAGTGTTTCTGATGCCGGAAAAAACACGGTCAGCATTCTTACACAGGCTGACAGAAAAAAAGTTCTCTCTCATTTTTCCAACTCGGGCAACGAAAAGTTTATGCGTATAGACCGAGGTAATTTGCTGAATGAAGGCGGAAACGATGACATTGAATTCGGTACAATTAACTGCTGTGATGCTGCTTTTCTGCGCGGAGCATTTTTATCATGCGGCACCTGCTCAGACCCGAATAAGAGTTATCATATTGAGTTTGTTGCTCCATACAGAACTCTGAGTATGGACCTTATGAAAATTCTTACGGATTTCGGTCTTAATGCAAAGCATATGCTCCGTAGGGGTATAAATGTCATTTACATAAAAGACAGTGCAAGCATTGAAGATCTGCTTACTCTTATGGGCGCTCATGTTTCTGCTATGGAGATTATGAACATTAAAATTTATAAAAGTGTGCGTAATGTAACAAACAGACGCAATAATTTTGAAAATGCTAATCTTTCAAGGACCGTTGATGCTTCCTATGATCAGGTTGAATCGATTAAGAAACTCAAGGAAAACGGAGTTTATGCCACACTTACGGACGATCTCAGATTGGTTGCAAATCTCAGAACGGAAAATCCTGATATGAGTCTCAGAGAAATAGGTGAGCTTTGTTCACCGCCCTTGAGCCGTTCTGCGGTTAATTACAGACTTAAGCGTCTTATGGAAATAGCTCAAAAAACAGAAAATTAAAGAGGTTAATATCTTGGATAACAACAGATTTCAGGTTCCTGCCGAGGAATTGATAAAACAAACAGAATATACAGCACTGGTATCAGAGCTTCTATCGTCTTTGTACCCTGCCGAAAAACCAAAAGCGTTTGTACACACTTACGGCTGTCAAGGTAATGTTTCAGACGGTGAAAGACTTCAGGGTATGCTTTGTGAAATGGGTTACGGTTTTACCGATTCGCCTGAAGATGCTGATTTAGTGCTTTACAATACATGTGCCATAAGAGAACACGCCGAAGACAGAGTTTTCGGCAATGTAGGTGCTTTAAAGCCCATAAAAAAGAAAAATCCGAATATGCTTATAGCTCTTTGCGGTTGTATGATGCAGCAGCAGTCTGTTGCAGAAAAAATCAGGAACAGTTATCCTTTTGTCGATCTTGTTTTCGGCACTCATGTGCTTCATAAACTGCCTGAATTTATATACAGACGACTTTCAAAAGGAAAGAGAGTTATAGATATAACCGACAGTGACGGCGTTATCACCGAAGGTCTGCCTGTTAAGCGTGACAGCACCTTCAGAGCCTGGATACCTATTATGTACGGCTGCAACAATTTCTGCTCATACTGCATAGTGCCTTATGTCAGAGGCAGAGAAAGAAGCAGGAACTTTGAGGATGTTATGGCTGAAGTCAGAGAGGTTATAGCTCTCGGTTATAAGGAAATCACCCTTCTCGGTCAGAATGTCAATTCCTATAATAAAGACCTTGAAGCGGACAAGCAGTTTCCCGCACTACTCAAGGCTATCAGTGAAATCGAGGGTGACTTTATAATAAGATTTATGACTTCACACCCGAGAGATTGCACAAAAGAGCTTCTCGATGTTATGGCATCAAGCGATAAGATTGCAAAGCATCTTCATCTGCCCTTCCAGTCGGGTAATGACAGAGTACTCAAAGAGATGAACAGACACTATGACCGTGAAAAGTATCTCAGTCTCATTGAATATGCTTATTCGGTTATGCCTGAGCTTTCAATCACAAGTGATGTTATTGTGGGCTTCCCCGGTGAAACTTATGAGGAATTTAAAGATACATTGTCACTTATTGAAAAGGTTAAATATACATCACTTTTCACCTTTATCTTTTCTCCCAGACCGGGAACAAAGGCATACAGTATGGCTGACCCTGTTTCCCGTGAAGAAAAAGGCAAGTGGTTCAAGGAACTGACCGATTTGCAGGAAAGCATAGCCGCTCAGCGTACCGCTTCTATGAAAGGGAAAACTTACCGCGTACTTGTGGAAGAAAGAGCAAAAGGCGAGGGTATGCTTTCGGGCAGAACTCAAGGGAATGTTATAATTGAATTCCCGGGTGATGAAAATCTTATCGGCAGCTTTGCCGATGTAACAGTAACAAATCCCAGAACATGGATTGTTTACGGTGAATTATCAGAAAAATAACTACTCGAAAACGGGTAATTATTAAATAAATATTTTTATATAAAGGAGTGTCACGAAATGGACATTATCAAACTCACAAGAGAACTCGGCGCTGCAATTCAGCAGGACGAGCGTTACCTTGCTTTCAACAAGGCTAAGGAAGCTAACGAAAAGGACGAAGCTCTCAACGCTCTCATGGGCGAAATCCAGATGATTCAGATGAACTATCAGATGGAAGCTTCAAAGGAAGAACCCGATTCAGCTAAGATGCAGGAATTTGAGGCTGCTTTCAATGAAAAGTATGAGCAGTTCATGGCTAACGAAAACATGCAGGCTTACGACGAAGCAAGAGCACAGGTTGACTCAATGATGAACTACATTATGCAGATTTTAGGCCTTTGTGTTAACGGTGCAGACCCCATGACATGCGAGCCTGAGCAGGCTCACGAGCATTCATGTGACGGTGCTTGCGGCAGCTGCGGCGGTTGCCACTAATTTGAGAAAATCCCATATAAGGGAATCAGTTTGACGTAAAAATCACAGGAGGAAAAACGATATGTCTGAAATGACGCCTATGATGGCTCAATATATGGAAATTAAAAAGGATTACCCGGATACTATTCTGTTTTTCCGCCTGGGTGATTTTTATGAGATGTTTTTTGACGATGCACATACTGCTTCAAGTGTGCTTGAACTCACTCTCACTGCAAGAAGCTATTCTAAGGGTGAAAAAGCACCTATGTGTGGCGTACCTTTCCATTCGGCGGAAAATTATATTGCCCGTCTTGTAAGCAAGGGCTATAAGGTTGCAATCTGTGAGCAGGTGGAAGACCCCGCAACTGCTAAAGGTATCGTTAAAAGAGATGTCATAAGAATCATCACTAAGGGCAGTATTATCGAAAATACTCTTCTTGATGAGTCTAAAAATAACTATCTTGCTGTCATTTTCCTTACTGACGCAGGGGCTGGACTTTGCTTTACCGATGTTTCCACAGGTATAGTCAATCTCACTCATTTTGAAGATGAAAACACTCTTGAAAATAATGTTATGAATGAGCTTGGTACTTTTACGCCGAGTGAAATTGTTCTCAACTCTGCTTGCGCACAAAATAAGGCAATAGCATCTTTTATATCCAAGCGCATAGAAGCCTCATGCGAAATGCCGGACGACATTTATTTTGATTATGAAGATTGCTATAACGCATGCAAGGAGCATTTTGGTGATGACAAGATAAAAGAAGCCGGCTTCCTTTCAGACAGTAAGGCTGTTATTGCTCTCGGTACTGCGCTGAAATATCTCAAAAATGTGCAAAAAAATGACCTTGAAAACATAAGAGAAGTCAATTTCTACTCTGACAAACAGTTTATGAAGCTTGATTACAGTACTCTTCGCAATCTTGAAATTACCCAGAGTATGCGTACAGGCGAAAAGAGAGGCTCACTTTTATGGGTGCTTGACAAGACGAATACTGCTATGGGTAAGCGTCTTCTCAGAAATTGGCTGGAAAAGCCTCTTGTAAGCGTTGCTCAGATTTCAAGAAGGCACAATGCTGTAAGTGAGCTTGTAAGCGAAAACACGGAACTTAGTAATCTGAGTGAAAAATTCAGCAGTGTTTTTGATATTGAGCGTCTTATAACAAGAGTAATGTTTGAGTCTGCCAATGCAAAAGATCTTAACTCGCTTAAGCAGACATTGGAATGTATTCCTGCAATCAAGCTTATTCTCAGCTCTTTCAGCAGTGCATATCTCAGACAGCAATTCCTGAATCTCGACCCCCTTGAGGATATACGCGAGCTAATTCACGCCTCAATTGACGAGGAGGCTCCTTTCTCAATAAGAGAGGGCGGTTTTATTAAAGACGGCTTCAACGCTGAGCTTGATGAACTGCGCCATATTCAGCAGGGCGGTAAAGAATTTATCCTTGATATTGAACAGCGTGAAAAAGAGCGTACAGGTATACCCAAGCTGAAAATCGGTTACAACCGTGTTTTCGGTTACTATATTGAAATTACCAACTCATATAAAGAGCTTGTGCCTGAAGATTATATCAGAAAGCAGACACTTGCAAACTGTGAGAGATATATTACTCAGGAGCTGAAAGACCTTGAAAGCAAGGTTCTCGGCGCACAGGAAAGAATAGTGAAGCTCGAATATGAAATCTTCTGTCAGATAAGAAGTCAGGTTGCAAAGCAGTATAATCGCATTAAAGCAACTGCAGAAGCTCTTGCAATTACTGATGTACTGTGTTCTCTTGCAAATGTGGCAATCAGCAATAACTATGTTTGTCCGACTATACTTGACGGTACGGCAATCAAGATTAAAGACGGCAGGCATCCCGTTGTTGAGGCGGTGCTTGAAGACAGCCCCTTTGTTCCCAATGACACATTTATGGACTGCGATAAAGAGCGTTGTGCCATCATTACAGGCCCCAATATGGCGGGTAAATCGACTTATATGCGTCAGGTGGCTATAATCTGTCTTATGGCTCAGGCAGGCTCTTTTGTGCCTGCGTCAAGTGCCGAGCTTTCAATAGTTGACAGCATTTTTACCCGTGTTGGTGCGTCTGATGACCTTGCAACAGGTCAGTCCACCTTTATGGTTGAAATGAACGAGGTGTCCAACATCCTGAAAAATGCAAATAAAAACAGTCTTATCATACTCGATGAAGTCGGCAGGGGTACCTCAACCTTTGACGGTATGAGTATAGCAAGAGCTGTTCTCGAATATATTGCCGATAAAAAGAAAATCGGCGCAAAAACTCTCTTCTCAACCCACTACCACGAGCTGACAGAGCTTGAGGGTCAGCTTGACGGGGTTAATAACTATAACATCTGTGTTAAAAAGAGAGGCGACACAATAACCTTCCTTCGCAGAATTGTCAGAGGCAGAGCTGACGGCAGCTACGGTATTGAAGTTGCAAAGCTTGCGGGAATACCCAACAGCGTAGTTTCCCGCGCGAGAGTTATTCTGCGTGAACTTGAAAGCATAAATCCCGAAAGGAAAACCGTTATGACGGAAATCCCTGTATATGAGGAAGAAAAGGATTTACAGCTTTCAATCACATCAACTCTTGATGATGAAATCATTGATAATCTCAGAAATATCGATATAAATACTCTCACACCTCTTGAGGCACTCACAACGCTTCACGAGCTTGTGGGTAAAGCTAGAAGAAGCAATATCTGAATTATGTAAAAAAGAAAGGTCGTGACAGCTTTATGGCAAAAATTAATGTCTTACCTAAACATATTGCAGAGCTTATTGCAGCCGGTGAAGTTGTCGAAAGACCTGCAAGCGTAGTCAAGGAGCTTATGGAAAATGCCATTGACGCAGGCGCAACAACAATTACTCTTGAAATAAGGAACGGCGGAGTACGCTATATCCGCATAACCGATAACGGTTGCGGAATTGACCACGAGGATGTTCCAAAGGCATTTCTCAGCCATGCTACGAGTAAAATTAAGGATGAAAATGACCTTAATGCTATTTTTACTCTTGGTTTCCGTGGCGAAGCCTTGGCTTCAATTGCTGCTGTGTCAAAAACCGAAATACTCACGAAAACTGCTGAGGCATCACTCGGTACATCTTTTGCAGTTGAGGGCGGAGTGCAGACACGATATGATGAAGCAGGCTGTCCTAACGGCACAACCATTGTTGTACGAGACCTTTTCTATAACACTCCCGCACGAATGAAATTCCTTAAAAAGGATGTTTCAGAGGCTAATGCAGTTGCCGATGTAGTTGATAAAATTGCGCTTTCGCATCCCGAGGTAAGTGTGAGATTTATCCGTGAGGGTAAGCAGGCACTTATAACTCCCGGCGACGGTAAGCTTCTTTCTGCTATATATTCAATTTTTGGCAGAACCTTTGCCGAAAGTCTTTTAGAAGTTAATTATAAGCTTGACGGTGTTGAGGTGAACGGTTATGTTTGCAAGCCCATGTCAGCAAGACCTTCAAGGGCTATGCAGTACTTTTTCCTTGGTGGCAGATTCATCAAGAGCAGAGCTTGTGTCGGTGCGATGGAAAATGCTTACAAAAATACTATAATGGTGGGCAAATTTCCGAGCTGTGTTCTTAATGTCAAGGTCAGACCTGACACAGTGGATGTCAATGTTCATCCCGCTAAGACAGAAGTTCGCTTCAGTGATGAAAGACGCGTTTCCTCGGCAGTGTACTTTGCAGTTAAATCTGCTCTTGAAAGCTTTGACACAATGCCGGAAATTGACCTTACACAGCAGAAAAATAAAGTTTTACAACGAGCCGTACCTGAAGCGATTCAGCTCAATATGATAGATGAAACACCGGTTGAAATGAAGGTTGTTGACAGCCCCTTTGCCGGAAAGAAGCAACAAACAGCGCAGAGCGTACAGCCCAAAAAGGATTTCTGGCAGAATATCCCTGCCAAGGATTTCAACAAAGCTTCTGAAGAAAAACCGAAGAATACCGATAAAAACAAGGATGAAAGCGAACCCGATCTCGTTTCTTCCTTTATGACGGCGCAGAAGCAGAAAAACAAAGAAGCTGCCCAAATAATACGACAGACTTCTGATTTTAATTCAGTTGTTTCAAGACAGACTGCAGAGTTTGTTAGGGAGGACAATACTTCCGTTAAAACCGCATCGCAGAAAAGTGAAGCTCCGTCTGCTGAAAAAACTGTTTCGCAGACTGCGGTCAGTGAGCAGAAAAAACAGCCGCCAAAGCCTTTAAGGTTGTTAGGTGAAGCGTTTAAAACATATATTATCTGTGAGTATGATAACAAGATTGTTCTTATTGATAAGCATGCTGCTCACGAGAGAATTATCTATAACAAAATGAAGGCCAATGCTAAGAATAATATTTCTTCTCAGGTGCTTCTTGCTCCTGTTAAGGTTACTCTCAGTAAGGCTGAGTATAATATAATAACACAAAATCTTGATGTTTTCTCCAAGGCGGGCTATCTTATTGAGGATTTTGAGGGTGGGGTAGTAATTGTCAGAGAATGTCCTATGCTCATAAGTGGTGATGATATTGAAGACACTGTTATTGAGATAGCATCCTATCTTGCAGAAAACAGAGTTAATGTTGAAAGTGAAAAAATTGACAGAATACACCATACTGCCGCTTGTAAAGCTGCAATCAAGGCTGGATATAAAAATTCTACTGCCGAGATGAAAGTCCTTGCTGAGCAGGTGCTTTACGATGATGAGATCAGATATTGTCCTCACGGCAGACCGGTGCTCATTGAACTTTCAAAATACGAACTTGAAAAACAGTTTGGCAGAATACAGTAAAATTCGGAGAAACCATATGGATAAACCGTTAGTTGCCGTTGTTGTGGGGCCCACAGCTTCGGGTAAAACTTCATTGGGAATAGAAATCGCAAAGCGTCTTGACGGTGAAATTGTCAGTGCAGATTCTATGCAGATTTATAAGAATATGGATATAGCTACTGCAAAGCCTACAGCCGAGGAGCTTTCTCAGGCCAAGCATCATCTTATCGGTTTTCTTGACCCTGGTGAAGATTTCAGTGTTGCAAAATACAAAATAATTGCAACACAAGCGATTGATGATATACTGTCAAAGGGAAAGCTTCCTGTTGTTGTCGGCGGCACGGGTCTTTATATTGACACTCTCGTCAAAAACACGGAATTTCTTGATTATGAAAAAAACAGCATAAGAGAAGAGCTGGAGAAACGTGCAGAAAATGAGGGCATTGAAGCTCTTTATAACGAGCTGATGAAGATTGACTCTACGGCTGCAAAACGTCTTCATATCAATGATAACAAGAGAATTATAAGGGCTCTTGAGGTGTACTATTCCACAGGTGAAACAATAACTCATCAGTGCGAAGTGTCACATCTCAATGAAAGCAAATACCGCTTTTGCATAATTGGTCTCAATGCTCAGAACAGGCAGTATCTTTATGACAGAATAAACCTTCGTGTTGAACTTATGCTGAAAGACGGTCTCATTGAGGAAGCGATAAGATTTTTTGCACTTAATCTCGGAAGCACCGCCAAGCAAGCCATAGGCTATAAAGAATTAAAACCATACCTTGACGGATTGGTTCCTCTTGAAGATGCTGTTGAAAAGCTGAAAATGGAAACGCGACGCTATGCAAAGCGTCAGCTCACATGGTTCAGAAGAAATGACAGTATAAACTGGCTGTCTGTCGATGCAATGACCAAGGAAGAGCTGAGTGACAAGGCTTGTCAGATTATTATTAGTGAAAGGTGATTTTATGCAGAAGATAAAACAGCTCAGTAAAGATCAGAAAATTGCTGTGGCTTTAATCGGTTCTTTTCTGGTTGTATTGCTTATGTATGCCGTGAACGGTTACTATCTCAATCGCACGGGTACCTTGAAAACTGATTTTATATTAAATTATACGGAAACGGAAAAACTCACCGTAAACGGTTTTGCAGTTCGTGATGAAAACAGGGTTAACGAAGGAAGTAACGCTTGCCTTCTGCATAAGGAGGATGGTTTCGTTTATGTACCCGTAATTTCCGATTGCGAAAATGTTTCAAAAAACGGAACGATTGCACTGGCTTTTAAATCGAAGCAGGAGGCCGATGCTTATATTCAGGAACAGCAGCTTAAAGAGAAACTGGCATCAATAAAAGAGCTCGAAAGAAGCGAGGATCTGAGTTATAGCAATATACTTTTTCTGAATTCTCAACTTAATCACAATGTGTCAGATTATCTTTCAAATATCGGCAGTTCGGATGTTTCTGTTATCGGCAAATATATAAACAGTATAACTAAGAATATCACGTCAAAGCAGATTGCAACGGGTAAAGACCTTGATTACGAAACTATAATCAGAGACTACTCCAAGCAAATCAGCGATCTGAAAAGCTCATACAACATTGATCATAAAATAACTTCTCCCTATGCCGGTTATTTTTCCGGCAGTACTGACGGATATGAGGAAATCTATGATTTCAACCTGCCTGCTAAAAAACAGGTAGAGGCAGGTCAGGGTGAAAAGCTGATTTCAGCCTCTGCTCAGACTATGGACAATATTTACGGTAAGATTGTCCTTGATCATACATGGTACTATATATTTGATGTAACCTTAAAGGATGCGGCACCGCTTAAAACCGGTTATTGGGTTGAAGTGAGTTTTGATGAACTCGGTGTCAGGGAGCTTGATATGCAGGTTGATAATATTTCCGATGTTAAAGACGGAACAGTCACCGTAACTCTCAGATGCACTTCTATTAATGATAACCTTCTTAATATAAGAAAAGAAGCGGCAAGCATTTCAATAAAAGAGTACAGTGGTTTTAAAATCAGCAATGAAGCTCTCAATAAAAACGAAAAAGGAATTCAGGGCGTTTATGCTATTGTTGGCAATGTTATGAAATTTTCACCTGTTGAAATTGTTTTCTACGGTGACGGTTATGTTATTGCAAAGGGCAAAAAGGTAGCTATTGATGAAAATGCAAAAAAGCTTAAATACTACCATGTGCTCAGACAATACGATAAAATTATTGTGGAAGGAATGAATCTGAAAGATGGCAGTATTGTCAATTGAGGAACGCTTTAAAAATATTGAGTACAACATCGGATTTATCAGACAGAAAATTGCCGATGCAGCTGCAAAGAGCGGTCGCAGCAGTGACGATGTTAAACTGATGGCTGTTACAAAGACTGTTGAGCCTGTGTTTATCAACCATGCAATTGAGTGCGGTATTGATCTAATAGGCGAAAACAAGGTTCAGGAATTTCTTTCAAAGAAACCTTATCTCAGACTTGAAAACTGTCAGGCGCACCTTATAGGCCATCTGCAGACAAATAAAGTCAGACAGATTGTTTCTGAGGTGACTATGATTCAGTCTGTTGACAGTGTCAGACTTGCCAAAGAGATTTCTAAAAGAAGTCAGGCGGCAGGAATCGCCACTGATTGTCTTATAGAGGTCAACATTGGTGAGGAAGAGAGTAAGACGGGCCTTGATGTCAACTTACTTATGCAAACAATTGAAGAAATTTCAGTTTTACCCTATGTTAAAGTCAGAGGTCTTATGACAATCCCGCCGATTTGTGAAGATGATGCACAGCTCAGCAAATATTTTTCCCGAATGAATGAAATATTTATTGACATCAAGGATAAAAAGTTAGATAATATAGATATGTCAATACTTTCAATGGGAATGTCGGGAGACTACGAAACAGCAGTATGTTGCGGCTCAAATCTTGTCAGAGTCGGCTCAGCAATATTCGGTCCCAGATTATATTAAAGGAGATTAAAAATGGATTTTAAAAATATTTTAGGAAAAGTTCAGAATTTAAGAAATTTTATTGATGCTGAAGACAGTGAGGAGTTACTCGAAAACGCTGTCAGTGATGACGATTACGAGGAAAGAAAAAAGCCAAAACGTGCCGCAAAAAATATTTTTCAGGATGATGAGGCTACAAATGTTGCTGATTTTTCTTCAAACTATAACTATTCACCTACAGCGGCACTGCCTGATTTCAACAGCGATTTTTCAGACGAATTTCCACCAATAAAGGGTATTGATGATGATGTTCCTGTTTCCGATAATACTGTAAAGACCAATCTTTTTGACATAAAAGCTGCACCGCGCAGCTCATACTCCAAGCACAAGCTGTCATTTATTTCACTTCATGATTTTTATGACACTAAAAATGTTGCAAATCTTATGATTGATAAACACACTATAATCATTGTCAATCTTGCTCTTATCGGAGAAGAATATGCACAGCGTGCTATGGATTTTCTCGACGGCGTTAAATATGTAACCCAGAGCGTTTTTGTCAGATTGTCAGAAACCATGTGCGCATTTATTCCGGAAGATATAGAACTCCACGGTGACTTCTATAATCAGGTTGAATTATAATAACTAAAATCAAAGGAGCTGATAAAATGGCTGACAGTAAAATAATGAACTATTCATTTGCTTCTGCAGGCAAAAATAAATACTATGCTTCAGAGGTTGATGAATATTTAAGAAGTATCAGCGAAAGTTATGATACAATGAGCAGAAACTATAAAGCAATTGATAAAAAAATGAAAAATCAGGTTGCTGCTCTTGAAGAATATAAGGCAAATAAAAATGCAATAGTTGCAGCTGTTGTCAGAGCGGAAAAAATTTCAGAACAGATTATATCTGAGGCTAATGAACATTCAGCTGAAATATTTAGAAAAGCAAGTGAAGAAGCTGAAAATTATCTTCTGACAAAGAAAGCTGAGGCAGACGCATATTATTATAATATAACCCATGAAGCTGACGACAGACTTAAAGCTCTTGAAGCTGAGATTGAAGCTTCGGAAAAGCGTGCTGCGGCACTTCAGGAAAAATATCTTACCAAAACAAATGAAAAAGCAACTGAAATTATTGAAAAAGCAAAAAACAAAGCTGCAGAAATAGTTGCTGCTGCATATAATGACGCAAAGGTTGCAAGACAGCAGAGTGATGAAATCATAGCGTCCACAACAGCTGAACTCAATAAGCTTAAAGGTGAAATTGCCAGATATAAGAATGAAATATTCAGTGTTGTTGCTACAATAAAGCCTGCTGTTGATTCTATTACAGCAGATGCGGAGTTTGATTTTGCTCATACTGAAGTTGAAGTTGATGCCGATGATACAGCTCAGGATATGCCTGAGTTCAGTCTCGATATGGAGCTTGATGCCGATGAGCCTGCAGTAACACCTGCTGCGGATCTTTATGAGGATATCAGTTCTTTCACGGAACCCCGCAACAATACCTTTTCTGAGCCTGTGAATAATATCGAGGCTGATGACTTTGCATTTGAAACTGATAATTTTGAGGATCTTGATCCTGAAATTTTCCCGGAATTTAAAGGTGGCATTTTTGCAGATGACGACGGCGACGAGCCTCCTCTTGATTTTTCTTATCACAGTGACTTAGACGCTTTATTTGATACTCAGACCGATTGAGGTAATAATTGCCCACATCCGGTTATAACGGAAGAAGTGATTTTTTGAAAGATAATATGATGACTCCTCGCGTGAAAAAGATTCTTTCTCTGTTTTGCATTGTTTTTCTCGTCGGAACCGATCAGATTATAAAGTATTTTGTTGATTTATATCTCAGACCGATACAAAGTACCCCCGCAATTCCCGGAATTTTGCAGTTCAGTTATTATGAGAATGACGGTGCAATGATGGGAATGATGAGCGGAAAAACAACCGTCATGACTGTTTTTGCTGTTTTATGTCTCATACTCGTCTGTTATATTCTTTACTCAGGTAAGCTGGGATACGGCATAGACTTCTGGTGTGTTGTTTTAATTGCAGCAGGCGGTGTCGGAAATCTTATCGACAGAATTTTTAGAGGATTTGTCATAGATTACATTGAAGTTCTTTTTGTTGATTTTTATATTTTTAATTTTGCAGATTGCCTTGTAACTTGTGCCGCGGTGGTGCTGATTATAAGTCAGATCTATGAATTAGCAAAAGATTCAAAGAATAAAAAAGAGGAAACAATTGATGGTTAATGCACACATTATTAGTGTACCCGACGAAAAAGCGGGGGAGCGCATAGATAAAATAATCAGTGGCGCTGTTGACACTTTCAGTCGCAGTGCCGTGCAGAAAATCATAGATGAAGGCGCTGTCAGTGTAGGCGGTGTAGTTATAAGCAAAAACTATAAGGTACGCCCGGGCGATATGATAAAGGTTGTTATTCCCGAAGCAAAAGAACTTGAGGTTGTTGCTGAAAACATCCCGCTTGATATACGCTATGAAGATGGCGACCTTTTAGTTGTCAACAAGCCTAAAGGAATGGTGGTTCATCCGGCCGCCGGAAATTATGACGGTACACTTGTCAATGCTCTTTTATATCACTGTAAAGACAGCCTTTCAGGCATAAACGGTGTTATCAGGCCGGGAATTGTTCATCGCATTGACAAAGATACAAGCGGACTTCTTATTGTTGCTAAAAACGATATGGCACACATATCTCTTGCAGAACAGATTAAGGTTCATTCTTTTACCCGTGAATATCAGAGTGTTGTTTACGGCAGAATGAAAACAGAAAGCGGTACCGTTGATGCTCCTATAGGCAGACATCCTGTTGACAGAAAGAAAATGGCTGTCACGCAGAAAAACTCAAAAAATGCCGTTACACATTACAGCGTTCTTAATGAATACAGAGATTTCACTCATCTGAAACTTCGTCTTGAAACAGGAAGAACGCATCAGATAAGAGTGCATATGTCATATATTGGTCATCCCGTTGCAGGTGATGCCGTATACGGTCCTAAAAAAGTAATAGAATATCTCTCGGGTCAATGCTTACACGCAGGACTGATAGGTTTCAGACATCCGAGAACTAATGAATATATAGAAATCAAAAGTGAATTGCCTGACTACTTCACAGATTTTCTCAGGAGGATTGGTAAAAATGATTAAAGAAAAAATCGATTTGTCTTCATGGCTTATTGCCAGTGATATTGACGGCACAATCAATAGTAAGGCTAGACAGCCTGTTCAAAGAAACATTGATTTGGTAAAGAAGTTCGTATTCGAATGCGGGGGGAATTTCACCCTTGCCTCAGGCAGAAGTCCCGAATCAATGAGAAAGCACTTCAAGCGCCTCGGTATTGATGACGGAAAAGCTATCGTGCTCAACGGCGCCGGCATTTATGATTTTGCAACCGAAGAGATGGTGTGGCAAAGTACACTTAATGAGCACTGTATTGATATGGTCAGAAAAAGTGTTAAGAAGTTTCCTTTTCTTGCCTTTGAAGTTGTATCAGATAAGTGTGTTTATCTTTTCAGGCCAACCGTTTCAACGAGAATCATGGCCATCAATGCAAAAAAAGATGTTAAATACTTCTATGATTTTGAAAAAATCCCTAAGGACAACTGGTATAAGGTTATTTTTTCAGGCTTACCTGCTCAGATGCAGCTACTTGAAAAATATATAGTCAGCATGTCCAACACTACTGATAATCTTATGTATTCTTCTGTAATGAGCTATGAGATGGTTAACGAAGACACAAACAAAGGTGTCGCTGTGCTTAAACTTGCTGAAATGTTAGGTGTTGACAAAAGCAAAACCGCTGCTATAGGTGACTATTTCAACGATTATCAGATGCTTAAACGTGTTGCTCTTCCTGCTTGTTGCGGACAAGCACCCAAGGGCATGAAAGATATTGCTAAGTTTGTTGCCTGCCACTGTAATCACGGTGCAGTTGCCGACTTAATTGAATACATTATTAAAAACCATAGTAATTTTTAAGGAGGATTAATATGGAAGAAAGTAAAAAACTCTTACTCAAGAAGATTGCTGTAGATATCCGTAAGGGTATTATCGAAGGCACCTTCAATGCAAAATCCGGTCATCCCGGCGGTTCACTCTCAATTGCTGATATAATGACATATCTCTATTTCAGCGAAATGAATGTTGATCCGAAAAATCCCGATGACGAAAACAGAGACAGACTTGTTCTCTCAAAAGGACACACAGCACCTGCACTTTACGCTGCACTTGCTCACAAGGGTTTCTTTGACGTTGAGCTTCTCAAGACATTGCGTAAGCCCGACTCAATGCTTCAGGGTCATCCCAGTATGAGATATACTCCCGGTGTTGATATGAGTACAGGTTCACTCGGTCAGGGTATTTCCGTTGCTTGCGGTATGGCGCTTGCAGGCAAACTCAAAGGCAAGGACTACAGAGTATATGTACCCCTTGGTGACGGTGAAATTGAAGAAGGTCAGGTATGGGAGGCTGCTATGTTTGCAGGCAACCGTCAGCTTGACAACCTTTGTGCAATTGTTGACTACAACAACCTTCAGATTGACGGTTCACTTGAAGAAGTTAACTCACCCTATCCCATCAAGGAAAAGTTTGAGTCATTCGGTTGGAATGTAATCGAAATCTGTGGTCACTGCTTCTCACAGATTGAAGAAGCTTTTGAAGCTGCTAAAGCTTGTAAGGGTAAGCCCACATGTATTGTTGCAAAGACAGTTAAGGGTAAGGGCGTATCCTTTATGGAAGATAAGTGCGATTGGCACGGCAGCGCTCCCAATGCAGAGCAGTATGCAATTGCTATGGCTGAGCTTGACGAAGCCGCTAAGAGCTTGGAGGTGTAATTATGGCTGATGTAATTAAATGCGCAACCCGTGATGCTTACGGTGCTGCTTTAAAGGAACTCGGTACAAGAGATGACATTCTTGTTCTTGATGCTGACCTTGCAAAAGCAACTAAGACTATAACATTCAAAAAGGAATTTCCGGAAAAGTTTATTGACTGCGGTATCGCAGAAGGTAATATGATGGGTGTTGCTGCAGGTCTTGCAACTGCAGGCTACACTGTTTTTGCTTCAAGCTTTGCTATGTTTGCGGCAGGCAGAGCTTTTGAGCAGGTAAGAAACTCAATTGCGTACCCGAAGCTTAATGTTAAGATCGGTGCTACCCATGCCGGCATTTCAGTTGGTGAAGACGGCGCAAGCCATCAGTGCTGTGAAGATATTGCCCTTATGCGCTCAATTCCCGGTATGGTTATTATTAACCCTGCTGATGATGTTGAAGCTAAGGCTGCTGTTCACGCTGCTGTTGATCACGACGGCCCTGTTTATATGAGATTTGGCAGACTTGCAGTGCCTCGTGTAAACGCTGAAGATTATAAGTTTGAGCTCGGCAAGGGTGTACTTCTCAAAGACGGTAAGGATGTAACTATCGTTGCAACAGGCCTTATGGTTAATGAAGCTCTTATTGCTGCTGAAACTCTTAAAGAGGAAGGCATTGATGCAAGGGTTATCAATATCCACACAATCAAGCCTATCGATAAGGATATTCTTATCAAGGCTGCTGAGGAAACAGGTGCTATCGTTACTGCAGAAGAACACAGCATCATCGGCGGCCTCGGCTCAGCTGTTACTGAGGTTCTCAGCGAAGAGTACCCGGTACCCGTTGTAAGACTTGGTGTTAACGATACATTCGGCAAATCAGGTCCTGCACTTGAGCTTCTTAAGATTTTTGGCCTTGATGCAGCTAACATTGTTGAAAAGGCAAAGAAGGCTGTTTCTTTAAAAAAATAATTTATCCCGAAAGGAACTCATATTATGAAAGAAATCACAAAAGATATGGTTATCGGCGACATTCTTGATGCTGACGGCGGCACTGCAGTATTCTTCTTTGAAATGGGTATGCACTGCCTGGGCTGTCCTGCTTCAAGAGGCGAAACCGTTGAAGAAGCATGTGCTGTTCACGGCGTAGATGTTGATGCTCTCGTTGCGAGAATTAATGAATATCTCGCTTCAAAATAAGTGTCATATCGGAGCCACCTGCTTTTGGGTGGCTCCATTTGTTGAGGTAATATTTTATGATTAAACTTGATGCTCGTCTGAGCGCAGTTGCATCCCTTGTACGCGTTGGAAGCAGAGTTGCCGATATCGGCACTGACCACGCCTACCTGCTTACATATCTGATAGAAAAAGGTATTTGTCCCGAGGGAATTGCGGCTGATTTGAGAAAAGGTCCCCTTGAAAATGCAAGGCAGACTGTTATTGATGCAGGTCTCTCTGATAAGGTTGAGCTTATCCTTTCAGACGGTCTTGAAAATATAAAAGAAAATTCCTGTGATGACATTGTGCTTGCGGGAATGGGCGGCAATTTAATTGCCGAAATACTTTCAAAAGCTCAGTGGATTAAAAACGAAAATATAAATATCGTAGCACAGCCCATGACCCACGCTGAAGTTTTAAGACAGTTTTTTCTTGACAACGGTTTTGAAATAACAAAAGAAAAAACTGCTGCAGACGGCAAAAGATTTTACTGCATAATTTTAGCAAAATATACGGGTGAAAAGAAAAAGCACGATATTTCTTACATATATACAGGTCAGCTTTTTGAAAACAATGATGAGATTACATATAAATATATTGATAAAATGCTGACAACACTCCGAAAGAAACTTTCTGCGCTTGTCTGTGCAGGAAAACCTGATAAAGATAATCTCGGTGAAATTATTGACGAAATCCAAAGAAATATGGAGAAGGTAAAATGGTTACAGTAAAAGAAATTTCCGATTATATAGACAGTCTTGCACCTTACAGCACCAAATGCGAGTGGGACAACTGCGGTTTGCTTGTTGGTGATGAGAGCAAGCAAGTCAGTAAAATAGGTTTCTGTCTTGATCTTACAGAGGAAACACTGGAGGATGCCCTTAAAAATGATGTTGATCTTATAGTAACACATCATCCTGTTATTTTTAAAGCACAGAAATGCTTTTTAAAAGGCAATGTTGCATACGAATTAGCTTTTAACGGTATCAGTGCTGTCAGTGTCCACACCTGCTTTGACTGCGCACATGGCGGTGTCAATGATGTTTTGTGCGATATATTGGAGCTTGCCGATGTTGAGGGGGTACCCTCTGAAGAATGTAGTGTCCCCTTGGCAAGAATAGGAAATCTTGGTTATATGAACTTATTGACATCTGAAGATTTTGCAAAGGTTGTCAGTGAAAAGCTCGGCACAACAGTTAGATTTGTTGAAGCAGATAAAGGGATAAGCCGTGTAGCAGTTTGCGGCGGTGCAGGCATGGACTTTATAGCTGATGCCGTAAAAATGGGTGCTGATGCTTATGTAACAGGTGATATGAGCTATCACGAAGCGCTTGATGCAAAAGCACTTGGTATTACGGTTGTTGCTGCAGGTCACTTTGAAACTGAAAATCCTGCTATGGCTTATTTAAGAAAATATATAGATGAAAAATTCACAGGCGTTGAAACTGTGCTTTTAAAACAGAGCAACCCCATTAAATTTATTGGTTAAGGAATTATACTATGGCTCTTGACGGTTTATTTCTCACTAAAATTAAAAATGAACTTCTCGCAAATGCAGTTGGTCTTCGTGTTGACAAGGTAAATCAGCCTACACGTGATGAAATTATATTTAATCTCAGAGGAAAGGGCTGCAACTGCAAGCTGCTTTTATGTGTACGTGCGGACAGCCCGAGGGTTCATTTTACAACTCATAATATAGATAATCCACCCGTACCGCCTATGTTCTGTATGCTTCTTCGCAAGTATCTCACAAGTGCTATGATTAAAAATATCCGTCAGCACGAAAGCGACAGAATACTGTTTATAGACTTTGATGCTACAAACGAAATTGGTGACAGAATTGAGCTTAGTCTTTGCATTGAGATAATGGGTAAGTATTCTAACCTTATTCTCATTTCCGGGGAAAAGATTATCGACTCAGCAAAGAGGGTTGACTACACCACTTCAAGTGTGAGGCAGATTCTTCCGGGTCTTAGCTATCAGTTACCTCCTGCTCAGGGTAAGCTCAGCCTTGACAGTGAGGATGTTTCACTTTGTGTTCACAGAATACTCAGCTTTAATGATAAGCTTCTTTCTGTGGCAATTATGAATACCCTTCAAGGTGTATCACCTGTTATAAGCCGTGAAATTGCTTCGAGAGTTACCGGTGACGACAGTGATGTAGGGTCACTGTCAGATGTGCAGATTCATCAGCTCATTTGTCTGTTAACAGACTTAAAACACAGTTTGCATACTTCAGGCGAAGGATATATGCTTCTTGAAAAAAACGGCAAGCCTAAGGATATTTCCCATATGGAAGTGTTGCAATACGGCGATATGCTGGATGTAAAGAAATATGAAAGCTGCTCAGAACTTCTTGATGATTTCTACTATGAGCGTGACAGAATTGTCAGAATAAATCATAGGGCGCACGAACTCATTAAGCTCCTTAACAATCTTCTTGAAAGAACTGTAAGAAAGCTTGCTGTTCAGAGAGAAGAACTGAAAAAATGCGAGGATAAAGAACAGCTCAGACTTTGCGGTGAGCTTATTCTTGCAAACCTTTACAGACTCCAAAAAGGTGTAAGTTTCTATGAGGTTGAAAACTATTACGATAATTGCAATATACTTAAAATACCTTGCAATCCTGCACTTTCACCAACTGAAAACCAGAAAAAATATTATAAGGATTACAGAAAAGCACAGACTGCAGAAAAAATGCTCGCCGAGCTTATTGAAGACGGTGAGCAGGAAATAATATATCTTGAAAGTGTTCTTGATGAGCTTTCAAGAGCTGATACAGACAGTGAAATATCTGCAATAAGACTTGAACTGCAGAATGGCGGATATATAAAAAATCTCAAAGGCAAAAAGCAGAAACCGCCAAAGGAATTGCCGCCTATTGAATTCAGAACAAGTGACGGATTTAAGATTTTAGTTGGCAGAAACAATCTGCAGAACGAAAAGCTCTCACTTAAAACTGCGGCTAAAAGCGATATGTGGCTTCATACTCAGAAGATCCCCGGCTCACATGTTGTCATTTTCGGTGAGGGAAGAGATATTTCTGATGAAGCTATTGAAGAGGCAGCAGCAATTGCAGCGTACCACAGCAAAGCAAAGGATTCATCTCTTGTACCTGTTGACTACACAAGAGCCAAAGCACTTAAAAAGCCTAACGGCGGCAAAACAGGTATGGTGATTTATCACGAATATTGGACTATCATTGTCAAGCCTGACAAGGAACTTGTTGAGAAATTAAAAGTATAATATAAAGGAGGGATAAGATGTCTTTCACTCATCTGCATCTTCATACGGAGTATAGTCTTTTAGACGGTGCTTGCAGAATCAATAAACTTATTGACAGAGTAGCTGAACTCGGTCAGAAAAGTGTTGCCATAACAGATCACGGTGTTATGTACGGTGTAATTGATTTCTACAAAGCAGCCAAAGAAAAGGGAATTAAGCCTATTATAGGGTGTGAGTGTTATGTTGCGCCGCGTTCAAGACACAATAAAGTTCACGGACTTGACAATCAGAGATATCATCTTGTCCTTCTTTGCAAAAATAATATCGGATATCAGAACCTTATTGCTATGGTAAGCCAGGGCTGGACAGAAGGCTTCTACACCAAGCCGAGAATTGACCGTGAGCTTCTTGAAAAGCACAGCGAAGGTCTTATTGCCCTTTCAGCTTGTCTTGCAGGCGAAATCCCTCAGGCACTTTTAAGAGGGGACTATGAGAAGGCGAAGGAAACTGCCATATGGTACCGTGACCTTTTCGGTGAAGGAAATTATTACATCGAAATTCAGAATCACGGAATACGTGAACAGCTTGATATTTTGCCTGATTTAGTGCGACTTTCAAGAGAAACAGGCATTCCCCTTGTTGCAACAAACGATGCGCACTATATCAAAAAAGAAGATTCATCAGTTCAGCAGGTTCTGATATGTATACAGACGAACCATATTTTAGGCGAAGAAACCGGACTGGAATTTACGACTGACGAGTTTTATGTCAAGAGTGAAGAAGAGATGCGCTTGGCTTTCCCTGAGCTTCCCGAAGCCATTGAAAACACTTCGCTTATTGCCGAAAAATGCAATGTAGAGTTTGAATTCGGCAACACGAAGCTTCCGCATTTTGAAGTTCCTAACAATATGGATCACTTTGAGTATTTTAAAAATCAGTGTTTCTTCGGACTTAATCAGCATAAGGGAGATAATCCGCCCAAAGAATATGTTGACAGACTTAACTACGAGCTTGATGTCATAAACAAAATGGGTTATGTTGACTATTTCCTTATTGTACACGATTTTATCCGTTACGCTAAGAGTAAGAACATTCCCGTCGGGCCGGGCAGAGGCTCAGGTGCAGGCTCCCTTGCAGCGTACTGTATCGGTATAACAGGCATTGACCCGCTTAAGTATAATCTGCTTTTTGAGAGATTCCTCAACCCTGAAAGAGTAAGCATGCCTGACTTCGATATAGACTTCTGCTATGTCAGACGCCAGGAAGTAATTGATTATGTTATAAGAAAATACGGCTCAGACCATGTTGCTCAGATTGTAACCTTCGGTACAATGGCGGCGAGGGGAGCGGTACGCGATGTCGGCAGGGTACTTGGCATGCCCTATAATATTGTCGATGAGGTTGCAAAGGCTATACCCAATGAACTGAAAATAACAATTGACAAGGCTCTTAAATACTCCGAAGACCTGAAAACTCTTTATGCCACTAATGAGGATGTCAGGAAGCTTCTTGATATTGCAAGACAGGTTGAAGGTATGCCAAGACACGCTTCAACCCATGCGGCAGGTGTAGTTATCACTCGTGATCCTGTTTCGTCTTATGTGCCTCTTGCGGTGAATGACGAAAGTGTTGTTACACAGTTTACAATGGTCACACTCGAAAATCTCGGACTTCTCAAGATGGATTTTCTTGGCCTTCGTACTCTTACGGTAATTGACGATGCGGTCAAACTGATAAAAAGGTCAAATCCTGACTTTAATCTTGCTGAAATTGCTCTTAATGATGAGGCAACCTTTGAAATGCTTTCTCAGGGCAGAACGGATGCAGTTTTTCAGTATGAATCTGCAGGTATGAGAAGTGTTCTCTCACGCCTTAAACCGCAGAGCCTGGAAGATTTGATTGCTGTTATCTCCCTATACAGACCGGGTCCTGCCGATTCAATCGACACTTACATTCACAACCGTCATAATCCTCAGGATACAAAATATAAATCTGAACTTCTTCGTGACATTCTTGATGTCACCTACGGCTGTATGGTATATCAGGAGCAGGTTATGGAAATCTGCCGTAAGCTTGCAGGTTATTCCTACGGCAGAGCTGACTTGGTGCGCCGAGCCATGTCAAAGAAAAAGCTTGACGTAATGGAAAAGGAAAGACACAACTTTATCTACGGCCTGAAGAATGACAAGGGAGAAGCAGAGTGCTGCGGATGTCTTGCAAACGGTGTGCCTGAAAATGTTGCAAACGATATTTTCGATGAAATGTCTAACTTTGCAAAATATGCGTTTAATAAATCTCATGCCGCCGCTTATGCCTATGTTTCATATCAAACAGCGTGGCTCAAGTGCCATTATCCTTGCGAGCTTCTTGCCGCAACACTAACAAGTGTCCTTGATTCAAGTGCTAAGGTTTCCACTTATATTGCAGAAGCTACAAGACTTGGTATAAAGGTTCTTGCACCGAATGTAAACAGCAGCTTTGAAGGCTTTACGGTTAAAAACGGTGCAATCCGTTTCGGCTTGCTTGCCATAAAAAATCTTGGCAGAGGCTTCATTAAAACTATAATTGACAACCGCGAGCAAGGCGGAAAATATACTGATTTCTATACTTTCTGCAAACGCGTTTACTCAAGAGAATTTAATAGAAGGGCAGTGGAGAGCCTGATAAAATGCGGCGCTCTTGACGGCCTGGGACTTAACAGAAATCAGATGCTTCATATGTTGCCGTCTATAATATCTGACCTTGATGCCGACAAGAATAAAAATGTAATCGGTCAGATCGGCTTCTTTGATGCTGACTCAGGCTTTTCATATTCAAATGAATTTATTGCACCTGAAATCGATGAGCTGCCTTATAATGAGCTTCTTGCTCTTGAAAAACAGATAACAGGTCTTTATATTTCAGGTCATCCTATGGATGAATATAAAGACATTGCTGACGCCGTAAAGGCGGATGTTATTTCACAGATACTTGAAAGTGACGCATCTTTCGGTTCAAAATATAAAGATAATTCAAGAGTAAAGCTTTACGGAATTATTTCTAAGGTTGAAAAGAAAAGCACAAAGAGCAACTCCACAATGTGCTTTGTTACACTTGAAGACCTCAGCGCATCTATTGAGTGCATTGTTTTCTCAAGACAGTACGCTGAAAGAGTACATCTCCTGCAGGCGGGTAACATTGTGCTTATTAACGGCAGACTAAGCATGCGAGAAGACCGTGAACCCAGTGTTGTCTGTGAAGCTATCGAACCAAATCCTAAGAATATTCTTAGGGATAAAGAGAAATCTCAGAAAAAACAACGAAAAGGAATTTTCCTCAGAGTAGATAGCGCAGAAAGCCCTTGTATGTCGAAAATTAACACCTTGATAGAAATATTCAAAGGCGATTTCCCCGTGTATATTTTCTTTAAAGATACGGGAAAATATGAACATATAGGCTTCGTTATGATGAATAATCCCATGTGTAATGAGTTTAAAGAAATAATCGGTGACGAAAATGTTGTGATAAGAGATTAAATCTTGTCGTTTTTATGGATAATTCTTGACTTTTACACTTTATAGTGTATAATATCTTTAATAATTTAAAACATATTTTATTAACTCTGAGTGAAATTTTTTCACGATAAACCGGAGTATTAGGAGGACGTACTAATGGTTAAAACAATTGGTGTACTGACAAGCGGTGGCGACGCACCGGGTATGAATGCTGCAATCCGTGCTGTTGTTCGTGCTGCTTGTGAGCTTGGAATGAAGGTTTACGGCGTTAACAGAGGCTATAACGGTCTTATGGAAAACGATATGTTTGAAATGAATCTTCGTTCAGTTTCAGATATAATAAACAGAGGCGGTACAATTCTTTATTCAGCAAGAAGCCCCCGTTTCAAGACAGAAGAGGGTATGCAGGATGCTATTGCAGCTTGTAAAGACAGAGGCATTGAAGGCCTTGTTGTAATCGGCGGTGACGGTTCATTCAGAGGCGCAAGAGATCTTTCACTTCGCGGCATTCCCTGTGTTGCTATCCCCGGCACAATTGATAACGATATCGGTTGCTGTGACTATACAATCGGTTATGATACTGCAATGAACACAATTATGCAGATGGTTGACAGAATCAGAGACACTGCTGAGTCACATGACCGCTGTGCGGTTGTTGAAGTTATGGGAAGAGGTGCAGGTTACCTTGCTCTTACAGCAGGTATCGCTTGCGGCGCAACTTCAATTCTTATTCCTGAAGTTCCTTATGATTTTGAACGCGATGTTATTGAAAGAATGAAGAGAACCCAGAAGAGTGATAAGGTACACTTTGTTATTATTGTTTCCGAAGCTATCGGCGGCGTAGAAGAAATGGCAAAGAGAATACAATCAGAAACCGGTGTTGAAGCAAGAGCCACAATTCTCGGTCATGTTCAGCGTGGCGGTTCACCCACTGCTAAAGACAGAATAGTTGCCAGCCAGATGGGTTATCATGCAGTTCAGCTTCTTAAAGAAGGCATTGGCAACCGTGTTGTTGCTATGCAGAAAGAGAATATTCTCGATTTTGATATCTTTGAGGCTCTTACAATGAAGAACTCAGTTGATCTTGATATGTACAAGATGAATCTTGACATCTCCATCTGATTTCAGAATAAAATTTAAGGGTCTGTTTCGGCAGACCCTGTTGTTTTGGTAGGTGAAGAATATGTCAGACAATAAGAAAAATGTTCATAAGGGTCACAGACAAAAAATAAGAGAAAGATATTATGAAACAGGTCTTACAGGTATGCCCGATCATAATATACTTGAGTTTATACTCTTTTTCGGAATACCTCAGAAGGATACAAACGAAATGGCGCATGAGCTTATTGACCGTTTCGGCTCTTTTTCAGGGGTGCTTGAAGCAAAAAGAACTGATTTGCTTGAAGTTAAGGGCATGACGGAAACTGCCGCTTGCCTTTTGACCATGTTTCTGCCTGTATATAAAAGATATGTGGCAGATCTTAATAAAAAGCGTCCTGTTTTTTCAACACGAAAGGACTATGTCAAGTATCTTAAAAATGTTTATCTTGATAACCCTAATATCGAGAGGATATACATACTTTGTCTTGACTCAAATGACAGAATGGTCGCTTGCAGAAAAATAAGTGAAGGTGATTTTTCAACGGCACTGTTTGATGTCAGAAAGATTGCTTCGGTAGTGCTTGAAGTCAATGCGAAAAAGATTGTTGTCTCTCATAATCACCCTAATGGCATGCTTACGCCGTCAAGAGATGACTGTGAGGTTACGGCAAGTCTCAGAGATCTTATGAAATTGCTGAAAGTGACATTCGTTGATCATATTATCATTACGGACACAAGCTATTTTTCTTTTGACGGGTCAGCCAGATACAGTCATTTTGTTAACGGCGGAGAGCCGCTGTTCTGATTTGAGAGAGTACATTATCAGCTGATATATCATTAAATCGGATGTAAAATTTAATAGCTGTAGCTCAGGTGTATTTATGGAGATTTCTTCGTGGTACACCTTTTCTATTTATTACGGCTCGACTTTTTTGCTTTTTATCCGAATATGGACTGTATCATTGATCATAACCAAAGCACATAACACAAGCATACTTACGGATATGGAAACAGATGTGGATGAAACTTCTCTTGTCGGCAGGGTACCAAATGAAAAAACATCATAGCTTACAGGTTGAATCTTCAAAATCAGATTACAAACAATTGCTGACAGCGCCCCGTGCATTATTCTTGAAGTAATGAAATGCTTGTATCGCAGTTTTACTTCCCTGACCGCATCCATAACCTGAAAATGAGTGCATATTCCTCCGAAGCCTATAATGCAGGCAATAGCCGGTAGAGTGAGGTTGCCCGCGGCGAGATAGCAACCGTTTGTGACTTCCAGTAAACAGTTGAGAAACATTCTCGTACCTGACGAAAAAGCTGAAATGTCCACAAGGCGGCTGATACAAGAAAATGTGATTACCCAAGCGCAGACCTCCAGCATGGCTCGGCTTCCGGATGAAACGCTTCTTACGATTTCATTTGACAAGGAACCCGTGAAGTCGTGCGGTGTTGTGACAGGAATAAAAGGGGCTTTGTTTTCAAGAAAACGCGAAAAAAAACAAATTATAATTGATGAAATAATTACTGATAAATATATTATAATGCCTGCCGTTTTTGAACCGAGCATATAAAATCCCACTGAGCTTATAACGAATCCGGGTCCGGGATTTACGCAGAACAGCAACAGTCTTTTTCCCTGAACGGAAGTTATTTCTCCTCGCTTATACAGTTCTTTTATCATTTTGCTTCCTATAGGGTAGCCACCGATCATTGACATAAATATTACGCCGATGCTTTTCCCAGGCAATCTGAAAAGAAGATTTGTTACTTTAGATAAACATCCTTGCGCAAAATTGAATATATTCAGATTAACCGCAAGTGATGAAACAATCATAAACGGAAACAAAGACGGAATTAGTGAACCGAGACACAAATCAACACCGTCACTTATTCCCTGACCTGCAGTTTCGGGAAATCTGAGAAGTATAAATCCAAAAACAAATATGATAAAAGTGGTTATAACATATTTTGCAGCATATAAATGTTCCTTACAGATACGGTTCAGATTAAGCATTTTGTCACCTCATTAATTAATATTCTGACTGCGTAGTATTATACACACTGCAACGGCATAAAATGTGACGAAAGGTGTGATTGTATGACCAAAGTCAATAATCAGAAATATAAAAAATTCAATGTTGATGTCACTGACGGATATCTTTTGCCTCATATTATTTTCAATTCATGCCACGAGGTACTCGTAGAGGGAAGTAAAGGTGTTCTTGAATATAATCCCGCAAGAGTAAAACTTAATGCAGGAAGCCTTATACTTGATTTTACAGGAGGAGACTTGAGTATCAGAGCCTTGAGTGTAGATGAAATAATAATAAAAGGTAACATTGCTTCATTTGAATTTTGTTCTGTATAAAGGGGTGGGCTATGAAAGCTGTTGATATTTACAGATATATTAAGGGATATGTCAATATCAGTGTTAAGGGCGGTTTTACTGAAAGATTTATTAATTTATGTGCAGCAAGATCAGTTCAGCTGTTTAAAAACACTTATGTTAACGGCGGTTTAATTTGTGAGGTTGATACGAAATCCTTTGGTAAATTACGCCGGATCGCAAGAAAAACCGGTGTCAGGATTTCTGTAAATTCAAAAAAGGGGCTCGTGTTTTTTGTCAGGGAAAAGAAATACAGAGCAGGGCTGATATTCGGTGCGGCATTTTACTGTCTGTTCCTTGTTACTATGAATATATTTGTGTGGAATATTGACGCTGGGGGCAGTGAAAAATTCAGTTCTGAGCAACTGATTGAAGCTGCCCAAAGTGTCGGAGTTAAATACGGAATAAGCAGATTCTTTTTCGATGAAAGCAAAGCCGCTAGAGAAATATATAAATACTTCAATAACGAGCTTTCATGGGTTACGGTAAATATTATTGCCAGTAAATGCTATATTGAGGTACGGGATAGCGATGAAGTGAAAAAAGATACTCCCGAAAAAAATAAAATACCATCAAATCTTGTTGCGGATTTTGACGGTGTAATTTTATCTGATGAAACCTATTGCGGAATAAAAAGCATAACCAAGGGTAATGCAGTGAAAAAAGGAGATCTTCTTATAAGCGGAGTTATGGAAGACGATTATGGCGCTCCTATTTATTACACGGCAGACGGAAATTTCACGGCAAGGCACAACAGATATTTTGAAAGTGTGTCTGACGATAAAGAATATTTCATACTTAGTGCTGCGGATGAAACAACAGTTTTACATGTGTTCGGGTTGAATATAAAAACAGGAGCAACAATAAACAAACCAAAGGAATATATAAGGACGGAATATTTATCGTTTAATAATAATAAATTACCTTTTGGTTACAGTATAGCAATTGGTGCAGATGAAGCAGACGCAGTTTTATCAGAAAATCAGAAATTAATTTTGACAGCCGATCTATACACTTTGGAAACGTATAATGAGTTGCGTAACACGAAAATACTTTCAGACAAAACAGAAATAATAACACATTTGGAAAGTTGTACCGTAAAAGGAGAGTACGATTGTATAGATTATATAGGTATAAGTAAGCCAATAGTTGTAGAAAATATTGAAAGCAAATAAAAAAATCTCAAAAAGGTATTCACTTTTTTAAAGAAATGTGCTAAAATTTATTAAATATTGAATTGAGATATGTGAAAATATCATAAAAAACAAAGAGGTGCAAATATTGACCGAACAATCTTTAAGTATAGACAGAATGGAACACGCACTAAGTCTTTTTGGTTCATTTGATGAAAACATTAAACTTATTGAAAAAGAGTTCAGTGTGGCAATCGTAAGCAGAGCAGGCGAACTGAAAATAAAAGGCGAAGAAGAAAATACTGACAAAGCAAAGCGTGTTATTAATAATCTGCTTGATTTGCTTAACAAAGGTGAGGCGCTCAATGAGCAGAATATAAGATATGTTATCAGCCTTGTAAAAGAAGGCAATGATGACAAGCTCACAACACTCTCGGGCGGCGACTGTATCTGTATCAGCGCAAAGGGTAAGCCGATTAAAGCTAAAACCCTCGGACAGAAAAAGTATGTTGAAGCTATAAGGGATAACACGGTGGTAATAGGTGTCGGTCCTGCGGGTACAGGTAAAACCTATCTTGCAGTTGCATTGGCTGTCAGTGCTTTCAGAGCAAAGCAGGTTAACAGGATTATCCTTACACGACCGGCGGTTGAAGCGGGGGAGAAGCTCGGCTTCTTGCCGGGTGACTTGCAGCAGAAGGTTGACCCTTATTTAAGGCCGCTCTATGATGCGCTTTTTGATATGCTCGGTGCTGAAAGCTTTCAGAGGTACCAGGAAAGAGGTAATATTGAGGTTGCGCCTCTTGCTTATATGCGAGGCAGAACCCTTGATGACAGCTTTATTATTCTTGATGAAGCTCAGAACACCACGCCTGAGCAAATGAAGATGTTTCTTACACGCCTTGGCTTTGGCTCAAAGATTGTTGTTACAGGTGACATTACACAGATAGACTTGCCCGACGGAAAGAAATCAGGTCTGGTAGAGGTTATAAAGATACTTAAAAATGTTGACGACATCAAAACTGTGAAATTCAGCGAGAAGGATGTTGTAAGACATAAATTAGTACAGGATATTATCAAGGCTTACGATAAATATGAGGAGGCTAAGAGAAAGAAATGAAGGACAGAATTAAAGTAATTATTACAGATGATCAGAATGCGATGAAGTTGCCCAGAGGCATTCGTATGCTTATCAGACGTTGCTGCAATGCAGTGCTTACAAATGAGAATTTTAAAGGCTCAGCTGAAATCAGTGTAACAATTGTTGATGATGAAATGATTCACGAGCTTAATCTGAAGCACAGGGGAATGGACAAGGCGACTGATGTGCTTTCCTTCCCTCTTGGCATCAACGGTGAATATGACATTAATAACGACACAGGCGCTCAGATGCTCGGGGATATAGTTATTTCAATTGAACATGCTGTTAAGCAGGCGGAGCTTTACGGGCATTCTATAAACAGAGAGGTCGCTTTCCTTACGGTACACTCAATGCTTCATCTGCTCGGTTATGACCACGAACCCGGTGGCATGGAGCTTGTTAGAATGAGAGAAAAAGAAGAAGCTGTTCTCACTCAGTTAGGACTTGTAAGAAGTGGCAGCTATTACACAACAGAGGAATAATAATACATAAATGGAGCATTATAAAAAACTGTTTATGAGTTTTGTCTATGCCTTTAAGGGGATATTCAGAACAGTAAAGAATGAACGAAATCTCAGAATACATCTGACTTGTCTTTGCTATATGTTCGGCATTTTGGGCTTTACAGATTGGTTTTCTCTCACTAAAACCGAGTGGGCTATACTCGTGCTTGCTTCCGGTGCCGTAATTGCAGGCGAGATAGTTAACACTGCAATTGAAAATGCGGTTAACCTTGCGGGTGAAAAGTATACCGAATACGGAAAAATTGCAAAGGATGCTGCAGCAGGCGCCGTACTCATCAGCGCAATATCCGCAGTTACTGTGGGTCTTATTATCCTTTTTCAGCCTGAGGCATTTAATGCAATGTTCGCTTACTTTACGGAAAAGCCTCTGATGCTTGCTTTGTTTGTGCTTAGCATTATTCCTGCTTCACTTTTCATTTTTATTGGCGTACCCTTCGGGTCGGGAGGTAAAAAATGAGTGAGATGTTTTCACGCACAGGGATGCTGATAGGCGAAGACGCACTGAAGAAGCTTAAAAATTGCCGTGTTGCTGTTTTCGGCGTAGGCGGGGTCGGCGGATACGTCTGTGAAGCCCTTGCAAGAGCGGGAGTAGGTGCAATTGATCTTGTAGATAATGATACTGTAAGCCGGAGCAATATCAACCGTCAGATTATTGCCCTGACCTCGACTGTCGGACTATATAAAACCGATGTTATGAGAAAACGCATTTCAGATATCAATCCTGATGCAAAGGTTAAAACCTTTAATATTTTTGTATTGCCTGAGAATATTGATGAATTTGACTTCGGTTGTTACGACTATATAGTTGATGCAATTGATACCGTTTCTGGTAAGCTGGCGATAATTGAAAAGGCATACGCACTTGGTGTACCCGTTATATCTTCTATGGGTACGGGTAACAAGCTTGACCCCACGAAGTTTGAAGTGACCGACATTAATAAAACCGTTGTTTGTCCTTTGGCTCGGGTTATGAGATATGAGCTTCGTAAGAGGGGAGTAAAGAAGCTTAAAGTGCTTTACTCGAAAGAAGAGCCTGTTAAGACTTGTGTTGAAACTGACAAAAGCAGTGGAAAATCCGTTCCGGGCAGTATATCATTTGTTCCGTCGGTTGCCGGGCTTATTATAGGCGGAGAAGTTATAAAAGATCTCATAAAATAATTCAAACAGCAGGAAGAAATTTAATTTACAATCCTGCTGTTTTATTGAAAGTACAATAATTCTCGGAGGGAAGAATATGGCATTTGAAAAAGTAGTTTTACCTGTTTACAGCAAAACAGAGGAAATCCTAAACTCAGTTTCTCACGGCATCGGGGTGCTTCTCGGAATAGTTTTTCTTGTTCTTGGCATAATTAAAAGCACAATACCGAATAATTTGGCAGGTGCTGTCGTTTTCGGTGTGTCAACTACAGTGCTTTTCTTCTGCTCAATGCTTTATCATTCGCTTAAAACTGGAAATGCTAAAAAAGCAATGCGACTTATTGATCATAGTGCAATCTTTATTATGATAACAGGCACAGCAACTGCCATTAATATTATATCTGTTTATCCTTATAGCAAGGGATTTTCAGTTGCAGTAGCCGTTGGTAGCGTTCTTTTAAGTGTGCTGGGAATTGTGCTGACCTTTATTGATCAAGAGAAATATATGAAGGTGCAGATGCGACTTTACATAATTGTCGGTTTTGCTTCGGTTATTCTGGCATATCCCATATACAAATATAATGTTTTATCGGTAACGAGCGCAATTCTTATTCTCGGCGGCGGTGTCATATATCTTATTGGCATGGCACTGTATAAAATCGGCAAAAAGAAAAAGTATTATCATAGTATTTTCCATGTTTTTGTTCTGGCAGGATCTTGCATTCATTTTTCTGCCATATTTATGAATTTGCAATAAAAAACAGACGGCGACTTAGCCGTCTCAGCGTGTCGAAAAAGTATTTTTCGGCACGCTGTTTGACTTTCGAGAATGGTACAAGATGCCGTTTTCTTCGCTCCGAAGCTGTACGATGTTACCGCGAGAGGGCGAAAAAACGGCAAACATAAAAGCTTCAGCGACACAGTTCGATGCTGTGTCGCTGAACTATAT
>JAZSKE010000007.1:0-50526 GCA_045534675.1 Acutalibacteraceae bacterium
TAAGTGAGCCGAGACACGGGCACCCAATTCATCAAGCGAGAAAGGCTTTGTAATATAGTCGTCCCCACCCGCAGAAAAGCCGTTTATTTTATCAACATCATCTACATTAGCTGTTAAAAACAAGATCGGGCAGGAAACAAACTCACGAATCTTTTTACACACCTCAAGTCCGTTTAGTTTTGGCATATTAACGTCGAGAAGTATTACATCGGGTTTTTGACTCATTTTTTCAAGCGCCTTTTCACCATCGTATGCAAACAACACGTCATAACCACTAAGCTCAAAATAATTGCGAAGAAGCTCTACAACATCTCGCTCATCGTCAACTATCAGAATTTTAGGCATTGCTTAACACCTCCTGTTCAATCAATCATATAATTATAAACCATAAATATCAAAGTTTTATCAAAAAAGATATTAGTTTACATTATACCTTATTTTGGATGACAGAACAAGTAAGTTTATTTTAAGCGAAAACGTTGGGTTAGTTTCTGTAATTTTTTCTATGATTTTGTCGCAAATAAACTTTTTTGAATTATTTTGAAAAAAATATGTTACTTTTTGTGATTTTCGACACTATATAATTAAAGAGAAAATAATTATAGCTTATTTCTGTAATTATACTTGTTCAAAACCTGCTTTTTTCGCTTGGTTGTCACCTCTGTATAAATCTCGGTTGTTGCCACACTGCTGTGTCCTAAAATCTCCTGCACTGACCTTAAATCTGCCCCATTTGCAAGAAGATTTGTAGCAAATGTATGTCGCAAATAATGTGGTGTTGATTTCTCATTTATGCCGCAGGCAGTTTTGGTTGAGTTATATATGTACTCTATACCGTGAATGCTTAATTGTTCACCGAAGCGATTAACAAATACCTTATCTATATTGGTTGGTCTGCTCTTTCTAACTTTTAGCCACCTTGCAAGATTGTTCCAGGTTTCATTACAGGAAATGTAAATAAGTCTTTGTTTTCGCCCTTTACCGTGAATGAGAATCGTACGTTCAGAGTGTATAATATCACCCAAAGAAATGTTAGAAGCCTCGGCTATTCTTATCCCGGTACTTATCAGTACGTCAATCAACGCAAGGTTGCGGATGTTTTTCCACTTCTCAAACTCTGTCGTCTCTTTTTCGGCACAGTCAGTAAGATAGGTAAGTAGTTTAGATGTCTCTTTCACTGCTAATGTCTTTGGTAGTTTGCGCTCTTTCTTATAGCGAAAGTGGTGATTTTGATAGTAGTTGACATTGGTATAACCTTGCTCATAAAGAAAACTGAAAAACATTTTTAGTGTTATCAGCTTTCTGCAAACGGTGTTATCTTTGAGTCCTCGCTCTTTGGATAACATCTGAACATATTTCAGGATAACCGGTTCGTCAAGCTCGTTGTCTTGCAGAAACGCCTGAAAATCATTCAGGTCCGAACGGTAGGCAAGTACCGTTTTATCGGATAGATTTTTTGTAGATTGGATGATTTGCAAAAACTCATCGCTTGCAGTTTTAATGCATTTCATTTAATCACTCTCCTCGAAATTTTGAAAATGGGTTCGCAAAATACATTTTAGCAAAATTTCGGGGGGATATGGTAGGAACTTACAATAATACTGAATTATTGTAAGGTGAAAATACGGGATAACTAATAATTATGAAATTTTGATAGGAGTTTCTATGGATTGGAATGTTATAAACAGTAGCATGTTTGAAAAAATGGCATATGAGTATGTTTCTAATAAGTTTACAGGAATTAAATGGGAACCGACAAAACATACCAAGGATGGAAATAAAGATGGAGAAGCCAATTTTATGGCACCTATGAAAACAACCATAAAATATTGGTATGAAGCAAAATATTCAAAATCAATTGATAAAAGTATACCTAAAAGTCATTTAGATTCAACGTTGGTATCATGCCTACTTGATGGTAAAGTAGTATATATTGCGTTTATCACCAATGCATATATTAGCGAAGATTATAGAAGAAGAGCCGATGTTTTTGCGAAACAAAGGGATAACTTGAAAATTATATATATTAACGGAGACGAAATAGAAGAATGGCTATATAACAATCCTGAGATAGAGATGAGATATTTCATGAAAAACACAAATAAAAAAGTAGAACTCAAGGAAAAATTGAAATCCGTATGTATATTGCAAAACTTTAATTTTCATGGAGAACAATTTACGAAAGTGAAAAGCGTTGAGTGTGGAAAAGAGTATGTTCTTTATGTGTCTTATTATTCCACACAGTTGCAAAATATTGTAATAAAATCACAAACCAATTCTATTAGTTTTCTTGAATCATATAACAGAAATTATGATCAACATAATGAACTTAACTGTAGTATAGGAAACAATTCCTTTTATATTCCAATAAAAATAAATTACGATAATGGTGAAAAACTTTTATTTGAACTGATAAGTTATAACAATTCTATGGTATTTGAAATTGAAAATGTAAAAATAATAGATATATATAATCCAGTTATCGTTTATGGTTCACAAATAGAAATACAAAACAGATTATTTGCAATTATAAATGATCGAGATATATCTAATGCAGTGTTTGGTATTGTTGGTGATGCGGGAACTGGAAAATCATACCTACTTAATAACATTTATCAAAATGGTCACAATCCTTTTTCGTCTTATGTAATTAGTTTTACAGGGGATGAAAATACAGACACACTTCTTTGCTACAAAATTATTTTGTTGTCTTTATATGGAGATATATGGGAATATATTTATGATACTAATGATATCAAGCAACTGAATACTATAGAAATTTCAATGATCCAACAAATAAAAAATAATGACGTTGATATAAAACGTAATTTTGTTGAACAGGTCATGTTGTTTTATCAAAAAAACAATTCATTCTATGAAAAACATATAGATCAAAAGCAAATTTATATTGATGATTATCATAAATTATCATCCCAAAATGCAAATCTAATAACGGAATTTTTAAAGTGGTTTATTAAACAAAGATTTAATTGTAAAGTATTTATTTTTTCTAGACCCGAAAGAGAGTTGCCTATTTGCAACACAAAATTTTTTAAGATAAAAAACATTACTCCCAATGATGTTGAGGCAACTATATTAAAAAACTGGAAAAATATAAAAAAACTTCCTAGCCTAATCAAGAAATATCCTGTTCCATTAAATGCATTACATTTCTTGAATTTGCTCTGTCAGTTGCATTTAGAGGAAAAAAATTTAATCAACAAAACTCCTCTTGAAATGCAACTTATCCTTAATAATATATATGAAAACTCTACAGAAACAACCTGTCTTTCTTTAGGAAAACAAATAATATCTAAATATTTACAAAGCAGTATTGTATATTGTGTTTATAAGATTAAAACAGGAATAAGTCTTAGTGTTATCATAAGTTTCTTTGGTGAAAAAAGCTATAGTGAAATTTATGATTTATATCAAAACAGAATACTTAAAGAATCTTCAGAACGATTATTCCCTTACCACGACATAATGATTTCTGCTTTTGAATCTGTTAAAATTGACGAGCAAGATTTAATTCTAGAAGAATTTGTTTTGTTCGCACAAAGAAATAACTATATTTCAAAATCAAAAATGTTTTCTGTTTTGATTGGTATTGGGCAAAAATGTTTTATCAAATACAAAAAAGAAGCGTGTGAGTTTCGTGATAAACTCCATGAATCCGCAGATTATTATTTAGCTCTGGAAATCGCACAAAAAATAAAAGAAAGCTACAATAAAAATCTAAATGATTACAATAAAGATGATTGTCAAAATCAGTTTATAATTGCAAATTGCGTTAAACATACTGACTCATATGAAAAAGCGAATATTGAATTCAGAAAAGTTAAAGACATTTATGAGCTTACACGCAACCCAGATTTATATGGATTTTATTTAGAAGCGGAAACTGAAATTATAAACAATCTTATTTGGATGTTGGATGTAAAAGAAGCCAAAAGGCGTCTTTTGGCTTTATCCTCTTCAATTGAAACTTTGTATCTGCACAATAGAATTCAAGGAAGAAATTTAATTTATGCTTTTCTTAATTATTATAATAGGCTAATGTTTGTTAATTTTATGCTTGATGATGATTCGCAAAAAGATTTCGATGATGCAATTAAGTTTTCAAAAGAACTTAAGAGAGAAGAATATGAAGGGTTTGCAAAAATGGATTATGCCAAAAGTTTATATGGCAAAAATCTTGTATTAGCAAAAGAATTACTTAGCGAATCACTAACTATATTAGTTAGGAATAATGAAAAGCGCCGAGTTCTTGATGCAAAATCTGAATTACAGTTTATTGATGACATTAACAACGGAAAGTTTTCTTATAATTCTTATCAATATTTAATGTGCGAAATGAAAAAACACTGCTATATTCAATCAGAAACAAAAATACAATTAAAAATGATAGTTTTGAAGCTGTTATATTCAGGCAATACCCCATCAGAAATAAGAAGCGAAATAGATGCAATATCTGTTAACAATACTACTATTGCTTCAGGAAAAAGACATCAAGCATTTATTAATCATTTATATGCTGCTTGTTATTACAAAGAAGGAAATATAGTCGAAACAAAAAAATTTTCATTAAAATGTCTAAAGCTAATGGCTAGCATGGGAAGTTCTTATAAAAATGTACACCTACATAACCATGGAATATCCAAAGTCGTAGGAATTTTGACAATCAATCAAATAGATGATTGGAACGATATGGGTGACGAATTTGTTCTAGATATTAGACTTTGGTAATTATATTTCATCTACATAAAGGACATTACCATAAGTGTCTAATACGATATCCCTTACTGGTCTTAGTTCAAACCATTTTTTGTTTCCCAAAAGGTTTGTTATGTTTTCAACAAAAAAAAGAATAGGCGATTCTGACTTGTGACACGAAAAAGGCAGCAAGTCATATAGGTTAATTTTTTGAGGATTAATTCCGTTTATTTCTGTATAACTTATAAATTTAAACCCTAATGATTTAATAAGTTCACAAGTGTTTCGTGTTTGGGTAATTGCCACAACATTGTATACACTTGATGTCATTTTTGGGGTGAGTTGCATTTTATAATAGTTTTTAATATCCGGTAATACTTTATTACCCATCCTTGTCCAAAAATATGCTTCTTGTTGGTAAAAGTCAAAAAAGTATTGATTCCTACCTGCTCCTTGAGAATGATAGGCAAGTGCAGTCGATAAACAAACGCACTTTTTTTTAGCTAACGTAAGTTTAAATGATAGTTCAAAAGATTCGAGTTTATTATAATAAAACTCATCGAACATACCGAGTTCTAGAAAAACGTCTTTTTTCATAGCGTACAATGCCGATGTTAGAGCTTGTCTTTCAGATGGAATAGCTGAAAAATCTATACTTTCTGGGCGTCTACCTGCAAATAGATGTTTTTTATAGTATTCCCCAAAAAATGTGCCTGCACATTGAATTCTGTTGTTTTGTGGCCATATCAACAGTGGTTGCACACAATCTGCGTTGCCTTGACATAAGCAATCATACATTTTTTCAAAACAATCTCTGCTTGCAAATACATCTATATTTATAAAAAAAATATATTCATTTTGAGCATTTTCAACTCCAATGTTATTTGCTTTTCCATAACCTAATTTTGTTTCAAGATTGATCAATTTAACATTGTTTTTTTCTTTGTTTAATTGATTCAGATAATTTAGTGTATGTATGTTATCAATACAATCATTGATTACTATAATTTCACTTTCTTTTGCAAATGAATTATTAAGCAAATGTTCAAAAAAATTATTAGTCATTTCAAATGAACCATCTACCGATATAATGAAACTTGCGTTTTTCATATCAATACTCCTTTTAAATGATAATTATTAGTTATCCCGTATTTTCACCTTACAATAATTCAGTATTATTGTAAGATGTTGCAATACCACGAAAAAAGTGCCACCTATTTTTAAGAGATGACACTTACACATAAAGATATAAACAAAAAACTTTATAAAAAACATTCCTTTCGACACCATTCTCTCATTTTCTCACTCAACTTCCAATATAATATCCTCAAAATCAAGGATGTAATAATTCAGAGGTACACAGAATGAAAAAAACTACTCTACTTGAAAAAGAAGGTCCTATTACCATTGAAGACCTAAAAGAGAACTTCAAAGAAAACGATTTCACTACTATGAAATCAAAGTTTAATCCGAAAAAAGCAAATGAAGACGAAATGTTTCTATACGGCAGAGCCAAAACAATTTTTCAGCAGAGCTGGAATGAGAAAATGGGTGAGCTTACCGGGCTTTCATCACTTATTAACTTTTCGGATGATTCACCGTTAGTCAGTCTTGAGAAAACTGATGAAACTCTTGTATCCGGAATTGTAATGGAGCTTAGAGAAAATGAGGAAGCACTCGACAGAATCTTTGATAGTTATTGCAAAATAACTGAAGAACGTTGTATTGAAGAAATAGCAAAATATGCTGAAGCAACAGGCAAAGATCCTGATGAGATGACCGAAGAGGAACTTGAAACAATATTTAACCGTGTTGTTGATGAGTTTCTTGCTAAAATGATGAGTCTGCTTCTTCAGGCGCAAAGTGTGCCCGAATTGGTTGAACTGCAAAAATCAATGGCATCTCATGAAGATTTCAGTGAAACCGTAGTTCAGAATTTTTCAAAGATTGATTTTGACAGAAAGTGGACTCATTCAAGAAGTGAAGCAGGTGCAGTTCTTTCCCTTGACAGCTTGATTGAAGCTTTTCAGGATGCCATTCCCGTTGAGCCTTTGGATAATGCAACGGAAGAAGTTGAAGTCATTGACATTGAGAGAAAAGTGCTTGAAAAGCTCAATGAAACTGACAAAGAAATTTATTTGCTGAAAAAGCAAGGTTATACACAAAATGAAATTGCTGAAAAGCTTTGCTTTAAAAACGCTAGTGCTGTGTCAAAACGGTTAACAAAAATTAAGCAACTTTTCGCCGAATATGTCTATTAAAACTTAATATTCTTATGACCTTCGAAGGTAAAACTTCGAGGGTCTTTTTTATGCCTGAAAAAATTTTTTCAACTTTTTTCAAAAATCAGGAAAATTTTTGCTTTCTCATGTCGGGGTATCTATGAGGAGAAAAAACTTTCTTCTCACAGACAAGAGAATGACCGTCCGAACGGAACAAACCGCCACGACCTTTTTTGTAGAAAGCGAGCGCAATTTATTGAATTTTAAATTGACTGCACAGCGCCATAGAGATATGTAGTAATGCCTGTAGGAACCGTTTCGGGTAAAGCGGCAAAACCCAAATTCCAGTATATGAATACTGCGTTAGATTTTTTGCATTTATATAATAACTGCCCCCACAAAATTATTATGAAAGGAGTTTTCCAATGACTTAGCACAACCACACTCTGAGCCTAATTTGGCTCAACACAAAATTTAGCTGAGCCATAATGGCTCAAAACGGTGCCGTTTTTGGCATCGCTTTTACAAGCAAACCAAAACATGGTGCCACTTACGGTGCCACACAAAACACTTAATTAAGGGCGCCCTTATCTGCGGTGAAGGAAGACAGACGAAGTGCTTAACTATCTTACAGATGTCTGTCCTACACCGTAGCGAGCAGGGAACTTGTACGGCAAGTTCCGAATTCTTTAGGGTCCCTTAATCCCTAAAATCAAATGAAAGGAATGGTGATATGAACAACACACCAAAGAACAAAACACAAAGGCTTGAAATCAGGATAACACCTGAAAAGAAAAAGAAGATTGAAAGTTATGCTTCAAAATGCGGATTAACTACAACTGAATATGTAACAAAGAGAGCATTGGGATTTGCACCGAGAACGGTGTTGCCTGATGCCTTTTTTACTTTCTACGCAAAGCTCTGTGAAATCTGTAATTATGAAATGGCACCCGAAACCGAAGCAAAATTACTCGCTCTCATTGATGAAATCCACAGCGAGATACTCTCGCCGAAAAAGGAGGTGAATGACCTATTGCAACAACAGGATTCTGGCCTGTAAAGAGCCGACTTAAAGAGGTTATTCAGTATGCTGAAAATCCCGACAAGACCATTGATAAAAAGTATTTTGATGAGGATTTGTATCAAACTTTGCAATATGCCGAAAATGATAAGAAAACCGATGAGAAGCTTTATGTGTCTGCAATTAACTGTCCCGTGCAACGAGCCTATGAGCATATGATGACAACCAAGATTCATTACGGAAAGCTTGGCGGGAATGTCGCATATCACGGTTTTCAGAGCTTCAAAGAAAATGAAGTAACACCTGAAGAGTGTCACAGTATCGGTGTAGAAACAGCTAAACAAATGTGGGGTGATGAATACGAGATTGTTGTCACAACTCACCTTGATAAGCATCACCACCTGCACAATCATTTTGTTGTAAATTCTGTTTCATTCAGAACAGGCAGAAAATTTGAAAATCATATTTCAGACCACTACAAGCTTCGTGAGATTTCTGATGCTGTCTGCAAAGAACGGGGTAAATCGGTTCTTGAAAATGCACCCTTCTATGGCGGTGAAAAAGCTGCATATTGGCTTCATAAGCAAGGCAAGAAAACTCACAGAGATATGCTCAGAGAGGATATTGAGATTTGTCTTACTGTTGCGACAAGCTGGGATGAATTCAGAAGAGTACTTTTCACTATGGGATATGAGGTTGATTACAGACGTTTTACAATCAAGGCAAAGGATTGGGAAAGAGGTGTCAGGGTTGAGAGTCTTGGCTATACAGTAGAAGACATTGAGAAAAGATTTAACGAAACCTATTACAGCGGGCATCATCTTGCTGATTGGAATACCTTCTTCTATGCAAGGCGCAGATACTTTCCTCTTGAAACAGTGAGAAAGAAATTGGAGTTCGGCATTGAACACGGCAAACGACCTGAGGTTATTTATGTAAATACAATGTTCCTATTAATAATCTTGGTGTTTCAGTTATTAAAGGAAATTGCAGATGCAATGCTTATCTCACCCGAAATGAGGTATGCCGTAAAAGATATCAAGCAATATGTGGCTGATTATCATTTCTTAACCGACAATCAGATTCAGACTACTGACGATTTAACAGTTACTATTGATGAAACAAAAGCAAAAATTGCCGAGCTTGAAGAAAAGCGAAGCAAAGCAGACAACAAAAAACGCAGAGCAACCACTCCTGAAGATAAAGAGAGATACAAAGCCCTGCGCAAGGAGATAACACAAGAAATCACGCCATTAAGAAAGAAACTCAAGCAGGCAGAAGATATTCTTGATAAATCTCCGCATTTATATGAGCTCTTACAAAAAGAACATAATGCAGAAATTAATAAAATACGAAAACTTGAACGCACCCGATGAGGTGCAATTTTTATTTAGAAAGGATTTTTTATTATGAACAAAAATTTTGAAAATTTAGTAACAACCATGAGTGTATTTACAGATACGCTTACCCCTCTCACCGAATCACCCTTTAAAGTGGTTGATGACAAGGCGATGAGGGATTTAACCGAAAGTATTAAGAAGTTCGGTATCCTTGAACCTATTACTGTCCGCAAGCCCGATGATACCAAAAGCGGAAAGTTTGAGATTATCTCCGGTTATCGCAGATGGGAAGCGTGTAAAAATTTAGGTATCACCTCTGTTTCCGTTAGAGTGCTTAATCTTTCAAGAGATGATGCAATCATAGCGATGATTGATTCTAACCTTTGCCACAGAGAGCAAATCTTGCCAAGTGAAAAAGCAGCGGCATACAAAATGAAGCTCGATGCTATGAAAAGGCAGGGGTACAGAAGTGATTTGGAAGAAGATGCAACTTGTACCCAACCTGAGTACAAGTCAAATGGCAACAAATCCATTCAGCAGCTTGCAGATGAGAGCGAAGACAGCAGAGAGCAAATCCGCAGATATATCCGTCTTAACAATCTCATCCCTGAAATTTTGGAATTAGTGGATGAGGGTGATATTGCATTTACTCCCGCCGTTGAGCTTTCATATCTTTCAGATGAGCAACAGTATGCTCTCCTTAACGCTATTGAGGAAGAGGATTGCACCCCGTCATTTTCACAGACGGTACGAATGAAAAAAGCAAGCCAGCAAGGCTCACTCGATGAAGATATGATTAAAGACATTATGTTCGAAGAAAAAGCAAATCAGAAGCCTATGTTCAAGGTTCCAATGGAGAGATTGCAGAAGCTTGCTCCCAAAATCAAAGACGAGGATTTTGAAAACTTTGTAATGAAAGCCTGTGAGCATTATTACAGATATCTTCAGCGACAGCGAAACAGGGATGCGAGGTGATGCGTATTGAAGTATATTGGAATTCTTAAAGCATATATCCGTTATCATGATGAAGATATCCGAGGCGAATACAGCTTCAAGGTTAAAGGGCATGAGGTAGTCGCTACCTTTGCAGAAAAGCCTAACAAAGAAATCTTTTCTCGAATAAAAGAAATATTACTCGGTGATTCACACATTCGACAAAGTGATACCCCTGATATTAAACTAAAGAAAAATATCAAGGAGGCGGTTTAATGTCTAAACGAGTGTGCTGTCTGTACCGAGTTTCAACAGGCAAGCAGGTAGACTACGACAGCAACAATGAAGCAGATATCCCGATGCAGAGAAAGGCTTGCCACAAATTCGCAAGTGAAATGGGTTGGGAAATTGTTTACGAGGAGCAGGAAGACGGAGTATCAGGTCATAAGGTGCGAGCTGAAAACCGTGACAAAATTCAAATCATAAAGGACCTTGCGAGAAAGAAAAAGTTTGATATTCTGCTTGTATTTATGTTTGACAGAATAGGTAGAATCGCAGATGAAACGCCTTTTGTTGTTGAGTGGTTTGTAAAAAACGGCATTGAGGTTTGGAGCACCCAAGAGGGCGAACAAAGATTTGATAATCACATTGATAAGCTCTTAAACTATATCCGTTTCTGGCAGGCTGACGGCGAGAGTGAAAAAACATCAGTACGAACAAAAACAAGTCTTGGTCAGTTAGTTGAGTCAGGTCATTTCAAGGGCGGCGTTGCCGCCTTTGGATACGACCTTGTGAAAAGCGGCAGATTCAATAAAAGAAAACACGAGCTTTACGATTTAAAAGTTAATCACGAAGAAGCGATTGTTGTTAAAATTATCTTTGATAAGTACACACAAGAGGGTTACGGTGCACACAGAATTACAACGTGGCTGAACAACAACGGGTACAGAGCAAGAACAGGCAAAATGTGGCACGAGGCTACAATCAGAGGTATTCTTTGTAATCTGACCTATACAGGCGTTCTCCGTAGTGGTGATTCACATTCCGAGGTTATTCCCGAACTGCAGATAATTCCGCCTGAACAGTTTGAAAGAGCAATGATTATTATGAAAGAGCGTTCAGACAGAAAAAAAGAAAATCCTACAGTACCCCTTAACACTAAAGGCAAATCACTTATATCCGGCAAAGTTTACTGTGGGCATTGCGGTTCGAGGCTGAATCTTACAACAAGCGGAAGATACCGTAAAAGAAAAGACGGTTCTGTTGATACAACAAAACGTATCAGATATGCCTGCTACGGCAAAAGCAGAAAGCAGACGGAGTGTGACGGTCAGTCGGGGTACACCTTGCACATTCTTGATGATTTAATTGACGAGATTGTCCGTGAAATTTTCAGTAAAATGAAAGGTGTATCTAAAAGTGATGTAATTAAGCTTCGTTATGCAGATGAGCTTGAAGTGAGAAAAGCAAAGCTCAATATGTTAAAAGCAGATTACTCAAAAGAGTATGAAAACCTAACCATTTTGAAATCCGAGGTTGTTAAGGCTATCAAAGGTGAAAGTTCCTTTTCGGCTAATACTCTTTCAGAGCTGATTGCAGAATCAGAAAAAGAGTGTAGTAGACTTTTAGATTTATGCACCGATGCTGAAAAAGATGTTGCCGACGGTGAAAGTGTCCTCAAAAACTTATCCGACAGCTTTGATGAACTGATTTCTTGGGCAGAGCTTTATGATGAGGCAAGCTTTGAAAAGAAGAAAATGATTGTGAACTGCCTGATTAAACGGGTTGAGGTTTGCCGAGGGTACAAGTTGAAAGTTGAATTTAACATTGACTTTGAGCAGTTTATGGTGGGTATTGATAAGGTGGCGTAAAAGAAAACCGGGCAGAGCCTAAAAAACTCTGCTCGGTTTTATGCTATTCAATTTTTAAAATAAATTTACTATTTTCACCGTAGGTTATTTTCCCGTAAAACTCTCCTGAGTCCGGATTCCAACCTTCATTTACTCTCGACATATCAATCCAATAATGTTTATCACTGTTTTCAAAACAAACTATACGATGATCAACAATAAAATCATAAATGGAGCTGAAACTCGAATACATTAGTTCAGCATCACCCACATAAACAGAAACCGAATTAGTAGTTTCATCCTTTTTTAAGTTATTCAATGTTTTAACATCATCGTATACAAAAAACGCCGTTATAAAAATTAAAAATACGCTAACGAAAATCTGTAAGCATAAGATTGCTTTTTTTAACTCTTTTTCCTTTTCTGTTTTTCTTTTAGATTTATGTTTATCCGGTTTCATTGTGAGTTTTTTCTCAAGAGAAGGCAAAATCCATAATGCAGCCAACAACAAAAGAGCTGAAACTAACTTAACAATAATTAACACTGTATATCTGTTTAAAAGAGATTGTAACTCTACTGAGTAGCCCACTATATTCATTGTTAATAATCCCTTTCTGTTTATTGTTTGAATTATACCACAATAATCAAAACTTTTCAATAACAGTACAAATAGCAAAAAAACACCCACTCTGAAAGTGGGCAAAAAAATAATTACTCAGTATGCTGTTGGTGGAGACGGAGAGGATCGAACTCTTGACCTCTTGAATGCCATACAAGCGCTCTCCCAATACACCAAAAAACGCACCCCGGAATTTTTCAAATGCACATAAAAACACAAGGAGAAAACAAATAGCTTTCCCCTTGTGTTTATTCATTATCTTGACGGATTATTTTTAAGAAACTCTAATGTTACCTCGGCAGCCTCATCAGCATAGTTTTCTATGAACAAATGGCCACCACCCTGCACTTCATAGTATACACTGTTTTCAGGAAGATTCTCTTTTAAGGTTTTTACAGCACTTTTCTTGATTACTGCATCTTTGCTACCGTTCATATAAAGCACGGGAGGTCCGTTTTTGATAGCTTCATAGTTTGTGTCTGAGAGCATAGAGAAGGAGTACATAACACCTTCACCTGTACCCGGCGCTCTGAGAGACTTTAATATTTCAGAATAATCATAGGTTTCGGCGTACTCATTGTCAAAAAAGCACCACTTGATTGCTATCTCAATAACCTTGTCGAATTTTACTATGAACTTAAGGAATGGAACTACTAACTTTATAACAGTTTCGTTACCCATCAGTTTGGCTGTTTGGGGCGAATTTATGTTACCCGATGTGCCGTACAGAAGAATGTTGTTTACTGATTCGGGGTATTTGTCATAAATTGACTCTGCCACAAAACCACCCATTGAATGACCTGCCACATACCAGGGGTCATCAGAAAGGTGAACCATAAGTGCATGCATAATATCTTCGCGCGGCAATTTTTTCATATCCGCGGTTTCTCTTGAGGAATAACCAAAGTCGGGAAGATCTACCAAAACGCAAGTGTAGCCTTCGCTAACAAGTTTTGTTGCAATATCTGTCCAACAGTATGTAGTATGAGCAAAGCCGTGAATCATTAATATCTGACCTTTTTGGTTTTCAGCTTCCAATTTTCTGTAATGAATCGAATATCCCTCGTATTCAAAGAATTCGCTGTCCTCATAGGGAGTTTCATATACCGCAAAAGCAGGAATCGCCATAGTAAATAGCAAAGTTATGCAAATAATTGCTGAGAAAAACTTTTTCATAATAAAACCTCTCTTTTAGTTTTCTATATCGTCATATTAACACAATCTGACTGTTTTTTCAAGGAAAAATATATTATTTATTAGATTTGAACCGTTTGTCTAACGAGTTTAAATCTAATACTGAGTTCAAAGAAATTCTTACTTTGCTTAATTAACACTACGAAAAGAAAAATCCGAGGTCATAAAACCTCGAATTTCTTGGTGGAGATAAGCGGGATCGAACCGCTGACCTCTTGAATGCCATTCAAGCGCTCTCCCAGCTGAGCTATACCCCCATGTATTAAATTTTTTCAACTGCTCAATGTGGGGTGCGTTTCTGAGTGCCTTGGGCTCCCAGCTGAGCTACGCCCCCATATTATACAATGCTTCGCATTGTGTGATATATCTGCTTCGCAGATGTGATATACACCTTACGGTGTGTGATATTTCGTCTTCTACGAAGTGATATTTTTGCCTTTCGGCAAAAGTTGCTTTTCCGATCGCTTTTGTATTTTAGCATAATCCCTTTTCTTTGTCAATAGAATTTTCTGCTCTATTTTTCCGTTTTAGGTTGCATTTCTTGCTGAAATATGTTATCTTTACCTATGGTAAAACAAAACTATAAAATCAGGACGGTGTAAATTATGAAAGACATTTCTTGTGCAATTTACGGTGCAGGCTCACTGGGTACTGTTTTAGGTGCCTACATCACTAAAAACGGCGGTAAAATCGACCTTATCAACCGTAACAAGGCTCACGTTGCAGCACTTAATGAAAAGGGTGCAACCATTAACGGTACCGTTAATATGACTGTACCCGTAACTGCTATCACTCCCGACGAAATGACAAAGAAATACGATGTAATTTTCCTTATGACAAAGCAGCTTTTCAACAAGGAAGTTGTTACAATGCTCAAGGACTATCTCACAGAAAAGGGTGTTATCGTTACTCTTCAGAACGGAATTCCCGAACCGGGCATTGCTGAAATCGTGGGCGCAGAACATACTATGGGCTGTACTGTTGAATGGGGTGCAGCACTCACATCTCCCGGTGTATGCACACTCACAAGTGAACCTGACAGTCTCTCATTCCACATGGGCAAAATGGACGGCATCACAGACGAGCAGTTCAATATGGTTAAGGAAATTCTTGAGCTTATGTGTCCCGTACACGAGGAAAGCAATCTTCTGGGCGCACGTTGGTCAAAGCTTCTCATCAATGCAACCTTCTCAGGTCTCGGCACTGTTGTAGGCGGCAGATTCGGTGATGTTTCAGAAGATAAGGATGCTAAAAAAGTTGCAGTACGCTGTATGAAGGAGTGCATAGATGTAGGCCACGCTGCAGGTGCAGAATTTGCTCCCGTTCAGGGCAAGGACATCACAAAGCTCTTCTATTACACCAATCCCGTAAAGAGATTTATTGCAACTCTTCTTGTACCTATTGCAATGAAAAAGCACCGTGGCATTGAACCTTCAATGCTTCAGGACCTTAAGGCAGGCAAGCCCTGTGAGGTTGATGCTATCAACGGCGTAGTCTGCGAATGGGGCAGAAAGTGCGGAGTACCCACACCTGTCAATGACCGTATCGTTGAAATCATCAAAAAAGAGCAGGCAGGCGAACTCAAGAGAGTAAAGGCTAACATCCGTCTTTTTGACGACCTGCTGTAATATATGAAAAGACCCTTTTGCACTGTCGGTTTCACATTTCTTTTGTGGCTGACAGTGCTTACATATATAGGCGATTCCACTCTCACGCTCACATTTGCCTTTGCCGCTTATCTGCTTTTGACGCTCAGTCTGCTCATAAAAAAGAGCCGCAGAAGTCTCTTTCTGCCTGCGGTGTGTTTCAGTGTGTGCATTTCGTCGCTGCTGTTTTTCTTTTCCGAGAGTGCATTTGTGTCAGTACGCGACTTAGTAGGCGGTGATTATGAGATTGTTGCCGCCGTTAAAGAAGAGCCAAAGTATCACATTGAATACAAAAGATACTACTGCAAGGCTGAAATAATCACCATTGACGGCAAGAGCTATAAGGGCAATATGCGCCTTTCTTTCAGCACGGAATATGAGGATATGAGCCTTGAAAATTTTGCAATAGGCAACGAGCTGACCTTTACGGGCAGACTTTATGAAGTGGGTAACGGCGTGAAAGACATAGCCGACTACTTCAAGAGCGAAAAAATATATGTGGGCGCAAACAAAATCCGAAATCTCACCGTAACACGGCATGGTACGAAGCCAATAAGCGCAATAGGCAACAGCCTGAGAAACAGAATTGTAGTCTCCCTCGGTGAGCATTTCAGCAAAGACACTGCCGGGGTGCTGACGGCACTTGTCACAGGCAATAAGGAGCATCTGAGCAACAAAATTTACGGTGATTTCAGTCTTATCGGCATTGCATATTTCATGGCAGTTTCAGGCATGCACCTGACAATTTTAGCCATGGGTGCAGAGCTTTTTCTGAAAAAACTGAGGCGCAAAAAGCTGAAAAACACTATACTTTCGGCATTCACCGTCTTTGTTATGTTCCTGGCTGATTTCAGTCCCTCTGTCATCAGAGCAGGCACAATGCGGCTTTTACACCTGAGGGCAGACAGCACAAAGATGAAGGCAGACCCCCTCAACTCATTAGGCTTTGCCCTGACGGTCATACTCGCCTTCAATCCCTTTGCCTGCAAAAGCACGGGGCTACTCCTTTCGGTGCTGTCAACACTGTCAATCATCACAGTGTCACTGCCCTTGAGTCAGGCTGTCAGTACGCGCTCAGGTGACCTGCTTAAGATAAAAAGCAACCGCCTTTTCGGTGTGCATAAAGCGGTGATATTTTCGCTAATAACAAGCTTCAGTATTATGGTTTTCACTGCACCTGTTTTAGCGGACACCTTCGGCAATTTCTCGCTTATATCACCCATAGCAAACCTTATATTTCTGCCACTTGCGCCAATTCTCATAACATCAGCGGCAATAAGTGCACTGATGTGCAGTGTAGGTTTAATGCCCGATTTTCTTGCAGGCATAATAGAAGGCTTCACCAAATTCTGTGTAAATATAGCCCACCTCATAGCACAGACAGGCGGCTTCAACCTTGAGGTTAAGACGGAAACGGAAGTACTTATATGCTTCGGAGTTTGTGTGGGGATTGTGGTTGCAGGACTTATTATCAGGTGGATTTATTTAAAAAGAAGATACAGGAAAGTTAAGAGGACAGGCTGAATGCCTGTCCTTTGTGGTTTTATACCTTCGGATTGTTCACATTATTTTATTCCATATCTGTTACAGTAATCAACAACAATATTCTTAAAATGTTCGTGTTTAAAATTGTTTCTTACATCACTGATATCGACATATAACCCCAACATCAAATTTTGAATTATTGCTTCTGCTAAAAAGGCTTCAAATGCATAGTCATTGCTAAAAGTTTCTTCTATATCTGTGTTAAGTTCTCTGTTAATGCCTTCTATTGCTGCACGATAAATTATGTTTTCAGTCCCTAAATATTCACCTGCATTTTTCAGACAGTTCAAACCTTTCTTTATATCCGTTACTGTAAATTTACCTTTGTATTCTATAATTTTTTCGCTGCCAAGTAAAATATAGTCAACTGTTGTTTCAAGAATTTTTGCTAAATCAGGCAAAATAGTTATATCAGGTAATGTTTCTCCTCGCTCCCATTTACTTACAGCTTGAAAAGATACACCTATTCTTTCCCCTAACTCGCTTTGTGTAATTCCTTTTGCTTTTCTTAAAAAGGCAATCTGTTTGCCAACTTTTTCAATATTCATTGTTCTTTCTCCCTTCTTTAAGTTCAAAAGTATTATAACAGTTGCAAGAGGAAAAGAAAATAACCGTGTGATTGAATTTATTGCTGCATAGCTCAACTAATGGATTGCCTGCGGCATGAATTGGATTCGCCATGAATTGCACTTCGTGCATGAATTGAAGCTACGCTTCATTAAAAAAGGTGGGAAGCGGCCGCATCACTGCAGTCACTTCCCCGCGTACAATATTATTTGCTTTTGAGATATTCTGCTCTGCCTGTTTCATAAAGATTATTGCCTTTGCAGTCGATGATGACCGTCAGGGGCATATCCTCAACCCACAGCTCACGAAGAGCCTCTGCACCTAAATCCTCATAGGCAATGAGCTTCGATGATTTTATGCACCTTGAAAGCAGTGCGCCGGCACCGCCTATGGCACCGAAATAAACTCCGCTATGCTCTTTCATAGCCTCAATAACCTGGGGAAGCCTTGCCCCCTTGCCTATCATTCCCCTGGCACCCACACTCATCATTGTGGGAGCATAGGCATCCATTCTGCCACTTGTTGTGGGACCTGCTGAGCCGATAACCTGACCCGGCTTTTCAGGGGTGGGGCCTACATAATAAATAGTTGCATCGGTGGGGTCAAAGGGCAGGTCTTCTCCCCTTGCCAAAGTCTCGCACATTCTTTTGTGACCTGCGTCCCTTGAAGTGTAAATCTTTCCCGTGAGGAGTACCCTGTCGCCTGAAACGAGACTTTCAGCCAATTCCCTTGTCAGAGGTAATGTTATCTTCTTTTCCATTTTACAGTACCTCCGTCTTGTGGCGTGTCACATGGCAGTTGATATTAATTGCACAGGGCATACCTGCTATGTGTGTAGGCAGTGTTTCAATGTTAAGTCCGATTGCCGTTGTTTTTCCGCCGAAGCCCTGAGGGCCTATGCCAAGCGCATTGATTTTCTCGAGCATTTCTCTTTCAAGGTCTGCATAATAGGGGTCGGGGTTGCTTGTGCCAAGCTCTCTCATAAGTGCCTTTTTGGCAAGCAGGGCAGCCTTGTCAAAGGTACCGCCTATGCCAACTCCCACCACCATTGGCGGGCACGGATTAGGCCCTGCATTTTCCACTGTTTCAATTATGAAATCCTTTATGCCCTCTATGCCTGCCGAGGGCTTGAACATTCTTATTGCACTCATATTCTCACTGCCGAAGCCCTTGGGTCCGACGGTAATTTTTATGTTTTCACCGCTGACAATCTCAGTGTAAATCATGGCGGGAGTGTTGTCCCCCGTGTTGCCTCTGCGTATCGGGTCTTTCACAACACTTTTGCGAAGATATCCCTTATCATATCCGCGGCGTACTCCCTCATTGACTGCATCATAAAGAGCATCGCCCACAATATGCACATCCTGACCTATTTCAAGAAAAACACAAGCCATACCCGTGTCCTGACATATGGGCATATCTTCACTGTCAGCTATTTCGTAGTTTCTTATTATGTCGTCGAGAATGCCCTTAGCGGCGGCGCAATCCTCACAGTCACGGCACCTTTCAATCGCGTACCTGACATCTTTCGGCAGACGGTAGTTCGCTTCTATGCAGAGCTTTTCCACCGTGTCTCTGATTAAATCTGTATGTATCTCACGCATTTTATTTCACCTTCACTGATTTTATGTCGCTGAAAGCACCGAAGAGGGTCTTGCCGTCAACCTTTTTATAGGCGCGCACCTTGAAATAGTAGGTCTTGCCCTTGGTCAGACCCGTCTTTTTATAGGTGAGTGCCGTCAAGCTTTTCAGCTTTTTGTATTCGCCGTTTTTGCTTGTGCTGTAATAAATCTGATAGCCCGAGGCTCCGCTTATCTTCTGCCATGAGAGAGTGGCGGACTTCGTACCTGCCTTTGCCGTCAAAGCAACCTTCAAGGGCTTGGTACCAAACTCGGCTTTTACGCTTGTTCCCCAATAAACGGTGCCGTCACTGAGCTTTGTATATGCCTTGACAGCGAACTTATATGCCGTACCGCTTTTGAGGTTTTTGACAGTATAGCTGTTCTTGCCCTTAATGGAAGTCAGTAGCTTATAACTCTTTGCTTTGCTGTCGTACTGATAAACTCTGTAGCCCGTTGCACCGCTGACCTTGCTCCAGGTAAGCTTGATATATGAGGTGCTTTCGCTTGCCGTTATCTTGGCAGTTCTGCCGGGTACTATGTCAAAGCTGAGCTTTTCACTGCCCTCATATTTACCCTTGAACTTCACCGTAGCCGTATGGGTACCCACTTTCTTGGCACTGCCAACGCTTACGGTATAATCCTCGCCCTCTTTAAGCACATTTTTCTGAGAGTCGATAATCTTAACGGATACCTTAGGTGTTTTGCCGTTATAGGCATATCTGCTCTTCGCCGTTTTAACGGTTTTGATCATGTAAATTCTGCTGTTTTCACTGTTGCCGCAACGGGAACATTTATTTCTTATCTCTCCGTGATTTTCCCTTGACGCTTTGGTTAAAACGGATGTTTTATAGCTGTGACCGAGCTTTTCCACAGTCTTTTGCTCTTCAAGTACCCTGCCGCAGACTGAACATTTCTTACCCTGAGTTTTACCGCTTTTAGTGCAGGACGGTTCAACTGAAGGTATAATTTCTTCCTTGTGTTCGTTTCTCGGAATACTCTCGCTTACCGTTTTATTGCAACGGTTACAATATGCTGTTTTTTCACCCTGAGCAGTGCAGGTCGGCTCTTCTGTCACCTTATACTCGCCCATATTGTGACCGAGTGCAGAGATAGTCTCCTGCTCAACTGTTACCTTACCGCACATGGAGCATTTCTTGCCTTCGGTTTTACCAGACTTAGTGCAGGTGGCAGAGGTCGCCTTGATATTCGTCTTTTCATCGTGAGGCAGCTTCTCAATTGCTTCGCTGACTTCTTCGTCACATCTTGAGCAGGTGGCAATCTTCTTGCCCTGAGCAGTACAGGTCGGCTCTTTTGTCACCTTATACTCGCCCATATTGTGACCAAGAGCAGGGATAGTCTCTTGCTCAACTGTTATCTTGCCGCACATTGAGCATTTCTTGCCTTCGGTTTTACCTGACTTAGTGCAGGTGGCAGAGGTTGCCTTGATACTTGTCTTTTCATCGTGAGGTAGCTTTTCAATTGCTTCGCTGACTTCTTCGTCACATCTTGAGCAGGTGGCAACCTTCTTGCCCTGAGCAGTGCAGGTAGGTTGTTTCGTTACAACATACTCGCCCATATTGTGACCGAGTGCAGGGATAGTCTCCTGCTCAACTGTTATCTTGCCGCACATGGAGCATTTCTTGCCTTCGGTTTTACCAGACTTAGTGCAGGTGGCAGAGGTTGCCTTGATACTCGTCTTTTCATCATGAGGCAGCTTCTCAATTGCTTCGCTGACTTCTTCGTCACATCTTGAGCAGGCGGCAACCTTCTTGCCCTGAGCGGTACAAGTAGGCTGTTTCGTTACAACATAGTCGCCCATATTGTGGCCGAGTGCAGGGATAGTCTCTGTTTTATTTTCACCGCAATAACTGCATTTTTTCTCAACTTTACCTGACTGTGTACAAGTGGCATCAGTTTTATTTTCCTGCCAGGAATGTGCAACCTTTACCGTGTATTGCTTTTTGATATCCTCATTATATTTTGAGCTGATTGTTATCTTTGCAGTACCCTCACCGCACATCTGTGCAACAGGTTCGCCATAGACATCGTATATTATTTTTATAACATCCGTATCAGATGAGGTTATCTCGTATTCATTATAGTCAGCCGAAGTATATCTTGCCCACAAGCCAACTTCCTCACACGGATGGTAAGGACTTTCGGGTGCGGAGACATAATAGCCATCATATTCTGACGATGCCCACCACAGTGAAAAATCTGTAGGTAAGCTGCCCGTTGAGATTTTATTGCACTTATCACACAAAAGAGAAACAGTGTTGCCTGAGGCAGACTTCACATAAAAGCTGTGATATGTGTTTATTACGGTTTTTCCCGTTTCACTAATATTTGCAAGGGATATATTATAAAAAGTAATTTCGTTGTTTTTCCATACATACCAGACTGCTTTTCCTGCAGAGATTATAGGTTTACAATCAGAAAGCTTCGCTTCAAAAGAGTGTATGCCGCCTTTGATATTCCCTTTGCCGTCAAGCTCACAGTAGTAAACAAGAGAGGCCTTCTCCCACATAATTATAAAGCTGTCACTGCCGGTTTTAACAAGGTGAGGTGTGGATGCAGCACTGTTTGTATCGGTATAGTCTGTCAGCTTTTTCAACTCAGGCGTAGTTGAGCTTTTATCAAGAACACTTACATAGATATTTCTTACCTGAGAGGAAGACCCCTGCTTAACACTGCATATTGCCGCAATATATGATGAGGATGACATTTCAAAGCCACCCACACTGCAGTTTGTATCGTTATCGCCGATTTCACCTGCAACAGGGAGCATATCCACAGCCTGGCAATAATTATAATATGCCACAGGCGTAAACTTGCCTGATGACACCTTGGTTTTATATTTTGTCAGCACTATACTTCTCGGATAGGCATCTCCGTGGTCAAGGGCAACTATTTTATCGTTATCCACCACTGCAAACTGATTGAAGGAGTGGCTGACATAACCGTAAGATGTGTTAGAAACACCTGTAAAATAATCGGTAATAACCATTCTCTTGCTGTCAAGCTGAATAGTAACATTCGCCTGATGATTCAGTCCGTCAGAGCTTTTATACATCTCATGGCAGGTTCTTATTATAAGATAATCTCCGCTTTCGGCAAAGCGTGCAGAGCCGGCATCAAAAGGTACTGTTGTATTGACACCGTAAAGGCTTGCCGAAGAAAGTCTGTTCCATTCTTTATCATATTTTGTTATTCTGAAAACCTCGGCACTGTCACTCTCGGCAGGATTGTTTTTGCCCGTCAGGATATAGTAGGCATCCTTGCCGTCAAAAAAGCCGCCAAAAAGCGGAAGCTCCTGCGGAATATACCTTCTTGAAACAAGATTATATGTGCTGTCACGGCATTCTACAAGTACCCTGCCGTCTGAGGGAAGATATTGCACTCTCATAAGTCTGCCGCCGTCAAGAAGAGAAAGATATGACTTCACAGGCGATGCCCATGTGTAGTAATTCTGTGAGGAACTGTTATTGCCCGTAAACTCTTCACATTCCAATGCGAAAACGGATAATGTGAGCATAAAAACACTCATCAGCACTGTGCATAAAAATAAAAAAGCTTTCTTCATAATCCTTCCCTCCCACTGCTAAAATTATATTACCCCCTGAGAAATATGTCAAGTTTTAAATGAAAAAATGATACGGCAAAGACCGTATCCTCCAGACTGTCGATAAAGACACAAGAACACACAAAAGTCATAAACACAAAAAAAAGATGTGACTATAAATCATAGATTGATATATATAGTTCAGCGACACAGCATTGAACTGTGTCACTGAAACTTTTGTGCTTGCCGTTTTTTCGCCCTCTCGCGGTACTGTCGTACAGCTTCGGAGCGAAGAAAACGGCATCTTGTACCATTCTCGAAAGTCAAACAGCGTGCCGAAAAATACTTTTTCGACACGCTGAAGGATACGGCAAAGACCGTATCCTTTTTTTGTTTGATTTAATGGGCGGGGAAAGCCTTTTCAGGCACTCTCCTTAGGCGCGTACAATCACACGAGAGCCTTGATTGCATCAATTTTGTCAGTCTTTTCCCACTGAACATCAAGGTCTTCTCTGCCCACGTGACCGTAAGCGGCAAGCTGACGGTAGATGGGAGCTCTCAGGCCAAGTGTGTCAATAATTGCAGCAGGACGAAGGTCGAAAACCTTATTTACGATTTCACTAATCTTTTCGTCACTGATTTTTCCTGTGCCGAAGGTGTCAACCATAACTGAAACGGGCTTTGCAACGCCGATTGCATATGCAAGCTGAACCTCACACTTTGAAGCAAGGCCTGCAGCAACAACATTCTTTGCAACATATCTTGCAGCATAAGCAGCACTTCTGTCAACCTTTGTGGGGTCCTTACCTGAGAAAGCGCCGCCGCCGTGACGTGAATAACCGCCGTAGGTGTCAACGATAATCTTTCTGCCTGTCAGACCGCTGTCGCCCTGGGGTCCGCCTGTAACAAAACGGCCTGTGGGGTTAACATAAATCTTTGTTTTATCTGTCATAAGCTCGGCAGGAATAACAGGTGTGATAACATACTTTGTGATGTCTTCTCTTATCTGTGAAAGCTCAACATCTGCGCTGTGCTGCGATGAAACAACCACTGCCGTTACGCTCTCAGGCTTGCCGTTTTCGTCATACTGTACTGTTACCTGGCTCTTGCCGTCTGCTCTGAGATAAGGCAGTGTGCCGTTTTTGCGCACCTGTGTAAGCTTCTTTGAAAGCTTGTGTGCAAGTGAAATCGGAAGAGGCATAAGCTCGGGAGTTTCGTCGCAGGCAAAGCCGAACATCATACCCTGGTCACCTGCGCCGTGAAGGTTGTAAGCATCCTCTTCGCCGTCTTTGAGTTCAAGTGATTTGTCAACACCCATAGCAATATCGGGTGACTGCTCATCAAGGGCAACAAGTACCGCACAAGCGTTGCCGTCAAAGCCCTTAACACCGTCATCATAACCGATGTCGCAGATAACCTTTCTTGCAATTTTAGCTACATCAGGCTTATAGGTTGATGAAATTTCACCCATAATGAGAACCTGACCTGTTGTTACTGTTGTTTCACAGGCAACTCTCGCCTGAGGGTCATGAGAATAAATATCGTCGAGAACCGCGTCTGAAATCTGGTCGCAGATTTTGTCGGGATGTCCTTCTGTTACTGATTCTGATGTGAAAAGATGTCTTGCCATTTTCATTCTTCCTTTCTGTTATACAAACACAGTTCTTCCTTATCATTAAAAAACTGCGGCCGTGTCCGACCGCAGATATAAGCCTTATCTTTCGGTCAAACCGCAGGATTTAGCACCTTGCAAAAGCAGGTTGCCGAGCTTCAACGGGCCTGTCCCCTCAGCTGCTCTTAATAAGGAAGTCATTAATTTTTACCGTGATATTATATCAGCAGTGGTTTTTCTTGTCAATAGTTTTTTTCAAAAAACAGATTTTTCCATGCCCTTCACCCTTTACGGCGCCTTTGCATATTATGTTAACGGCAGCTGATAGGCTGTAATATATAGAGGGAGCGATAAAGATGACTAACACTAAAAGTGCATATGGCAGAGTCTATGACAGCCAATGCTGCAAACAGAAAGACAAACTACCTTGCAGTGTCAGCTATGCTATGGCATATGTACCTTTTCAGCAGTGGTGTGACGATATTTACACCGCAGATAAAGCCCTTTGTCAGGGTACTCTTTTCCCCGCACTTGACCTTCCCTTCACTCAGGCAGGTAGATGCAGATGATGAACACAAAAACTAACCTTAAACACAGAATTATGGCAGTACGCTTTGCGATATGGGATTTACATTTATATCTCGACACCCATATGGGTGACTGTGCTGCAATAGAACTTATGGAGAAATATAAGAAAAAACTCCGTGAGCTTATGGACGAATATGTATGCCAATATGGCCCCATAAGCATCAAAGATGAAAATGCCGACAAATGGCTTTGCACACCCTTTCCTTGGGTAAACAGCGGGAGTGATTGCTGATGTTCCAATATGAGAAAATTTTACAGTACCCCATAAATATCAAAAACCCCAACCCCATGTACGCCAAGATAATTATGACACAGTACGGTGGACCCGACGGAGAACTTGGCGCGTCACTGAGATATCTCAGCCAACGCTTTGCTATGCCCTGCAATGAGCTGCAGGGACTTCTGACGGATATAGGAACAGAAGAACTCGGCCACCTTGAAATGATCGGTACTCTTGTATATCAGCTTACAAGAAATCTTTCCTGCGAGGAAATAAAGAAAAACGGCTTCGATGCTTATTTCGTTGACCACACAACGGGCGTTTATCCCGCCTCTGCGGCAGGGGTACCCTTCACGGCAGCTTATCTTCAGTCTAAGGGTGATGTCATAACTGACTTGCATGAAGATATGGCAGCAGAGCAGAAGGCAAGAACAACCTATGATAACATTCTGCGTCTTGTTGATGACCCGGATGTCAGAGATGTAATAAAATTCCTTCGTGCAAGAGAAGTAGTTCATTATCAGCGCTTCGGTGAGGGTCTGAGAATAGCCACCGACAAGCTCAATGAAAAGAATTTCCATGCCTTTAACCCGGCAATTGATAAATCCTGTATGAAATAAAGTGTGCTAAAGAGGGCAGCTGCGGCGGCTCCACTGCCGGACTGCGTCCGGCAAGCGACGAAGTCGCGTCAAAACCGTAAAGCGGTTTTGTGGAGCCGCCCCCCGATTTATGCAGTTCATTGTGTAAGTTTAAGAAAAAACAATAAAAAAAATGACTATAATTGTTGAAAGTTATAATTGACTTTTGATATGAGTGAAACTATAATTAAGCGGTTAAAACTTATGAAAAAAGAAGGTCTTATTTATGGAAACACTCTTAGCAATATCTGTGGCACTGAGCGCAGGTCTTTTTATGTCACGAGTTGTTAAACCCCTCAAGCTCCCTGCAGTTACAGGGTATCTTGTTGCCGGCATTCTCATAGGTCCTTACTGCCTCGGTCTTCTTGGCGTTAAAGGCTTAGGCTTCACCACAACAGCTGAGGTTGAGGCAATGAGCATTATCAATGACGTAGCTCTTGGCTTTATAGCATTTGCAATAGGTGATGAATTCCGTCTTTCTCAGCTTAAAAAGACAGGTAAGCAGGCAACTGTTATAGGAATATTTCAGGCAGTTATAACTACATTGCTTGTTGATGCGGTTCTCATAGGTCTTCACTTTATTCTCGGCGAAGACAAGCTGCCCCTTTCCACTGCTATTGTACTCGGTGCAATAGCTTCTGCAACTGCACCCGCGGCAACACTTATGGTTGTGCGTCAGTATAAGGCAAAGGGTAAGCTCACCTCACTGCTTCTGCCTATTGTTGCCCTTGACGATGCTGTCGGTCTTGTTATTTTTGCCGTATCTCTCGGTGTTGCAAAAACCCTTCACAACGGTGAACTCAGCCTTGTTTCCGTTATAGTGGACCCTCTCGTTGAAATATTCATTTCACTTATTGTCGGCGGCATTATCGGTTGGATACTCTCCTTCTGTGAGAAGTTTTTCCGTTCAAACACAAAGCGTCAGGCTCTTGTTGTTACTGCAATTTTCCTTGCAGTTGCCCTTTCAAAATATCACTCACACATCGGTGAGGTACATATCGGCTTCTCTCCCCTTCTGGTTTGTATGATGCTTGGCACAATTTTCTGCAATGTCTGCGATTTCTCACCCGACCTTATGGAAAAAACCGACAAGTGGACAGCTCCCATATTTATCCTCTTCTTCGTACTCAGCGGTGCAGAGCTTGAGTTCTCAGTTTTCGGCGACCTTGCCATAGTGGGCATAGGTGTGGTTTATATTGTAACACGTTCAATAGGCAAGTATTTCGGTGCGAGAATGAGTGCAGACCTTGTTAAATGCGAGCCTCACATCAAGAAATATCTGGGTATCACCCTTCTGCCTCAGGCAGGCGTTGCGCTTGGTATGTCAATCACTGCTATGACAGCTCTTGGTGAAGAAGGCATTATAATCAGAAATATCGTTCTTTTCGGTGTGCTTATTTATGAACTCTTCGGTCCCACAATGACAAAGACAGCTCTTATGAAGGCAGGCGAAATCAGCCCCAAGGTTGACAAGCCGAGAGTAGCACCGGTTAAGGAATAATTCGGATTCCGGAATTGCCGGCAAGTATGATAGAAAATGACCTCTGCCCGCAAGAATATAATCACATAAATCTCGGCGGTTTTTATAAAAAATCAGCCCTGCAAGGATTATCCTTGCAGGGCATTTTTATTTATCTGAGTGTGCGAATGTATGACTTCGTTTCATCACTTATTCTATAGCTTTCCACCGCTTTTTGAATTGTCTTTTTACGCACCCACTCAGGAAGCCGTCTTTCCTCTATGTAGCATATTGTGCTTTCATATTGTTTGGCAAGTGCCGTGGCAAAGTACCAGGCTATCATCATATTGATGTAGTATTCCTCACTCGTAATCTTACTTACAAGGTTGAGATGCTCCTGACTGAAATTACCGTCAAGATAAAAACTGAGAAGACAGCCTATGCCGTAGCGCACAGTGTAGACCTTATCACTTTTCAGCCAGATAAGCATTGTTTCATAAAGCTTCTCAGGCTCTTTTTTGAAGCATTTGGGTCTTAGCATATCACAGGTTGCCCAGTTATCAATGTGAGGGAGAAGCTTTTCGGTTTCTTCAAGACAGATGTCAAAGTCTTTGATTTCAGAAATAAGCATGGCATGAAGATTATCCTCTTCATAAAACTTATGAGGCACGTCCGAAAGAAACTCCTCATATCCGCCCTGCTTATAAAGCTCCTTTGCAAAGGCGCGAAGTGCGGGAGTGCGCACACCTATTATTTTATCACTGTCAACAGTGGGCATAAGCTTTGACTGAAAGGCTTTGTATTTTTCATCGGCAAGCGAAAAAAGCTTCTCTCTGATTTCTTTTATTGTCATGCCTCTATCACCAGACCCACATGGAGCTGCTCAGCTTTTTCTCCAAGCTCGTTTTTAAGTATTTCAAATGCCTTTTTGCCCGTACAGTGACCTGTGTAGATCTTTTCAATGCCTGTCTTTTTAATTCTGTCGGCAAGGGCTTTGACCTCTTCGTCAGTTGATTTATAAAGATGAAAACCGCCTATAAGTGCATATATTTTCTTGTTGGGATAGCTTTTCTGCACCTCAGTGATAATATTGTCTGCTCCGCCGTGACAGCAGGAATTGAAAATAACAAGACCCTTTTCAGTGTCAACAACAAGGCTCTGCTCATGGGCAAAATTATCAAAACGCAGCTTTTTATTTTCCTTGATGCAGAGACCGTCCTTCTTGCCCATAGCCTCAAGGCCTTTTGTCTTATGGGAGATTATACTCACGCCGCTGCAAAGAACCTTATCACCCTTGACATAAACAATTCTGTTTTTATATTTTTCCATTATGCCTTTTTTGATGCCGATATATTTTGAAAAAATCCAACGCTTGCCATAGCAGTTTTCTTTACACTCGGAGCTGAGGTAAAATTTGGCTCTGCTGTTTATGTTAAAGAATTTTTCCATGCCGTCAGCGTGGTCATAATGAGCATGGGAAAGCACACCGAAATCGGTTTTCTCAAGGGGTACCGACAGAGCTTTTGCGTTGTGGGCAAAATTTTCGCTTGCTCCCGTGTCAAGGAGTATTCTCTTGTCACCCTGATGAATGAAGACAGAAAGTCCCCATTCTCCTTTAAGCTTATCTTTTGCTATATTATCTATAAGTATCGTTGCTTTCATTTTGCTTTCCTCCTCATTACAGTCTGATATTTATCCACGCCCCATTTGTCAACAAGACGGATTTTCGGTTTTTCCTTCATAACACTGTTATAGTGTATCACCTTTGTGTCAAGGCGTGAAAGGTCATTCTCGTGAATTGTAACCACTCTCACACCTCTTTTGTTGCCGTAGGTGAAGAAGGAAGGTGAAGGCACTGCACAAAGTTTAATTCCCTGACAGTCGCAGACAAAATCATTGGTATGGTCATGCCCGAAGAAGCAGGCAACAGTGCATTTCTTTTCTTTAAGCACATCAAACTGTCCCCCGTTAACATCAGGCGGGCAGGGACCTTCGTTCATAGTGCCTGAAACAAGATTTTCGTCTTTAAATTTATAGAATTTCCTGCCTCTTATGCACTGACCCTTTGTATAGCCTTTTTTCGACAGCCTACTTTCATACATCAGGTCATAGACTTCGGGGACTATAATATGCTGAAAAAGATATGAAGGCAGATTGCCGTTTCTCTCACATTCTTCTTTATACCATTGGAGCTGACTTCTTTTCACATAGGCATAACCGCCCTCTTTTGCATAGGTACCCGAATCGACAAAATAAAGGGAAAAGATATCTTTTTCACCCTTGCTGTTTTTGATGTTTAAGGAGTAATCACCCTGTTTCATAAGGCAGTTTGCGCTTTCGTTGTAGAGGGAGACATGGAATTTTTTAGCCTCTTCCTCACCCATATTTGGCAGACCCTCGTGGTCGTGGTTGCCAAAGACAACAGCAAAAGCAGTGTCGCCCAGAAGCGACACTATCTTTTTTATTGCAATAATATTTTTCTCTTTTGTTACACCTTTATAGTTGCCGCCCACATTGTCACCAAGAAGCACAACAAGCTCCGGCTTTTCAGTTTCCATAGCATAGCGTATGAAGTTCTCAGTCCATATGGGCATTTCGTCAGGTGTGTGTATGTCTGATAAAATCAGTATTTTGAATTTTCCGTCTGTGAATTTCATTTTGCTTTTTTGTTTTTGATGAAAGCAGGTGTAACTTTTTCAAGGAATTTTCCGAGAGCCTCAAACTCTTTTTCTGCCTGCTCGGCATCCTTTTCCAGGTTTTCTTCCATATTGTAGTAAAGAAGGTCACAGCCGCATTCGGCACAGTTCTGCTTTAAATATAATATGCTGAGTTTGTTTCCGCATTTCGGACACTTGTTATTCATTACGCATCCTCCTCTTTTAACTCTTTTGAAATTGCTTCGCGTCTGAGCTGAACTTCTTTCTGAATGTTTTCAAGCTTTGCTCCCTCAAGGTCATAGAACTTATAGGGAATAAGTGCAAGAAGTCCGAGAGTTGTAGGTATAATTGTAATAAGCGCCCAGAGCCAGAACTGAGTGTTGATAGGTGAGCTTTCTGACACAACCATCATTTCACTTGCACTGTCTCTGACAAGGCCTACAACGGGAATAAGAGCAGTACCCAGAGCAGTTGAAAGAGTACCTGTAAGCTTGCCCATAAAGGTCAGTACAGAGAATGCCATACCCTCGTTACGCTTGCCTGTTTTATGCTCCATATAGTCAACGGTTTCACTTATCATCTTAGTGGGGATAACCGCCTTGATTGAGCCGTTAATGGCACCCGATACACCTTGCAGCATAAGCAGAGGTACGATAACACCCATCTGTGTATAATGTCTGCTACCGAGAAGGAAAACGAGAGCGGTTACCGCTGCATGCATAAAGGAAACTCTGACAACTATCTGTCTTGAAGTCCAACGCTTTTCGAGTATGGTCATAAGGGGATAGGTAACCCAGCCCATTATCGTGCCGGGGATACCTGCAAGAAGTGAAAGACTGTTGACACCAAGTGCATTGTAGTAATAGTAAACACTGAATGTGCCGCCTATGCCCTCAACAGTTGAAATGAGGTTTGAAAGCATAATGAGCATAAGAGGTTTATTCCTGAACATAAAGGCAAAGCATTCACTGAGCTTAGGTTCATCATTGACATAGACCACTCTTTCTTTTGTCTTGGTGCCTGCAAGGGAGAAGAGGTACATACCAAAGGTACCTGCAATAATGCTGAGAATAAAGAACACCTGAGACAGTGAAAGAGGTATTGTGCCGTTTCTTGAAAGGTCAAGACATACTGTAATGATAATGCCGGGGATACCGCCGATAATACCTGAGATAAGACGGGCAGACTTGATAACTCTTGAACGGTCAAGAGGACTGGGGGAAATAGCCGATGAAAGTCCCCAGAAGGGAATATCACCTATGGTGTAGAAGAATTCCCATATGAAATATGTAATGCACATATAGACTATTCTCATGGGTCTTGAAGCCGCATCTGTAAGGAAGATGGGGCCGCCGAAAAACAGCACCGTTGTTATACCGAGGAAAACGGGTACAAACATAAGATAAGGTCTGAGCTTTCCGTAACGGGTTCTTGTTTTATCAACAACAGCACCCATAAGAGGGTCGTTGAAGGCATCCCAGAACGCCATAACCGTCAGCATAAGTGATACCACTGCTTCAGGCACACCAAAAACACTGACAAGGAAGAAGGAGCGTTGCGCCGTCATCATATTGTAGCCGATGCACTGTCCGCCGTTTGCTATGCCGTAAATTGCTGTCTCTTTGACGCCCACATAGCGTTTTTCTTTTGTTTTGGTTGTTGTTGTCATCATATATCTCCTTTCAATAATGCACGCAGTGCAATTCATGACCGCAGGTCAATTCATGGCGCAAGCCAATTCATGCCGCAGGCAATTCATCCATTCACGAAGTGCATTTCATGACCGCAGGTCATTTCATTCATAATTCCTAATTAACATAAATCGGTGCTGTCAGGGCAATGAGGCAGTTTTCTTTGCCGTCAATGCTGCCCCAAAGCTCTGCATTATACCATGAGTTTTCTTCAAAGTTTATTTTTGTACGCGTTGCAGTTGCATCAAGTGTTTGGGCAACCGCTCCACTATTTGTAATGATTTTTATCCATTGGGGCTTTACCTTCTCAGGCACCCCCATTTTTTCCATGCGGCTGAAAGAGAGGGTAAATTCAATTTCATACTCCCCTGCCTCAACCCCGTCACCAATAGTTTTTTCACCCAAGCCGAAATAAAACAGAGGTCCCATCGATATAACACTTCTGCCCTCACCCACAGCCTGCTTCATTTTCATATCCGTAAGCTCTCCCTCACAAAGAAGATAAGTACATGCGCTGTGATAAACATCGTTGGTGCTTCTGTGCCAATCACGCCCGAAGGTGGGAGTTATTCTGTAACCCTTATCAAGAAGGCTGTGCCAAAGCTCAAGTGTTCTTCTGTTAGGTGTGTTCATAAAAGGGCAGCCCTCAGACCAGATTTCCATATAATTGACCAAAGACCAGTCCTTCACGTTATAGTCCCATCTGCCGCCTGTGCATATGGGTGTACCAAGCTGATAAGGATGACACACGCCAACGAGGCCTTTCCCTTCGTGTACCCGCTTCATTTTTTCGTCAATGTTATCGGGAACGGCGTCTCTCCAATCCACATCTTTTTTACAGTCCATGGCATGCATATGACCGAAATATGTAGTCCACTCTATGCTTTTGAGCACCGCTATAGGAGGGTTTATAACCTCGGCATGGGCAGACACTGCATTATGGTCTGTTATCTGAATGCCGTCAAGATGTCTTTGAGTTGCCGTTTCAATAAGCTCTTTAACACTGAATGAGCCGTCACTGTGAAGGGTGTGGCAGTGCATTTCGCAGGCAAACCATTTCTTACTCAAGAAAATCACCTGCTTCCGCTATGAGTTTACAGTCTATTTTTTCAGTGACAACACCGTGAATATTCAGCACTGCCTTCCACTGACCAACCTGTATTTTTCCTTTATTGAAGCCGGGCGAAGCAAAATCTTCACTTATTATATGCTCCATATACTCAGCCTGACGGTGGGCGCAGCCTCTGTAGCCTTCGGTATCGTCAACTGAAAGGGTAATAAGATTTTTAAGTGGCAAAAATTCCTGCCACGAGGGGTATTCGTCTGCATAGCCCCCCGCATCCTTTTTTATGTTGTTTTCTATAAGTGCCCTTGCTCTTTCGTTGTCATAAAGCACTTTAGGACTATAGCTGAAGGTAAGCTTCAGAGCATTGACACCCCTTGGCACTTCAAAAGGAAAGCTGATATTGGTCTTCTCATTTTCAGGGAAAACCTCCAGCTCCTTCTCGAGTAAAATCATACTCAGTCCTCCCATTTGCCGATATATTTTTCATATTCGGCAGAGTACAAACGGACAAGCTCTTCTGCTATGGGATAGCTGCCCACAAGAGGATGCACCGTGAGAGCCTTTATTGCCTTTGTCTTGTTCTTTTCCATAATAGCCTCGGCAGTGAGGTTTTCATAGTGCTTGACAGCTCTGATAAGGTTTTTCTGCATTTCGGGTATATCACCTATTTTATCGGGATGAGCGCCGTCTTTATCAACGGTGCAGGAAACCTCAATAACATCATCATCTGAAAGGAATGGCATAGCTCCCTCATTTGGGATTGAAAGGACCATTCTCACACTTTCACCTGAGTTGACAGCCTTGATAAAGTCAAGGGCTACAGCTGCATATGAGCCGTTTTCAGGCTGCTTTATATATTCCTCAGCGGTGGGTACAGGGAATTTTTCCTCACGCATTTTACCCGTTTCAATTGAGAAATAGCTGTTTTCTCTCATGGCATAATGCTCCATAAAGCAGTGAAATGCTTTCTCGAAATCATTATCTATGTCGATTGTTCTCATTTCCCTGAGCATATGCTCATTGATTTCCATTATGGTTTCACCGCGGGTCTTTGCCCCTGAAAGAATGCTGCCCACTGCCTTATCCCTGAAGTGATAGAAATAGAGATATTCGTTAGGCATAAGGTTATCACCCATTTCAATGAGCTTCTTGGGGAAAAGGCGCATTTCCGTATTCTTATATATATCAGGGTGACTTAGAAGCTCCTTCGTCACATCCTTGCCGTTATAGATAAAATCTGTAAACCAAGAAAGGTGATTAAGACCGAAGCACTTGAAGGTCATATCCTTATAGCCTGTCATTTCACGGAGCTGTCTTAAAAATCCGCTGGGTGCATCGCAGACACCGTAAACATTGCTGTAGCCCATCGTGCGAAGTGCCTGAGTAACAAGTCCGCTGGGATTGGTGAAGTTGAATATGGGAGCATCCTTCTTTGAATAAAGCTTTGCCATTTCACAGTACCCTATAAGAGTGTGAATGCTCCTGAGTGCCATAGCAAAACCGCCTGCACCTGTTGTTTCCTGGCCGAGTACGCCTAAGTTAAGGGCTGTTCTTTCGTCAAAAACTCTGCCCTTGTCTCCCTCAGCGCGTATGGTTGTTATAATAAAATCCGCATCTCTGAGAGCTTCTTCTGCACTGAGAGTAAGAGAAAACTTCAAATCGGGATTAATCATCCCCGAGACTTTCTTTGCAATTTTGCCGTAGATATAGAGCTTTTCCTCGTCTATATCCATAAACACCGTTTCGGTTATGCCCGTTTCGGCAGCACCAAGGGCTATTGATTTTGCAAGAAAGGGCGAACGCACACCGCCACCGCCTAAAACTGCAAGTTTCATATTTTTTCACTCTTTTCTATATTTGACATCATTATTTTTTCTATCTGTGCTTTCGACGGGAAGTCACAGAATATCCAGCCTGAACCTTCTTTCAGGGGATACTTCATAAATTCCCCGTTAAGGTACTCTGCCGTGCCTACAAGTGTTCCCTCTGTTCTGACACTGGTGGAAATAAAATGCACTGCAAGGCGCTTCGGAGAGGTTTGTGCTGTATCAAGATAAGCCTCAGCACACTGCCACTTATGTATCGGGTCAAGTCCGTATCTGTCTTGAACCAAAGCTTCGGTTTCACTGTTTAGAATAACTCTCTTGGCTGTCAGTCGTTTCCTTGCCTGATCCTTCCAAAATGAGAAGTTAAGTCCGCCCTCGGCAGTTTTATAAAAGCTTTTCCACACTCTGCATCTTCTCATCAGAACTAATTTTCCGCGGCACTCACCCAAAGTCGGCACTCTGTTTTCAAGGTACCATGAAGCCTCGTCACCCTTTATATATTTATTATAAAAAGGCGGGAAAAACCATCGGTTGATAATGCCTCTGTCCTGCTTTATGCTGAGAATAAGAGTTTCGCCCGGGTTATCTTTGAGAAAGCCTTTGCACCAAGAGAGGACTTCTCCGAAGGTGAGCTTTTTTGTCTTTTCTTTGTCGCTGTAGCAGTCGGCAAGGGAGTGTATGAGATAAAATTCGTCGCCTTTTTTATTCAGGCGTATATCAAGAAGACGAACCCCCATTTTCAGCTGTTCAGGGATTGTTTTATCCTGACAGCGGGCTGAGTTTTCCAAAGACACATAGGCAGTGGCACTGTCGTGAGTACCTGCTATGTTAAGCTCGGAAATATAAATATCGTCTTTGAGCTTTGTAAGTATATTCACCTTGTTCGCTCTCCCCTTTCCTCAGGAATAAGGACAAAATATCCCATTTAAATAATGATATAATATTGAGTGAAAAATTGCAAGGTGAAGAAGTGTTTTTCTCCCTTTTGCATAATTGAAGTCAGGGTTAGTTATGCAATATTAAGTAGGCGGTAAAGGGCAGGGCGGCTCCACTGCCGAACGAAGTTCGGCAAGCGACCTTCTCTCGCGCAAAATCGCAAAGCGATTTTTGTGGAGCCGCCGCCTCTTGCACTGACCTGAAGTAACAGACAATAAAAATAAAAGCGATCGCAGATTTACATACGATCGCCACTATTTATTTTTTATCATCCTCGCCGGGCAGGCGTTACTTTTTGCCTGCGCAGTTAACCCCTCAGTCAAATGCTTGGCATTTGCCAGCTTCCCTTTCAGGAGAGCCAAGACAAACCAAAAACGCGTTGTTATTCTATTGAAGCAACTGCTGCCTTTTCACATTCAAGGCCCTTGACATATCTTTCGAGGAACACATTGAAGCCCTCTACATCATTCTTATCGGGGGCTTCTGTTACGGTTTCAGCATCGGCGAAAACCTTCTTATCAAGGAAATCCTCAAGTGAAAGTCCCTGACCCATAATGCTGTAAAGTGAAAGCAAAGCCATACCGTAGGGACCGCCCTCTCCTGCCGTTTTCATTACAGAAACAGGAGCATCAATAGCAGCTGCAGTTATCTTCTGACCTACTCCGGGATAGATATAAAATCCTCCGTGACCGTAGATTTTATCAATAGCTGCATTTTCGTTTTTAAGAAGAAGGTCAAGACCCACCTTCAAAGCCGCAAGAGCTGAGTAAAGCTGAGTGCGCATAAAGTTGCCCAGAGTAAACTTAGCGTCAGGAGTGCGAATAAAGAGGGGTCTGCCCTCCTGTAAGCCTGTTACAGGCTCGCCTGAGAAGTAGTTATATGATGTGAGACCTCCACAGTCACTGTCGCCCTTCATGGCATTTTCAAACATAAGGTCGAGAATTTTGCCCTTTGATGCCTCTACACCGAGAGCCGATGCAAACTCGCCGAAAAGACCCGCCCAGGCATTGATATCACTTGTGCAGTTGTTGCAGTGTACCATAGCAACAGGCTTACCGCTTGGTGTTGTTACCATATCAATTTCGGGATAAACCTTACTGAGGTTCTTTTCAAGAACAACCATAGCAAATATTGATGTACCTGCTGAGATGTTGCCTGTTTTTTCTCTTACACTACCCGTTGCGGTCATGCCTGTACCTGCATCACCTTCACAGGGTGCAAAGGGTACACCCACAGTAAAATTGCCCTCTTCGCAAAGGAAAGCGGCACCTTTCTCGGTGAGATAGCCTGCATTTTCACCTGCAACGAGCACCTTGGGAAGTATAGCTCTGAGTTTTTTGCCGAAGCCCTTTTCTTTGAGAAGTGCATCGTAGGTTGCCATCATATTTTCATCGTAGTCATTTTTCTCAGAGTCAACGGGGAATATACCCGATGCCTCGCCTACACCGACGGCATTGACACCTGTGAGCATATAATGAACATAGCCTGCAAGGGTTGTGACACAGACAATTTCAGGCACATGGTCTTCTTTATTCAGAATAGCCTGATATATGTGTGAGCAGGTCCAGCGCTGAGGAATGTTGAAATTAAGCTTTTCTGTCAGGAACTCTGCCGCTTCGGCAGTTGTGGTGTTTCTCCATGTTCTGAATGGGGTGAGAAGCTTGCCGTCTTTATCGAAGGCAAGATAGCCGTGCATCATAGCCGAGATGCCTATTGCACCTGTTGTTTTAAATTCACAGCCATATTTCTCTTTTACATCCTCTTTAAGTGCCCTGAAGCAGGAATGCATGGCAAATTGCACATCCTCAAGAGAATAAGTCCAGTAGCCGTTTTCCAGTTTGTTTTCCCAATCGTGAGCGCCGCTTGCTATGACCTTGCAGTTTTCATCAATAAGCACTGCCTTGACTCTTGTTGAACCGAATTCTATACCTAAGGCGGTTTTGCCTGAAGTGATAATATCTTTCATTATTTCACCTTATTTCATAATTGAATAGTAAACTTCATTAAGCTTGAGTTCACGCTTGAAGGAAGCCATATCGGTGTTTTTGCCGATAACAACTGCTTCAATGCCCATAGCTGCTGCCCAGTCGCACATCTGCTTTGATGTAAGGTCGTAGCTGAATGCTGTATGATGAGCACCGCCTGCCGTAAGCCAAGCTTCGCAGCCTGTATAGAAGTCGGGTCTGGGTACCCAGAAGTTTGTGGCTGTGGGAAGTGAAGGCATTTCCTTTTCGGTTTTGATGCAGTCAACCTCATTGATAATAAGGCGGAAACGGTGACCTAAGTCGATAAGTGAGCAAGCGATGCCTTCGCCCTCTTTGCTTGTGAAAACAAGTCTTGCCGGGTCTTCTCTCTCGCCCATTGAAAGAGGCTTGCACTTGATGCCGATTGCACCGTCTGCTATTGAAGGACAGATTTCAAGCATATGCGCCTGAAGAATACCCTCTTTTCCGGGTACGAGATTGTATGTATAGTCCTCAAGCATTGATGTACCCTTGGCATCCTTCATGCCCTCGGTCATAATCTTCATAAGGCGTACCATAGCGGCAACCTTCCAGTCGCCCTCTGCGCCGAAGCCGTAGCCCTTTTCCATAAGGCGCTGAATAGCAAGACCGGGAAGCTGCTTTAAGGCACCAAGGTCACCGAAATGTGTGACGATAGCCTGATAGTTCTTTTCTTTAAGGAAACGCTCGAAACCAAGCTCGATACCTGCCTGCACCTCAACGTGCTTGCGGAATTCGGCAGGGTCTCTGCCCTCAAGAATGATATTGTATTTCTCGTAGTATTCGTCGGTGAGAGCATTGATATCGCTCTGTGAAACTGCCTCAACTGCTTCGGCAATTTCGTTTACGGGGTAGGCATCAATTTCCCAACCGAACTTAAGCTGAGCTTCAACCTTGTCGCCTTCCGTAACGGCAACATTGCGCATATTGTCGGCAACTCTCATAACACGAAGATGTGAGCTTTCAGCAATACCTACGGCAGTTCTCATCCACGCTGCAATTTTCTCTTTAACTGCACCGTTTGACCAGTGACCGACAACAGTTTCTCTTTCAATGCCCATTCTTGAAAGTATATGTGCGTATTCTCTGTCGCCGTGAGCTGACTGATTTTCATTCATAAAGTCCATATCAATTGTGCCGTAAGGAATTTCTTCATTGAACTGTGTGTGAAGGTGAAGCAGAGGTTTCTTGTATTCCTGATGACCTAAAATCCATGACTTTGCAGGTGAGAAGGTGTGCATCCAGGTAATAACGCCTGCACATTCTTCATCAATATTAGCCTCATTGAAGGTCTTTCTGATAAGCTCGTTTGTAATAAGAGTGGGCTTCCATATCACCTCAAAGGGAAGAATGCCACTCTTGTTAAGCTCCTCAACAATAATTTTCGAATGGTCTGCAACATGGCTCAGACACTCGTCACCGTAAAGATCCTGTGAGCCTGTGCAAAACCAGAATTTATATGCTTTCATAATAAATCCTCCTTGGGAATTTTATTTGTTTTATGATAGCATTTTAAGAAAAAATTGTCAACGATAATTTCTTTGTCTGCCTGCAATTCATGAAGCTCTGCTTCATTTCATGGCGTCAGCCATTTCATGACTGCAAAGTCATTTCATGCCGAAGGTATTTCATTCAAAAGCTAAAAGTTACATCCACCTGAACCTCATGGGAACAGGTGGATGCTTTCATATTATTTTCAGCGAACAAATTCGGCGGCAGCTCGTTTTATTCTTAAACGGAACTCCCCCGCAATTCATAATTCACATTTATACTATGCCTTTAATCCTTGTAACAATGCCCTTGATAATGGGAACACTTACAACGCTGAGCATAACACCCTTGACGGCATTGATAATCGTTGCAGTACCTATTGCCGCCCAAAGCGTGGCGTCGTCGAAGGTTATGCCAAGAAAATGCTTGAAAAACAAGGGAGTCACCACATAGTTTGCGCCAAGACCGATAAGCACGATGGCAAAAAAGCCCACCACACTGCCTATGGCGATGCCTTTATTTTCCTTTTCCTTCTTTTTAAAGGAGCGATAAACCGCCGAGAAAGGCACTACAAAGGCACAGCCGACGATGAAATTCATAAGATTTCCGAAGCCCATCTGTGTGCCTAAGCCCTTGATAAGAAGCTCCAGAGCGTTTTTGACAAGCTCGATTATAACGCCTGCCACAGGGCCGTAAACTATTGCACCGAAAAGCGCGGGAATATCGCTCAAATCCATTTTGAGATGTGACGCCGCAGGAATGGGCGCAACGGGAAACTCAAGAAGCATAAGCACGAAGGCTATTGCGCCGAGCATGGCACTTACACAGATTGCGATCAATAATCTTTCTTCTGTTTTTTTCATAATTATTCTCCTTTTCTCAGGGTGAGAAATGAAAAAGCCCTCGGCAAAAACCAAGGGCAGAATACTCTGAAAAGCATCTTTCTTCTTTCGTCCGGACTATACCGTCGGCTTCGGAGTTTCACCGAATCTGCACTAAGCTTTCGCTTGGCTCGCGGGCTGTAACCGCCGGTGAGGAATTGCACCTCGCCCTGAAGATATTTTGTAGTTTTATATTATCACTATATGCCCTGTTTGTCAAGATGTTACTTTACTCTTGATTCAAGCACCGTTACACTGCCGAGAATTTCAACCTCACCGAAGCCTGCCGGTACAAAAAGGCTTTCACCCTTATAAAGGGTAATGCAGGTGTCACCGTGCATAACAACACCGTTACCGTCAAGGGCAACAAGAGAAACAAAGGAAGTCTCATCTGCCGCAACCTTTGCGCTTTCTCTGATTTCAAGCTTCTTCATTGTGAAAAGATTGCAGTCAACGAGCAGTGTTTCAGCATAAGAGCCGAAGTCCTTTTCCTCACCCATGGGTTTGCCGTCAGCGTCTGCGGATTTAAGTGAAGTGACATCAATTGCCTTTTCAACATGAAGCTCACGGGGCTTGCCGTTTTGCAGTCTGCCGTAATCGTAAACACGGTAGGTGGTGTTGGAATTCTGCTGCACCTCAGCTAAAAGTATGCCCTTGCAGATAGCGTGAAGGGTTCCCGCTTCAATAAAGAACACATCGCCCTTTTTCACCTTCACTCTGTTGACATACTCTGAAAGGGTGTTTTCTTCTATGCTGCGTCTGAACTCCTCTTTGGTTATGTCCTTTTTAAAGCCATAGATAAGCTCTGAGCTTTCGTCGCAGTCTATGATGTACCATGCCTCTGTTTTGCCGTATTCACCCTCAACGCGGAGTGCATATTCATCATCGGGATGCACCTGGATTGAAAGGTCATCATTGGCATCAATAAGCTTTATGAGCAAGGGAAAAAACTCATATTTTTCACAGTTTGTGCCGAGATATCCCTTACCCTCATTTGAGAGGACATCGCTCAGGGTTCTGCCTTTAAATTCAGTATTTTCTATAATGCACTCACCGTCACCGTGGCAGGAAAGCACCCAGGCTTCAGCCTGTCTGTCGGTGAAAGACACCATCTCAAATTCCTTTGACAGACGGGTACCGCCCCATATGTTATCTTTTATTGCAGGTGTAAGCTTAAGAATTTTCATATACATTCTCCTATCATAATCCTGAATTTCAAGTAATATTATTTTATAAGACCAATTAAAATTATAGTCAAGGGTGATTTTTATGTCAAGCACTCTTTCCTTCTGTCTTGTTGCGGCAGTGATTCTTGCCGTTATAATCTTAGCCGTTGCCCTTAAGTCGGGACATTTTTTTAAAAGCCTTCTGCTGTCCCTGATAAGCGGCATAGGTGCGCTGTTTGCCGTTAACCTGCTGACACCTTTAACAGGTGTGGAAGTCTGCCTTAACTACATAAGCCTTGCCGTCAGCGGCATTTTCGGCATCCCGGGAGTTATTGCTCTTTTATTTATGCACTGAGAGAGCTTTCAACGCCCTTGGCAATCGCCTCAGCTAAAAGCCGCTGATTATCAGCATTGATAAGCTTCATACACTCGTTGTCATTTGTGATAAAGCCCGTTTCTATAAGCACTGAGGGACAGTCTTCAAGTCTTGTGACGCTGAAGGGATAGTAAACGGTACCTCCGGCAAGGTTGCCGTAAAGACTGCTCTGACCTGCATAGAGGTTGTTTCTGAAAACAGACAGCAGATTGTTATAGATATTCTGTGCCAATGAGAATGAGAAGGGCTTGTAGTAATACACTCCCGTGCCTATTTTGCTTTTATCCTTCGATCCATTACAGTGAATTGAAAGGAAAAGGTCAGGCTTGAGAGAATGCACCATAGCTTTTCTTTCTTCAAGAGGCACATTGACATTTCCGCCTCGTGTGAAATAAACTGTAGCTCCCCTTCTTTCAAGAGCCAGCTTTGTATAATAGGCAAGAGCATAGTTGACATTGCTCTCATAAACACCTCCGTCAAGTCCGAGAGCGCCGCTGTCATTGCCGCCGTGACCCGGGTCAAGAAGTATAACACTGCCCGATAGGCTCTGAGGTCTGTTATGTATTGTTATGGTAAGATAGCCGTTCTGATCGTATTCCACGCTGCAACCGTAATATCTGCCCGTTGCACGAAGAGGCATAGTCAGAGTAAGTCTGTCTGCACCGGGAGTGAAGTTTGCCCCCGAAATGACATCACTCAAAGAAGCATCAACACTGCCTTGTACCGCGGAAGTATGATAAAAAACAAACTGCACTGCATTTGCCGTAAAGGATGTGACATTATAAACCTTGCCGTATGCGGAATAGTAGTTTTGAGGTGAATAGTAGAAATCGTAGGGTACTCTCCAATCGGTACGCAGTTTAAGTGTCAGAGTACCGCCTGAACCTGTGCAGGAAACAACACTCATTGTGTTTGCGGCAAGATTCTGTCTCGGTGTTAATTGAACAGCATCTCTTTTCACCTTTCTGCCTGAGGCAAGCTCATAGAAATAAACCTGCTCGCCGTCATCCTCGTTGTAGGCTTCACTCTGTCCCGTAACATAGTCAATTGTGCCGTAAGGCAGAGGCGTATAGTGAGGCACATAGGTATCATCACCGTCAATAAGAGGCCATGTGTCTGCATAAGATGAGGTCACAACACACATCTGATTGCCCGTATAGGAATTATAATCGGGCAAGGATATACTCGGAAGAGTTGTTGTCTGCACTGAAGGCAGCGTGGGCAGTGCCGTTGTATATTCGTAGGCATCACTCGGCAAATCGGGATTATAGTTGCCCACAAAGGTATGTGTTGTACTTTGCTGAGTGTTTTGTGTAATCTCATTTTCATCGGCAGGGATAATAACAGCACCGTCAGTCTGTATTGTGTTGCCGTCATAGGAGGCTATTATTTTCATCTGACCGAGGGACTGTATTTCCTCTTTGCTTGAGGGCATTCTGATATTTGCAACAAAGGCAGTGTAGCAAGCCTTTTCACTGCTTGCTGGTCTTGCCTTATATCTCTTTGCACCCATTTTTACAGTTATTTCAGCCTTGGAGTAGCCTATAACCACAACCCTTAGTTTTTCCTTTGGAGAAGCAAAAACAGAATCTGAAGGGGAAACAGAATCAATAAGCTCGCCACCGAATTTATAGTCAACCTCATAGATTATTTCTTCGTCGCACTGCTTTATCTGATAGCTCTTTTTTTCCTCGTCAAGGGAAAGACTCACTGTTGTTTTGCCCGTTTCACCTAATGAGATTTTTTCGCCGTCAATATAAGCAGGGAACATATTTGAACCGCAGATTTCAATTTCTTTTGTAAAGTTATCTGCAGTAACAGTTTTATAGTCGTATCCCGTTATTTCAAGCCGTCTGAAAGCAAGCTCGGGGACTATTCCTTCGGTTATGTATTGGTAAACTGCCGAAAAGCTGCTGAGATAATTTTTCGTTACAGCCTTATATGAAGAAAAAGCTCTTGCATTAAGGGTTTTCAGATTTTTAAGAGAGTAAACTGTTTTCAGCGCCGAATCGGGGCTTTCTTTTTTGTCTGCAATTTTCTTAAAATCAACGCTGCATATCATCTTGGTTTTGGCAACATCAAGCACTCTGTCCCAATATTCCAGCTTATCCATATCCGTTTCACTGCTTATATTGAAGCAAAGACCGTCAACACTTTTCTTATTGAATTTGACATTATCCGTGTCAACACTTATCAGAGCATAAACCTTATATTTAGGTTCTGTGGCGCAGACTGCCTTTATTGCCAGCAGCTTGTTGTTAAGCTTTTCCACCTTGGTGTTTTCCCCGTCAACTATCATGCCGTTGGTATGCTTCATAATTTCACTCAAGGAGCTTAAATGGCAGTTTATGGGTACCTTGCAATAAACCTTAAAGCCTTTTGCTCTGAGTATAGAACCTACAGCAGCGAGTTTTTGGGTTGCTTCGTCTGTAATTTTTCCGTCACTGCCGAGAAGAGAGCCAAAGGACAAAAACACATATTTAAAGGCTTCGTTATCAATTTTGTCAGAGGCCTTTTTTATTGCATCTTCGTCAGAAAAGGAAACATCACTGTTTTCATAAAGCCACAGTGCATTATCAGCCTTCGGAGCCTTTTCCTTCCCCATACTCAGCAGTGCTTCATCAGCATTCTGTGTTATATTCTCATTGCCGAAAATATCTTCAACCTGCTCTCTGCCTGCAAAGTAGATAAAAGTCAGCCCTGCAACCGCCGCAAGGACAAAGAGCATTATTCCGATTATAAGGTTTCTCGTTTTTGTATTCATGTTTTTGTTCCTTTGTTTTAATTGCTTGAAAACATATTATATCACACTTTTAAGATTATTTAACTCCTGAGATAAAAAAGTTTTTGAAAAATTTATATATGATGCACTGTAAAGACCGAAAGAGTGTATGTTGCCGTCTTTAAGACACCTGACCTGGCGGCTGATGATATCACTGCTTTTCTGCCATTCTGTTTTTCCTTTTTCGCCTGCATATATATCTTCCTCGCCTGCTTTATAAAGGGCAAGAGCAGGTATCAATTTAATTTTTTTATTCTTAACCATTTCTTGCCATCGGAAAAGTGTCTCTTCAAATGGCAGATATTCATTGTTAAAACCGAAATAAAGCTGTGGCAATATTATATCACAGTAGCCGTCTTCACTGCACCATAACTTCACATCGGCATAAAGCTGATTTATATTTTTATCAATATCTCCCGAGGGGCTGACGGAAAAAATCTTATCCTCACCGTAGGATTTGACCGTAATATAAAGACTTTGGAGAAGGACATTCACATTTTCCCGTCTCCACTGAGAAAGGCTCAGTTTACCGCCCTTTTCTTTATAGAGTTCATACTGCTCCTCATCGGCAGAGTTCATATCGGGAGGATAAAAATAATCGTCAATATGTATGCCCTTGAGATTATAATTTTCCATAAGCTCCTTTGCACCGCGGATAATTTTTACTCTTACCCTTTCAAGTGCCGGATTGAGATATTTCCCCGAGGGCGTGATTATAGCATCCTTTTCCACAGCATCCTTAGCCAATCTGTAAGGATTTATCCAGGCGTGAAGACCGATGCCGTACTCCCTCGCCACTGAGCATACACAGCTCAGTACATCAAAGGAAGCCCCTTTTGCATATTTGCTCAGGGGATAAATTTCGGACTTATATATGGCATCACCGAAGGGACGAACCTGAAAAAAGCAGTCCGTAACACCGAGACTTTTCATATTTTCGAAATAAACTGAAATGTATTCTCTGTAGGCTTTTTCCTTCTTTGTCTCAGAGGAAACTGCGGTTTCCGTGTAACTGAGCCAGGTGAAAATAAAAGATTCGTTGTCCTCATCTATTATTTCACTGTCATAGGCGGCATTTTCGTGAAAGTCAAGATTTCCGCTGTCATTGCTTGTAAGCACATTGCAACCGCAGAAGGAAAAGAAAACTGCAAACAAAATCAGTACCGCAAGATATTTTTTCAACCTGTTCACCGCCTTCTTGCCTTTCACTCTTGACATAAAGATAAAAAGGCACTAAAATATAATCAGTATTTTAACAAGGAGAATTAAGCCATGGCAATCAGCACTATAAATAAAGTTCACGCAAATGATGAAGGTATTTCAAATCCCGTCATATGCCCCAAGTGTGACAAAACCGTAGGCATGCGCCTTTTTACTGCAGTTGACACTTCAATTGTAGCAAAGCTTTCAGATGAAAATAAAGATGTCAGCTTTGCAGTGTGTCCTCTTTGCTCAGGCGTTTTTGCCGTTGCGGAGAACTATATAAGGGAAAGAGCTGCAGGCACAACTGTTATTATGACAGAAAGTGACCTGACACCTATTGAGAGAAAATAAATGAATCCGCTTTATATAGTTTTAATCTATTTTGCTCTTATTTCTCTTATAACAGCTGCAGTCACTGCCGCAGATAAACACAAAGCTAAAAAAGGCTCTTTCAGAATAAGCGAGGCTACTCTGTTTATTCTTGCCCTTCTCGGCGGTGCTTTATCGGAATATATCACTATGCGCCTCATACGGCATAAAACTCTGCATAAACGTTTTATGCTTGGGCTGCCGCTGATAATTATTCTTCAGCTTGCAGCAGTAATTGTGCTGACAGTTCACTTTTAAATTCAGGGACACGGAAAAATCCGTGTCCTCTTTTTTATTATATGAGTATCATTCCCTCTGTGGTTATAGTGTCATTTTCTATGGCATTTTCCAGCTTTATTGCCTCGGCAGTGGTACCGTAACGCCTTGCAATATCCCACAGGGTTTCTCCCTTGATAGGAAAATACAAAGTCAGGGCAGCCACATCATCCCTATTTTTTTCTTCGAGTATTTCTATATTTTTAACTATTCTCTTCCCGTCGCAGGAATAAATTACGGTGCTTATGCCATTTTCGATTTTGACTTCTATTTTATCCTTTCCCATAAGATTACAATCAATATTTCGCACCTGACAGCTCATATCGCACTTCAGATTTTCATATTTTTCTTTGAGCCTGACATCAAAAGGAAAATCAACATTTTTTTCGCTGTATTGCGGTAAGCCCTTGCTGTCAAGATAAAGAATGCAAAGAGTAAGAGAGCACTCCCCTTTGGCAGTATCGTCCTTGCCGGTCATTGTGGCGGAAACATCACTGCACCATATATCCGTAACACTTCCGATATCTCCCGATGAAAACTCCAGAGTATGTTTTATTGTTTTTTGCTGTTCTGCCGTGTGTACTGCATTAAGAAACTCTTCAGCAGTGTAATCAGCCTTTATTTCGTTGGTGGTGCTGTAGCAGTCTGTTACAGTGCTTATTTCCTCTTTGCAGGTGCATATACACAGTGCGGCAACCTTAGCACCTATCTCAAGAAGTGACCCCTTGGAGTCTGCATCTGATTTTCTCTGAACACTCAGGCATCTTACACTCAGCTTTACTCTGCACTCTGAATTTTCGTCAATACCCGTCAGGTCAATTATCTGACTTATGGGCATAGTGTGATTAATAAGCTCAACTCTGCCATCATCTCCGTCAGTGCAGTAAAGCACCTGAGTATAAAGCTGTCCTTTTATAAGAAGCTTATCACTGACCGCCTTGCGTGAGTCTATAACTCCATAGGCAGAGGTTCTGAGAATTTTACCTACGGGACCTTTATCTGCAGGCACCTGAATTGTTTCACCCATTTCAAAAACCTTTTCACGCTGACATATAAGCTTTTCGCAAAATGTTTTATCGGGCTTTATCTGCACGCCCTTACCTTCACAGCCTGACAGCACTTCCCGTGTGACAGCACAGTAAACATCAAAACAAACTGATATATTTCCCTCAACATTTATTCTTCTCTGACTTGTAGCACGGCAGTTGACATAATTTGTTTTTGCCGTGGGACTGACTATCACACCCGCCGGCATATCTTTGCAAGACACTGTTACAGACATTTCGTGCCGCGTTTCAAAGCAATCGGTTTTGTCCTTTTCCCCCACATATATAAGCCTTATATCTGCCGTGATATCAGCTTTGATATTTTCACCGCTTATGCTTACAGATGTTACCCAAGGTGTAATTATACACTTGAGAATACGCTTTATGTCACTGCAATAATCGGGCAGGTTTATCTGAGTTGTCACATTTTTCTGTTTAGACAGCATCACAAAAAGCTGCGATGACGTAAGAGTTTGCTTTTCAGGTTTGAAAGTCATTGATATACATCTCCTTTTATGTTATACACAAAATGTATATTATGTTTCTTCACCGATTATGCAGAACACTCACAGGCTTTTAAGCGTAAAATATAACGAGGTGAAATTATGGGTGAAACTATTTACAGTGCTTTTTGTGTTATTATGTGTCTGCTTGGCATTTTCTCTGCTTTATGGCTGACAGTTTGCCGTTTGCTGTGCAAAAGGGATTGCGAAGATATTATAACCGTTGTGCTGAACAATAACAGCAGCGAGCTTCCCGATAAGGTTTACAGTGCGTTACTTCTTAGCAAGCACCGCCCCCTCGGAATGCGTGATATTTATGTTATGGATAAGGATGTCCCCGAACACATAAAAATACTGTGTCAGTCCTGCGTCGGAAATTTTGGCAAGGTACATTTCATTTCAGAAGAGGAAGTTTTGAACATATTTCAGAATAGAGATTGAAAAAGCCTGTGGCTTTGTAGTATAATAAAGATTAATGATGTTAAAGGAGGACTGCCTGTGAACGGTGAAGTTTTTATTGAAGGCACAATAGAAAATATTGTCTACACAAACCCGGAAAACGGCTACAGTGTTATTGACCTGAGCTATGAAGGCAGTCTTGTTACTGTTGTGGGCATTATGCCCTCCTGCTGTGTGGGCGAAAAGCTGAAGGTCAGGGGTCAGTGGACAAAGCACCCTTCCTTCGGAACGCAGTTCAAGGCTGAAGCCTGTGAGCGTTCAATGCCTAAAAGTGCCGGAGATATGCTTCGTTATCTCTCAAGCGGCACTGTAAAGGGAATAGGCCCGAAAATAGCGCAGAAGATAGTTGAACGCTTCGGTGAAAACACCTTTGATGTGCTTGAAAATCATCCCAACGAGCTTGCACAGATTAAGGGTATATCTATGGATAAGGCGTTGGAAATGTCGGAAAAATTCCGCAGTCAGTTTGCTGTCAGAGAGGTTATAATTGCCCTTGAGCGTGTGGGTATGAACTCAAGTGAATGTCTCAGTGCATATAAAGCCTACGGCACCGCAGCACCTGAAAGAATAATAGAAAATCCATACATTCTCTGCGGCGATAAAATAGGTATGCGCTTTGAAAGAGCAGATGAAATTGCAGCCGCCTTCCCGGGTGAAGTCAAATCTATTTTCCGTCAGCGTGCAGGCATAGTGCATATTCTTCGCCATAACCTGCGTAACGGTCATACTTGCCTGCCAAGAGCTAAAATTATATTGCCTGCCGAAGAATTGTTGGGTATTGATCACGATGAAGTACAGTCCGTTATAGAAGACCTTATTGAAGATAAAGAAATAGTTGAAGATTTCATTGAGGATAAAAGCTATCTGTTTTTGCCCTATGAGTATTACGATGAAAAGGCCATAGCTGACCGTATAAAGGTTATGCTTCGCTTTCCCCCTGCCGAAGGTCGTACTCTTGATAAGGATATAGAGGCAATTGAAGAGCGCAAGGGAATAAAGTTTGAAGAAAAGCAAAAGCAGGCAATTAAAACTGCAGTGACAAAAGGTCTTTTAGTCCTGACCGGCGGTCCGGGTACGGGTAAAACAACCACTCTCAACGGCATACTTGAACTCTTTGAAAAGAAAAAACTCCGTGTACTTCTTGCCGCACCAACCGGCAGAGCCGCAATGAGAATGAGCGAAGTTACGGGAAGACAGGCCAAAACAATACACCGCTTGCTTGAATCGGAGTGGGCTGAGGGAGATAGGCAGATTTTTGCAAGAAACATCGAAAATCCTCTGGAGGCTGATGCGGTTATCGTGGACGAGCTGTCAATGGTTGACACCCACCTTTTTGCCGCACTGCTGGGTGCACTGCCCCTTGGCTGCAGACTTATTATGGTAGGCGACTCTGACCAATTGCCCCCCGTAGGTGCAGGCAATGTGCTTCACGATATTATTGAATCTGAGCTTCTGCCCACGGTGTGTCTTACTCAGGTTTTCCGTCAGGCTATGGAAAGTCTCATTGTCACAAATGCTCATAAAATCGTGGGCGGTGAATATCCTGACCTGAGCCGTAATGACAAGGATTTCTTCTTTATGAACCGAGGCGATGTGTACTCTGCCGCAGAAACCGTCTGCGAGCTTTATAATAAACGTTTGCCAAAGGCTTACGGATATGACCCTATGACGGATATTCAGATTATATGCCCCTCAAGAAAAGGCGTTACCGGTACTGTCAGCCTCAACACAGAGCTGCAGAAGCTCCTCAATCCTCCCCACAAAGATAAGGAGGAGTTAGTCCGTCAGGCACGCATTTTTCGAGAAGGCGACAAGGTTATGCAGATAAAGAACAACTATGACATTCTCTGGACTAAGGGCAAAGAGGTGTCAAGCGGAATCTTCAACGGTGACATTGGCAGAATAATTGCAATAAATCACAACGCCTCTTTTATGAAAATAAATTTTGACGGCAGAATTGCCCTTTATCCCTTTGACAATGTGCCTGAATTAGAGCTTGCTTATGCCATTACGGTACATAAAAGTCAGGGCAGTGAATTTGAAGCGGTGATTATGCCCGTTTGCAGTGTTATCCCTCAGCTGAGTTACCGCAATCTGCTTTACACCGCAGTTACAAGAGCAAAGTCAAGGCTGATTTTAGTGGGTACACAAGGTCAGATTAACGCTATGGTTGATAACGATAAAAAAACAAGGCGCTATTCATTCCTGAAGCACCTGCTCACAAGAGAATAACAGTTAATGAGCTGTAAAAAACGAAAGTTTTTTACAGCTCATTTTTAGGGGCGTGAAAAAATGCGCAAAATGAACAAACTGAGCAAAAATAAAGCGTTGGCTTTATTTTTGGTTACCCGAAGGCGTACGAAGGTACGTCGAGAGGCGAAGTTTGTTTATAGCATAAACCGAAAAACTGCAATTTTTGCAGTTTTTGATTTTTATATGTT
>JAZSKE010000083.1:0-30984 GCA_045534675.1 Acutalibacteraceae bacterium
GTTATCACTTTTGATAATCTCCTTTTGTTATTATTGCTGTTGGTAGCCGCTTTACTTTCAAAAGGAGCTTTTTTCTTTATTCTACTGAACGCTAAAGCTTTTTTTGAACTCCCCGGCACAGCCGGGGGTTTTCTATTACAAGAAAAAGTGCCCGCTATTTCAGCAGGCACTATGTAAATTAAATTAGAAATCTACCTCAAGGTCGTAATAGCAGCACTTAAGAAGCTTTGCCATTTCTTCGGGCGTAATTGCTCTGGGGTTGGAGCCTGTGCAAGCGTCACCTACTGCAAGCTCTGCAACTGTGTCAAGCTTTTCAAGGAATTCAGCTTCATCGATGATGCCGCCTTCATAATCCTTGATACATGAGGGAATTTCAAGAGCCTTGTTCATTTCATTAATCTTGTTGATAAGAGCATCAACTGTGGGTTCAAGGCCGATGAACGCTGCGATTTCAGCATATCTCTTGGCAGCAGTTTCATTCTTTGAGTTGAACTTGATTACCTTGGGAAGGTACATAGCATTAGCACAGCCGTGAACAATGTGACCGCCTGAGAAAGCAGCACCTGTCTTGTGAGCCATTGAATGAACTATGCCGAGGAGAGCATTTGAGAATGCCATACCGGCAAGACACTGAGCGTTGTGCATTCTTTCTCTTGCCTGCATGCAGCCGTTGAAGGAAGGAATAAGATATTCGCAAATCATCTTGATAGCGTGAAGAGCAAGAGGATCTGTATAGTCACAGTTAAGTGTTGAAACATAAGCTTCAATAGCGTGTGTGATAGCATCCATACCTGTGTGAGCTGTGAGCTTTTTGGGCATTGTTTCTGCAAGTGCAGGGTCAACGATAGCAACATCGGGAGTGATGTTGAAGTCAGCAAGAGGATACTTCACTCCCTTCTCATAGTCTGTGATAACTGAGAAGGCAGTAACTTCTGTTGCAGTGCCTGATGTTGAGGGAATTGCACAGAACTTTGCCTTAGTTCTGAGTGTGGGGAAGTTGAAGGGAATGCAGAGATCTGCAAATGTTGTTTCGGGGTACTCATAGAATGCCCACATTGCCTTTGCCGCATCAATAGGTGAACCGCCGCCGATAGCAACAATCCAGTCGGGCTGGAATTCTGTCATGGCAGCTGCACCGCGCATAACTGTTTCAACTGAAGGGTCAGGTTCAACGCCTTCAAAAAGTTTTACTTCCATGCCTGCCTCTTCAAGGTTAGCTGTAACCTTATCAAGGAAACCGAAACGCTTCATGCTGCCGCCACCTGTAACAACGATAGCCTTTTTGCCCTGAAGGGTCTTGAGAGCATCAAGAGCATCTTTGCCGTGGTATAAATCTCTGGGAATAGTAAATCTTGCCATTGGAATCTCCTCCTGAAAATTTATAATATTTTTGCAATTCAATTCTATCATTAACTAAATGAAAATTCAAGCAAAAACAGGAAATTCATGCAAAAAAAACGGCATCCCCGATACCGTTTCATAATATTCAGTTTTTTGTTATGTCAAACCAGAAGCTGACTCCGCCGGGTACATTTTCACAGCCGTACTTTTCCCCCATTATGTCCTGCATGGTTGAAACAAAGGAAAGTCCGAGGCCGAATCTGCCTTCAGCTCTTGAATGTGATTTATCGGCTCTGTAGAAATCCTGCCATATATTTTCAATATCAGTTCCGGGAATATGCTTTCCTGAATTAAAAACAGTAACTCTGTAGCTCTTGCCGATATCCTGTGCCGTTACCCGTATAACATTTTCAAAATCAAGATGGCTTATGGCATTTGAAAGGTAATTGCTGAAAATATTTTCAACAAGAATCGTGTCGCTGAAGCCGATAAAGGAGGGATCAACTTCAAAGATAACCTGAGCATTCTTTTCCTTGAGCTTAAATGAACGGCTTTCAAGGATTTCACCGAGAAGCTCATTTATATTGAAGACACTTCGGTTTGCTTTATAGGCACCTGAAGAGAAGTGCATATACTCCATCAGACGCATGATAAGACTGTTCATTTTTTCAGATTCTTCAATTATAACGTCACAAAATTCCTCTGTGGAATCACAGCCGACACCCATCTTCATCCCCTCCGCGTACCCCTGAATGATTGCAATGGGAGTTTTAAGCTCATGGGAAACATTGGAAATAAAGCTGCGCCTTGATTTTTCCTGCTTCTTCTCAGCCTGAATGTCGTATTCAAGCTGACGGTTTTCATCCTTAAGGGCATCAAGGGTTTTGCTGAGAGTATCAGACAGTATATTTATGCTTGAACTCAGTTCATCAACTTCTTTTATGGTATAACTGCGACACTTCTCGCTGAAATCCAGCTTTGCCATATTCTTTGTGGTGGCACTGATTTGCCGCATCGGAATGGAAAACATATTTGAAATAAAAAATATGAAACTGAAAATTGCAACAAGAACAAGTACTGTCAGCACTGCAAGAACAATGCTGGCAATTTCGGCGTTTTCGACTATAACATCAACGGAGTAATAAACCTCCATAGCCATATCATCACCGAAAAAGCAACCGTAAACAAGATACTCTGCCGAAGCGTACATCTCACGGCGTATTTCATAATAGCTGCCGTCTTTGTTTTCTGTACGGGAAAGTATTTTCATTATACGGGGCTTAAGTTCATCCGTATTCCGGCTGTCGCTCTGATAAATAGTATCGTTACTCTGGGATGTATATATAAGCACATCTCTCGGCGAATAAATTTCAAGATAAACATTAAATTCAGCTTCATAATCTGAGAGTTTGCTCTTATACTCATCGCCTGAAAAGTCCAGCTTCTGTATTCTGCCCGTAACATCAGCTATATTAAGCTTGGTTGCAAGAAGAAACACATCATCCATATAAGTGAACTGAAGATAGGTGAACAAAGCAACAAGACACAGCACCATAATTGTTGTTGCCAGTGAAAATGTCCGCTTGAAGTCACTTTTGGGAAGTTTAATCGTTTGCTTTTTCATCAGACTTCCTCAATCTTATATCCGATTCCGTAAACAGTTTTAAGGTGCTTGTTTCCCCATTCACCGAGTTTTGTTCTCAGCCTTGCAACATGCGAGTCAACAGTTCTGATATCACCCGCAAAGTCAAAGCCCCACACACTGTCAAGAAGCTGTTCACGGCTGAAAACTCTGCCGGGAGATTCAAGGAATTTCTTGAGAATATTATACTCCTTCAGTGTAAGCTCAATCTCTTTGCCGTCAAGACGCACCTCGTGTGCTTTATCGTTAAAAACAAGCTCGCTGAGGTGTTTTTCTGCGCTGTTTGAGCTGCCTTGATTGCTTCTCCTGAGAAGTGCTTCAACACGCTTGACAAGTATTCCCGGGCTGAAAGGCTTTGTGACATAGTCGTCTGCACCGTTTTCATAGCCTGTAAGAATGTCAAATTCCTCACTTCTTGCAGAAAGCAGAATAATAGGCACATCTGAGGCTTCTCTGATTTTTTTGGTGATCTCCCAGCCGTTGAGACCGGGCATCATTATATCAAGAATAAGCAGACTGATACTGTTCTGATTTTCTATAAATATTTTGTAAGCTTCATCGCCGTCAGCCGCTTCAAAAACAGCATAACCGGATTTCCTTAAAAAATCACCGACAAGCTTTCTTATTTTCTGTTCATCATCAGCAACTATAATGCATTCCATAAAAACACTCCTTTGTGTGCTTTTTATTAGTATAATCATACCATACCATTGTTAATATTACAACAACAACTTTGTCATAATTTGTTTAAAAATTGAACATTGTGAAAAAACTGTCGGATTTTGCTGCAAGAGGGGGCGGCTCCGCTGCCGGATTGCATCCGGCACGCGGCACAACAGTCAGTTGTGCCGCGGCAAGCACCCGCAGGGTGCTTGCGTGGAGCCGCCGCCCACCGCAGACTGAAAGCTGAAAGCGGCGCAGTGCGAAAGCACTACGCCGCAAAAAAATCTATTATCAGAACTCAGCTAAATTATCTGATGTCATCTCACGCTTGCCTTCTTCAATTTCGTGAATCATAGCAACAAGCTTGCTGTTAACAGGTGTAGGAACACCGTATTTCTCACCGTTCTGTGCGAAATAGCCGTTGAGGATGTCAATTTCAGTCTTCTCGCCTTTTTCAAGTGACTGAAGGGTTGAGGGCTTCACGTCACTGTAAAGCTTGCCAACCATACCTACAACGATTTTGCAAAGTCCGTTATAAACCTTGTTGTTACCAAGAGCCAGCATCTTATATTCAAGCATTACACCGTACTTGGGTACATTTATCTTCATTGCCTTTGCAACAGCCATACCTTCTCTTGCAATGTTGAGGAAAAGGTCTTTAGCTCTGTTGTCCTTGAGAATCTCACCGAGGGTCTTGCCTGTGATGCCTGCAACTGCATTAATGCATGAGTTGATAATGAGCTTGCTGTACTGTCTGCGATGAATTTCCATGGAAATCTCAGTGGGAAGCACGGTTCTGAGCATTTCTGCAAACACTTCAAGGGTCTTGGGCTTTCTGCCGTCGAGCATACCAACATAAAACTCGCCCTTGCTTGTCATTGTAACATCATTTACGCCGTTTCTTGTGGCACCGAAGCCAATCATACAGCCAACAACCTTGTCTCTGCCCACAATTTCACCAAGCTCTTCTGTGAGGATACCGTTCTGCATACCTACAACAAGACCTTCATCTGCAACGGCGGGGAGCATCATTTTTGCACACTCAGCCATATGCGCGTACTTAGTGGCAATAATAACAATATCAAACTTTTTGCCCTGAAGCTCTTCGATTGAGCTGTAGCAATCAAAATTCACATAGTGGTCGCCCTTTGCGCCACGAAGATAGAAGCCTTCTGCCTTTATTTTTTCTTTTGAGGATTCACTGTGGCACATAATGCTCACATCATAGCCTGCTTCTTTTAAAAGTACTGCAACGGTACCGCCGATGGCACCTGCACCTGCAACAATAATATTCATTTTATATTCTCCTTAATATTTCATTCTAACTTTTTCTGCAAAGCACATTACGTCCTTGATTTCAAGCACTGTGCCGTCGTCGAGTATAGCCTTACCTGTCATTCTGCCGAAAACCTGATGCTGGTCTGTTTCAATAACCTTAAGGCTGATTTTAGCAGCTCTGTCAATAACGGGTACGAAGTCCATTTCAAATCTGCCGTCACTTGAGGTGAAGGTCCACGGGTCGGTATATGAGCCGTTTTCGGGGAGGTTGAAGGTAACATCGTCAAGCTTATGAGCCTTGCCGTCATAGAAAAGGATATTCTCAGAGGCTGCTGTTGTATCTCCGAAGCCGTAACCGATATTGAAGCCGAAGGGCTTGCCGTTAACCACAGCGTTTCCGCTTCCCCAGTACCATGTGTTATCATATGTCCATACGCCTCTGCCCCAGTCAAGAGTACCGAAGTCAGTTTCCGGGTTGAACTCATAGCGTACACCGTCAAACTCAGCATATCCGGAAGCTCTCATGCAGTTGATTTTCTGATTGTAATAGAATGCCTTTTTATCCTCTTTCCAAGGAGTTGCAATAACCATTGTGTCCATGGGAGGCTGAGTGAGAGTAATATCAACCTTGAGGCTCTTTCCGTCTTTGAAGCCTTTGTATTCACCGAAAATATGTCTTGTGTTGCCTGTCTTGATGAAGTCAAGATTAAGCTTCTTATCGTGATAGCGAACATCGCCCTCGTCTGAGGTGCGTGGCAGCTTCAGCTTACCCATAGGGAAGAAGTTGAGAATTGAGCTTGTCTGCTCCCAAGGATTCTTTTCGTCAAAGACAAGCAGTGATGCTGACTGCATACCGATATATCCGTCATCTGAAATTGTGAAAGCTACAGCGTGCTTGTCAGCTAAAATAAGATAGTAGTCCCACTCTTTAATTTTGAAATTGGGTGCTGCAATTGCTTCTCTGTTATAGGTCTGGATAAGACTTTTTGACCATCCGGGCTCCGCTAAAGTACCGTCGGCATTAAGAAGGTCATGTCTCTGAGTTACTTCATGGTTTCTCGCCATGGTTATTTCCTCCTTTTAAAGAAAATTATACCATTTAATTATACACAAAACACCCTTATAAATAAAGGGTGTTTCGATTATTTTTATGTTATGGACAAAAACAGACCTTAGTTTTTGTGCAATATTATCATTTAGGAAGATACTCCTTTTCAACAGTATCCCTGATTTCCTGATGATCGGGTATAAGCACCTGCATACCGCGTGCATAGCCGTAGACAAAATTGCCTTTAGCCGGCACATGATAGGTATTGATTTTAAGTGTACTCACCTTAGGCAGAAGTGCAGCAATAAGAGAAGCGATTGTAGCATCTGTCATATCGGTCTTTACCATTGAAAGTGCTTTATCAATAAGACTGCTTATAGTTTCGGCATCAGCATTTCTAACCTTCTCGAAAAGGGCAACAAGCACCTTTCTCTGTCTTTCAGTTCTGCCGAAATCGTCGTCTGTTTTTCTTGTTCTTGCATAGTTAAGAGCCTTTTTGCCGTTAAGGTGATTCATACCCTCAACAGAGTTTGTGCTGACATAGGGAGCTTCTTCAGCGGTAAGATAAATATCAACACCGCCAAGCATATCAACTATTTCAACAAAGCCGTTGAAATCAACCTCAATACCGCCGTCAACTCTAACACCGAAATTTTCAAGAAGTGTTTCATATAAAAGCTTGAAGCCGCCGAAGTGATAAGCTGCATTGAGCTTATTGTTTGAATATCCGCCGGGAATTTTAACATAGAGGTCACGAAGGAAAGAAATAACGCTTACCTCATTGGTTTCCATGTTGTATGAGCAGAGCATCATAACATCACTTCTCTGTCTTGTGGTATCCTCAGCTTTCTGATCCTGACCCACAATGAGGATATTCATAAGGGGTTCATGATTTATAGGCTCAACTGTGGGGAAAAGATATTCTTCAATTTTTGATGCAATATCTCCTTCTGTTGTTTGGGCATGTGTGGTTGAATTGGTTTCAAAGTCCTCACTTTCAGGAGGAACCGTAACAATACCCTCGTGATCAATTCTGCCGATTGTGCTGAAAATTCTGTTATAGACCTTGACACCAAGAGCGCAGGTGCATACAAGTGAAACAAGAAGCAGAGCCACAATCACCTTTTTAATAATTTTTTTCATAAAAAACCTCTCTAATGTGAATATTTGAGAAATCCGAATAACTTGAATCTTTCAAGCTTTAATATTATAAGTCCGACAGCCCAAGTGAGCAAGAGCGTCAGAGCGAATACTATTATATTCTCAAAATCAGGAATGTCAAGTAGTGAGAGCAATTTTCCCACAATCATAAACACCGCCATATGAGAGCAATAGCTCAATGTACTGAGCTTGCGAAGCACCCCTGAACAGGAAATTTCCACATTCAGTGACAGGACCCACCTGCAAAGATAATATGCAATAAAGGGCAGCGTCACAAAACAGTCGGTGTCTTTTATTGGTACCTTGCCAATATCTAAAGCGAGAATTTCGGCAAGCAAAATACCAAAACCGATGAGAGCTTTCATGCAGTAACCGTCACTGTCAGAACTATCCTTTTTTTCAGCGATAATCTTGCCGAGTACAAGAAAAATCATAGCTGCAAAGACATTACGGCAAGGAAGAAGAAAAACCGTAGTAAAGACATGATATATTTCTTCTGTTCCTTCACTGAGCATAGGAATAAACAGATAGTTTGAAGAAAGCAGCGCCGGAATGTATAAAACGGCTCCGATTATTATAAGTAAAGTGTTGCTGCATTTTTTTGAAAGAAAAAACAGAATAACAAGTCCTGTTATGAGGGCGGTAATATACCACGAAGCCTGAAAAGTCGAGCCGAGAAGAAAATTATGAAGTATGGTAAGAATACCTTTTATAACTCCCCCGCTGAAATAATCCCGTATGTAAAAGGTCAGGGGCGACAAAACAATAAACCAAAAAGCATACAGCTGCAAATTATGCTTCACGCTCTTTTTGAGATAAGCTTTCTTTCCATGAGAATTTTCAATGCTATTCACCTTTGAAAAGAAGAAATATCCCGACAGCACAAAGAAAACGGGCACTGCAAGGCGCACAAAGGGCAGAATGAAATCTCCGAGAAGCCCCGTGTGTGTGGCAACGACAAAAACCGACATAATGAATTTCAGAATGTCGGCGCCTGTATTTACTTTTGGTGTGATTACATTAGTGTTACTCATAATAATAAAATGAATTGCCTGACGACATGAATTGACTTTGTCATGAATTGGCTTAAGCCATGAATTGACCTGCGGTCATGAAGTAAAGCTTACGCTTTATTTTCTCCACACAAAACGGTCAACTATACCCGTATAGCTCTGAATAATCTTGACAACCTTGGTGGATACATTTTCTTCAACATAATCAGGCACCACAATGCCGTGGTCGCCGTTTTCGTTCATTGTTACTGCTGTGTCAACTGCCGAGAGAAGGCTCTTTTCATCTATGCCGGCAAGCACAAAGCAAGCCTTGTCAAGTGCCTCGGGTCTTTCCGTTGAGGTACGGATACAAACTGCAGGGAAAGGATTTCCTACACTCAGGAAGAAGCTCGATTCCTCCGGCAGAGTACCGCTGTCAGAAACAACTGCAAAGGCATTCACCTGAAGGCAGTTATAATCGTGGAAGCCTAAAGGCTCATGCTGAATAACTCTGCTGTCAAGGGTGAAGGCGCTGCTTTCAAGGCGCTTTTTGCTTCTGGGGTGACAGGAGTAAAGTATGGGCATATCATATTTTTCAGCCATTTTATTTATGGCAGTGAAAAGTGAAAGGAAGTTTTTGTCTGTGTCGATATTTTCTTCTCTGTGAGCTGAAAGAAGGATATATTTACCTTTCTCAAGCCCCAGCTTTGAAAGAATGTCAGACTGCTTTATCTTATCAAGATTTGCACTGAGTACCTCTGCCATAGGTGAGCCTGTTACATAGGTGCGTTCCTTGGGAAGTCCGCACTCGTGAAGATAGCGTCTTGCATGCTCGGAGTATGCCATATTGACATCGGAAATGATGTCAACAATTCTTCTGTTTGTCTCCTCAGGCAAACACTCATCCTTGCAGCGGTTGCCTGCTTCCATATGAAAAATAGGGATATGCAGACGCTTAGCCGCAATTGCGCTAAGGCATGAGTTTGTGTCGCCTAAAATAAGCAGTGCATCAGGCTTTATTTCATTCATGAGCTTGTATGAGCAGTTAATAATATTGCCTACGGTTGCACCTAAATCGTCACCCACTGCATTCATATAAACCTCAGGTTCACCAAGTTCAAGGTCGCTGAAGAAAATGCCGTTGAGATTGTAGTCATAGTTCTGACCCGTATGGGCAAGTATGCAGTCAAAATACTGTCTGCACTTTTTTATAACTGCAGATAAACGGATAATCTCAGGGCGTGTGCCTACAATGATAAGCAGCTTGATTTTGCCGTTATCTTCAAATTTAATGTCAGAATAGTCAAGTTTCATTTCCATATGTTTTTTCCTTTCGGATGTATTAACCGCTCGCCGCGGGGCGTTACTTTTTGCTACCGCACAAAAAGTAACCAAAAATGCGTTGATGCTATATTTTTTCAAAGAAGGTATCAGGCTTGTTTTGGTCGAATTTCTCGCTTGCCCACATAAGGGTAACAAGCTTTTCTGTTTCACTCAGGTTAGTTATTGAGTGAGTGTAGCCCGGCAGCATATAAACTGCCTTTATGTCATCACCACTGACAGTGTAGCTGAGAATTTCATCACTGCCGATTTTTCGCATATCAATTCTCGCTATGCCGCTGACAACTATGAAAAGCTCCCACTTGCTGTGATGCCAATGCTCCCCTTTCGTCTGCCCGGGAAGTGAAATGTTGATGCTCATCTGTCCGCACTTTTCACTTTTGATAAGCTCAGTGAATGAGCCGCGGCTGTCACTTTTTGTCTTAAAGCCGAAAACCGCTTTTTCTTCAGGCAGATATGAAAGATAGGTGCTGAAAAGCTTGCTCTCAAAGCTGTCCTCGGGAATTTCAGGCATAAGGAGCGACTGCGAAAAAGCACTGAAGGTGTCGAGAAGTCTTACAATCTCTCCCAAAGTAACCTTGTGAGTTACAGGCACCTTGCAGAAACGGGTGAACTTTCTTTCGTGATGCTCCTTGCCCATAAGACACATAAGCATCTCTTCAATTAAATCGTCGATATATAAAAGCTCCAGCTCTGTATTTTCGTCATTAACGGTTATAGGCAGGTCATTTGCCTTATTGTGGCAGAAGGTTGCAACGGCGGAATTATAATTTGGTCTCGCCCACTTTCCGAAGATATTGGGAAAGCGGTAAATCATAACCTTAGCCGAGGTGTCTTCGCTATATTTTATCAGCAAATCCTCAGCAGCCTTTTTGCTTTTGCCATAGGGGCTGTCGGCAAATCTGCCCTCAAGGGATGCCTGAATTGAGCTTGAAAGAACTATTGGGCAATTATTGCCTGAGCCTTTCAATAAATCAAGTACCCTGCCGAGAAAGCTGCAGTTACCCAGCATAAACTCATCGGTATTCTGAGGTCTGTTAACACCTGCAAAATTAAATATAAAATCCGCTTTTTCGCAGTATGCGACTAAGTCGCCTTCCGATGAATTTATATCGTAGGTGTAGATGTTATCTATCACAATTTCAGGGTATCTTCTGTCTTTATTCTCTTTTATGTTATTCAGGGCGCAAACTAAATTTTTGCCTACGAAGCCTTCAGCGCCCAGCACAAGAATATTCATTATTTATTCTCCCATTTTTCAAGTTCCTGTCTGATATAATCAAGGCTGAGAAGCTTCTCTTTTACCTGCTCAACATCAAGGATTGTAGTATTGTTTGAGTTAAATTCGCTCAGCACATTGCGCTCTGTATCGCCGTCTGAGAAATATTTATCGTAGTTGAGGTCTCTCTTGTCTGAAGGCACGCGGTAGAAATTGCCCATATCGGCAGCCTTTGCACATTCCTCATTTGTCAGGAGAGTTTCATACATTTTTTCACCGTGACGTATGCCGATAATTTTAATATCCTGCTCACTGTGAAAGAGTTCCTTTACAGCCTGCGCGAGAGTTTCAATGGTACAGGCGGGCGCCTTCTGCACTAAAATATCACCTGAAACGCCGTTTTCAAAGGCGAAAAGCACAAGGTCAACTGCTTCTTCAAGTGCCATAATAAAACGTGTCATTTTAGGCTCTGTGATTGTAATAGGCTTGCCTGACTTGATCTGATCAATCCAAAGAGGGATAACCGAGCCGCGTGAACACATAACGTTGCCGTAACGGGTGCAGCAGATTTTGGTTTTCTCAGGTGACACGGTGCGCGACTTGGCAACGATAACCTTTTCCATCATAGCCTTTGATGTACCCATTGCGTTGACGGGATATGCTGCCTTATCTGTTGAAAGACCGATTATAACCTTTACCCCCGCTTCAATTGCGGCGGTGATTACATTATCTGTGCCGATAACATTGGTACGCACTGCTTCCATAGGGAAAAATTCACACGAAGGCACCTGCTTTAATGCGGCGGCGTGGAAAATATAGTCTACTCCGTGCATTGCCCCGCGTACAGAATCAAGGCTTCTGACATCGCCGATATAAAACTTTATCTTATGAGCAAATTCGGGATATGCCGCCTGATATTCGTGGCGCATATCGTCCTGTTTTTTTTCGTCGCGGGAGAAAATGCGGATTTCACCTATGTCGGTGGTGAGAAATCTCTTGAGCACAGCGTTGCCGAAGGAGCCTGTGCCGCCTGTGATAAGTAGGGTTTTGCCTGTAAATGTGTTCATATTAACGCACCTCATTCATATATTCAGTGTAGGGTTTTTCCATGTCAAAAACGTCGGTATAATGGTGGCCTTTTCTGTCTTTTTCAGGTGGCAGCTGCATATAGTCGCCGTAAACATAGGTAAGCCAATTGTGGTACTCTGCCGAGGCTTGCACTTTTATTCCCTCGAAGGTCATTTCGGTGGTTTCTGCCAGCCACTCACGGGGAATTATCTCCTTTTCGAGCCATGCACCTGAGTTGTTGACAACATGACTGCTTTCAGGCACCGATGAAAAGAGCTTTTCTCTTTTTTCAATTGCTTTTCTGAGGGAAGGGTAAAGTATGCACGAAATAACTGTTGCGATTTTTGATTTCAGGCTCATATGAGGCATATAAAACGCCTTGTTAATGCGCCATGTCAGGAGTTTTTTCTTTAGTTCAAACAGCTTAGCCTTAAAGCCTTCGGGGTAATAGTCTATGGGGAAAATATCAATATATGCTCCGTGATTTATTCTAAGATAGCGCGCACTTGTTTCTATAAAGGTTGTGCGGCTGTCTCTTATCTTTGCAAAGTTGTTGGGATACTCAGGGTCTGTATCTTTAGTCTGCAAAAAGTAATATGAAGGCAACTCCTTCTGAGCCACTGCAATAAAACGCTCATATTCCTTTCGTGGAAGACTTACATCCACATCATCATCCCAAGGGATAAAGCCCGTGTGTCTGACAGCGCCTAAAAGAGTGCCGCCCTGAAGAGAATATTTTATATTATACTTGTTACAGATTTCAACAAAAGCTGCAAGCATATCTCTTTCACAATCTTTCAGCTGCTGAAGCTGCTCACTTGTAAGTTCCATTTTATCCCCCATGAAAATGCTGAATTCGGAATGCTGAATTAGGAATTGCGCCTGAATAACATAAAACCATACTCTTCTGCCGCAAAACCAACCGCACAAATCTTTACTTAAACTAATCCATTTTGTATTTTATCACATATTAAAATAAATTTCCACACTTTATTGAAAAAATCTGATGTATCTTCCTCTGCGGGTCTGCACTCCCCTTTTTATCTGACCATATCGCAATTCCGGATTCATAATTCCGAATATAAAAAACAAAGCCGCCACTTTCGTGACAGCTTTGCTCATTATAGCTTTTTTAAAAAAGTTAAAATACAAAAAGTATTGGTGTAACCGCTGATTAAATATCGTATGTAGTTATTTCTCCACTTTCGGACTATTTAATCAGTGGCTACTTAGTTTTCCTTCTTCTTAAGGCAAACGAATGCTGCAGCTGATGCTACTGTGATAGTTGCAAGAGCAGCGAAAACAGCTGATGTGTCGCCGGTGTCGGGAGTCTTTGTTGTAACAACTACAGGCTTCTGAGTTGTTGTTTCGGGAGCTGCTGTTGTTTCTTCAACCTGACCAACATAACCGATGTACATGTTTGCGAAGAAGTTTACGATTTCGTTATCGAGCATACCTTCGATCATTGAAGTGTCAAGACCGAATGACTCAAGTGTGCCGAAAAGTGTGTCCATAAGACCGGCCATCATGTTGTTGCTGTCAACCTGACCTGCAACGTCTGAACCGGGAGCTGCACTTTCAAGATCTACACCTGCATCGCTGAATGCGTCGCCAACACTGCCAAGGAGAGAATCCATATCGCCTGAGCTGAGGTCGCCGAGCATACCTGAAAGATCGTCAGATGTGCTGCCTGAAGCCTGAGCTGCTGTGGTTTCTTCGCCTTCAAGAGCTGCAACTGCATCTTCGAGCTTTGCAAGAGCGTCTGCGTCGCCGCCAAGGATAGCCTGAACGTCGATACCTTCAAGACCGAGATCTGAAATAATTGCATTTAAATCTACCTCGTTGAGTTCGCCGAGGTTAGCACCTGCAAGAATATCGGTGAGAAGATCGCCTTCAGTTGCTGAAGCCATAGGAACGAGCATACAAGCACAAAGAGTGATTGCTACTAAAACGCCGAGAAACTTTTTCATTGGTTATCAATTCCTTTCTGATATATTTATATTAACAGCATAGTGCTGCAATATACAATATGTAGTATTATACACCTATTTAAACAATAAATCAATATTAAATGAATATTATTTCTTAAGAATTATTAAAATTACCAGGTTACATATACGTCAAGACCCTTTACGGTGAAATCCTGACCCAGTACCATGCCGTTATCCTTGAGTGCGTTTGTAAATCCGAGAAGCATCTCATTGTCCTTCATAGTCATTCTTGCAGTGAGTGAAAGCTCGCTTCTGTCTGAGAACTTATCAAGCTTGCCGGGTACGAAGCCGGTGCACCACCAATATTTTCCGTAATCACGGGTATAAAGCTCAACGCCATTGCGATAGCCTGTCATTGACATATAGATAGACTCTTCATCGGTTGCGCAGTCATAATGCTCTGCACCTCTGTTTTTAGGCTTGTTATAAATACCGATTTCGTGGCCGACAAACACATAGCCGTACTGACCCTTCCAGAACTGAATCATCCAGTCCTTGCCTGCATATTCAAATTTGCAACGCATTGTGTCAATATAAATTGCAACAAACTGTGCGCTGGCGTCATAAAGCTCATTATAGCCGAGAGCTCTCTGCCAGGGGTCATCGTTTGTGTAGTAGAAATTGCCGTCGGGTGAATACTTATAGCTTGCAACGCCGTTGTCGAAAATTGCAAGGTTATTATCTCCGCCGCCAAGACCGCTAAGACTGCCGAGACCGTCAAAAAGTGAGCCTAAGCCGCCGTTACCGCCTGAATTACCGGCATTACCCTGACTCTGAGGAAGGGAAGGGAATGTGGGCATTGTTGTAGGAGCTGTTGTAGGCATAGTTGTAGGAGCAGTTGTACTCTGGTCAATAGGGAAGGTTGTGAAGTTATCTGTGGGAGCAGCAGTTGTGGGGGCTGTTGTTGTGGGAGCAGTAGTTGTTGGTGCTGCTGTTGTGGGAGCTGTTGTAGGTGCTGTGGTAGTTGTTGAAACCGCCGGAGGAGGTGTATCAACACCTTTATTGAGAGTTCTCACACCTAAAAATGTGCCGCCGCAAACAATAACAAGAGCAATAATAGCAATAATTGTGTTTTTGTTTTTGGTAATTGAAGCTAAATTCATCGCTTTAAGGACCTCCTTGTTATATTTAACATTCCATAATTATTCCATTTTATCTCATAATAGATTAGCAGAATTAACCTTAAAGGTCAATAGAGTTTGCTAATTGTTTACAAAAACAACATTAACAGGTCACTTATTTAAATAAGCAACCTGTTAAAAGTATTATTCTTTAGGTTCAACTGAGATAGCAACCTCATATTTGCCGTAAATCCAGCAATCATCAACCTTATCGGAAGAAATAGAAATATTAGAAACAACAACCGTCTGTTCTGCAGCTCTTGTTTTTGAAAGAGAAGAAACATTAATCTCTATCTGAATATCCTCGGCAGATATTTTTTCAAGGCTTTTTGCAGGTCCCATAACAGTGATATTATCGAGATTGCTGTTTTCGTAATTGATGCTGTAGGTGTAATTCTCATCCTGATTGACAAACACAATCTTTCCCGGAGTTTCGTCGAGAGTTTTTCTGCTCATGGCGGACATATCAAGAGAAACATAGAATTTGCTGACACTCTTATCTATAATATTAACGCCAAGCTTCTCGTCAACGGGGAACTCAAAATAGTTAACCTTGTTGCTGACACCGCTGAAATCAACAGTACCGACATAAAGAGCCGTCATTTCATCAGCTTCATTTGCGTTATAGAGTACACCTATCTTATCGGGTGAAACCTTATAAGCAGGCGGATTTTCACCGTAAACGGCAGGCTGATTGACAAATTTCACAGCCGTGGGCACTTCCTTGCTGACATAAAGAGGCACGGTAACCGTTGCGGGATTTGACTCGTCGTTAAGTCCCTCGCAAACAAGGAATTTGCCCTCACTTGCCCTGTCGAGCTGATATGCTATTTCTGCGGGGACCTCCTTAGTGGCAGTCAGAGGCAGCTCGTTTTCATTGATATGCGCCCTGAAATAAACCTTTGTCAGCTTATTGAGAATTGTTGCAGGCCCGGTGACCTCAACGGTGCTGACAGAAGGCACCGGCTGTCCGACGGTATATTTTCCGTCAACGAGAGAACTCATATCATTTTCAAGCTGCGCTTCAACATTGAAGGTACCCGTAGTTTTTTTATCATAATAAACCGTAATGCTCGACGGCTCAATTTTTGTTATTTCAACGCCTGTAACCCCTGAGGTCTCGGCAATTCTTGCAGTGAGAGTCAGCACCTTGTACCCTGCCGCCTCAACATAGGCACCTGCAGTTTCAACAATTATATCGTCTTTAGAAAGTGCGTACTGATTGACATTATAGGCTTTACCGCTGACTTCAACATCCGCCAGAATGCTGTTGCCGTCATAAAACACCTCAAACTCCCCTGCCTGAGAAACGGCGGAGTTGATATTCACCTTAATGTCGCTTAAATGTCTTGTTGTTTCATCACTGTAATTGATTTTAACCGATGCCCAAACAATAATTGCCACAACAACAGAGAAAACCATAAGAAATCTGTTGTTATAAAACAGACTTTCAGGTGATATTTTTTTCTTATTACTCATCACTTTTTCCTCCGTATTAATGTGCGGGTTTTCTTTTCGGCATCATCATGCACGAGAAAACCGTTGAGATGCTCCAGCAGCTCGCCCAGAGTAAGACCACGGATAAGCTCTCCGCTTTTGGCAACGGAAATTGTGCCTGTTTCTTCAGAAACAACAACTATAAGCGCATCACTGTTTTCGCTCATCCCCATAGCCGCTCTGTGCCTTGTACCAAGATCCTTGCCTATATCTGCCTGAGTGAGCGGAAGTATACATCCTGCAGAATGAATTCTGCCGTTTCTTATAATCATGGCACCGTCATGTAAGGGCGCCTTCGGGAAAAATATATTTTCAATAAGAGCCGGTGTCACGCCGGAATCAACCGGTGAACCCGTGCTGATAATTTCGCCGAGAAGTGTCTTTCCCTCAACAACGATGAGTGCGCCGATTTTTTTATCGCTCATATTTGAAGCTGCTTTTGCAATGTTTGATGCACAAGCTCTCATTTCATCACCGGTAAGGTCTGAGTTTCTTGCGGAAAAAATAGAAATTTTTCTGAAATCGCCTCTGCCGAAGCTTTCAATGGCGTGCCTGATTTCAGGCTGGAACAAAAGGATGATAACAAATACGATATCGTTAAAAAGATGGTTGAACAAATAGCTTGTTGCAGACATATTCAGCGTTGAAACCACAATATAGACAAAGCCCATAAGCACAATACCCTTAACAAGATTGAAAGCTCTTGTCTGTCTGACAAGCTTGATGCAGTAATATACAGCAAGGGCAACAAGCACAATATCAACAATATCATACCATTGCACTGACAGTATCAGCTTCATTACGCCGTCAAATATACCTTTGAAAAAATCCGCCATAATTCTCCTCCGTTAAATTCTTCATATTCCATCTAATTGTATCACAAAATTTTTCTCATTGCAATTTTATTGAGATAAAATATTAAATTTTTTATATCTTTTTTTGTTGTGAAATAACCGGGACTTACTCTGACGACACCTGTTTTATCGGTTTTACAGCTACTGTGAGCAAGATAAGCACAGTGATAGCCCGCTCTGACTGCAAAGCCGCCCTCGCTCAGCAGCTCTCCCACCTGCTCACTGTGCATTCCTCTCAGGTTAAAAGCAACTATTCCCGAGGCATTTTTTCCGCTGAGATTCGTATATAAATTTACATTTTTCATAACCGAAAGGTCGCTATAAAGAATACGGGTAAGCTGTTTTTCTTTTTCGTGTATCGGCTTCACACCGCCGACTTTTTCAATAAAATCAACACCTGCACCCAGACTTGCAATTCCCGGCAGATTAAGCGTGCCGCTTTCAAGCCTGTCAGGATAAACCTCAGGTTGCTCCTTAATCATGGAAAATGAACCTGTACCGCCGAAAACAAGAGGCTTCACATCAACACCTTCCGCCAGCAGTAACGCCCCCGTACCCATAAGCCCCATAAGAGCTTTATGACCCGGCATACAAAGGATATCAATCCCTGTTCTTCTCATATCTGTTTCTCTAACACCTGCCGCCTGTGCGCCGTCAACAATAAAGCGTATGCCTCTTTTGCGGCAAAGCCTGCCGATTCTCTCTATTGGCAAAACAGTGCCGAAAACATTTGAGACTGCCGTGCAGACTATGAGCGAGGTCTCTTTTTTAATCAGCGAAGCAAAATTTTTCACCGTTTCATCATCACTCAGAGCGTTGACCTTGGCAACACTGTAGGTTATTATGCCTTCATTTTTAAGAGCGTGAACAGGTCTTAGTACCGAGTTATGTTCAAGAGATGAAATTATCACATGGTCTCCCCGACTGACACTGCCCCTTATTGCCGTATTGAGAGCAAGCGTGCAGTTGAATGTGAAAATAACTCTGTCGCTTTCACAGGAAAACATATGGGCAAGCTTTTCTCTTACATCATATATTATCTCCCCTGCTTTAATTGCCGTTTTATGTGACCCTCTGCCGGAATTACCGCCTTGATGCATTGCATATAAAGCACTGTCTGTAACGCTTTCGGGCTTCGGATATGAGGTTGCCGCATTGTCAAGATAAATCATATTCTCTCACGGTAGGATTCTACCCCTGAATTTCTGATTCCTTTTTTCATAATTATATCATAAGCCTGCCAAATGTTTCCCTGAACAAACAGAGCAAAATTGCAGCCTTCTTTATGGTTTGGATTCGGATTCCGTTTCAGAACCGATTTTATGCCTTCCTCTCTGAGAAGCTTTTTTGCTTTTTCTCCGAGAGTATGAGTTTCAAATTTTATATATGTGTGAGTCATATCTCTCCCCTGCCTTATTTTTTATTACTCGCTTCATTATATGCCGCGGCAAACAACAGGGTCACACAGCGCTTGACTAAAAACACATTTACGGTTATACTCTTAATTAATCTATATCCCTAAAAGGAGTAACACAATGAACACCGACTTAAAATTCATAAACGGCAAATTCAAAGTTATGCAGATTGCAGACATTCAGGAAAATGCCGTAGTCAACCCCGACACTATAAAGCTCATTGACCTTGCCCTTGAAAGAGAAATGCCTGACCTTGTTGTACTCACAGGCGATCAGATTCAGGGCTACAGTGCCTGCTATCTTAGGGATGCTCAAAACAAGGTTGAAAAGGTTATTGCTGATTTCCTCGAACCCGTAACAAGAAGAAACATCCCCTTCTGCTTCACCTACGGCAACCATGACGATGACTGCAAGGTTGATAAAAAAATACAGACAGAATTTTACAAGAGCCACAAAGGCTGTGTCTACGGCGTACCGGCAAGCGAGGATGACACAGGCACATATCTGATTAAAATCAAAGACAGTGAAAATAAAGAGGATGTGCTGGGTATTTATCTCTTTGACACGGGTACAACATCAGACGGCATAAAACAGGAACAGCTTCAGTGGTACAGAAACGAAAGAGATGCACATAAAGAAAAAACAGGCAAATATCTGCCTGCAATTGTTTTTCAGCATATTCCCGTACCCGAGTTTTATAACGCCATTGAAAAGGCAGGCTTTTTCACAAAGGGCAGAGTTGAAGCCTATAAGAGCAGAAAAAACACCTTCTACCGCCTTGACGATGAAACAATAGCAAGGGGCGGATTTATGGGTGAATCACCGGGCGTACCGGCTGAAAACTCAGGTCAGTTTGACATACTTAAAGAAAAAGGTGACGTCTTTGCTCTTTATGTGGGACACGACCACAACAACAGCTTTTATAAAAATTATGAGGGAATTGACCTCGGCTACTGTCAGGGCGCAAGTTTTCACACCTACGGACCCTATGACAAGCGCGGTGTGAGGATGTTTGTCTTTGACGAAAAAGATGTAAAAAGCTATGAGACCTATACCGTTACTATGGGTGAGCTTTGCAAATACAGACCTACAAAACCTATTAACGAATTTGTTTACAGTAATGCACCCACCTGCCCCGAACAGGCAATCACAGACATTTCGAGAATTGCGCTTGCGGCAGTCGCTGTCGGCACAGCAGTGAAAATTGTAAAGCGTATAATCAACAAATAATAAGCAAAAAGCAGGCAGTCTATTTCAGACTACCTGCTGCAGACTGTCGATAAAGGCACAAGTACACACAAAAGTCATAAGCATAAAAAAAGATGTGACTATAAACCATAGATTGATATATAGCTCAACGTCACAGCATCGAACTGTGTCGCTGAAGCTTTTGTGCTTGCCGTTTTTTTGCCCTCTCGCGGTACCGTCGTACAGCTTCGGAGCAAAGAAAACGGCATCTTGTACCATTCTCGAAAGTCAAACAGCGTGCCGAAAAATACTTTTTCGACACGCTGAAGCAGGCAGTCTATTTCAGACTACCTGCTGATTTTTTATGATAAAGGCTGAAGGTTAAGCTCCTTGTCAGCAACCATAAACTGGGGGTACTCTGGGAATGCCTTGAGAGTAGGCTGCTTGTCTGACATAAGAAGTGAGAATACGAAATCACTGTACTGTGTGCCGTAGTCACAGGCTACATGGCTTGCATTTCTGATAAACCATGTGCTGTCCTTATAAAGTGCAGTTGAAGCGTCAATTTCCTTTAAGGGTGAAACATATCTGCTGTCAGCTGTTTTGAGATAATCCTCGCTGAGGGTCTGACCCTGAGGAGCAATAGCAGCAAAGTTTGAAGTCAGCTCAGCTTCAAGAACAAGGTCGCCCTGAAGAACACTTTCGGGATAAACAGGAACAAGACCCATATTGTAGTTGGTGATGAAAGCCAGCTTTACGCCGTCTTTTTCAGCCTTGGCAAGTGTTGCTTCGGTACTCTTGACAAATTTTCCGCATTCCTCAAGCTTTTCAAGAAGGACGGGATATTCCTTTTCACGGCCGCTGAAAATAAATTCAACACCTGAATCGAAATATTCATCGGGACAAAGCGCCCACAGACCTACTGAGGTTGCAAATATATCACGGAGCACCTCATCATAAACCTTATCAATGTTGTTATCGATAAACTTATTGAGAAGGAAAGCGAGAAGCTTATATATGCCCGATTTGTTGAGCAGCTTCATAAGGAAATCAACGAAGGGTCCGTTACCGCTTGCAAGAGAGCTGAAAATGTTATTCACAGCTTCGGGTACAAGCTCGATATTTCCGTTCATAGCTGAGCCTGCAACATATGTACCGTTGTGAGCAGCACAGAGATAAACGCAGCTGTCAATACTTTCGGTGCCGTAATAGTAAAGGTATGCAGTTGTAACCATACCGCCCATGCTTGCACAGACGATTTTTACTTTATCCTTGCCTGAATCCTTCTTTGCGGTTTCAACAAGGTCATTAAGCTGACCTGCAAGCTCTTCGGGAGAAAGTCTCCAGTCATAGTTGAAGAAATAAGCGTGTTCGTCGCCTGCAATTTCAGCAGCAGTGTGAGCCATACCGCTTTCGGTTGCATAGCCGAATTCTTCTTCGAGATTATATTCAGAAAGTGCCTTTGTGTAGTATTCTGCAGTGACATCCTTATTGAGGCTTGAGCCGTCTTTATCACTTGCAAGATCACCCATAAGCGCCCATACGAAGTCGATTACACCGTCAATAAAGAAATCTTCGTTCTTGTCAATAACAGCACCCTTTAACATATCGCCCAGCATCTTGAAAAGGTCCTCCACCTTGAACTGCAGAGCCAACTCGCCGTTGCTGCCGTAGATAAGTCCGCCAAAATTGATGCCTCTGACAATAATAACGGGATAGCCGTCATAGTCGGGCTTGTAGTAGTTTTCACCGTTTACTCTCTCTGCGGCAAAAGCGGGCATTGCCATTGTGAAAGCCATAACGAGTACGAGTAATAAGCTGATAATTTTTTTCATATTGAACTCCCCTTTTAATAATTGTAAATTATATTGTTCTTATATTTTTCTGCCATACTGAGCAGTTCTTCTTCGTTAAAATAAGCCGTTGTGCAGCCCACTGCAGTAACACATTTGCCGCCGGTGATGTTTCCGTAAAGCACACATTTTGCAACAGGCTCGTCCTTCATTATGCCATACATAAAGCCTGAGAAGAAGGCATCTCCCGCACCTGTTGAGTCAACGCGCACAAACTCGTCAATGCTTTTGACATAGGTGTAGCTTTCGCCGTCATAAATGAGGCAGCCGTCAGCGTCAAGCTTGACAATGGCTGTGTTGAGATATTTTTTCAGTACCGCTGCCGCCTTTTTCGGGTCTGTTTCACCTGTAAGTCTTATAGCCTCATTTCTGTTAGGCAGATAATAGTCTGCAATCTCAAGGTGCTTTTCAAAGCTTTCAAGGCACATTCCCTCAATAAAGCCTGTGTCGAGAATAATTGTTGTACCCTCAGCCTTCAGCTTACGGTAAACCTCAGGGAAGCCTTCGTGCATAGCTGCTGCCTTTGCACCGTGAAGAGCCTCATAAATTTTATTTTCGTCAACTTCATTTTCACTGTTGCCGTATGACCAGAAGGTGCGGTCGTTTTTTGTTATTGCCGCTGCAGTAATATTGACAGCAACCTTGTCGCCTTCATAGACATTGATAGGCTCACAGCCTGCCTTTCTGAATTCGGAAAGTGCAAAGTCAGAAAACATATCATCAGAAAGCTCAGTAACATTTTTAACCTCAACGCCAAGGCGTGAAAGTGTAACCATTGACCCGGGGACACCTCCGCCGAGACACAGAGAAAACTTATCGGTAAAAATTTCCTCACCCTCCTGAGGAAGACGCGGCATATCGGCAAAAAGCATATCCACATTTGTTTTGCCGTAACCTGCTGCAAAGCTCATAATAATTTCTCCTTTCAGCAAATATATCCATATAATTTTATACCACCTGCCTGATATTGTCAAGAGATAAAACCTTTTCCGACATAAAAGCCCTGCCAAAGTGCTTATAATATAAAGGGTGATGCAATTGTCTCAGGTCATATATGCCGATGTGCTGTTTATAATCAATACTTACATAACTTATATTCTTATGCTTTTAACGGCACTTATCTGCTCACTTGATGTCAGCAGACTGCGAGTGACCCTGACAGCTTTTCTCGGCGGTGCTTACAGTATGATTGTCCTTGCCCCCCAACTCGGCGACGCATTTGTTGCTTTTTCAAGAGTGCCGGCAGCAATTATCTTCATTCTGACTGCCTTCGGTAAAATAAATTTTCGTGTGTTTGTCAGGCTGTTTTCCTGCTTTTTTCTTGTGAACTTCATATTCGCAGGTCTTATGCTTGCTCTGTGGTACTTTATACATCCCGAAAATATGTATATGGGCGGCTTTGTGGTTTACTTTGACATTGAACCCCTTACTCTCGTTATACTGACAGCACTGTGCTATTTTGTAATAAGGGCTATTAATTCGCTCTTAAAAATCAGGCAACCTAAAAATACAATTTATGATATAACCTTGCATATACATAATAAAGAAATACCCATGAGGGCATATTACGACACGGGTAATAATCTCACTGACCCCTTTACGGGCAAGCAGGTTATAATTGTAAACCGCACCTTTTTAGCAAGCATTTTCCCCGAAGGTAGTGATGTTTTTACATTGGCTGAAAGCTACGGTATGAAAATAAGACTGCTGCCCTTTGACAGTCTCGGCGGCAGCTCGCTTATGCCCTGCGTTAAAGCTGAGCGCGTACAGATAAAAGGTCCGTCTATATATGCGGATATTCCTTCGCCTCTTATTGCACTGACTGACAAAAAAATAAAAGACGGCACCTTTGCCGCGCTTTTGCCCTCGGGTATATTTGACAATATGACAAGTGAAAAGGGAGAAGATTATGATGAAAACTTTAACAGACTTTTTTCTATTTTTAAGAAATAAGCTCCTGTCGCTGTTTGATGAGGAAAAAACGGTCTATTATGTTGGCGGGCCTCAAAGTCTGCCTCCGCCACTGACCAAAGAAGAGGAAAATGCCATACTAAAGGAAATTGACGAGGATAACTTTGAGAGAAGAGAGCTTCTTGTCATACATAATCTCAGGCTGGTTGTATATATTGCAAGAAAATTTGAAAACACAGGCGTGGGCATCGAAGACCTTGTATCCATAGGCACTATCGGTCTTATCAAAGCGGTCAACACCTTCAGACCCTCAAAGAAAATCAAGCTTGCCACCTACGCCTCAAGATGCATTGAAAATGAAATTCTCATGTATCTGAGAAAAACTGCAAAAAATAAAAACGAGCTGTCCTTTGACGAGCCTCTCAATGTTGACTGGGACGGAAATGAACTACTTCTCAGTGATGTTCTCGGCTCAGACAGCGACAGTGTCAACCGAAATATTGAATATCAGGACGAAAAAAGGCAGCTTCTCAGATGTGTGAAAAATCTCTCTGACAGAGAAAGACAGATTATGACTATGCGCTTCGGACTTTTCGGTTCAAAGGAATACACCCAGAAGCAGGTGGCGGATATGCTCGGAATATCCCAAAGCTATATTTCACGCCTTGAAAAGCGCATTGTTGAAAAGCTAAGAAGAGAAATAGAAAAAGCTCAATAAAAGAAGGCTGTTGCGCAAAAAAACGTAACAGCCCTTAAATTTTAATTATTTACAGTATGAAGAGGAATATCAGTGAACCGAGACCCATTGAAAGGAATGCACCGATAAGGAAGCCTAAAAGATTAATTGCAAAAACTGAACCTGCGGCAATTTTAATGCCCATAGTTGACTCAGCCTCGGAAACATTCTGCCACTGAAGATAAACATCTCTGCCCTGATGATAGAACTGATCAAGACCTACAGCATCCTTGCTGCTGACCTGACCGAAATCACATTTCTTAAGGCCCTCTGCAAAGAGTGTTGCCATTTCCTTATCTCTGAAGGTAATTCTTGCAACAAGTCTGAGTTCGTCTGCAGGCTCAACCTGTCTTAAGTGACCGGGCTTGAAGCCTGTGCACCACCAATAATAGTCATAGTCACGGGTGAATTCTCTTTTCCACTCACCGTTTAACTGCTGATGATAAAGGGTCATTTCCATTTTAGGCCAGTATTTCTCGTCTGCACAGTTGAAGTAAGTAAGATATCCTATATCCTTGCCGTCGATGTCCTTGTGATAAACGCCGATTTCACCGCCGTAGAAAATATAACCGTACTGTCCCTTCCAGAGCTGAACCATAAAGCTCTGATTGTCGTATTCAAAGAAAACTCTTGTGTAGTCGTATTCAAGTGCTATATAAGGTGAAGCAATGTCATATATTCTTGTAAAGCCGAAGTTTTCCTGCCAGCAATCCTTGTCGTTGGTGTAGTAATAGTCATCCTGGTAGCTGTACATATAGCTGAGAATCTGATTTTCCATAAGGAATGTCTTGATTACATTTTCGCTTGTAACAACATTGACTGCAAAAACACCCTCAAGCTCTTTGCCTGCAACGGTAGCCTTTGCTCTGATAAAAGATCTGCCTACGCTGACACCCTTGACCTGACCCTTATCACTTACTGTTGCAACCTCAGGGTTTGAAGAAGACCATGTTATTTTAGGCTGAACCTCAACACCGGTAACCCTTGCCTCCAGCTGAAGCTTGCCGCGTACCTTAACATTGAAGTCGTCGGCTGAAATATCAATTTTATACCTCTGTGCATTTACAAAATCCTCGGGGATACCTGTGGTGATGCCTGCAGCAGATGATGAAACCGCAAAAGCTGTAAACATGAGCATCAGTGCAACAAGCACAAGAGAGATTCTTTTGAGAGTTCTTTTCATAGTGTAGCTCCTTTGGAAATATTTTCTAACCAAGTTATAATACCATATTATAAAAATAATTGCAAGTATTCAACAAAAGAAAAAACACCCTGCGTGTCAAAAGCACACAGGGTTGATGTATATCTTAGAAGATTATAAAGAACACAAGATTAAAAAGACCTAACTTAAGAAGGAAATTAATTAATCCGAGAAGAAGAGTTGCACCTAAACCGGCTTTGATTCCCATTGTGTTTTCGGCTTCGGAAATGCCCTGCCATGAAACGCTGACATCCGTGCCGCCGCCATAGTAGTATGAGTCAATGCCCATATACTGCTTTGAAGCAGCCTGAGTGAAGCCGCAATCACGGATACCGTCTGCGAAAAGGCGTGCCATTTCAGCATCTCTGAAGGTGATTGTCACTTCAATTCTCAGCTCGTCTGCAGGCTCATACTGTCTGAGTGTACCAAGCTTAAAGCCTGTGCACCACCAGTATTTATCAACGGGGCGCCTGAAGAGAAGCTCATATTCGTCGGGTCTGTCGCCTTCTTCTTTCTGATGATAAACTGCCATGTCCATTACGGGCCAATATTTTTCACTTGCGGCAGCATATAAGGTGAAGGGGCTTGAATTCTGACCGTCTTCGTCTCTGTTGTAGATACCTACCTCGCCGCCGTATGTAACACCGTACTGACCTTTCCAGAGCTGTACCAGAAAGTCTTCCTCATCATAGGTGAAGAACACGCGGATATAGTCATATTCCATACCAACATAGGGAGCAACATAGTCATAAACTCTTGCAAAGCCGAAGTTTCTCTGCCATGAAGCCTTATCGTTGGCATAGTAGTATCCGTAGTCATAATCATACTGATATGAAAGAACATTGTTTGTTTCAAGATAAGAATGAATGATATTCTCATTCTTTACAACCTGGATAGGATAGCTTGCTTCAAGGGTCTGACCTGCAACAACAGCGGAAGCGGTGATTGTTGTGTAGCCTTCCTTTTTGCCTGATACTCTGCCTTTTGCATCAACATCGGCAATGGTTTTGTCTGCGGTACCCCATGTGATTACGGGCTGCACCTCAACGCCTGAAACAACTGCGGTGAACTGAGATTTCTGATTAACACCTACATACATATAGTCCGCATTGATTGTAAGCTCATAGCCCTCTGCAAATGTTGCGATGCCGTCATTTGCTGCACTCGAACTGACTGCACAAAGGCACATAAGCATAAGCGCAACGAAGATAAGAGCCGTTTTTCTGAGAGTTCTTTTCATAAAAATTCCTCCAAATCTTATATATCTGTATTATATTAGCAATGTTTTTAAACAATTTCAAGACTTTTTGAAGCATTTGTTAACTTTTCAATGAAATTTGTTGCAAAATTATAAATTGTCACAATAGACAAGCATTTTTGTTTGTTTCTCTCATTGACAAAAAAGTGGTAAGCATATAAAATAAAATAGATTAATTATTGTTCAGAAAGGGTGTTTAAATGGCAAGTAAATGTCCAAACTGCGGCAGGGTACTTAAATGGTATGATGTAAAAGCTGAATGTCCCGGTTGCGGTATAAGTATTCCAAACTATAACTGGGAGGCACGTCTTGAAGAAGACAACAGACTGGCCGAGGAAAAATTCGGAAAGTTTTACAGAACCCTGAATATGCTCAAATATTCCGTTTTCGGCACTAAGCTGAGAATTGCAAGATTAGTTATGTCCTTCATCCCCGCCCTCGGTTTTATTCTCCCTTGGGCAAGCATCGTCAGTGATAAGGATATTCTCAGCCTTGACCTGTTAGGTCTTTTCACAGACGGCACAAGCACAATCAACTTCTTCGGTATCCTCTTCAAGAATATCGGTGATATTTTCTCTGCTATGCAGGCAGAAGCCTTCTCAGGCCCCGTTACATATTTTATGGCAGGACTTCTTACGATGCTCCTTGGCATTATCACAATAGTCCTCGGCTTCTTTATGATTTTAATCAAATTCAGAAAGCCGAAAACAAACGCTGTCTGGATTACCGATGCGCTTAGTATTGCAATAACCTTTGTTGCATCTGCGCTGTTTTTGCTTTGCGGCAACAAAATCACGGGCACTTTCTCAATCGGTACTCTCACCTTTGAAAATGCTCAGACAGGTGTACTTTGGGGTATGTTCGTTTATATTGCGCTTTTAGGTGTAGCACTTATAGGCAACATCCTTGTTTCAAAGGCGGATATCAAGAGCGAAGACCAGCTTGAAGCTGAAAGACTTGAAAAGGTACGCATCAAGGAAGAAAAAGCCGAAGAAGAGCGTCAGAGAAAACTCGCCGCTATGCTTGAGGCTCAGGAAAGAGAGAAACAGGAGCAGGCTGAAAAGGTCAGAAAAGCAAGAGAAGCTCTTGAAAAAAGCAGCAAGAAATAAGAGAAAAATATAACATTTGAAAGAGTGATAAAATGTCAGATACAGTAAACACAAGCTCTCTTCAGGCAAATGAAAATTCCGAAGAAGCGGTGCTTGATAAATTAGCCTACACCAAAAAGAGATATCTTACACCAAAAGAATTTGCATCATATATTCTTGTTAACTTCGGTCAAAAGAATCTTTCGGAGTTCGTAGGCACCAACCGTCAGATCTTTATGATGCAGTATGCAGGCCTCAGCGGTAAGGCTTATGCTGCAATTACTGCTTTTGCCACCATATATGATGCCCTTGACGATACACTTTCAGGTCTTATAATTGACCGAACACGTACCCGTTGGGGCAGAATCCGTCCCTTCTTTATTCTTCCGCTTCCCTTGTGGCTTATCGGCGGATTTATGCTCTTTGCCACTCCGAATTTGGGAGACAAGGGGCTTAGCTGGTTCTTCTGTGCAGCAACCATCATTTACGGTCTCGGTATGAGCTACTTCGGCGCCTGGAATCTTATGATTTATAATTTAACGCCGAACATGAATGAACGAAATAACCTCATATATACCAATAAATTTTTTGAGAACTTCGGCGTATGGCTTCCCAGCTTATTGCCGTTTATTCTCACTTTCGTTCCAAAGCTTGTTCCGTCAGTTTCACAGACAGGTATCTTTAAAGGCTTTGCAGGCTTTATGCTTATTTTCTCTGCATTCTTTGCCGTTTACGGCTTCTTCACCATGAGAGAAAGAATACCTCTTCAGAGCCGCGAGGAAATGAATAAAACCTCTATCTGGGGTTCCCTTAAGAACATAATCACAAACAAACCGCTCCTTGCAATTATCCTTGCTGACTTTTTCAGCAACTTCAAGGCAGTGGGCGGTGCAACGGAGAAATTCTTCTGGCTTAATAATACCGGCTCCTTTGCAAACGGCGGCGCTGCAGGCTTTTTCACAGGTATCCCTAATTTCTTTATGATACCAATCGGTGCCAAGCTTATTAAAAGGTTCGGCGCGCGTACTGCCGCCATTATTGCCGGTGTCTTCGGCTTTGCGGCATATATGCTTATGTTTGCCCTCGGCTTCCCCTTCGGTAATGTTGTCGGTGATAGCTTTGAAAGCCATCATATATTAAACCTCGTCTGCATTACCATACTTTTAACCATTGCAGGACTTCCCAATAAGATTATTCAGGTTTGTAATCCCATCCTTACAGCTGATGCTCTCGACTATATGGAATGGAAGCACGGCCTTCGTAACGAGGCTCTCGTAACAACCGTTCAGGGTTACTTCACAAAACTTGCAGGTACAATTACAGGCGCACTCTCAGGTCTTGTTTTCGAGTGGATTAACTATGAGGCTCTCACTGATGAGCTTGGCAATGCAATACCCAACAAAGATCCCAACATACTCAGAGGTATCTGGATAGTATTCTGTATCCTCCCCGCCCTTGCAAGAGGTCTTTACGGTATATCCTTCTTCCTTTATCCCATTCACGGTGAGCTTCAGCAGAGAATGATTGTTGAGCTCGCTGACAAACGTGCAGCAGTTCTCGAAGAAGTATAATTTATATTTGTCCCGTCTGGTTCAGATGGGACTTTTTTTATTGACACAAGCAGAGCAATATGATAACATAATATCAGTAAGTTGGAGAATATAAAGGAGAAAACATATGAAAAAGGTTGCAATTTTAGGCTTTGGCGGAAGAGGCGGTCTTTACGGCGGACTCTGCCGTTTAATGAAAAAGGATTTCGAGGTTACATCGGTTATCGACATTAATCCCGACAAACTAACAAGAGCAAAAAAGATACTCAAGCTCCCCGATGACAGACTTTTTCTGTCCCTTGACGATTTTCTTAAAGCACCCAGAACAGCAGACTGGGTTTTCGTCTGCACACAGGACCAGGACCACGTAGGTCACGCGGTCAGATGCCTTGAGGCAGGCTATGACCTGCTTCTTGAGAAGCCTGCTGCCTGCACCGCCGAGGACTGTCTCAAAATTGAAAGCACTGCAAATAAGCTTGGCAAAAAGGTTTGCATATGCCATGTGCTTCGCTACACGAAGTATTACACTAAAATCAAAGAGATTATAGACAGCGGTGTACTCGGTGACATTGTAGCAATTGACCAGACTGAAAACGTGGGCTATTATCATCAGGCTCATTCTTTCGTACGCGGCGACTGGCGCAAAAAAGAGGAATCCTCACCTATGATTCTGGCAAAGTGCTGTCACGACCTTGACATTGCCGTATATCTCACAGGGAGCCGTTGTGAGCAGATTTCTTCAGTGGGTAAACTCAACTACTTCAAAAAAGAAAACGCCCCTGAAGGCGCGGCAGAGTACTGTTTAAAGGGCTGCAAGGCAAAAAATGACTGTCCCTATGACTGCGAAAAGATTTATGTCAATTCCATTAAGCCGCTCCCCCAATTTGTGCGAAAATATATGTGGCCTCAGTCAAGACTTATGTCAGACGGTTTTGTAACTATCCCCAAGGTTTATGACGCTCTGAACAACTCGGATTTCGGCAAGTGCGTTTTTATGAGTGACAACGATGTTGTTGACTATCAGGTGACAACTGCCACATTTGAAAACGGCATTACATCCACACTTGTTATGACAGCTTTTTCCGATAAAATATACCGTGAAACCCGTGTCAGAGGCACTCTCGGTGAACTCAGCTGCGATATGGATAAGGGTATAATCGATATACGCATTTACGGTAAGAGAAGAAAGAAAATCAAGCTTGGCGCTCTCGGCTCCCACGGTGGCGGCGATCAGAAGCTCATAGCGCATCTTGCCAAGGATGAGCTGAAAACAGATATCGCCGCTTCAATAGAAAGCCACCTTATGGCATTTGCCGCAGAGGAATCAAGGCTAAGTGGCGGTGTGCCTGTAGTGATGAAGGAAAGGTATGGCAGATAAGTAGCTTTGCATAAACAAAAAAATCCAAGTCTTTCGACTTGGATTTTTTTGTGTTTGCAGGTCAAAATAGCAACAAGTCGATAAATTGGAATTTGACGCTCCGTCAAACTGAAAGTTGTCTCTCCTACAAATATCCTATTCCATAGTTTCAAACTCATTTCTTAATATTGAAAAATATAATCTTCCAACA
>JAZSKE010000058.1:0-1572 GCA_045534675.1 Acutalibacteraceae bacterium
ACGGATTTTTGAGAAACACTTTTCGGCTACGGAATTGTTGTGCAGTCTGGCTTTATGGGCATAGCCAACCATTGCACGGAAACAAACAAGGTATTTGTTAATACTCTTGGGCATATAGCCATCTTTCTCCATCATAAAAAGGAACTTATCTACCAATCGCTGGTCGATGCCCTCCCAGGTGAATGGATGCTTTTTGTGAAAGCGTTCAAAAATGAGCCTAAAGGATTCCCAGACTTTACAGGTGTTCACACTGTAGGTATTGCCATTATGCTTGATGGAACCCTCTCTGATTCCAACTATGAAGTCATTGAGAAAAGTCCGTACATCTTTTTCCCGAGCTTCCTCTGCAGCTTGTTTCCTCTGCTTGCGTTCTTCTTCCTCTTTGCGTTGCTGTTCTCTGATTTCGGCAAAGACAATAGACTCAACCGCACGGTCTATGTGTGTATCTTCAAATTTACCCTGACTGAGCAGTTCTTCCAATGCCTGGTCGATGGCACACATCTTACGATAAATAGTCTGCCCGTCTTTGGTTCGATAGAACTTCTCCAAGCTTGCAGCATCCTTATTTGCTCTCTCCCACACATTGCGGTCAATCACAATTCGCGTATTTATATTCTTGTCAATTTTAGGAACACGCTTTCTTATTCGAACGAACAATGTTGCCTCTTTGCTTGTGCCTTTTCTCAAAAAGTAGTTGCCCATAACTTTTTTCTTTATGTTTTCACTACAAATTTAGCGAAACTTTTTGAGATTTGTCACCACATTGTCACCACATTTTCAAAATTAGCTTAATATTGACTTTTTAAAAGAAATTTGTAAAGTGTTATATTTCAATCTATTTCTTATTTCTTTTAATTTTTGCGATTAAATAAAATAAAGAAAATAGAGTTCTGGTGGCACCACAGAAAAAAAAGCAGTTACGATTTTTCGTAACTGCTTTTTTCGTCTCATAATGTATGGCTTTGCTGGGTTTTACCGCAGTTGCGCAAACCGAGGTGCAAACCAGAAATGTTATGATAACAACAATCAGCGTACTATGCTATAAGTCCAAGACTTTAAGAACGGTGAACATCCGTTCATGCTTTGCATCAGCAAAGATAGAGCACGGAAGTATAAAAGCCTTAACGTATCAGTGTTACGCTAACAAGTTCAAATTTTCGGCAATGATAACCTTAAAAACCTCTTTCATTTCGTCTGGCAAGAAAGATTGGTTAATAAACGCAAACCACTTATCTTTTGCCTTTGCGAATTTGGCAAAGATGTTATTGATAACTTTCTCCTCCAACCCCGATGCTTGCATTGAGGTTACGAAATCAGCCTTTTTGATTTTGCGTTTCTTGCCGTTAAGGGTCAGCGCCAACTCCTCGGTATCTTCGGGCATAACCAATGCGGTGGAGAGCATATCGTATGCTGGCGTAAGCACATATTTCCCCTGCTCCTTGCTATACAGCGAAAAGTTTTTCAGGTGCATATCGGCATTACCCGTTATCCACGAGAAAACCACCTGCTCCCAATAGTTTATCATATCCAACTTGGGAACAGTCGAAAATCGTTGTATCGCCTTTGCAATCT
>JAZSKE010000066.1:0-92044 GCA_045534675.1 Acutalibacteraceae bacterium
ATAGAGGGTTTCTTCAGGATGAAAGTCCAAAGGAACCCTTTAAAACACATAAAAATCAGAAAACTGCAAATTATGCAGTTTTTCGGTTTATGCTATAAACAAACTTCGCCTCTCGACGTACCTTCGTACGCCTTCGGGTAACCAAAAATAAAGCCAAAGCTTTATTTTTGCTCAGTTTGTTCATTCTGCGCATTTTTTCACGCCCCTAAAAATGAGCTGTAAAAAAACTTTCATTTTTTTACAGCTCATTTTATATCTTCACACTTATCTCACCTGCACCTAAAAGCAGCTCGCCTTCAGGGGTTTTCACTTTGAGGCGGCACATTTCGTCAACATCCTCTGCCACTGCAGTGAAGGGCTTGTCTGCCTGCACAACGGTAATCTCTCTTCCGAGGAAAAACAGTCTTTTGCGGTACTCGGAAACATAGCTGTTATCGGGCAGTCTGCGGTAATAATAAACAAAGCGGTTTACAATTTCTGCAATAAGTTCGTTTTTAATTCCGTCAGCACCCAGCGCGCCGGCAATATTTTTTATTTCTTCCGGAAAGCCTTCATCGGGTACAGTAAGATTTATGCCTATGCCCACAACGGCAAAGTCAATTTTATCCTTGCTTACGAAGGCGCCCTCGGTGAGAATGCCGGCAACCTTTTTTCCGCCCATATAGATATCGTTGACCCACTTTATATCTGCCTGCTTGCCTGTTAATTTCTCAATAGCCTCGGCAGTTGCAACGGCGGCAATTGTTGTGAGTAGAATACATTCCTCGGGTCTAATTTTCGGGCGAAGCAGAAAGCTCATATAGCAGCCTGTGCCGACCGGCGAATAAAAAGACCTGCCCTTTGAGCCTTTGCCTGCTGTCTGTCTGTCGGCAACAAGAACGCTGATTTCATCTGTACCCTGCCGCGCTTTAGTTTTCATATCCTCGTTTGTCGAGGCGGTGACGGCTACGCTTTCTATTATAATATGTTCATTTTGGGTGAGTAAAGCTCTGATTTTTTGCAGGTCCGTTTTCATAAAAACTCCTTTTGAAAAGTAGTAGCATTTATATTAAACAAAAAAACACATCTTATTGCAAGGGTTTTTCCTCTTTTTTATCAAATTTCTTTAAATGGCAAAAATAAGAAAGGTTTTCCCTTGACAACAGTTGACTTTTTATATTATTATAAATAGAAACAGCGTAATTATATTCATAATCATATATGAAAGGAGCTAATCACAATGCTCAAGAACACAGAAAAAACAATGGAAAAGCTGGTTGCTCTCTGTAAGGGCAGAGGCTTTGTTTATGCAGGCAGTGAAATTTACGGCGGTCTTGCAAACACATGGGACTACGGCCCCTTAGGTGCTGAGCTTAAGAGCAACATCAAAAAGGCATGGCTCAAGAAATTCGTTCAGGAAAACCCCTATAACGTAGGTCTTGACTCAGCTATTCTTATGAATCCTCAGACATGGGTTGCATCAGGTCACCTGGGCGGCTTCTCAGACCCTCTTATGGACTGTAAGGAATGTAAGACAAGACACAGAGCTGACAATCTTATTGAAGATTTTGACGGTACCAATGTAGCAGGCTGGTCAAACGAAGAAATGACAGCTTACATAAAAGAAAAGGCAATTCCCTGCCCCGACTGCGGCAAGCACAACTTCACAGACATCCGTCAGTTCAACCTTATGTTCAAGACCTTCCAGGGCGTAACCGAAGACAGCAAAAATGAGCTTTATCTCAGACCTGAAACAGCTCAGGGTATTTTCGTAAACTTCGCAAACATTCAGCGTACCACAAGAAGAAAGATTCCCTTCGGTGTTGCTCAGATAGGTAAGTCATTCCGTAACGAAATCACACCCGGTAACTTCATTTTCCGTGTGCGTGAATTTGAGCAGATGGAGCTTGAATTCTTCTGCAAGCCCGGCACTGACCTTGAATGGTTTGACTATTGGAGAAGCTATTGCCGCGACTGGCTTTACAGCATCGGTCTCAAGGCTGAAAATGTAAGACTCCGTGACCACGATGCAGAGGAGCTTTGCTTCTATTCAAAGGCTACCACCGACTTCGAATACCTCTTCCCCTTCGGTTGGGGCGAGCTTTGGGGCGTTGCTGACAGAACAGACTATGACCTTACTCAGCACACCAACGTTTCAGGCAAGACACTTGATTACTTTGATCCCACAACAAACGAGAGATATATTCCTTATGTTATCGAGCCTTCACTCGGTGTTGAAAGACTTTTCCTTGCAGTTATGACAGAGGCTTATGACGAAGAGGTTGTTGACGCAGAAAAGAACGACACAAGAGTTGTGCTTCACTTCCACCCTGCACTCGCTCCCATCAAGGCAGCAGTTCTTCCTCTTTCAAAGAAGCTGAACGACGGTGCAACAGAAGTTTTCCATATGCTTCAGAAGAAGTTTATGACAGAATATGACGATGCAGGCTCAATCGGCAAGCGTTATCGTCGTCAGGATGAAATCGGTACTCCCTTCTGCATCACTTATGACTTTGAAAGTGCAGAAGACGGCTGTGTAACAGTGCGTGAGAGAGACACAATGCAGCAGGAAAGAGTGAAAATCGAAGACCTCGTTGCATATATCGAAGGAAAAATGGAATTTTAAATTTATATAGTATGTTAAAGGCACCTTTCGCAAAAGCGAAAAGGTGCCTTCTGTTTTTGTCACGGCAAAATTGACAAAAAAGCCCCCCTCTTTTTGTGATATAAACCAATTTTTAAGAAATATTTAATGTTTTTTAATTTTGCCATTGACTTTATTGATTTTTAAATGATATACTGATACTAACTAATAGTGACCCTTTATACCCTCAAGGGGTCAGTGCGTGCAAAAAACGGTCAGGTCAGGGACTGTGCAGGCGTGATTTCAAGAGGAAAAAGGCACGATAAGTTTCGTTTTAACGGCTATGCCGTATTATGAAATAAAAAGGTTAATTTTTATTAAGGAGGAAATCTTAATGAAAAACAAAATTAAAAAATCATTATCACTTATAATGGCAGTGCTTATGGTACTGTCCTGCTGGGTGTGGGTTGCCCCCACTGAGGCAGAGGCAGCAGGCACATCCTACCGTGTTGTTGTCAAGCTTAATGTTATTGACTCTTGGTCTAACGGCAGCAACAACTTCAAGGTTGATGTAACTTATAAAACAAACAACGGTACAGGTGATGCTGTAACCTCAGGACAGCAGTCTGCTGCAGAAGGTCTCTTCAACGATGAAAGACAAATCACTGTATTCGATGCAACATTAAGCGGTTTCCCGACACAGGTGCATATGTGGTATGACATTGCCTGGGCTCGAAACTGTCAGATTGGTGCCCTTGATGTTCAGGTAAACGGCGTTTCTGTAGAACATGACTTCAAAGGTAACCATAAATTTGAAGGTGCAACATTTGGTAACGCCACAGGTGACTTTTATGCAACTATCAGTGAAGGCGATTATCCCAAGCCCACAATAATTGAAGGTCTCGGCGGAATAACAAATATCACTATTCCTGACATAAACACTCCCGAAAATGCCAATCCCTTGAGCTATACATATACTGCAAAGGTTATCGACCAGTATAATGTTTATTGGTATCAGTCTCCCAACTACAACCTTTCTCAGACTCCTACAGGTACACAGGATATGAGTGAAAAGGAAGCAGGCTTCTGGTGGGAACCCAACGCTGCGCTTACAACTGCAACTGTTAAGGTTAACTCATTGATGCAGACATCCCTTTCTCTTAAAGAAGGTTTTATAAGGGACTATTATCTTGTTGCTCATCTGAGTGAAGCTGACGGCCAGGCTGTTGCCGCACAAACACTTCATTTTACATATCCGGCTTACAGCTGGCATTTCGATGCAAGCGTAAGGAAAGACGGAAAGAAAGACGGAAAAGTTTCCATTATGATGGAAGACAAATCCACAGATGAAACCAGAACTTATGCCTGGGACAGCAACAATGACGGTACTCCCGATGCTGTTATTGACCATCCCAATTATCTCGCATACAACCAGAAACCTGCAACCTTACCTATGTATGCTGAAAAGGAAGGCTTTGACTTCCTCGGTTTCTGGACAAAACCCCAGCCTGATGCAACAGGCGCAAAGGGTCAGGCATACTCATCAGAGGCAACCTTCGCTCCTCCCGTAGACAGCGACACCTACTTCAACTACTCAGATGCAGATAAGGCTCTTTACACTGATGCAGGTGAGCAGTGGAACTACAGAACTCAGAGTATTACAACAAACAACAAAACATATTACGGTTGGTGGCTTTCACACGATATTACTGTTAAGTTCTATGACATCGACGGTACATTCCTCGATTCATTCGCTCTTAAAGGCGGTGACGTGAACACAGCAATTTCAAATTGGCCCACACCCGCTAACGAATTCGGCTATACAAGCGGTGCATTCACATACGGTGCATGGACAGGTAAATGGGAAAATATCGACGGTACAGTTGTAGACCCCACCGCTTACACATTTACAAAGGATCTTATCCTTACTCCTCTCTATCAGGATGCTTCATTCGACAGAGTACACAGAGTAACCTTCTATAACAGCACAGGCAGTGAATATACTGCATACACAAAGGACTATAACTACAGAGATGTAGCTGCAGTTCCCGCAGATTCAGAAGTTAACCCCATTGAAATATACGCAACTGATTACAGCTATACATTTGAAGGCTGGTCAGCACAGAAGCCCTCAACAGGTAAGACATACCATATTGCTCTTGAGGATGCTGACTATGATGTTGACGGTAATGCAATTTACTTTGCAGAAGACTTTGTTGTAAGAGGCGACACAACATATTATCCTGTATTCAGACGTTACGCTAAGCCCTTCGAGGTTACATTCGGATATTTCAATGAAATCGGTGACTGGGTTGATCAGGTAGTTTCTTACAAGTACGGTCAGGTAATTGAAATCCCCGAAGAAGTTCCCTCCGCATACGCTATGTTCGGTCTGGAAAAAACTATCATCGGTTGGGATAAGAACGGTGCAAACATTGTTCTTGGTGAAGAAGTATGTACAGGCGCTGACTATTACATGGCAGTTTACGATGAGGGTGTACGCAAGCCTTATAATGTAAGCTATGTATACAGAGATGCTGACGGCAATTCCGTAACAAAAATTGCTGAAGTATATGATGGCTATGAAGTAGAGTCAAGCTTTATCGATACTCTTAAGCCTCACGGCACCTACGATGACGGTAGTCAGGAGTTATACTTCAAGGATAAATGGCTTTGCAGTGCTGACGGCAATACCTACAGCACCTCACAGCTTGCAGGCTACTATCCTGCTAACCATGTAACCTTCACTGCTGTTTATGAAGACGGCATCCCCTTCCGCACAGCAACTTATGTTGACGGCGAGCTTACAAAGTCCTTCAGAGTAATCTCAGGTTCAACACTTGATTATTGGTATGTAGACGTTCAGAGCGGAGAAGAGGTAACTCAGGAAGAATACATCCCCACAAAGCCCGCTACAGAATACGGCTCATATGAGTTCATCGGTTGGTATGATGAAGCCGACAACAAATATATTCCCGGCACAACAGAAGTAACAGCTGACGTTACTCTTACTCCCAAGTTTGAGTATAAGCTTTACGAATACAATTTCGTATTTGAAAACTACGACGGCACAGTTCTTGCAGAAGGCGCTCTCAACTACGGCGATTCACTTATCGCTCTTCAGAGAGAAGCTGAAAGCAAAGCTGCTAAGAGTGCTGACGAAACCTACACATATCAGTTCCTTGGTTGGGACAAGAGAGTTCCCGAGGCGTGTGAAGGCGGCGTACCCGGCAGCACAATGACATTTGTTGCTCAGTATAAGCCCGTTTACATCTACTATGATGTACTGTGGTTCAATGATATCGACGCATACAATGCAGGCACTACAACCGTTGCAACAAGTAAGTATGTTTACGGTGATAAGATTCACTCACCCTCAGTAACTCTTACTCCTCCCGCAGGCGCACCGGACGGTCAAAACTATGTATTTGCAGGCTGGTTCTACAAGGATGCACAGGGCAGCGAAGTACAGCTTGACCGTAATACAACACTTACAGGCAACATGAAGTTCTATGCTAAGTATGCACTTACTGCTAAGACATGGAAGGTAACCGTTGATAACGGCACAACAACCTACACATTAACAGTTAAAGACGGTGAAAACATCAGCAAGCTCGTTTCAGATCCCGTTGCAGGCTATAAGGATGCAACCACTCACAGTGCTTTCATCGGTTGGACATCAAACGGCAGCACATTCGATATTGAAACTGCAACTATCACAGCTGATACAACAATCACAGCAAACTTCAGCGACAGCGCACACGTTTACAACAAGAGCGAAGTTGTTACATATCCCACATATCCCATGGCTGCTTACACAGACTATGATAATACTGAGGTTCCCGAAGCATCAGGTGAAGGTCTCAGACGCTTCTGGTGTGAATGTAACAAGGAAAAGACAGAAAAGACAGATCTCCCCGAGTGCAAGATTCCCGCACTTACAGATAAGGTTAAGCCCGGTTCAACAGCTTATATCGGCACAAGCAACTGGTCAGACTTCGGTACAGCTGCAGCAGATTCAAAAGTTGTATATGCTAACCCCAACACAGACTTCATTATCACAACATCCGATAAGGGTGACATCAATGAAGATTTCAACAAGACAGGTAAGGGCATCGGCATTCAGAAGATCATTATGATGATTGCTCCCGTGAGCGACGGAATCTATGATGAAGATACACTGTCAATGATAATCGACGGTGAAGGCGATGTAGTTTATGACTGGACAGAAATCCAGAAGCTTCTTATTGCTAACTACGGCGGTTGGGCTAAGGTTCCTGCAATGTATAAGGACTATAACGCTAACTATACAACTAAGCTTGAAAGCGAAAATCTTACAGACGGTGAAACCTATATTGCATATGCAAAGGTAACAGATAAGGCAGGCAACTCAAGCTATATCAGAACTGCTGAGTTTGTTTACGATGAAACAAAGCCCGTTGTTGAAGTTGCAGGCAACTATAACGCAATTGAAAACACATATTGCCAGCAGGCTGTTATCACAGTAACTGAAGCAACAGATTACACAGTTGAAGTTGACGGTGTATTAATTGCAGAAAAGACTGCTAACCACAAATACACAATCACAGGTGCAGGCATGCGCAAGGTTGTTGTAACAGATAAGGCAGGCAATAAGGTAACAACATATTTCACAATTCTTGCTGACCACGATAAGGTAACCTACAGTCAGGCAGCTACTTGCCTTGAAGCAGGCTTCACATCAGAGAGATGTCTCAACTGCGGTGCTGACTTTAACAAGGTTGACATTGATCCTCTTGATCATGCATGGGTAGACACAATTGTTGAAGCAACCTGCACAACTCACGGTTACATTTCAAGAAGCTGTTCAAGATGTGAAAACACAGCTGAAAGACAGTACTATCAGCTTAACGAAGACGGCTCAATCGTTAAAGATGAAAACGGTGATGATGTACTTCTCTATCCCTCAAGCGGTCATGCTTGGGATGAAGGTATCGTTGTTAAGGCTGCTACATGTACAACTGCAGGCGTAAAGAACTTCACATGTACAGTTTGCCATACTATAAAGCAGGAAACACTTCCCGCTGAAGAAGGCGCACACAGCTTCTATAAAGCTCAGACAGTTGCTCCAACATGCACAGAGGCAGGAAAGGTAACACGCCTTTGCCGTGCTTGTAACGAAACAATAGAAATTGCTCAGGGTTATGACAATACTGCAGCTAACTACGACGCAGCTTATGCTCCCAAGGGTCATGTTGCTGACAAGTGGGTAGCAGTAGACGCTCTCAGATGTTATAAATACGGAACAGATGCAAACGGCAAGGACTACTTCGGCAGCGAAAAGAATGTTTGCTCAGTTTGCGGCACAGACATTCTCGTTGAGGGTAATGTTGTAACAAGATACATTTACGAGGCAGCGCCTCACACATTTGTAGTTGACCAGAGAGTAGAACCTCAGGTTGGCGTACCCGGTAAGATCACTTACAAGTGTGCAGTTGCAGGCTGTCCCGGCACAAAACCCGACACAATTATTGATGCTCTTGTAGAATATTCAATTACATTCGTCGGTGCAACAACAGAAACAGTTACCGATGAGGAAACAGATGAAACTTCAGTAGTTGAAAAGGAAACATCAACAGTAGTTAAGGATCTTCCCGGTGTAACAGTAACAGGCGCAACTCTTCCCGAACAGAAGAAGCTTAACAGTGCTGACGGCAAGATCAGATATGAATTTGACGGTTGGTACACAAAGAAGGCTGACGGTTCATTTGATAAGAAGTATACACTTCCTATGGAAATCGGCACAGAAAACATCACTCTCTATGCTAAGTTCAAAGAGAAGGATATCTTCTACACAGTAACATTCAAGGTACCCACAACTTATACTCCCGCAACAGAAACCGTTAAGGAAAGCTACGGCGGATATAAGGATGTTAAGTCACTCATGGGTGCTATCGGTGACACAAGAGTTCCCGGTGAAACACCTACATTCGCAGAAACAGATTACTTCACCTTCACATTCGACGGTTGGTACACTCAGGGTACAAACCCCACCAAGTACGACGGTAAGATTGCAGGTGACGGCGCATATCAGGCTAAGTTCACAGCTGAAGCTAAGACCTACAAGGTTATCTTCATGAATGAAGGCGTTGCATATGATGCAGTTGATGTAACAGCAGGCGGCACAGCAGCTGCTAAGGGTACTCCCGCAAAGGCTGCCGACAGTGAATACCACTACACCTTCAAGGGTTGGTACACAAGCGCAGACGGCAGAACACCCGCTACACTTACAAACATCACAGAAAAGCTTACAGTTTACGCTGTATATGATAAGGCTGCTCACACAGCAGACGATACCAAGACAACAGTTAAGCAGAATGCAACATGTATTCTTCCCGAAATTACAGAATACACCTGCGTAACCTGCAACAAGACCTGGACAGCAATCACAAAGAATGCTAACGGTCATACAGAAGGCGCACCTGTTTATAACGATAAGACAGGTAAAAACGAAGTTCGTTGCACAATTTGTAATGAGCTTATCCGCGAAGCTGATGCTTCTTACACCATCAAGTTTGAAGACTATGACGGCAGAAGACTCGACACAGTAAAAGTTGCGGTTAACTGCACATTCTTCGAGGAGGCTGCAGAAGCAGAAAAGCTTGCTATGAGAAAGGCAGACGACGCTAACGAATACACATTCGCAGGTTGGATTGTCAAGACAGGCGATACACCCAAGAAGTCAAACGAACTTCCCGCAGCTATTGCAGACGTAACCTATATTGCAGCTTACACAGCTCAGACACGTACCTTCTCAGTAACATTCGCTACTTCAACACTTGTTACACAGACAAGTGAAGCTAAGAAGACCTTCTCAGGTATTGCTTACGGCAAGGTAACAGACAAGGACGGCAACGATGTAACAAAATACGCATTTGACGAAAAGGTATTCGGTATTCCCGCTTCAGATTCAAAGGTACACTATGTATTCAAGGGCTGGGATACAGACTTCACAAACGGCGTAACAAAGGATACACTTGTTCGTCCCGTATATGAAGCAGTTAAGCACAGCTTTGATAACGGCGTTCCCTCAGAAGCAACCTGCACAGAGTCAGGCGGCTACAAGTACACCTGTTCAGAATGCGGTTACTACTACATCTCAGGCAACATTCCTGCTCAGGGTCACAACTATGTAACAACAGTTGTTAAGGAACCCACATATAAGGAAGAAGGCCTTGCAGTTAAGACTTGTCAGCGTTGCGGCGACACAGTTGAAGAGAAGCTTCCCGTTAAGCAGTACATTGTTGTTAATGTAACTGTTAAGGATAGCAACGGTAAGGCATTCCACGGTGCAAAGGTTGAAATCACACACCGCGGTTCAGGCAAGGTTTACGGTCCCAGCCTTACAAACAAAGAAGGCGTTGCAACATTCTATGTTGAACAGTCAGGCGAATTCTTTGTAAGAGTTCTTGAAATCCCCGGTCTCGAAGGTGGTCTCAGCGGTGACATCACTGTAAACGAAAAGGGTGAAATCACAAGCAGCACCGTACCTGTACCCAAAGGCGAAGGCAGCCAGACATGTTCATGCGGTTGCCACAGAAATAACTTCTGGGGTATGCTCTTCAGATTCTTCCACAACATCATTAAGCTCTTCGCAGGCAGATACATTTGCTGTGACTGCCCCGACAGCAGATATTAATCTGAAAACAGGCATGTAGCCCGTAAGGGATAAACAAAATGGCTCCGTTCCGAAAGGAACGGGGCTTTTTTGGTCTTAAAGCACAATAAAGCTATAAAAATTTATAAAATTTTATCTATAAGCACTTATAAGCATTGACATAAAGACGCAATTTTGTTAAAATATTATCGTATAACTTGAGGGCTGACACATATTACGGTGAGCAGCTGCTCACAAAAAGGAGGAAATATCCATGACAGATGCAAAAACCTTGGCATATATCAACATGTATGCTATCCTCGGCACGCTGGAAAATCTCTGCGAGCTTGACAGCGAAGCCAGCGCACTGGTTAAGACCAAAAAGCCTGTTTCAGTAGGTCTTGCAGTTACAGACGGTCCCAGCGCAACAATCACATTCAAAAACGGCAGATGCAGAATGGAACAGGGCATTGAAAACTGTGACGTTCTTCTCCCCTTCTCATCCTGCGAAAAGTTCAACGGTCTTATCGACGGCACCGTTACTCCTATCCCCTGCAAGGGCTTTTCAAAGATAGGTTTCCTGCTTAATAAGTTCACACCGCTGACAGATAAGCTCTCAGCTTACCTCAGACCCAGCGAAGAAGATCTCAAGGATGACAAGTTCTTTGAAATAAGCACAAAGCTTATGTTCTATGTTATTACAGTTGCCCTTTCACAGATCGGCAACAATGACGCTATCGGCACTTTCAGCGCAAGCCTTATTGACGACGGTATTATCGAAGTTTCAATTAAGGACTGTGTAAGTGCAGGCATCAGAGTAAAAGATCATCATATGGTTACAATTAAAGAGAAGCCCGAAACCTTCCGTTCAAAGATGGAATTCAATGATATCCGTCTTGCAAGAGACCTTTTCGACGGCAAAGTTAACGCAGTTGCTTGCATCGGTGAAGGCAAAATCGGTATGTTCGGTCTTGTAAGCATGATCGACAACGTAAACAGAATTCTTGACAGAGTTGCACTCTATCTTGCATAAGGAGGTATAAGAAATGAGTTTCCCCGTTTATAATTACGACAAAAGCACAGAGCTCTTCGGCAGAGCTACAAAAGTTATACCTTCAGGTATCTACGGTCACCTTGGCCCCGCAGAAGGTCAGTTTATTCCCGTAAGCAAGTGGCCCATGTTTGCTGAAAAGGCAAAGGGTACATACATCTGGGACGTTGACGGCAACAAGTTTATTGACTATATGTGCGCATACGGTCCTAACGTACTCGGTTACTGTGATCCCGATGTAGACGCTGCTGCAGCTAAGCAGACAGCTCTCGGCAACTGCACAACTCAGCCCGGTAAGGTTATGGTTGAATGTGCAGAGCTTCTTGTTGACACAGTTGCAACAGCTGACTGGGCATTCTTTGCAAAGAACGGTAACGATGCTACTCAGGGTGCTATCATGTGTGCAAGAGCATACACACACCGCAAGAAGGTTATTATGTTTAAGGGCTACTACCACGGTGTTTCACCCTGGTGTCAGAAAATTGACTATCCGGGCGTACTTCCCGAGGACGTTGCAAACAACATCATGCTTCCCTGGAATGACATCCCCCTTCTTGAGAAGACAATTGAAGAAAACAAGAATGAAATTGCCTGCATCATAGCTCAGCCCTATGACCACGGTAACTTCCACGATAACGCATTCCCCGAAAAGGGCTTCTGGCAGCAGGTAAGAAAGATCTGCACAGATAACGACATCGTTCTTATCATTGACGACGTACGTGCAGGCTTCCGTCTTGACCTTGCAGGTTCAGACCACTTCTTCGGCTTTGAAGCTGACCTTATCTGCTTCTGTAAAGCACTTGCAAACGGCTACAACATGTCAGCTATCTGCGGTAAGGAATTCCTCAAGAGTTCAATGAGCGCACTTTCATACACAGGTTCATACTGGCTTTCAGCAGTACCCTTCGCAGCTTGTATTGCAAACATCAACAAGATGAAGGAGCTTGACACTCCCAAGATGTTTAAGGAAAAGGGCGAAAAGCTCACTCAGGGTCTTGTGGCTGCAGGTAAGGAACACGGTTTTGACCTTGTTGTTTCAGGCGCACCCGCACTCTTCTATTTAAGAATTGCTAACGATGACAGCCTTGTTCTTCATCAGCAGTGGGTTGCTGAAATGGTTTCAAGAGGTATCTTCTTCACAAGCCATCACAACCACTTCATCAATGCTGCTCTTTCAAACAAGGACATCAAGCACACAATCGAAGTTGCTGAAGAAGCATTCGGCGTTGTTGCTAAGAACAACCCCCACATCTTCGGTTAATTTAAGGAACTAATGCCCGAGGGGTACCGGACACAGGTACCCCGGGACATAAAATAATATTTAAAATATGGAGGAAAATATTATGCCACTTTCAAAAAGCGAATGGCTTGCTCTTGAAAAGAAGGCTCTCGAACTTCGTAAGCTTACTCTTCAGACAACAATGTGGGCAGGCAGCGGTCATATCGGCGGCGGTATGAGCGTATTGGATCTTCTTACAGTTCTCTATCACAAATACCTTAACATCAAGGTTGAGGATCCTCAGTGGGAAGACAGAGACCGTTTCATTCTTTCAAAGGGTCACGCAGCTATTGCTTATGCTCCTGTTCTTTGCGATAAGGGCTTCAATGACCCCGAAATGCTCAAGAGCTTCAACCTTTCAGGTTCAAAGATGGGCATGCACCTTGACTCAAACAAGGTTGTAGGCGTTGACGCTTCAACAGGTTCACTCGGCCACGGCGCATCAATTGCTGCAGGTACAGCTATGGCTGCAAGAGTACTCAAGAAAGACTACCTTACATATATCGTTACAGGTGACGGTGAGCTTGGTGAAGGCTCAAACTGGGAAGGCTTCATGACAATGAACCACTATAACCTTTCCAACTGTATAGTATTTATCGACCGTAACCACTGCATGATCGACGGTCCCACAGAGGACGTTATGAAGCTCGAGCCTCTTGCTGACAAGATGACAGCTTTCGGCTTCAACACAATTGTTATTGACGGTAACAACATCGGTGAGCTTTGCGATGCTATCGATAAGGCTATCGAAAGAGCAAAAGAACCCTGCGCTCCCACATGTATTCTCATGGACACAAAGAAGGGTGCAGGCATCAAGTCAATGGAAGGCGATTACACATGGCACTACGGTGCTATCGACGATGCACTCTTTGAGAAATTCAACAAAGAGCTTGATGAAGACTACAAGGCACGCTGCGCTCGTGCAGAAAAGGAGGGCAAATAATTATGGCAGGCGGATTTGTTTATAACGCAATCGACCAGACTTCGATTTCAACAGCTGAAATTTACGGTAAGACACTTGCCGAAATCATTATCAACGACCCGAAGGTTGTTGCTATCACTCCCGACCTTGCAAAGTCAACAAAGCTCGGTGACGTTCTCAAGGTTTGCCCCGAAAGAGTGTTCAACGTAGGTATTGCTGAACAGGATATGTTCGGTGTTGGCGCAGGTATGGCAAGAGCAGGCCTTATCCCCTTCATGTCAGGCTTCTCAGCTTTCACATCAATGAGAGCTTGCGATCAGCTTCACACAGACATCTGTTATCAGAACGTAAACGCAAAGATTATTGCTACTCATGCAGGCACTTCATTCGGTCAGGCAGGTTCAACACACCATGCTATCACTGACCTTGCAATTACAAGAGCTATGCCCAATCTTACAGTTATCGTTCCTGCTGACGGTTATGAAACAGCTAACGCAGTTAAGGCTGCTTATGAAAACTTCGGCCCCTATTACATCCGTATCAACAGAGGCTTTGACCGTGTTCTTTACAGCGGCACAGACTACGGCTTCGAGGTAGGTAAGGCAGTAGAGCTTCACGAAGGTACAGATATCACAGTTATCGCTTGCGGTTCATGTGCTTTCCAGGCTCTTCAGGCAGCTAACTTCCTTGAGAACACAGACGGACTTAAGGTTCGCGTTCTCAATATGCACACCATTAAGCCTATTGACGAAGAAGCTATCGTTAAGGCTATTATGGATACAAGAAGAATTATCACTGTTGAAGACCACAGCGTAGTTGGCGGTCTCGGCTCAGCTGTTGCAGAGGTAATGGCTAAGGCAGGTAAGGGCTGTGCATTCAAGATGCTTGGTCACCAGGATAAGTTCGCACCCATCGGTCTTCAGGAAGACATTATGTCAGAGGTCGGCATCGACACCAACGGTATCGTTGCAGCGGTTCGTGAAGTTATGAATATGGACTTCGAAGAAGACGACAACTGGGATGACGAATTTTAATTAACACAAGGAGGCAAAGATTATGGCTCACACAAAAGAAGCCTTATATTCAAATAAAATATTTCTCAATGCAGCTTTGCCGCTTGTAAAGGTTATTGCAAATGATGTACCTTCTCTTAAGAAGAAGTTTGAAAACGCTCAGGCTGTTATTCAGGTCAGCTGTATTGACCCTGAATGTGAAGCAGGCAAGCAGGGTATGCATTTCATCGTCGATAAGGGCGAATGGGAAGTTCACACCTGCCTGACACTTGACCCTGAAATCGAACTCGAATTCAAGAGTATGGAAGCTCTTAACGATTTCTTTAAGGGCAACATTACTCCTGCAGGCATTCCCAAGATCAAGGGCTTCAAAAAAGCAGGCGTTCTCGTTTCATTTGTTATGGTACTGCTTAAGATGGCAAGTCTCTTAGGTGCAACAGAGCCCCCGAAGGATGAAGAAACAAAGGAGCTTCTTGTAAAGTGCTACTTCTATCTTCTTTCCAGCGGCATCAGCCAGCTCAATAAGATGGGTCACACAGAGATCAGAGAGTGGACTTCAAAGAGTCCTGACCGTGTTTATGCTTTTGCTGTTGACGGTTATCCCCAGGTTGCCGCTTATATCAGAATTAAAGCCGGTAAGTCACGCGCAGGCAGAGGCGAATATAAGAGGGCAATGCCTTTCTTCACACTTCGCTTCAACAATCTTGACAGTGCACTCGGTATCCTTATGAGTATTGATGATATGCTTGAAAGCACAAAGCAGGGTAAGCTCATTATGGATGGCGGTCCTGAATTCGGCGCACAGATTGGTGGCTTTATGCTTGAGATCGGTGCTCTTGCAAAATAAAAAGTTAAAACTTCCCTCGTTCCGGCGGGGGATTTTTTTATGGATTTCTTCCGGAAACGGGTCGGGGGCGGCTCCACAAAAATCGCGAAGCGATTTTGTGCGACCTGCGGTCGCTTGCCGGACTTCGTCCGGCAGTGGAGCCGCCCCACCGCTGACTGTAAATATCACTTATGGAAAAAACATCTGCAACATCCGGCAGGTGTTTTTTTGTGCAAAATGATAAATTGAAACTTTTTTCAAGATTTTGTGTTATTTTCGCCGGGGTACACCAAATATTGAAAGGCTGAAATCCTGTTATAAAAATAAATTGAAAGTTAACTTATAACTTACTGTAAAACTTACCAAATTAATCTTGTTTCATTTGTATAAAGCGTAGAATTAAAAAAATTTAAGAAAAATTCTTGCAAAACTTGCTCTTGAATGATATACTACATATAGTTATAGGTGTCTCTATGGGTATTTTGCACCCTTTTTTGGGTAAATATCGGGAATATATAGGGAATTCCTATTTTAAAAATATATTCTATTCTTTCATTTAAGGAGGAAAATTTATGAAAGTTGGAAAAAAAGTACTAAGTTGCTTGCTCGCTATCATGATGATAGTCTCCAGCGTGTCGGTGTGTTTCGGCGTTCTTGGCGCAGTTGACACAATTGACAACCTCATGACTCGTATTGAGATCAACTATTCAGTATTAGCTGATCTTATCGACGATGTTGAGAAGTTAGAGACTGCGATTGCGCAGGAAGAAGAAAAAGGCGATTCTGCTGACGAAGACAAGCTGGCAGAGCTTGAGGCAGAATTAAAGGAAGCTAAAAAGAAGGTTCCCAGCCAGGAAAACACAACTCAGTGGAAGGTTGCACTTGATACAGGTACAAGCTCATGGCACTGGGTTGCAGCGGCATATGCTGAAGCTGCTAAGGTGGTTGCAAGGGATGAACACACCTACTATGGCATTTACGAAGCTATCCGCAGCAAAGTTCAGTCTACAATGCCCGGTCGTGCAAGCGCCCTGGTAAGTATTAACCAGTATGACGATGTACTGAAGTATTTTGCTTTTGGTGAAACTGAAGAACCTGACGGTGGTTTCTACAATTCACCTAAGATTATTACTCTTTATATCGGTCTTGGTTTTAATGTTCTTGAATGGGCTCCCGATTATACTAAGATCCCCACAGATAAGAACGACCTTAAGCTTTACAATTCAAACGTAAGCTTTAAGAACTCAGCTATCAACAATAACGGTTACGGTCTGACTGAAGACAGCATTGTTTTCAATAACAATCAGATGGATTCAGAAAAGACTGCAGCTGCTATGCTTACAATCAAGGAATCAGTTGCAGAGTTTATCACTCTTACTGCAGCTTGGTTCGCTGTTGATTTTGACAGCCTCACTGTTGATGCGCTCAATGCTAAGGTTAAGGAAATTTCAGATAAGCTCTATAAATTTGAAGATGCTATCCTCTTCACAGCTGTTGGCACAGCAGAAGAAATCTGGGATTCATATGTAACTCCTAACATCACTCCTATCAGTGAGCAGAGAAGCTGGGAAGAGATTCAGGCTTGGTATAAGGAAAAAGTTAATGTTCATCTTGCTAAGGCTTATGCTAATGAGTATAAGTCAGATCTTGATGCCCTTTTTGCACAGGCTGAAGCTCTCATAGAAGATGCAAATCCTGATGACGACAAGTCACTTGGCGATCAGTTATACGATATTTACCTTCAGGCATCTGAAGTGTTTGAGAATATCGACAATCAGGAAGTTTTCAACGGTGACACCAATGTAAACATTTCTGATGATATCATTGCAGCACTCGGTGCTGACTATGATAAGCTCGTTGACGAGCAGAGCGCTCTTGGCACAAGAGTTGCACGTCAGTTCGCAAGTGAATGGGCTGATGAATATAATGCTATCTACGACACAAAGGTTGTTGACGCTTCTACATCAGCAGCTATGGGTCATAAGTGGGAAGCTTGTAACGGCAACTGCGGCACTGTATGTAACGGCACAGGTAACGGCCTTACAGAGAAAGATGGCTATTACGGCGGTGACTGCACATACGGTTGGACAGATGTTGACGGTGACGGCACTATAACCAAGGATGAGCAGACAGAGCATGTTGCTCACTGTGTCCATGTAGATTATAATGAAGCTCTTGCATTCTTTAACGCAGCAGCTCCCGTTGTTTCAACATTTGAAATCAAGGTATTCCCCATGATTACAGATGCTGACGGCAATATTCTTTATGACCTTGTTGCTACTGAAACATTCAACAGGGCTAACTGGAATGCCTTCTATAATAACTATGTTAAGGCAAACGTTAACATCAACGGTTCAGACTATATCGCTTACAAAGCAAAGATGGATACATTTATGGGATCCGTCCGTGTCACAGGCGGTATGTCATATAAGAACATCAACACATATTACAACGAATTTGTTGAATACGGTTATCTTGAGAGCAGAAAGCTTGCAGAGAAGACTGATGCTGAATCAACTGAACTCTTCACTCAGATTTTCGGCAGCCAGGGCATGGCTCCCTATGATAAGTTTGTAAACGACCTTAAGCGCCGTGCTGCTAACCGTGTATATGAACAGCTGGAGAGAATTGACACCTACTACGCAGAAGGTGGCAACAATATTACATATTATAACTTTGAAGCTGTTCTTTCAGCAACTGAATCTCTTGAAGTTCAGCAGGGTACTCTCTTCAATTTCCTCAGAAGAGATCCCGCATATGATCCCGCAGCTGAAGAATTTACAAACGTAAATGCAGAGGCTCGTACTCTTGATGAACTTGAAATTATGTATGAGAAGGTGCTTCCCTACTCAATCAAGGCTCAGGAGTTCAAGGATACTCTCGCTCAGATGAGAACATACGCTAAGATCGAAGGCGGTCTCCAGGGCGACAAGACAATCCTCAATTACCTCTTCGACAGATTTAACGGTGTTGATAACTGGGCAGGCAGAGACTTCTACAACTACATGTGGGTAGACGGCAGAGGTAAGCTTGACTACGATTCAATTCAGGAACTTACAAAGAAGCTTGGTATCGGTCTTGCAGCAGCAAACTCAGGCAGCCCAGACAGCATCCCCGTTCTTATGGACGAAATGGTTGCTAAGCTCGATAAGATGCTTATTTCTAACGACCTTGGTTCAATTCTTGAAGCTGTTACTATGAATAGCGAAACCGGCAAGGGCTTCCTCGGTGAATGGACAATCACATATACATTCAATAATCCCGGTGGCGGCACAACCACACGTAACAAGGGCCAGAAGGTAGAAAACCTTCGTGAAATGCTCATTAACCTTATTATGGGTCTTCTTTACGGCGGTAAGCTTCAGAATCTTCTCGTGTCACTTTATGGTCTTCTTGGTAACCTAATTATGGACCTTGATGTAGAAATTCCTATTCTTGGTATGATAGGTACTAAGCTTCCTGAGTACCTGCGTGGTGCGCTTCCCCTTATGCCTCACTGGTTTACTGAAAACTGGAACGGCAATTCATGCGGTCAGACAGGTGTACGCTGGTATAAGTTCTTCGACGGTTCACTTCTCGGCTCACAGTATAACTACGAGAAGGTTCTTCACATCCTTGCTCAGGCTCCCAGATCTGGTAGCGGTAAAGATACACTCTCATTCTGGGATAGCGAAAACAGACCTAACTTTGGCACACATGTAGGTCTTCCTGCTGATGCATGGGATACCTACCCTGCAGATGAGATCTGGCACGTAACAAACACTGCCGGTCTTTACCGTTCACTTGCAGCAGCCGCCAGCGGTCTTGCAGCACCTCTCGGCACCATTCTTTGCGGTGACGACGCTACACTGAGAGCTAAGTCAGATATTCTGGGCATCGAGCTTAACGGTATTGCAAGAAATATCGGTGACCCCCTTTACGACAGACTTCTCATACCTCTTTATGAGCTCCTTGGCATCACTGCATATAATGCCTCAAGCAATCCTCACGGTTACAGAACAGGCGCCATGATGAGAGAAGCTGCGCGTATTGCAGGTTATCTTGAAGGCGGCGACACAACACCCTACATTCTTAACTACGGTGTAACATTCTGGGAATACATCCTTGATCCCCTGCTTTACTGGATGGAGTCAAAGCTCTTCGTTAAGCCCGTTGAGACAGTTATGGGTCTTCTTCCCAACCTTCTCTGCGCAATTGAATACAACCAGATTCTTCCTAAGATCAAGAACATCAAGATTGACATCCTTCTTGACCTCTTCGGTGGCATCAGCGTTTACAAACTTCCCGTATGGGATATGTTCCTTGCTGACCTCTTTGCAGATATGGGTCTTGACCTTGATCACGGTCTTGCAGGCATTATCGACATGCTTCTTTCAGCTACCAAGGTCAACAAAGACTACTATGATGCAGAAATGAGGAAAGCCGAAGCAGACAGGGTCGCATTCCTGAAATGTAATGAATTGGATGCTAAGGGTAATAAGATTTATGACCTTGTAAATAAAGACGGTAATGTTGTAACATATAATATTGACATTACAAAATTTAATGAGCAGTATCCTGACGGCGCGGATGCAAACGGCAATACACCTTCAGCAAGAATGAAAGTGTATACAGACGCACAGGGCAACTACTATGCTAAGCCCGGTCTTCTTACACAGACTCTCTTCGGCACAGGCGATAAGGGCTGCAACGAAGGTCTTCTTAGCATGTTCAAGTACAACAGCCGTACCGGTAAAGGTACAGTTGATCTGGGTATGCCCGTTAACCGTATTATGTCAATGGGTTCACTGGCAGAGAAGACAGTAACAGGTTGTCAGAGTTCATGGACTAACTACCATATCAACGCTGACTCAGGTGACACACTTCTTGCACTCTTCCGTTGGCTTCTTAACGACGGTGTATTCTATAAGCTCGCTCCCATGCTTAACGGCTTGCTTGGCGGCAGTGCAACGGAAGACAATGTATCCAGCGTTACAATTATTGATACAATTCTGCCTATCGTTGACGGTCAGGCTGACACAGTTGTAGCAATTCTTATTTCACTTCTTAACGAATATACTCCCGGATATTATAACTATAAGGATACTTATGCCCTTAATGACGGCAGCTTCAATATCCTTAAAACTATCGGTTCGGCAAACGGTCAGTTTGTTATCGGTCAGTATCTCTCCGAGTCACTCGCAGACATACCCGACGGCAAATACTACGATGTCGACCAGAATAAGTACGTTGAAAATGCAGCAGGTTACCTTGATTCAACTGATGAAAAGGTAATGGTAGGTAAGGTTAACAGAGCTATCAAGAGCATCGATGACCTTATCAACACAGTTCTTCCTTCAATCGTACCCATACTCCTTCCTATGCTTGAGGGTCTTCTTCCTGCAGAACTTGCAGGTATCCTTGAGCCTGTTAAGGCTATCCAGCCGGGCGACACTCTTGCAGACGTAGTTGCAGATGTACTCGTTTCAAACGATGTAATGCAGCTTCTCGTAACTCTTCTTGTTGGTACAGGCAAACAGAAGACAGAAAAAGACAAGAACGGTAACGATGTTCCCGTATACGAAAAGAATGAAAAGGGCGAATATATTGACGCAGCAGGCGAAGTAACTACAGATCCCAACAAGTATGTACCCGTAATGGATAAGGGTCTCATCGGTGGTCTTCTCGGTGAAGGTATGGTTGCAAACGTTCTCACAGCCCTTGCGAACTTTGACATTGATGTAACACCTTACGGCTTCTATTCAGCAGGCCAGCAGGCCGGCAACACTGCTATTACAGGCTGGCTCCAGGGCTGCGCTAACGAAGCAGGCATTGCTGTTAAGAATATGACATGGGCTCATGTCAAGGCTCCTGCAGCAGGCTACAACTGGTTCTATATGGTAAGCGGCGGTGAAACAACTCAGAAGAAGGTAGACATCTTCTTTGATGCTCTCGAAACTCTTCTCACTCCGCTCAATCCTCTGCTTTCATTCCTCTTCAGCGGTCAGGATATCACTCTTCTTGATCAGCTTGTTCTTGAGGGTAACACAGGCTATCAGTCAGCAATGACTATGCTTATTGAATCACTTGGCTACGGTGACGTTGTTATCGACACCAAGAACGGCAAGAACTACACAGCTTCAATGAGCGCAAGCGATTACCTCACATATGTACACGGCAGCACCAATCCCGAAGCAAACAAGACAGGCAGAAACTGGAACACAGTTGAGTCTCCTCTTGCTCCTCTCTTCGGTGCTCTCAGAGGCTTCCTTGTAGGTGATACAGTTTCAGGTGAAATCGGTCTTCTTGAAAGCCCGCTCACAGCACTTCTCACCAAGCTGCCCAACATCGCTTATCTGATGTATTCATACGATACAACAGAAAAAGACGAGTCCGGTTCATTTATTAAGACTAACAACCTTGCACAGGCTGCTAAGAACCTCATCTCACCTGTACTTGCTCTTCTCGATATCGTTGATCCCATTCTTGCAAGAGCACTCGAGCTTGACATCGAAGCACTTCTCGATGAATTCCTGAACCTTGAAACAATGCTCAATGAGCTTATCACAGGTCTTGTTAAGCGTGACGATGCCGGTGCAGGCGACGTTGTAATTTCTAACTTTATCGACTTTGCAGCTCTCGCAGCATACGGTTCAGACAGTGCTGTTCAGCAGACATCACACGCAACCGGTATTGGCGGCAAATTCACATACTTCGACGGTAACCCAGGTAAGGCTCTTATTACAATCGTACGTTCAATCATGTCAGATGAGCTTATCGAAACATTCGCTGATATGTTCATGGATTGGTATGCAAGAGTCGATGAAGGTGAAGAAATCACTGACGCTGACCGTGAAGACTGGGCAAGAGTACGTAAGATCGTTACTGAGCTTGCAGGCCGTGCCAAGGAAAATGTTCTTCTTGATAACGGCAACTACAACGGTACAGGCGTTGATATCATTGTTGGTATCATCGTTGACATCTTCACAGACTATGTTCCCGGTCAGGGTTCACCCATGTTCTATGAAATCATGGCTATGCTCGGCTATGAAAATGTTGACTATACCGATGCAGAAGGTGCAGTTCTTATTGAAGACGTAATGCAGAAGTACGGTATTGCTGCAACAGGCTATACATGGGAAAACATCTCAAAGGATGAAAACGGCGATTATCTCTTTACACAGGGTGATGTGGCCGAAACTCTCGAAAGTCTCGATGCTGTTATCAAAAAGGCAGCTCCCGACATTATCGACATTCTCGTTTCACAGAACATCCTCGACCTTTCAAGCCTCGGTATCAAGCTTGAAGGCGGTGCAACACTTTACGAAGTACTCACAAACCTTGTTGAAAGCTTCGCATTTACAGATGAAATTATGACAACCATCGTTAACCTGCTTGCAGGTCTCCTCGGCGGTGGTATGGTAGGCGATATTCTGCCCGTTGTTAAGGATGCAGGTGTCGATATCACAGCTGTTTCAGTTTATAAGAATGCAGCTGCAAACGGCGGTCTTCGTCAGTATATGGCATTCGGTATCGCAGGTGGTGTTGATGCTAACGGCCAGATTACTGTTGGCGGCGAAAAGCGTGACATCACATGGGCTGACATCTCAGCTGCTCACGGATATCAGGCTTACGAATACGACAAGAACGGCAACGTTGTTGTTGAAAACGGCCAGGTTAAGTATGCATATGCTCAGAAGAATAAGCTTGATGCAGATGGCAACGAAATCAAGGACGAAGACGGTAACATTGTTACTGAAGATGACCTTGATAATCCCACAATGAAGCTTCTTACAAGCACATACATTCAGCAGACAAAGCTCAATGACGACGGCGCACTTGTTTATGTTTACACATACAGCGGCACAGATGCTGACGGTAAGAATGTAGATAAGGAATACCTCAGCGCATATGCGAACCTTGAATCATTTGCAGAACCTGTTCTTGACGAAGACGGCAAGATTACAGTTGACGAAGACGGCAACGAAATCTGGACTAAGTACGACCTCAAGGCAGTTTACTCAGACACCAAGATTGACGATGCATGGACATGGAACTTCGGCGATGTTGAATCAATGGGTTACGCAGATCATTTCTACGGCAAGGTTTCTTACTTCATCACTTGCCTGTGGGAAATCATCGGCGGTCTCAGCGACATCCTTGAAGCAATCTTCTTCGGTGCAGATTCAGATAAGGCAATTAAGCTCTTTGACACACTTAATATTGAAGGTCAGGACGGATTTGAAGACACAATGCTTCCGCTTCTCCGCGGTATTGGTCTTGAATCAATCCTCAACTATCTTGACAGAACTGAAGCAACAAACGAAGACGGTACAGGTCTCGGCGTATCAATGCTCACTCAGCTTAACAATGAGCGTAAGCTGATCTACGGCGACGACGTTAACCAGATTCCCGCTAACCTTCTCAAGGGTAATGCAGGCGCACGCCGCTCACTCGGTACATGGCGTGACAGAAACGGCAATGTTGTTCCCGAAGCATTCAAGGTATTCACCGGCGCAGGTGCGAGAGACTGGTTCGCAGCTGAAACAAACGGCGATATCGTTTGGGACAGCGAAGCCGGCTATGATATGGAAACCTTCCTCAAGGTTATTGTCAACTATATATTCTACTTCGTTGAAATCCTTGCAACATATCCCATCACTACTCTTATGAATATGCTTCCCACACTTGCATACTTCGCGGTAAGTGACGGTGTATCAGGTATCGTTTCTAACCTGCTTTCATTCGTAACAGTTCTCACAGACAGACTTGCTCCCATCGTTGACGTTGACGTTAATACTCTCGGCGGTAGCCTTATCGATGTTCTTGCAACAGGTAACTGGGAATCATTCCAGGAAGTATTTACTCAGCACATCGACTACGATGAAAACGGCAATCTTGTTCAGACTAAGGCTGCTGTTGCTCTTACAGACTCACTCATTTCACTCTTCGCTAATATGGAGATTGACCTTACATCTCTTATGAAGACTGAAGAGAAGTTCGTAAGAACCATCACGTACTTCACAAATTCAGAAGCTGACAATCTTGCATGGGCTATGATCGAAGCCAACCCGGATGATGCTGACACTCTCAAGGCAGCAAGAGAAATCCGTACACAGGCTTCACGTGAATGGCTTATCTCAGTTGCGGCTCTTGCTGAACCCTTCGGTGCAACATACACTGATATGAACGGTGTACCACACAACCTTCCCTCTGACACAATTCAGCTTTCTTATGACGCAAATAAGGACGGCGTAATTAACGCAGAAGACAAGTGGGGCATTCAGGGTCTCGTTAAGGTTGACGCATATAACGGTCAGCTTGAAGTTAAGACTGAAAATGTATTCATGTTCCTTCTTGACTTCGTATTTGAAAACACAACAATGAAGGAAGTTCTCGGTGCGCTTCTCGGCTATGATCTCACAGACGAAAACGGCTCAGATGCTGAATTCCTTGACGACCTTCTTACAAACGTATTCAGAAATCCCGATGCACTTATTGACGTTATCGTAGCACTCTTCACAACTTATACCGTTGCAGGTGCTAAGGATGTAACTCTCATGGAAATTGACGAGTACCACTACAACTTCTATGACGAAGACGGTAACACAACATATCAGGATATTCTTCCTCAGATTCAGGCAGGCACATATGCAGGCTCAGAAATCTCACGCGTAAAGACAGCTTACGCAATTGATAACCTTGACAAACTTGTTGGTACAGTTCTCAACCTCTTCAAGGCTGACCTTGTTAAGGAAGGCGGACTCTTCCACGGTATATTCACAGAAGATGATAATATCAACCTCAGCACAGCTGTTAACGGTCTTCTTGAAGATCTCCTCTTCACAGATGACATGATTAACGATCTTCTCGGCATGCTCGTAGGTCTTCTTGCTGGCGAGGATGTAGGCAACATTATCGGTATCGTTACAGATATTCTCAAGAGCGCAACCGGTATTGACATTTCACCCAAGGCATTTGCAAATAACGATACTCTCAAGAGCATCATTATGAAGGATGAAACAACTGCAAAGACCTGGTCAGAAATCGCAGAAGCAAACAAGCAGTATGAATACAAGTATCAGAAGCTTGTTAAGGGCGAAGGCGATGCTCTCGTTGGTGAAACAGATAAGGACGGCGAACCCGTTTACGAGTCATACTTCAACGCTTCAGCTACTCTCACAGAGGCTACTGTTGACGCTGACGGTGACGGCGAAGAAGACGATACAGTTGCACTTATCAAGGTTTACAACCAGAAACATGCTCAGAACGCTGACAAGGAGTACGAATACTACTACTTCAAGTCAGAAGACGATAAGGAAAACGATGTAAGAACATCTTACTTCCATGAAAACGAGAACGAAACAGAATATGTTATCCCCGCAACTGACGGTGCAGAAGAACAGAAGTTCACACTCACCAAGGTTATGGTTGATGACACAGCAAGCCAGAAGACAGCTGTTAAGTTCGACAAGCAGTGGAATATCGTTGTAGAAGGCGATACCGCAGCTTCACGCAATAACTTCATCACAGTTCTCTGGGATGTTCTCGAACCTCTCTCACCTGTTCTCGAGGTATTCCTTACAGGTCAGAACCTTTCACTCTACGGTGAAGTCACAATCCGTGGTTTTGACGGTTACTCAGGCGTACTTCTGCCTCTTATCAATGCACTCGGTGCTCCTGTTTATGAAAAGACAGACGGCACTATGTACCTTGACGCAAGCAAATATTATGCAGATCAGGCTTCTTATGAAGCAGCAATTTACGGCGCTGACGGCAAACGCGGCGGCGGTGATGATAATACTCAGGTACTTCTTCAGTCACTCCTCGATGCAGTTCTTGCACTCGTTGATTCACTTTGCGACAGACCTATGTCAACTATCCTCACACTGCTTCCCTATCTCTCAAGATTCCTTGAAAGCGGCGGTCTCGATATTATCGTTGGTAATATCCTTTCACCCGTAACTGCACTCACAGATATGATCAAGTCAGTTTATGACCTTGACATCATGGGCCTTCTCAAGGGTCTTCTTCAGGGTCTTGCTGCTGATATGAAGGATCCTGCTGTTGAAACAGCTGCTGAATATGTTGGCGAGCAGATTGACGCTGCAGCTCAGGCTAATGCTAATGCAGGTATCGCACTTGCAGCTGAAGGCGACGGTATCCTCGGCGACAATAGCGGTATTGACTACAGCAAGCTTTCATTCATGGATATCATCTGGGATATCCTCGAAGCTGTTCAGATCGATATGGGCGACGGCAAGAAGCTCATTCTTTCAGACATCATCAATGACCGTTTCTTCGTTACACTTGCAAGCTGTGCTTGGTACAATGACGAAGGTCTCAAGACAGACGACGGCAAGGATTATGTAATGATCAAGGATGTTGAATATGCAGATCCTAAGGAAGACAGCAAGGTAATCAACGATCAGAAGATCACAGACTACTATGTAGACCGTGAAACTGTTCTCCTTGCATTCCTTGACACTCTCCTCTTCCAGGAAAGCGTACGTGATCTTATTGCAGGTCTCATCGGTGACTTCGACTTCTCAGACGAGGCTCTCGGCAACCTCGAACCCGCAGAAGACAAGGTTCTCGATACAGATTATCTCCTTCCCGTACTCCTTTACGGTGTATTCATGGACGGCGAAGCTCTTGAAAGACTTCTCATCGACCTTCTTTCATGGTACGATGTAGAGTACGCTCCCGAAAGAGTTGAAGTACCCGCAGGTCTTGACGATCAGCTTCCCACATGGACAGCTCCCGTTGACGAAGAAGAACTCGAGAAGCTTCCCGAACAGCTCGACAACCTTGTTGCTGCTGTATTGCCTCTCGTAACTGAGCTTCTTCCCACCTTCGGTGTAGATCTCGGTATCGACCTCGGCGGAGCTGACACTATCGAAGAGATGGTAGAGAACCTCATCGGTTCACTCTTCACAGATACAGTTAACGAAGACGGTACTGTTACAAACGGTCTTGCAACAACCCTCTTCACACTTCTCGTTAACCTCCTTGGCGGCAGCAAGCTTGACAGCATTCTCACACTTGTTTACGAGCTTACAGGCGGCGACGAAAGTGCAGTTAACCTTACACTCGATTACTTCAAAAAGTCTTCACCCGCAATCGCAGCATACTTCGAAGATTGCGAGACATGGGAAGATGCATACAACAAGTATAGCGTTAAGGTAGAATTTGACGCTGAAAAGCACTTCTCATATGCTGAAGACGACGTTGATAAGAAAAATAAGATCTTTGACAAGAACGATGGCACATATCTCTACAAGGTAGATGATAAGGGCAACATCGTACATAAGTACGCAACTGATAAGGACGGCAACACTATCGCTGCAACAGCAGGTGCTGCTACAGAAGTATGTCCTGACTGCGGACTTACCTTCTTCGTTGCTAAGGGCAACGGTGAAGCTCTCGAAGGCGATGATGCTGCTAATGTAGCAGAATTTGCAAACGGCAAGTTCGTATATGAATATCAGACAGAAGTTAAGCTCACAGGCACCAACAGCTTCGGCGTTGACGGCTATGACACAGCTATTGCACTTCTCGGTGATATCATTACTCCCTTCGTACCCGTACTCAAGCTTCTCTTCCTTGAAAGCGGTGACCTTGTAATCCTTGACGGTGTATCAATTTCTGCAGGTGACGGTTACGACCGCTTCGTAATCCCCGTAGCTGAAATGCTTGGCGTCAAGATCGAAAAGGATAAGTATGACATTGCTGCATTTACAAACGCACAGTTTGGTGACTGGGTTGTAAACGGTATTGTTAAGCTCATTAACAAGATTGTTAAGGCTCCCGTACAGACAATTATCGACCTTCTTCCCAACCTTGCATACTTCATCGTTTCCGGCGGTCTTGCTCAGAGCGTTGAACAGCTTCTCGCTCCCGTACTCACTCTCGTTGATATGGTGAACGACATCACAGGTAAGAAGATCACTCTCAAGACAACAGGCAAAGAAATTGTAGCTCTCAATGTTTACGAACTCCTTGTAAACCTTCTCAAGGATATTATCACACTTCCTGAAGATGCTGAAACAGCAGGCGATATCATCTCAGCTCTTCTTACAGCTGACGGCCTTGAAGACCTTATTATGGGTCTTGTTAAGGACGACAACGGTCAGACTAAGCTCGGCTTCCTTGACGGTCTGTTTATGGATATCGTTCAGAAGACTGTTGCAATCACTGATGTTGAAACAATGCGTTACTTCGGTGCAACTGTTGCAGGTAACACAAGAACAGTCAAGGGTGTATACGCTACAAGAGCTAACACAGTTCTTCAGCTTATCTCTGAAATCGTTCTCGCTGAAGGCGGCCTCATCTTCGACATCCTCGAAATGACAGGCACAGACCTTGACGATCCCGCAAACGAAACTCTCAAGACAGTTATCGACGGTATCACAGGCGACAACAGATACTGTGTACTTGAAGTACTTCTCAACTACTTCAACCACTACGATGTTGAAGGCTCACTCATCGAATACCTTTCATTTGATGCTAAGACCTTCGCATACGAAACATACAGCACAGACACTACTCTTACAGCTCGTAAGGTAAGACGTGCTATCAAGAAGCTTGACCAGGCTATCCTCGGTCTCATTCCCGAACTCCTTCCCATGCTTGAAGAAATCGACCTTCTCAAGGGCGCTCTCGATTCAATTAAGAAGGATGACGGCACATATACAGGTGTAACACTTCAGATGGTTGTTGAAGCTCTCCTTACAGATCTTGCATTCAATGACAAGACTATGGATATGCTCATCGGTATGATTGTTGGTCTCCTGGGCGGCGAAGGCTTCGCAGCTACACTGGATACTCTCAACCCGATTCTTGACAATCTTCTTGATGTTAACCTTGCACCCACAGCAGTTGCTGCAGGTGCCGGCGCAGACTCAGCTCTCGCTGCATTCATAAATGCTGCTATCGTTGGCACAGAAGCTGACCGCAGCACAGCAACCGAAGACGAAGACGGTCTTCCCGTTGCTACAGTTCGTGACGCTACATGGGCTGATATCGCAGGCTACTACTCTGACTATGCTTACTATTACATTGACACAGTAGTAGACGATAAGGGCACAGACGACACAGCTGATGACGAAACAACTTATGTAATTAACGAGTACTTTGACAATGCAGAGATTGCAGACGGTACAGAAAAGGAAATCACTGTTGACGGTGAAACCAAGACTGTAACTCTCTACACTCGCGCAATCGCTACAGATAAGGACGGCAACATTGTATGGGCAGACGATGCTAAGACTGCACCCACATTCGCACGCGTAATGGACGGTGAGAAGTATGGCTTCAGCTGGACATACACAGTAGCTGCTACAGACGAAGCAGAAGCTAAGACATACGAAGGCATCGTATACCTTGAAACTGAAACAGCTGACAAGGCTACAGTTAAGGTTGACGGTAAGGATGTAGAAGTTGACGTAACAGCTGCTTATGTTGAGGCCGGCACTAAGGTGCTTGGCGCTGACGGCTACAACTGGGGCATTGATGCTGCTGACGGCTTCGAAGCTAAGAAGAATCTCTTCATCGAAATTCTTTGGGGCGTTGTTAAGGCAGTTGAACCCGTTGTTAACTTCCTGTTCCAGGGCGAAGATATCACTATCAGCTCAATGATCGACGGTAAGAAGGTTGACGCTATCACCATCAAGGGCGGTAACGGCTACAGATACGCTCTCTATCCGCTTCTTCAGGCTCTCGGTGCTGACCAGATGGGCAACACTCTTGTGGCTCCTGCAACATACGAAGCAGCTAAGGGCAACGCTCTTACACTCACAGCTATCTTTGACGGTGTGCTCAACATTGTTGAAAACCTTGGTAAGGGTCCCTTCGAGTACATCCTCAACCTGCTTCCCTCACTCTCATACTTCCTTGCATCAGACGGTTTGAGACTCTTCGTTGAAAACCTTGCTTCACCCGTATTTGCACTTCTTGATGTTGCTGAACCCGCAGTAGGCACACTTCTTGACGACCTTCTTGGCGGTCTCCTCAGCCCCGTTATCGGTGACTTCATGCCCGACAACCTTGGTAAGGAAGTTGTAAATGATGAAGGCGAAACAGTTAAGGAATACACACTTGACGAAATCCTGCAGATCGCAGGCAAGGACGGCAGCAATGTAGTTGCTATCCTCAACAAGCTCGTAGGCGGTCTCCTTGTTAAGACACCCGAAGGCGAAACAGCTAAGGTTATCGAAATTCTTCCCGCTGACTTCTTCAGTGAATACGTTGCATACGCTATTGACATCTCAAAGGATGCCGGCGCTATCGACTACTATGAACTCAAGAATAAGACAACAGGCGAAGTTATCTTCGTACCTCAGGCTGACTACAACGAGGCTGATTATAAGGCTGAATATGACATTATCAGCACACGTTATGCAGTAAGCAACTGGAAGGTTGATATTGCTGACTCACTGGTATATCTCCTTGAAAGCGTTCTTTCAGGTGAACTCCTTGAGGTTCTCGTAAAGGCTGATTCAGACGAATTTAACGAGAAGCTTGAAAAGGGTGACTTCATTACAATCATCCTCAACAACCTCATCAGCGGTAAGGATCTCGGTCTTACAATCACTGATATTCTTGTATCACTCTTTGAAGGCTATGAAATCACTTACACTGAGCTTAACGGCATTTACATTGACATCGACCATACAGGTATGACAGAAGCTCCCGAGCTTCCCACAAAGCTTGATACAATCATCTTTGAAGCTCTTCCCGTAATTCTTCCTCTCCTTGCAGGTGATGCAGTTGAAGAAGGCTCAATCATGGATGTACTCATGAAGGCTTGCAAGGACTTCGATGCTGAAACTGCAGCTGAAGGCGAAACTCTCCTTTCAGCAGTTGTTGACGATCTCCTTGGCTCATTCCTCAGCGATGAAATGGTAACAGGTCTGCTTGAAATGCTTGTAGGCATTCTCGGCAATGAGACTATCGATATGGTTCTCGGTCTTATCAAGATCGGCGACCACAACCTCACAGCTCCCGAATTCCTTGCTCAGATTAAGGCTCACTTTAGCGGCAAGGCTGAATACGCTGCAGCAGTAGCAGTACTTGAAGCTGTTATCGGCAACGCTAAGTCATGGGCAGAGGTTGCTAAGAACAATACTAAGTACGAATACAGCTATGTAATTACACCTGCTGAAGGTGACAAGAAGGCTGTTCTCGGCACATACTACGGTGCTAAGGGTGCAACAACCGCTACAATCGACGGTAAGGAAGTTGCTCTCACAGCAGTTATGAACGAAGACGGCAGCGCTCAGGCAACTGCAGTTAAGTTCGAAAACGTAACATTCGGCATTGACACTGCAGCAGATAAGCTCGATGCAGTAATCAAGGCATTCACAGTAGTTCTCGAACCCTTGACAGAAGTTCTTCAGCTTGTTCTCCAGGGCAAGACTCTCACACTTCTCTCAAGCAACGGAACATATGTAGGTAAGTCATTTGAAGATGCTTACAACACCACAACAGGTGCTGCAGGCGAAACTCCCGATGACGACAGAGCAACAGCAGACGTAGGCGTAATCATGGGTGACGGCTTCATCGAAATCCGCGGCTCAAAGGGTTATGACGAAGGTCTCCTTGCTCTTGCAGAAGCTATCTTTGGTGACAAGACTGCTTCACTCGGCATCGTCAGCGGTGAAACATTCAACGCGTACACAAATATCGAAGACATTCTCGGTGCAGTAATTGATATCATTCTTGCACTTGTAGACGGTCTCACAGCAGGTCCCATCACATTCCTTGCTGACCACCTTGCAGGTCTGCTCTACTTCGTAGTAAGTGACAACCTTGCAGCTCTGGTTGACAATGTGCTTGCACTTGCAAACGGCCTGTTCAAGGTAGTAGCACCCATCACAGGCACAGACGATCTCCTTACAATGCTTGGCCTTGACCTGAGCATCCTCAAGCTCGATAACCTTCTCGATATGCTTAACGATCTTATCCAGAAGCCCACAGACTTTGAGGTAACAGAAGCTGACGGCAAGTTCACATATGTAAGAGACGAAAAGACTGTAGAAATTACAGATACATCCGCGATCTTTGACAAGAAAATAACAGACGAAGACGGTAAGGAAAAGGAGATCAAGGCTATCACAGTTAACACAGGTCTTGACTTTGAAATCACTAAGGAACTCCTTAGCGAGCTTGTAGCTTCAATCGGTGAATACAAGACATTCACATCACTCAGAACATCAGCTAACAGCGCACTTCTCAATGCAGAAGGCAACTATGTTGATGCAACCGGTGATCTCATTCCCGATGACAAGCTTGAAGCTGTTCTCAGCGACGGTAAGGTAACAACAGTTGTTGGTTGCAGAACACACTTCGCATACGGTCTGTTCGACTTCGCACTTTCAGAAGATGTAATCGGCAAGTTCCTTACTAAGGACGAAGATCCCGACAACATCCTCAACGACCTTATTGATGCACTTATGGCTGAAGATGCTCCTGACGGTATCATCGATATCCTCAACAAGCTTTCAGTTAAGTACCTTGTTGAATACACAGCTATCGTAGCTGAAAAAGGACTTCTTGCACTTGCTAAGAATCCCATCGTTTACGGCGACGGTACAAAGGGTCACGCTATTGACAAGTCAACTGCTGAAAAGGCTGTTGATAACATTGATAACCTTGTCGGACCTATCCTCAAGATGGTAGGTATGGGTTCAATTGAAGAACTTATTGGCGATCTCGTATTCAACGACGATATGGTTAACATGATTGTTGGCCTTCTCGCAGGTGTCTTCGGCGGTCTCAACGATGACATTATGAACATCATTGACACTGTTGCAGGCATACTCAACGAAAAGGTTGACCTCAGCGTTGAAACCTATAAGAAGGATGCAGACATTGCAGGCTTCTTCGGTGATGCAACAACATGGGCTGAAGTAATTGAAAGCTATACTGAACATGTTTACACATACGTAACTCTTGACAAAAAAGGCGAACCCGCTAAGGATGATAAGGGCGAGGTAATCCTCGGCACATTCTACGGTGACGCAGGTCTCTCAACAGCTCTCATCGACGCTGACGGTGACGGTGACGAAGAAGAAACCGCTATCACTGCTGTTTACGCTGACGTTCATAAGTCAGTAACAGAGGGTGAAGGTGAAAACGCTGTAACTAAGTATGCTTACACTTACGGCGCAGACAAGACTGAAATTCTTCTTAAGGCTGACGAAGTAACAGCAGAGGGCGACAAGTTCTACGCTACAATCGACGGTGCTAAGACAGAAGTTGCTACAGTACTTGTTAAGGCTGATAAGCAGAGCACAGAGGCAGTTTATGACTACGCTTGGGGTATGGCAGAATGTGAAGACATCTATGCTCAGATCGACAAGTTCGTAGCTATCCTTACATCATTCCTTGCTCCCGTTGACTTCATCCTTGAAGTACTCCTTGCAGGCGGTACAAACGACGGTAATCCCGCAAACGCTGACTCAATCGGCGCATTCAAGGAAATCAACATCATGGGCGGTTCAGGTTACAACTATGCAATCATCCCGCTTCTTGAAACACTCGGCGTACCTAACTATAAGGACCTTGGAAACGGCAAGGTAATTGAAATCCTCAATCAGACTGATTACGAAAAGACAATCGCAACTAAGGGTACACTCGGTTATATCCTTGAGACACTCCTCTACTACATTGCAGACGGTCTCAATGCACCTCTTAGCTTCGTAGCAGGTCTGCTTACAAATCTCGTTTACTCAATTGCTAACGGTGACGGTCTCACAATCCTTATAAACAACCTCATCGCTCCCGTAGCAGAGCTTGTTAAGGCAATTGAAGGCGTACTTCCCGTAGCTATTAAGATCGACCTTCTTGAACTCTTCCCGGCTGAAGGCGAAGAAGCTGAAATCTTCCAGATCCTTCTCGGTAATGCAGTAGCTGAAAGCGGTGCAAATGTTGGTCTTGAACTTGACCTCAGCCTGACCGTAATTGAACAGCTTCTCAATAAGGTTGTTAAGAACTTCGCTCCCGACCTTGACCTTGAACTCAACCTCAGAAACTTTGTTGAAAGCGCAGTTAAGGCTGATGCTGACGGCAACATTATCTATGTTGATTCAATGACAAGCACAGCTTGGGATGACATTACTCCTGATGATGCTCAGTGGCGCAAGAGAATCGAAGTTGATACAGCTGACGCAATTGTTGCATTCTTCGATATGCTTCTCACTACTGAAACAATCAACGGCGTTCTCGCAATGCTTGAGGTTGACCTTGACAAGATGGTAGCTGATCTTGGCAGTGAAACACTCGGTCAGGTTCTCGACCTTGCATTTGAAGACCCGACTAAGCTCGTTGACGCTATCATCAGACTTCTTGCAGCTGACTACACAGTTGAAGATTACAAGGTGCTCTTTGATATACTCACTCTTGCAAACTACAACTACAATGACGAAGTTGCATCAGAAGAAAAACTTACAATGGCTCTTAATAAGCTTGACGCAGTTATCACAAAGGCTGTAGGTCCCGTAATTAACCTTCTTGGTGATATGGACGGTATGCCTGACTTCGTTGCAGACATCGTTGCAGCTGTTGAAAGCGGCAAGATTGACGGAACCATCGGCGGTATCCTTGATCACCTCCTTGGTGAACTCGTATTCACAAACGATATTATCAACACAGTCTTCTCACTTGTTGTCGGTCTCCTCGGTTCAATGGATGCAGAGACATTCGCAATGATCAATGACATCCTTTACGAGTTACTCGGCATTAAGCTCGATCCCGCATCATTTGCTCTTGCAATTATGGATGCAGGCATCGACAACAGTAAGATTGCTAACTATATTGCAAGATTCCCCGCAGCTGATAAGGCAGTTACATGGGCTGACATAGCTGCTGCTAACACCAAGCTTGTATACAGCTATGAAATTCCTGCTAAGGAAGAAGGCAAAGAACCTAAGATTGTTGAAGTATACTTCGAAAACGAAGGCGAAATCACATACGAAGATAAGGACGGCGTAGCATGGGCTATCACTCCTGTAATGGTTGACGCTAAGGATGAAGAAGGCAACGATATTAAGGTTCAGAAGACAAAGGTTCTCACAACTGAAACATGGATTGCAGCTGACGAAACAGATAAGCAGCATGCATTCATCAGTACTGTTCTTGAAATCCTTGCTCCCTTCTCACCCGTACTTGACTGGCTCTTCCGTGGTGAAGGCATCACTCTCATGTATGACGGCTTCACACTTGCAGGCGGCAACTCCTATGACAATGTGCTTGTACCTCTCGCTAAGGCTCTCGGCGTTGATCTTAAGACAAACGCTCAGCTCGGTGGCGACAGCGTAAATGCTATCGTTGTTGTAGAAGAATTCCTGAGTGGCGTTCTCACACTTGTTGACAAGCTTGCACGCAATCCCATCCAGACAATCATTGACCTTGTAACAGGCCTCAGCTACTTCATCGCTTCCGACGGTGTAGAAGAGACTGTAAGAGGTATCATTGCTCCCATCTTTGGCCTGATTTCAACTCTTGAAACTCTTGCTCCCATGTCAACTATCGACGCTCTTCTTGAAGAACTCGTTACAGTTGAACTTCCCGGCGGCAAGGCTCTGAACATCACTAACATTCTCGATATCGCAGGCGATAAGGGCGAAGGCCTCGTAGCTATAGTCAACGACCTCATCGGTAAAGTTGAGATCGAAGATGCAGAAGGCAATAAGGCTTACCTCAACCTTCTTCCCGAAGACTTCTTCGTTCAGGTTGCAAACTACGGTATTGTATACAGCAGCAGTGATGTTGTTGAAATCACAAATGAAAACGAAATCGGTTATGCTTACCAGCCCGAGCACAAGTATGTAGCTGACTTCACAGTTGACAGAACAGACGCTCTTATGTATGTACTCTCAACTGTATGCAGTGATGACTTCCTTAAGGTACTTTGCAAGCTCGTTGGTCAGGAAGAAGGCACCACAGTAGGTGATCTCCTCCTTGGTCTTGCAGGCAAGCAGGATAACCTCGTTGACATTATCATCACACTTCTCACCGATTATAAGATTAACTATGTTGATTACAACCGTCAGGAAATCAACAAGCAGCCTGTTGAGCATATCGCTCCCATGACTGAAGTAACACTTCAGAAGGCACTTGCAGCTCTTGATAAGATTATCCCCGCAGTAATCGGTATCGTTGGTCTTGACGTAGACACACTTCAGAGTCTCCTCGGTGAACTCCTCGAAGGCCTCGATGTAGGTAACATGCTCGTTAATATGCTTGTACCTCTCCTCGCAAGCCTCGACCTTGATGAGATCCTTGGTTACGTTAAGGAACTCACCAATATTGACCTTGACATCGCTCCTTCAGCATTCCAGCACAACACCTTCAAGTCACAGCTTGCTAACTTCATCGGTATGGCAAGTGACCTTGACGGCGACGGTGAAATCTCCTGGGCTGAAGTAGAAGCAAAATATACTCAGTATGTATACACCTATGAAGTAACTAACGACAAGGGTGAAACCGAACTTGACGACGAAGGCAACGCTAAGACAGAAAACTACTACAGCACTGATGCTAACCTTGATGGTGAAACAGTAACTATCGGTGAAGGCGAAGCTGCTAAGGAAGTTGTTCTCAGCAAGGCTCTCGTTGAACAGACCAAGCTCGACGCAGAAGGCAAGCCCGTTGTTGGTGAAGACGGTGAAGAAGTTAAGGAAGAAGTACACAAGAAGGAAATGCACGCAGAATATGACTGGAAGCTTAAGCTGAACAAGTCACTTGACGGCGTTATAGACCTCGCTTGCGATCTTCTCTACCCGCTTGACTTTGTACTCGGTCTGCTTCTCACAGGCGATCAGGTAATCGTACTTCCCGACATTAAGGCAGACGGTTCACGCGGTGACGATATCCGCATCAGCGGCGGTCGCGGCTACAACTTCGCAATTATCCCGCTTCTTGAAGCTCTCGGTATCGATGCTATCACTGAAGAAGAATATGTTGCAAAGGCTAAGACTGAAGGTCACCTCCACTATATCCTTGACGCTATCATCAGCAAGGTTGAGGACGAACTCCTCGTATCACCTGTTCAGACACTTCTGAGCATGCTTGCTAACCTCTTCTACCTCGTAGGTACAGACGGTATCAACAACATCGCTGATAACCTTCTTGCATTTGCTAACGTACTGCTCGAAAAGGTAGCTCCCGTATTCAAGGTTGGTATCTCAATCGACCTCGGTGAACTCAATAAGACCGACGGTAAGGTACTCAAGACAACATTCGATAAGAATGAAGACGGCACAGTACCTGCATATGTGAAGACTCTTGAAGCAGGCGTTAAGGTAAATGTTAAGGGCTCAGACCTTACAATTCTCCTTGCTGATCTCATTGAAGGCCTTGCATTCTTCGATGAAGACGGCGACGGCGAAAACGATCCTCTCGGTCTCTCACTTAACCTCAACTGGCTCGATATCGCAGCTAAGATGGCTAAGACAGACGAAAACGGCATCGTTAAGGTAACCACAGCTCAGGTAACAACAGAAGGCGCTCCCGCAGCATGGTTCAACATTGTTGGCGACGTTGAAGACACCTTCACAACTCTCATTAAGACAATCCTTACTCCGGATAACACATATGCTATTGCTAAGCTCGTTGAGTCACTTCTTGAAGATGTTGACCTCAGCGGTATGGACGGCGTAGACGATAAGGGTCAGCCCAACGACGAAATTAATGTTGTAGGCATCATCAACGATATCCTCTACGATCCCACAGGTATTCAGGAACTCCTTGCAGCAGTAGTACTTCTCCTTAGCGGTGCGTACGAAATCGAACCCAAGGATGTTGTATACTATGTATTTGCAGCTCTGACATACTTCAGCGGCGAAAATGCAGCTGACGGCGAAAAGCTCAACGATGCAATCAGCAGACTTGACAACATTATCGTTCGTGAAGTTCCCGAACTTCTTCCCAAGTTCCTTGACGCAGACAACGCAGAAGGCATACTCAAGACTCTCCTTGACGCAGCTAAGCCTGAAAACTCAGACGGCAGCCTCTACGGTATGGTTGAGTATCTCCTCACTGACCTTGTATTCACAACAGACAACTTCGAGACCATTTTGGGCGCTCTTGTTAAGGCTCTTGCAGGCTTCCTGACAAATGACCTTGCAACAACTCTCAAGGATCTCCTCGGTGTTGACCTTGCTCCTAAGGCCTTTGCTGCTGCAACAGGTTACGACAAGTTCATCAAGTATGTTGGTGACAACGAAACATGGGCAGACGTATGGGTAGCTAACAGCACAAACGACGTAGCTAACGACTACGACTGGGGTGTAACAGACCAGAGCACATTTGTAACGGCTCTCCTGTCACTTCTCACTCCGCTGAATCCTGTTCTTGACTTCATCCTTTGCGGTGGTAAGCTTGAACTTCTCAGTGGCTCAATCGAACTTCCCGGCGGTAACGCATACAACCTTGCACTTATCCCGCTGTTCAAGGCTCTCGGTGTTGACCTTGCTACTGCAGCTACATCAACAGAAGCTCTTGACAGACTTGTAGACGGTCTTATCGGTTCAAACGGTCTCGTAGGTAAGCTCACAAATGCTCCTCTCAAGACAATACTTGAACTTGTAGCAGGTCTCAGCTATCTGCTTGCAAACGATAATCTCCAGCCGATCATTGAAAATCTCCTTGCTCCCGTATTCGCTATCCTTGAACTCCTTGAACCCGTAATCAGCCGCGAGCAGCTCGACGGTATCCTTAAGGGCTTCATTAAGCTCGGTGACAAGCGTTACGGTCTGACAGACCTCATCGGTATCGGTAACAACGGCGGCGCTAACCTCGTTGCTCTTGTAAACGATCTCCTCGGCGGTCTCGAAGTTAAGGATGAAAACGGCAAGCCCGTAGACGTTATCGACGCTCTTGACGAAGACTTCTTCGTAGAACTTTCACAGCACGCTATCATTAACGAAAAGCCCACTGACACACCTGCAGCTGACAAGTTCACTAAGTCAGATGTAATCAGTGACATAGCCGCTACTGACTGGGATGTTGATGCAGCTGAAACACTCATGTACATCCTCGACAAGGTTCTCGACGACACCTTCCTCAAGGTACTCATCGGCAAGATCGCTCCCGATGCAGGTGAAGACGATGCTCTTGTAACAATCATCGGTTCACTGGCAGATAAGGAAATTGAAATTGTTGATATTATCCTTACGCTCCTTGACAATTACACAATCACTTATAAGAAGATTCCGCAGACTCCTCTTGCAGGCGCAGGCGCTGACTACTCCGCATTCGATAAGAATGAAGAAAAGGTTAAGGATGCGCTTCCCGACGCTATCACAGCTCTGGATGCACTTCTCACAACTGTACTCGGCCTCCTCGGCACAGACAGTGACCTTGGCGCTCTTATCGACGGCCTCGTAGCAGGCGCAGACCTTGGTAACCTTCTCATGGGTCTCCTCGTTCCCGTACTTGCAGACCTTGACCTCGGCACAATCCTCGGTTATGTAAATGACCTGACCAACCTCGAAGTTAATATCGATCCTCAGACATTTGCAAACACCAAGTTCGGTTCTAAGCTTGCAGCCTTCATCGGCGATGCTCAGACATGGGCAGAGCTTGAAGCTAAGTATGCTGAATATGTATACACATATGAAACAACTGACGAAGAAGGCAAGACAGTTAAGGTAACAGTAACTGACGAAAATGACAACCTTGCAACATGGACTGTAACAACAACTGACGAAGAAGGCAACGAAGTTAAGACACCTTACGACCTCACTAAGTCAATGGTACAGTCAGCAGATGCTGAAGGCAAGAAGCTCTACACCTACGAAGCTGACGGCGAGACAGTAACAATCGGTCTCAGCGATGATGCTGTTAAGACTGCTGAAGACGGCACAATGACAACAGTTATCAAGTCAGGCGAAGGTGAAGACGCTACAGAAACACCTGTAACTCTTACTAAGGTTCTCGAACACGAAAAGGCATTTGACGCTGACTTCGATTGGGGCATGAAGACAATTGAAGATGTTGTGAACTTCGCAGCAGATCTTCTCCTGCCTCTCGACGTAGTATTCGAATTCTTACTCAGCGGTAAGCAGATTATCGCTCTTGAAGACGAAGATCCCATCAGACGCGCAGACATCCGTCTCAACGGCGGCTACGGCTACAACTATGCAATCATCCCGCTTCTCGAAGCTCTTGGTGCAGAACCTGTAAGCCAGGCAACCTACGATGCAGAAATCGACAGCAAGTACCACGGTTCATCACTTAAGTACATCCTCGATACAATCGTAGCAAGAGTTGACGGCATCCTCGCAGCTCCCATCACAGAAGCTATGGGTCTCTTCGCTAACCTGCTCTACTTCATCGGTTCAGACGGCATCAGCACAATGGCTGACAACCTCCTTGCATTCGCAAACGAACTCCTCGTTAAGGTTGCACCCGTTTATAAGATTGCAGTTTCAATCGACCTTGCTGAGCTTGGCACAGAAGGCGGTAAGATCCTCAAGACCTCATTCGATAAGAATGAAGACGGTTCAACACCTGACTATGTTGCTGACCTCGAAGCAGGTGTACATGTAAATGTATCCGGTGATGACCTCAACAGTCTCCTCAGCGGTCTGCTTTCAGGCATCGAAATCGACGGTAAGCCTCTCGGCCTCACTCTTGACCTTGATTGGCTCGCACTTGCAGCTGCAATGGCTAAGAGAGACGCTCAGGGTAACATCATCTACACAGATTCAGCTATGGTTTACGGCTATGCTGACTCAACAGTAACAGGTCCTGCTACTGCAAACGATCCTTACCAGAACATTTCAGGCAATGCAGCTGATACACTTGTAACTCTCCTTAACGCTCTTCTTACAGACGCTAACGTAGCAGTTATCAAGGATCTCGTTCTCGGTCTCCTCGGTGACACAGAACTTGACCCGACAATTGAAGGTCTCATCAATGACGTTCTCAGTGACAACGATGCAGTAATCAACCTTGTTGGTACTCTCGTACTTATCCTCACAGGCGAATATGATATCACCGTTCTCGAAATGGTCTTCAAGTTCCTCGGTGTTAAGGATTACGGTCTCGCTCAGGCTGACGACGCAATTGCAGCTCTCGACAGACTTATCGGCAAGGCACTTCCCGCAATTCTCCCGCTTATCGCAGGTGAAAATGTTGAAGAAGGCTCACTCCTTGACGTAATCGTAGATGCTTCAGCAGCAGTACCCGCAGGTACACCCGTACTCAAGCACATTGTTGATACACTTCTCAGCGATATGCTCTTCACAGATGACATGATGAAGACTATAACTGATATGCTCATCAAGCTTCTTGGTGAATCCGTATCAGAAAGCCTTGTTGGCACTCTCGGCGATCTGCTTGGCATCGACCTTGCTCCCGTAGCATTTGCTACAGCAAGCGGCAATGCTGATCTCCTCGCTTATGTAAATGCAGCAACAGGCACAGGCACTGACGGTGCTATCACATGGGCTGACGTACTTGCTGCTCACAGCACAACAACTAAGGACGATGAAGACAACGACGTTGTTACAATCGATGCAGTCTTCACCGGCATTGACACTAAGGATGAATTCCTTGGAGCTATCTACTCAATGCTTAACCCGCTCGAAAGCGTACTTGCATTCCTGCTTACAGGCGGCAACCTTGAAATCGCTAAGGGTATGGGCGTTGAAAACGTAATGCTCAAGGGTAACAACGGTTACGAAAACGCTATCTGGTATCTCTTCAAGGCTCTCGGTCTCGAAGAAATGGGTGCTGCATGGGCACCTGCAGCAGATGCAGTTGACGCACTTGCTAAGACAATCGACTATGTATTCGTACTTGTTGACGAACTTTGCAATGCACCGTTCAATACACTCCTTGTACTTCTCGGTAACCTCAGCTTCTTCATTGCAAACGGCGGTGTAGAAGTACTCATCAATAACCTTGTTTCACCTGTTCTCTCACTTGTTGATGCTCTCGAAGGCACAATCTCAAGAGAAGAAATCGACGCACTTCTTGCCGGTCTTACAGGCAATGAAATGCTCACACTCAGCGGTATCCTCGGTATTGCAGGTGACCACGGTGAAGCACTTGTAGCCCTCATCAATGACCTTCTCGGCGGTATCACTGTTGAAGGTGAAGACGGCACAGTACACGTAATAAATGCACTTGACGAAGACTTCTTCGTACAGCTCGCTAAGGCTGCTATTAAGGTTGACACTCCTGCTAACCCGACAGTAGTTGGCACAGAAGTTACTAAGTGGCATGTTGAAACAGGCGACACAATCACCTTCATCCTCGACACTGCACTTTCAACTGACTTCCTTACAATCCTTTGCGATATGCTTGGTCTGACTAAGTATGACGAAGAAGGAAATGAAGATATGGTTTACAGCATTCTCATGTCACTCGTTGACAAGGAAGAAGAAGTAATCGACCTTCTTATCTCACTTCTTGCTAAGTACCTTGTAGAATATACAGAATACAACCAGCAGGCAGTTACTAAGGAGCAGATGACTTCAGCTGAAACCAACAAGCAGTTCAACAGCATCGTTTCAAACCTTGATGCAGTTATCCCGACAGTTCTCGGCCTTGTAGGTCTCACAGACTCTGCAGGTAACGCTGTAACAAGTCTGGAAGGTCTCATCAACGGCTTCCTTAACGATGACATTGCTAACATGCTCGTAGGTATGATTGTTGAACTTCTCTCAGGTCTTCCCTCAGAGACAATCGACATGATCCTCGGTTATGTACACGAACTCACCAACCTTAAGGATATCGACCTTGCTCCCAAGGCATTTGCAAACGATGACTTCGGTTCAAAGGTTAAGGCATTCTTCGAAGCTTCAGCTAAGAAGGCAGGCACAACTCTCGACAAGCTCACATGGGCTGAGGTTTGGACTGCAAACAGCAAGGAAGTAACAGATGAAGAAACAGGCGAAACAACACGTGAATTTGTTCCCTACACATTCGGTGTTGCAAGTCTCATGGATCTCATCAACGTACTTTGCGACTTCGTACAGCCTCTTGATCCCATCCTCGCTGTTCTTCTCCAGGGCGGTCAGGTAAGAAGCGACTTCGTTGCAAGCGGTAACACATCAGTAGGTAAGTCAATCAGCGCTCTTGACGAAATCAACATTATGGGCGGTATGGGTTACAACTACGCTATCATCCCGCTTCTCGAACTCCTCGGCATTGACGCTATGAGCCAGCAGGCTTACGACTCAATGGTTAAGGAAAATGCAGGCAGCGTACTCTATCCCGTACTCAAGCAGATTAACGACGCTCTTGCAGGTGACAACGGTATCCTTGCTAATCCCATCGATTGGCTCACAAGTATCCTCGCTAATATCTGCTATGTAATAGGCAATGACGATATCGGCACAATCGTTGATAATCTCCTTGCTCCCGTTAACCAGCTTATAGCTAAGGTTGACAACATCATCCCCATCGCTATTGAAATTAACCTCGGTTACATCAATACTGATAAGGAAGTTGTTCAGCTCTACATCGGTCAGGAACATCCCGGCGTTGACGCAGGTATCCACATTGTTGTTGAAGGCGAAGCTCTTGCTAACATGCTTACAGGTCTCCTCGAAGGCATCGAAGTTGAAGGCAAGCCTCTCGGTCTCAAGCTTGACCTTGATTGGCTCGCACTCGCAGGCAAGGCAGGTGCTGATACAAACGGTGACGGTAAGGTTGACTTCGCAAAGACAAATCTTGATCCCAAGTACGATATCTACACAGGTACATCCTACAGCACACTCAAGGGTGACGCTGCAGACACCTTCGTAACACTTCTTGAAGTTGTTATAGGTGAAAAGGACGAAAACGGCCAGACTAACCTTGACAGAATCCTCGAAGCTCTCGGTGTTGAGATTCCTGCTGAACTCGGTGGTATCATTGACCAGATCGTAGAAGATCCCTCAAAGATCGTTGATCTTGTTGCAGGTCTTCTTGGCGATACAACATACCAGCCCGTTCAGAACAGACCTATCAATGTAACAGGTGCTGATTACAGAAGCTATCTGACATTCACAGAGCAGAACGCTGATCTTATAGCTACAAACCTTGACAGTCTTCTCTTCAGAGTTCTTGGTATGGCAGGCGTATCACTCGACGCGCTTCTTGGTGGCTTTATCTCCAACGATATGGTTAACCAGCTTGTTGATATGATCATCGGTCTCCTCGCTGGTGACTCAGTTGCAGGTATTCTTGAAACAATCACAACTCTTGAACTCGGCATTAAGCTTCCGCTTACTCTTAAGTCATTCTCAGCTAAGATGAGTGAACTTGCTGCTACAAGAAGCTACCTGAAGGGCTTTGCTACTCACCTTGAAAAAGCAATTCAGGCTGGTGGCGATGATGCTACATGGGCAAATGTAACATCAGTTCAGAAAGCAAATATCGATTGGGGCATTGCAGATGTTGATGCTCAAGGCAATGCTAGATCAATCAAGGTTAAACTGCCTGAGTTCACACGTGCACTTGCTGGCTTCCTTACACCGCTTAACGATCTCCTCAAGCTTCTCCTTATCGGTGAAGGCACTATGGAACTTGATGTTCTCGGTATCGTTCAGATCGGCGGCGGCAACGGTTATGACTATGCAATCATCCCGCTTCTCGAAGCTCTCGGCTTCACAGCAAACGAAGTTCTCACTCACAAGCAGTATGTAGATGCAGTTAACGCTGACGAAACTCAGCTTCTCGGCTACATCCTTGGTAAGGTTGCCGACCTTGCTAACAAGCTTCTTGCTAAGCCTGTTGACACACTCCTCGGTATCCTTCCCAACCTTGCATACTTCTTCTCAAATGAAGGTCTCCTTCTCACAGTGAAGAACCTCCTTGCTCCCATTTACACAGTACTCATTACAGTAACTAATGTACTTGGCGTTGATATTACAAGCTATCTCAAGCTTGAAGAACTTCTTCACAATATCGACCTCGGTCTTGTTATCGGCGGTGCTAAGTACGACTTCCACATTCCTGAAATCGACTGGCTCAAGCTTGCTGCTCAGGGCGGCGAAAAGGCTCAGGAAGTTAACACTTCACGTTCATACGAAGCTAACTCCTATAAGAAGGAGATGAGAGCAGACGAATACGCAGCATACACAGCTGCTAACCCGAATGCACCTCACAAGTCAACTCAGAAGAACATTGTTGCTGATAAGGGCGATGCTCTCACAGTAGTTCTTACATGGGTATTCGACATGTTCGGTGAAGCAGGTAACAGAGAAGCTCTCGTTCAGTGGCTTATCGACTTCTTCGATCTCCAGAGCGGTGCTGAAACAGCTGTAAGATACGGCGTAAATGAACTCTTCAACCAGGCTGAGCTCAACAACTCAAGCGACATCATCGTATCAGCTCTTATGTACGCTCTTGGCGTAACAGTTGTTATCGATCAGACTCTTATGGGCGAAATCGGTACAATCCAGCAGATCTTCAAGGATCTCTTCGGTGCAATCGGCGACGGTTCACAGTGCACATACGGTGCTATTGCAGATGCTATGGAAGAACTCACAGGCGTATGGAAAGAAACTGTTGGTGACGAAGACGATTACGAAGATGTTGTTGATAATGTCGAAGAAAACCTCAACTGGTTCCAGAGACTTATCAAGAAGATTAAGGAATTCTTCCAGAAGATTTTCAGTATCTTCGGTTAAGCCGTAAGTGATTTGTAAAGTCACAGCTTAATAAAAATTACTCCCTACCTCGCAAGAGGTGGGGAGTTTTTCGTGTGTGGAAAGTTGGTCGGGGGGCGGCGTCACCGGAGCAACAAGTTGCTTCGGTGCAAGGCGTAGCCTTAGTCAAAGTCGCCTTCGGCGGCTTTGCGCCGCCCCTTCACCGCAGATTAAAAACGGCCGCTACCTTTAAAGTAGCAGCCGTTGATAGTATAAGCTTATTTTGTGTAGCAACCGATTATCTCACCAACATACATTGTGTGATAGTCCTTTGTGGGATAGTTTTTTGAGTCAATTTCCTTATCAAGGAAGCCCTCGGGAGAGATTTCCTGCTGTGCGATTTTCTTGCAAAGGATAACCGTTTCACTTTCCTCAAAGGTCATGCTGTTTTCAATTGCCACAGGTGTGAGGCCTGTTTCCTTGGCTTTATCGTAGTCTCTGCCACTGAATCTGCCGCAGAAGGTGAGAGCCTTTTTATATTCCTCGCCGAAAAAGCTGAGAGTGAAAAATTCCTCTCTTTCCACAAACTCCTTGGTATAACGCTGGGGTCTTATGAAGATAAAGCAGACATCCTTATTCCACAGCTCACCAAGTGCGCCCCATGAAGCTGTCATGGTGTTATAGCTTTCCTCGTTGCCGGCGGTGATAAGGCACCACTTGTCATCAAAAAGAGACACCGCATTACCCTGAAGGTTTTTAATATCGATTTTTTTCAATTGAATCACCTCTTACTATTTTATGTGTTCTACATTGACATTTTATCACAAAAAAGAAATTTTGTCCATAAAAAAAGAGCCGCGTGAGCGACTCTTTTACTTTTCGGTTTTATACAAGGTCAATACTCCATACATATTTTGTGTACCACACACCTGCTGAATAGCTTCTGCCACGGATAACAACCTTATCGTCATAAACCTCGAAGTTGAGGCCGGTACCGTTTGCAACTCTGCCTCGGGGTACGGGATACATATAGCTGGGAAGGTTGATGCTATGGAATGAGCCGTCATTTTCAACGGTGAGGTAGCCTGTACGGCTTGCATCGCTTTCCTTTGAGAAGCCGCTGTGAATATGGCCGTTGATGAAGAATACATTGTCATACTGCTTGAGGATTGCCTCTACCTGAGCTGACTGTTCGCCGATGCCGCCGTCATCGGGCTCCATATCGTCTTCGCCCCAAGTGACGGGCAAGCCGTGGGTCTGATTGATGGGCCAGTGGCAAACAACGAAGATCGGGCCGCCTCTTTCTGCTGCCTGACTCATTCTCAGTTTAAGCCATTTGAGCTGTGCGTTGCTGATATAGGCTGCGGTGCGGTCTGTTTGACTTGCAAGGAATATGAATGTGTAGCCCTTGATAAGTGTGCTGTAATATTCGTGGTTAATGTATCTGCCACCGATTTTTTCAGCATATTCTCTGAAATACTTTTCAGCAAGGTTGTAGCCCTCGTCTTCTGTCCAGGTGTCGTGGTTGCCCTGCGCAAGAAGGATTCTGTCTGCAGGGTCATACTTTGAGAAGGCTTCTTCGAGCATCTTCCAGTGTTCAATATAACCGTGTTCCGTAAGGTCACCTGCCATAACAAGAGCATCAAGGCGGCGGTCAGCCTCCTGCATATCCTGAAGAGCAAAGCCCAGCATATCGCGTCTGGCAGTTTCATCTGTCATATGGATGTCGGAAATAGTTGCAAAATAGAGCCTGCAATCCTCTTCCAGAGGAGCATTGTCTGCCATAAAGTTGCCGACAAAGGGGAAAGAAATCAGACAAAGCACAGACATAACAACAGCAGTGAAGCCGCGGATGAATTTAATGAGGTTCGTCATTTTGTCCACTCCTTACTATTTTTTTGTGAAATTATTATAACCTTGTGAATTTAATTTGTCAAGAAAATGACATCGTCTTGACAAAAAAACAATATAAGAATAAAATATACCCATACTATTATGTGGAGGAAAATATTATGTGTATTATCGAAAACCTGACCGCCCTCATACTTTCTTTGCTTGTTACCTTCGGAGCTTACACGCCCGCAACCTATGAAATTACAGATGTACCCGAAAAAAGCACCGAGGCAGTGAGAATAATCTCCTTCAACGTCAGATGTGCCAACGACCTTTACGGCAGTGTTGAAGGCAGAAGTGAGCTTCTGACAGCAGCTCTTTCACAGTACTCTGCCGATTCATTCGGTGTGCAGGAAGCAACAGCTCAGTGGCTTGATATTTTAAACGAAAAGCTGGGAGATAAATACGCCATGGTGTCACAGATGCGTGACGGCAAGAAAAACTCTGAGGCTTCGGCAGTGTTCTATCTCAAAGACAAGTATAACCTCATCGACAGCGGTACTATATGGCTCAGTGACACCCCCGAAGAGTTTGCTTCAAAGTTCACTCTTTCCTTCTGCCCGAGAATTGCTACATGGGCAGTGCTTGAAAATAAGGCAGACGGCACACGGTACACCCACATAAACACTCACCTTGACCACGTGCTTGAATCTGTGAGAGTAAAGCAGATTGAGGTGCTTTCAGTTAAAATTGCAGAGCTTAAGGCTCTCGGTTATCCGGTGGTATGCACGGGTGACTTCAACACAAAGCAGGGTGCCGATGCCTACAACAAAATGAGCGAGATAATGCTTGACACTAAGTTTATTGCCGCTCAGAGCGATGACGGAGCAACCTACACAAATTACGGCAGAAACGCTCTTGAGACAAAGCCCATTGACTTTATCTTTGTGTCTGAGGGTGTAAGCGTTGACACTTATAAAATAATTGATGAAAAAATCGACAGAATGTATCTTTCAGACCACGCAGGTCTTTGCGCAGATGTGAGATTTTAATATAATGAAGGGCAGAGCGTGAAAACTCTGCCTTTCCTCTTTAATTTAAAACAAAATAAGTTGGATTGTACTAATTTCAAAAAACACTTGAAGAGCAAGAAATGTGATGATATAATTAGATATGTATGAAATTCTACAGTTGTCGATAGGAGGATTTTTATGAAAAAATTACTTTGTGCAGTACTGTGTCTTGCAATGCTTATGAGCTTTGCTGTGCTTGCTTTCGCAGAGGATGAGAGCCAGCTGCCCACAATTTATTTGTCAGGCAAGGCAAACGAAACTCTTTACAAAGCAGACGGCACTGTTTGCTTCAACCCTGATCATCTTGACAGAGGCGGATACATCAAGGATGCCGCAGGCCCTGTTTTAGAGGAGCTGGGCAAAGCTCTTGTAACAGGTGATTATTCTGCTTATGTTGACTCACTCGTCAATGCCACTGCACCCATTTATGAGGATATTGATGTAGACAGTGACGGTAATGCTTCAAACGGCACACATATCAAATGGGACTATAAGACGGTTGCCATTGATAAAAATGCAAAAACCTTCCATTTTAAATATGACTGGCGCTTATCTCCTATGGAAGTAGCAGATCAGATGGATGTTTATATTGAAAGAGTTATTGCAGCAACAGGCGCAAAGGGTGTCAATATTCACTGCCGCTGCTTAGGTGTTAATATGGCAATGACCTATGTTGCCAAGAGCTATAACGGTGATTACGGTCATGAATTCAGAGTAAAGAACATTATGCTTAACACAGGCGGTCTTGCAGGTTACATAACCTTAGGCTCACTGCTTTCAGGCTCAATTGAGTTTAATCCCGATACAATTGACAGATTTGTAACCGATTTCCTTGACGGCGGAACTCTCATTGAAGACCCTGCTATTGCAATGTTTGCCTACACACTTGTGTCTTTGTTTAACTATGCTGAGGTGCTTGACTTCGGTGTTGATTTTATTCAGGGCATTATTGATAAAATATCAGATGAGCTTATTTCTCCGTTGGCACTTTGCTGTTACGGCGGCTATCCCTCATATTGGAGCATGGTAAGCGATAAGTTTTATGATAAGGCAATAAACAAGGTGTTTAACACTCCCGAACTCAAAGAGGAATATAAGGTATTCATTGAAAAGACAGACGCTTATCACGCACTTCTCGGTGACATCAACGAAGAAACAGGCAGACCTCTCTATGAAGAACTTCTGCTTAATCTCAAGGCAGACGGCGTAGGTGTAGCTGTGGTTGCAAAATACGGCGCTCCCTCAGTTCCCCTGTTTGCAGACAGTGAGATCACAGGCGATGTCAGAGGTACCGTAACAGAAATCTCTTTTGGCGCAACAGGCACTGAAATAGGCAAAACCTTCTCAGAGGATTATATTAAAGCTGCTGAAGAAAAGGGTACTGCAAAATACATATCACCCGATAAGACTGTTGACGCTTCAACAGCTCTCTTCCCCGACACCACATGGTTTATCAAGAATATTGCTCACGACCAGTTCCCTGCATTTTTCAACACTCTCTTTGATGAATTCTGCAGAAATGACGGCAAGATGACTGTATTTGATAATGAAAAATATCCCCAGTATTTTGACTATGTTAACGGTACTGTAATTATTGACGAGGGCGAAGCTGAAGATTTCTCGTGGACAAACGACCCCATAAAGCTTCTTTTCAGATTCCTTACAGGTTTAATCAGCTTGCTTACAAGACTGTTTACTAAATAATTATTTCATTTAACAGACTGCTTCGGCGGTCTGTTTTTTGATATTTATAAATAATTTTAAAATAAAGATGTATAAACATTGACTAAAATGTTACCGAGTGTTATCATATATAAGAATGAAAGCCGACAGACGCGTCGGAAATTCAACTCAAAAATATTTTAAACAGGAGTGGTAAAAAATGAAGAAAATGTTAGCTCTGCTTTTAAGCGTAGTTATGATTTTCGGTATGGTTATGCCCGCAAGTGCAACCTTCTGCAAAAAAGACGAGGCAGTCTTAAGACTTATTGTCCCCGAAAACTGGGAATTGACAATAGGCGACAGCAGAGCAGTTGACCTTGCAGCTAACGGTACATCAAACTTTGTGAAATGGTCAGCAGACCCTGCCGATGTGGCAAGCGTTGACGATTTCGGCCGTGTAACAGCCCTCAAGGAAGGCGAAGCTGTTATCACAGCACAGAACACAGACGGTTACACAGATTCAGTAACACTTAAGGTTGTTAAAGAAGCAACTAAAAAAGAACAGTCCCTTGCAAAGGTTGACTACACTCTCGGCGCAGTTAAAGAGAACGATGTTCTCCAGAAGGTTGTTACAAGATATTCTCTTGGTGACAAGAATGTGCCTGCACAAGTAGCCGATTCATCAAAGTACGCTGATGCACAGACAGTAACAACTGCTGACGGCGCTGTGTGGACTATCACCAATTACGGTGTTCTTCGTACCCACGAAAATGCCTCAAACGCAAGAGACAAGGAAATGCGTTTCATGGGCGACAGATATTTCTTCAGCAATGACACAGGCGACGGCAAGGTGCTTGCTATCTTCGATGACGGCAAAAACGGCATCTGGACAGCTATGGCTGAAGGCTATTCACACATCGAGATGCTTCCCATCAACGGTACTGAAAAGGCTGCCATGATGAACGAAACAACTTGGGAATATGTTGCAAGACGCGGCATGGTTTCAAACTCATATTTCATTGACGGCAAGTGGAAGCCCGAGGAATCAGACAATGACGGTCTGTGGACTTCAATGTACGCTGCAGGTGAGCTTATGCGCTATGCGGTTATGAAGAATGACCCCAATGCTACTGCAGAGCAGATTGCAGATGCTAAGAAGACAGCTACTCTTTCAACAGAGGCAGTTCTTTTCCTTACATACATATCAATGCGTGAAGGAACAGTTGACAGCTATGTCCGCGCACAGAGAAACGGCTCAGTTGTTAACCTTGAAACAGGTAAATACTACACAAGCGAAGCTCTTATCAAGGGCGGCGACTTCTCACAGTATGTACCCTTCGACAGCCCCGCAACAAGCTTTGACAAGATGTATTCAAAGTATATGCGCTTCGGCTTCACATCCTATGTTCAGGACGAGAATAACCTGGCTCTCGGCGATGCTGACAGCTGGAAGGATCCTCTCGGTGACGAAAGCGGCACAGAGTATGCTAAGAGAACAAGACTTCTTGAAGGCTTCTGGTCAAGAACCTACTCCTTCAAGGATGAAAACAATGATTTTGATTCATTTGCTTACTGGACACACAACGGTGACGGCACCGCAACAGGTGTTTCAACCAAGAAATACGGCGATGGCAGTGACTTCCTTCTCCACGGCGAAAACTACAGAGGTCTCAAGGTTAACGCTACAAAGGAAATTCCCGAAAGACTTTGGAATGACCTTATCGGCGCAGGCTACGATATAGACGATATCTTCTATAAGGGCGACACAAGCTCAGACGAAATTATCGGTCACCTTTTCCTCTATAAGCTGGCTTATGACATCCTCGGTCCCGAAGATGCAGAACTGAAGGCTCTTATCGAGCACACAATGTCAAAGTTTGCTCAGCACCTTTCAGACAACAGCTATTGTATGGTTGACGGCTCAGGTCAGCCTACAACATGGGCTAAGTTCTCAAGAACCTACTTCCACAACGGTCAGGTTCTCGGCGGCGCACCTCTTAACGCTCTTGTTCTCCTCACAGCCTTCAAGGTAGCTGCTTATATCACAGGCGACCAGAAGTGGGAAGACGAATACAGAATGGCAGCTCTTGATGAGCAGTACCAGTACGCTGAGATTATGACTCAGGAGCTTGAGAGATATGAAATGTCAATTCTTGAGTATGCTAACGATGTTACCGGTCTCATCGGCTTTATTCTCAGACCTCTTGTAGGCACAGAACTCTTCAAGACAATTTATCGCCTTATCCTTAACCATTCAGACGAAGAAATGGCTATGCTCGGCTTCTATACACTCTTCCAGCTTGAGGATGATGAAGAACTCCTCGACTACTATAAGGAAGCTATGGATGATTGGTGGTACTCGGTAGGTAACAGTGAAAACCCCTTATGGTACTACATTTATCAGCTTGCATATCCGAATGAGGAAAAGAAAGATAACTACGGCAACAGCCTTGTAGAGGTTGCGGCATGGCAGCTTTCACGTCATCCCATTGACCTCAGACGCTTCAGCGCAACAAACGCTAACAGAGACGACCTTGCTGAATTCAGCCTTGGTGCTGTAGGTATCGACGGCACAAACACACTTTCCTTCGACCTTAACGGCTATGTTCCCATGTTCTGGAACAGCGACAACAATATTCTCAAGATTATCGGTATGGTATTTGCTCTGGGCAGGCTTGATCTCAAGATTGCTGCAGCAGACGAAAGAGCTTTCCACAAATATAACGGTGCATCTTATGATCTTGGCGGCAGCCACAACACCGGCGAGATGGAAGGTTCAACAACCTATTCACTTCCCTATTGGATGGGCAGATATCACGGTATGCTTGCTGAATAAGACTTCCGATAACGGCACAGGCACGCGCAAAGAAAATTTAGCGTGATGATTAAAAATAAAAACATCTACGCGTTTTTGGTTCTTTTTGGGCGGTAGCAAAAAGAACGCCTGCCCGGCGAGGCCGATAAAAATGCACAATGGTGGTCGCGGTGAAAACTGCGACCGCTTTTGCTTTATTACCCGCGGAGGTGATAATCCGCGCAGGCAAGTGATTGCGATTGTAAGTAAAGGGAAGTTTCATCAGTTAATTTAAGCTTTAATATAACAGTTAATCTTTCCACGCTCATGCCGCTGTGGCACTTACTTTGTCCCGAGCGACAAAGTAAGCAAAGCGCTCTTTTTTGATTACGGCAGTCACATTTTTAAAATATAGCCTCAGGCCGCCTCCAACTGCTGACTACGAAGCGGGTCAGTCTGATATTATTATCATTGTCACTCAAATTACCAACTTTATCCCTTTTTAACTAATCTCTTGCCGCCTGCGTCAGCAGTTTCCGAAGCGGGGCAGTTTGTTGCTGACGATTTCAGTTAGTTTCTGCTTAAGGTGGGCGGCGGCTCCGCAACCGAAGCTGCGCTTCGGTGCGCGACCTCCGTCGCCTGAAATCCTTGGGATTTCAGGGCGGAGCCGCCCGAAACTTCCCCACAGAAGAGATAAAAAAATAAAGAAAACCCCTTGATATTTCTGAAAAGCTATGATATAATACAGATAATCTGTAATGAATAATTCAGAGTGGACTTCCCGAAAGTCCACTCTTCTTTATTGCCGTGCAGAACTACAACTGAATATTTTTAAAGGAGTGATTTTATGGCAAAGGGCGGTAACACCGTAAAAACCGTCTGGGAAATCGTGGAGCCTCTTGCAGCGGAGCTGGGTCTTCGCATATGGGACATCCGTTTCCTTAAGGAAGGAACTTCATGGTATCTCCGTGTCTTTATTGACAAAGACGGTGGCGTATCAATCGATGACTGCGTTAACCTCAGCCACGCAATCGACAAGCCTCTCGACGAGGCAGACCCCATTGAGCAGGCATATTATCTTGAGGTCAGCTCACCGGGTGTGGAAAGAGATTTAGTCCGTGAAGAGCATTTCATGGCTAATATCGGAGAAAAAATCAAAGTAAAAATGATAAGACCCGTTGAGGGTAAGAGAGAATTCAGCGGAATACTCTCAGATTACACTGACGGCAATATCACAATCACATGCGAAGACGAAACAAGCTTCACCTTCACCAAAAAGGAAGCCTCATGGGTTAAGCTTGATGATTTTCAGATGTAATATATAAGTAAAATAACCGAAAGGAATGAGTATAAAAAGATGAACAAAGAATTTTTTGAAGCAGTCAAGATGCTCGAAAGCGAAAAAGGCATATCCTCAGACTATATTTTTGAGAAGATTCAGGCCGCAATTATTTCTGCAACAAAAAACACCTACGGCAACAGAGACAACGTAGTTGTTGATATCGATCCCGAAAAGCAGATAATGAATGTGTATGTAAGAATTGCAGTTGTTGAAGAGGTTGAAGAACCTGCAGCTGAAATGACCCTTGAACAGGCACGCAACTACGATGCCAATGCTCAGGTAGGCTCATTTGTTGAAATTTCCCTTGAACCTAAGAAGTTCGGCAGAATTGTTGCTCAGACAGCAAAGAGCGTTATCCGCCAGGGCATCAGAGAAGCTGAAAGAGAGCTTGCAAACAAGGAATTCCAAAACAGACATCAGGAAGTTGTTACTGCAACTGTCAATGTTGTTTATCCCGACACAGGCGACGCTTCAATCGAAATCGGCAGAGCAAGCGCCATTCTTCCCAAGAGTGAACAGCTTCCCGGTGAAGTGCTTAAGGCAGGTCAGCTTGTCAAGGTTTATGTGGCTTACACCACAAGCGAAAGCGGCAGCGGTTTTGCTCACATTTCAAGAAAGCATCCCGGTCTTGTCAAGAGACTTTTTGAAACAGAAGTTCCCGAAATTTATGACGGCATAGTTGAAATTATGTCCGTTTCAAGAGAAGCAGGCTCAAGAACAAAGATAGCTGTGGGCAGCCATGACGAAAATGTTGATGCTGTGGGTGCCTGCATCGGTCCCAGAGGTCAGAGAGTAAGCAATGTAGTTGACATTCTCTGCGGCGAAAAGATTGATATTGTCCGTTACAGTGAGGACCCTGCCGCATATATTTCAGCTGCTCTTGCTCCTGCAGAGGTACTCAGCGTTATGGTTGACGAAAGCGGCGCAAAGGCTTGCAGAGTTATTGTACCGGACAGTCAGCTTTCACTTGCAATCGGCAACAAGGGTCAGAATGTACGCCTTGCAGCAAAACTCACCGGCTGGAAAATTGACATCAAGCCTCTGAGCGCAGCTGCTGAATAAGAGGTGTTTATGGCACTCAGAAAGGTACCTATGAGAAAATGTCTTGGCTGCGGTGAGATGTTTCCGCAGAAGGAACTCGTAAGAGTTGTCAAGACTAAAATAAAACCCGAAAATGAAAATGAGGAAGAAACCTATGAAATAAGTCTCGACCTGACAGGAAAAAAAGCAGGCAGAGGCGCATATATCTGCAAAAAGAAGGAATGCTTCGCTATGGCTAAGAAGGCTAAACGCTTCCCGAGAGCTCTTTCATGCGAAATTCCCGAAGAGGTGCTCCTTAAAATGGAGCAGGAGATAAGCGAAAATGAATGATAAGTTTCTCTCTCTTTTAGGTATGGCAAGACGCTCGGGCAGAGTAAGTCTCGGCCACGATGCGGTTATAGGCAGCATCGTCAGAAACAAAGCTAAGCTCTGTGTTCTCTCAAAGGAAGCCTCAGAAAGACTACAGAGAGAGATACAGCACGCCTGTACCTATGAAAATAAAAACATATCCCTTATAATTACGGACTATACCTTGTTGGAGCTTTCATCGGCTGTCGGCTCAAAGGCGGCAGTTATCAGCGTTGACGATGAGGGCTTCGCAAAAGCACTCGCAGAGAAATATACCTTAAAGAAAGGATGATACTATGCCAAGAGAAAAGTACAGAGTTCACGAGGTTGCAAAGGATTTCGGACTTAACAGCAAAAAAGTTCTTGCTATTCTTGAAAGTCATATGCCCGCTGAAAGAACACACATGGCAGCACTTGACGACAGAGAACTTGATATTATATTTGAAACAATAACACAGGAAAATGCTGTTGAAAGCTTCGACGCTTATTTTGCTGCAGGCGAAAAGAAGAAGGCTGAAAAGAAAGCCGAGGAAGTTAAGGCAGAAGAAAAGCCTGAGGTAAAAGCAGAAGAAAAAGCACCTGCAAAGGCTGAAGCAAAGGCAGAAGCCAAGAAGCCTGAGGGCAAGAAGGATGAAAAGAGACCTGCAAAGCCCGAGGGTAAGAGAGAGGACAGAAAGCCTCAGCAGAATAAGCCTCAGAACAATCAGCCTCAGAAGAAGCAGGATAAGCCTCAGAACAACCAGCAGCCTAAGCAGGAAAAGCTTATTCAGGCAAGAACAAAGGGCGAAAAGAGATATGTTGACACAAGAAGCAGCAACGTTGACCTTGAGAAGTATAACGAAAAATATGACGAAATGGCTTCACAGGGCGGCAGACGCGACAGCGATATGTCATCAGGTAAGCAGAAGCTCAAGCAGAAGAGCCAGCAATACAGAAAACAGCAGGGTACACGCTCAAGCAAGAGAGAAACCGAAGCTGAAAGACTTAAGAGAATTGCTGCTGAAAGAGCAAAGAAGACCCTTGTAGTTAAAATCCCCGAGGAAATCACAGTAGGTGACCTTGCAGGTCTTCTCAGAAGAACTGCTGCTGAGGTTATCAAAGAGATGTTCAAGCTGGGCGTAATGGCTACAGTTAACCAGACAATTGACTTCGACACTGCAGAAATCGTTGCAACAGAGCTTGGCGCAAAGGTTGAAAAGGAAGTTGAAGTTTCCATTGAAGAAAGAATTATCGACGACCACGAAGATGCTGCAGAAGACCTTCTTCCCAGAGATCCCGTTGTAGTAGTTATGGGTCACGTTGACCACGGTAAGACATCAATTCTCGACGCTATCCGTGACGCAGGTGTTGCTGCAACGGAAGCAGGCGGTATCACTCAGCATATCGGTGCTTACAGAGTTGACCTTGACGGTCAGATGATCACCTTCCTTGACACTCCCGGTCACGCCGCTTTCACATCAATGAGAGCTATAGGTGCTATCGCTCCTGATATTGCCGTACTCGTTGTAGCTGCCGATGACGGTATTATGCCTCAGACTATTGAAGCTATCAACCACGCTAAGGCAGCAGGCGTTCAGATTATTGTTGCCATCAACAAAATGGATAAGGAAGGCGCTAACCCCGACAGAGTTAAGCAGCAGCTTACAGAATACGGTCTTGTGCCCGAAGAGTGGGGCGGCGACGCTATCTGCGTACCCGTATCAGCAAAGACACATATGGGTATCGATTCACTTCTTGAGTCAATTCTTCTCGTTGCCGAAATGGCAGAGCTTAAGGCTAACCCCAACAGAGCTGCTAAGGGTGTTGTTATCGAGGCAAGACTTGATAAGGGTCGCGGTCCTATTGCAACACTTCTCGTTCAGAACGGTACTCTCCATGTTGGCGATATCGTTGTTGCAGGTCAGAGCGTTGGCAGAGTAAGAGTTATGCAGACCGAAAGAGGCATCCGCATTAAGGAAGCAGGCCCCTCAGTACCCGTTGAGGTTACAGGTCTTAACACAACTCCCGGCGCCGGCGACACCTTCGACGTTGCTTCAGATGAAAAGCTTGCGCGTGAGCTTGTTGAAAGAAAGATTCACGAGGCTAAGCAGGCTGAATGGGGCGCACAGCAGAAGGTTACACTTGACAATCTCTTCTCATCACTTCAGGACGGTCAGATGAAGGAGCTTTCAATCATCGTCAAGGCTGACGTTCAGGGCAGCGTTGAAGCAGTTAAGCAAAACCTTGAAAAGCTCACCAACGAAGAGGTTCGTGTTCGTGTTATCCACGGCGGTGTTGGTGCTATCAATGAAAGCGACGTTCAGCTCGCAGCGGTTTCAAACGCTATTATCGTCGGCTTCAATGTCCGTCCCGACACAAATGCTCAGACACTTTCAGAGCGAGACGGCGTTGAAATGAGAATGTACAGAGTTATCTATGACTGCATCGAAGAAATCGAAGCAGCTATGAAGGGTATGCTCGCACCCAAGACAAGAGAGGTTGCTCTCGGACGTATTGAAGTGCGTACAGTTATGAACCTTTCATCTGCAGGTAAGATTGCAGGCTCATATGTTCTTGAGGGTAAGGTAACAAGAAATGCCCTTATCCGTGTTGTCCGCGACGGTATCGTTATCACTGAAGACGCTATTTCCTCACTTCGCCGTTTTAAGGATGACGTTAAGGAAGTACTCACAGGCTTTGAGTGCGGTATCGGTCTTGACAAGTTCAACGATATCAAGGAAGGCGACATCTTCGAGTGCTTCATGATTGAAGAATATAGAGATTAATCTAAACTATAGGGAAAGGAAAATCCTATGGCAGGTTTCAGAATTAACCGTGTATCGGAAGATATAAAACGCGAAATAACTGCCCTCATAAGAGAGCTTAAAGACCCTCGTGTGATGGGCAAAATGCTGACAGTTGTGCGTGTTGAGGTCAGCTCAGACGCATCCTATGCAAAGGTTTATGTCAGCGACATCAAGGGGATAGACTCAGCTAAGGAAGCCGTAAAGGGTCTCACCGCCGCAACAGGCTATATCAGACGCGAGGTTGGCGGCAGGCTTCACCTGAGAAAAACTCCCGAACTTAAATTTGTTGCCGATGACTCAATAGAGCAGGGCTTCAATATGTTTAAAAAGCTGGAAAATGGCAGAGGTGAATAAGATGGTTATCGGTTTTAATGAGGCTGTTAATGAGCTGAAAAAGGCTGACGGTATTCTTATTCTCACTCATGTCAATCCCGACGGAGATACTCTGGGCAGTGGCTATGCACTGCTCAGAGCTTTAAGAAAGCTGGGCAAAAAGGTAAGGCTTCTCTGCGGTGACCCCATAAACAAAAAGTTTTCATATCTCTATGAGGGCATAGAGGAAATGGACTTCGAGCCTTCATATGTCGTCAGTGTTGATGTGGCAGAAAGAAAGCTTCTGGGCGACACCCTTGGTGAAAAATACGGCGAGAGAGTGAATCTTGCAATAGACCACCACGAAACCTCACGCCGTTTTGCCGAGAAGACCTACTGTGAGAGCGACAGTGCCTCCTGCTGTGAGATAGTTTATCTCATTATAAAGGAGCTTGTGACGGATATTGACAGTGATATTGCTTCCTGCATTTATACAGGCTGCAGCACAGACACAGGCTGCTTCAAGTATTCCAATGTTACTCCGAGAACACACAGAATTGCGGCAGAGCTTATAGAAAAGGGTGCTATGCACAGCAAAATTAACGAGGTAATGTTTGACACAAAAACTATGAACAGCATTATGTTCGAGAGAAGCTGCCTTGAATCCCTTGAAATTATGGGCGCAGGCAAGCTTGCAGCTATAACCGTAACCCAGGCTATGCTCACTGAGTGCAATGTGGATAAGTCGGCTCTTGATGCCATAAAGCCCCTCACAAGACAGATAGAAGGTGTGGAAATCGGCATCACCGTAAAAGAGGAGAAAAACGGCAAGGTAGGCGTTTCTGTGCGCACCTCTGAGAACTTCGATGCGGCGGCAATTTGCGCTCATTTCGGCGGCGGCGGACACGTGAGAGCCGCAGGCTGTGAGCTTTCCGGCATGACACCCGAAAAGGTGAAAGAAACAGTTTCAGACTATATTTTAAACAGTGTATTATAAATTTGTTGAAAGGAGTGAGAGTGTGAACGGCTTTGTTTTTCTTGATAAGAGTGAGGGAATGACCTCTTTTGTTGCTTCGGCAAGGCTCAAAAGGATTTTCGGCATAAAAAAGGCCGGTCACACGGGAACTCTCGACCCTATGGCAACGGGGGTGCTGCCCATAGCTTTAGGGGGTGCAACAAGATTTATTGAGCTTATCCCCAGCCACGATAAGGCATACAGGGCTAAGTTTATTTTAGGCAAAACTACAGACACTCTCGACATTACGGGCAAGGTGACAGGTGAATTTCAGGTCACTGCCGCAAAAAGTGATGTTGAGGGGGTACTCTTTAAATTCCGCGGTGAAATAGAGCAGGTGCCACCAATGTATTCCGCCATAAAAAAGGACGGTGTAAGGCTCTATGACCTTGCCCGTCAGGGTATAGAAATAGAAAGAGAAAGCCGTAAGGTGACGGTATATTCTCTCAGTCTTATTTCATACGATGAAAACACGGCAGAGTACGAAATAGAGGCTCACTGCTCAAGCGGAACTTATATCCGCACACTTATTGCAGATATCGGTGAGGAACTCGGCTGCGGCGCCACAATGACAGCCCTTCGCAGAATTATGGCTAACGGCGTAACTCAGGACAGATGCTATACTCTTGAGGAGCTGGAAAAGCTCAGAGATGAGGGAATGCTTGCCAATGCTCTGACAGAGGTTGACAGTTTTATCTCTTATGATAAAATTAAGGTGAGCGCACCTCAGGCTAAACGCTTTTCAAACGGCGGTGAGCTTGATGTTAACCGTTTCGGCGGAAAAAAAGAGCCGGGACTTTACTGCGTGTATTCACCCGAAAATGAATTTTTAGGTATCGGCGAAATTGACAGTGAGGTAACAACGCTTGCTGTCAGACGTGTTTTTGTCAGGGGGTGAGGCAGATGTGTGAAAAAACAAAGGGTACTGCCGTTGCACTGGGATATTTTGACGGTATTCATACGGGACACAGGGCAGTACTCCACAAAACACTCTCTGTTGCAAAAGAAAAGGGTCTTACTCCCGCAGTGCTTATTTTCGATGAGCATCCGAGAAAGGTTCTTTGCGGCAGGGTACCGCCTATGCTCACTGACGAAATAATGAAGAGCAGGCTTCTCAAGGAAATGGGATTTACTCTTTATGACTTTCCTTTCAGGGAAAGTATGAATATGGAACCCCATGAATTTGCGCATCAGGTGCTGCTCAAACAGCTTGGCGCAAAGGCAGTTGTCTGCGGCTACGATTACAGATACGGCAAAGAGGGCAGCGGCAATTCAGCTACTCTTAAAAGCCACCTTGAAAATGAGGGTGTGGAGGTTATCTCCGTGAGTGAAATAAAGCAGGGCGAAGACATTGTCAGTGCCTCAAAAATAAGAGAGCTTATCTCACAGGGTAAAGTCAGACGCGCCAACGAATTGCTGGGCAGAGCTTTCTCTTATGACAGAGTGGTTGAAAGAGGCGATGCTCTCGGCAGACGCTTAGGCTTCCCCACTATAAATCAGACCTTCCCCGAAGATTTTATTGTGCCGCACTACGGCGTATATGCTTCGGTTACGACCTTAGATAAAAAGCAATATCCCAGTGTGACCAACATAGGCATAAGGCCTACTGTGGGCGGTAATGAAGTGAGAAGTGAAACCTGCATACTCGGCTTCTCAGGTGACCTTTACGGCAAAAATGCCCAGGTGGGACTGCTTGACTTCTTGAGAGACGAAATGAAATTCGCTTCTCTCGAGGAGCTGTCTCAGGCGGTTAAAGGGGATATGGAAAAAGCAAGACTTGTATATGACGAGGTTATGAAAAATGGCTAAATTAAATGTAAAAGCAATATTTTTTGATTTTGACGATACACTTCAGAGCAGAAAGGGAGCTTACAGACTTTATTGCGAGAGCTTTCTCGATAAATACTTCCCTAACATAAGCGAAGAAGAAAGACTTATAAAGCTTGACGAAATGGAAGAGCATGTTGACGGCGGCTACAAGGACAGAGAGGTTTACTTCCCTGAAATGATTGAGCTGTGGCAGTGGGAAAACCACCCCCCTCTGCAGGAGCTTTACGATTCCTTCAACTATGATTTCGGCAAGCACATTGTTATGCTCGACGGCGCAATTGATGTACTCAAAGAGATTAAGAAAAGAGGCTATGTTTTAGGCTGCATCACAAACGGCGTATCTTCGCTGCAGAATATCAAGCTTGACACTGCAGGCATCAGAGATATGTTTGACGTTGTTGTGGTCTCGGGCGATATCGGCATCTATAAGCCTGACCGCAGAATTTTCGATGAGGCAATAAGACGAGCAGGCGTTAAAAACGAAGAAGCTCTCTTTGTGGGCGACCATCCCGTAAATGATATTCAGGGCGCTCTCGGTGCAGATATGCAGGCTGTGAGAATGAATTACGGCGACTTTAAAGGAAAGGGTCTCGGCGCAGAAGGCGTTGCCGCTGAGATTGAAGAAATTACACAGCTTCTTGATTTGATTTAAACTTTCAAAAGGATGATTGAAATGAAAAAAAGAAATGCTGATATGAGAGCAAAACAGCAAAAAAATGAAAAAAGAGCAAAGACGGGTACAGTGGTGCTGATGTGTCTTGTGGCTCTGTGTCTTTGCGGTACCGTTGGCATAAGCGCATTCACCGATGTTTTCAAGCAGGAAAGTGAAGTCAAGGCAGTTGCCCTTGTGCTTTCAGGTGCAGAGGAGGCTGAGCTGGAAAGTCAGCTGACTAAGATTTATCCTCTTGCTGACACGGAATATAATGAAAAAACCTTTGATGCGGCTCAGCTGCTGACTTATATCAGACCTTATGCAAAAGACGGTCTTTATGCTGTCAACGGCTTTGAAAAAGCTCAGGCGGAAACTCAGGCAGACCCTGCTGAAAGATTTAATGACGGTGAAGGCAATTATTCCTATTGTAAAATTGCTGGCAGTCAGATTGATGAAATACTCTCTCAGTTTGAGGTGGTTGCAGACCACACGGTAAACACCAAGGACATTTATTATTATGACGGCAACTACTATTTTGCTCTCGGCGACGAGGGGCAGGAAATATCTTCTCTGAAAGCGGATATAACCTCAAGCAAGAGAATACAGGACGGCAGATATTATATTTCCTGCACTGTCGGTGATAAAAATCTCTATGTTATTGCAGGCAAGTCCGACGCTCAGGGTCAGTGGAAAATCCACTCCCTATCTACCGCACCTGTTTTTGACCAGATGGGAATTATGATAAAGCAGGAAAATAACAGTCTTTTTGACTATGACATGAAAACTCAGGTTATTGAGGGAAAAACGGACAAAGGTGTTTTATACTGCCGTTATACGCTCCAATATCCCGTCTTTTACGGTGACACTGCAGGTGAGCTTGAGGCAAACCGTTTCTATGATAGCGTGTTGTCTTATTATAATCAGCTTGCCGAAGACAGTACTGCACAATATAAGAAATATGTGAAACAGGGCGGCGTGGAAAGTCTGCTTCCCCTTGAAGTCAATTACAGTGCAGAGGTTACCTATACCTCAGGGGCATATATTGCAGTGTGCAACGAAGTGAGCGAAACCCGGTCTTTATATAAAACCGAAGGTGAGGAAGCACTGACCGCTTCGGCAGTGGTACCCTCAAAGAAAACCGTTGAATGTTATATTTTTGACACTGAAACGGGTACCTATGTAAATAAAGACAGCATCATAGGCAAGGATTATCAGCTTATTGAAGAGCTGCTTTACAGAATTTACTGCGGTTATGACTACTCGGCACTTCTCAGCGAGGATGTAACCGACGCTCAGGATATTCCCGACGACATTGGCAAGCTGGGCGAGAAATTATATGCCTGTGCAAGCACTCTGTCAAAGGACGGCTATATGTTCTGCTATATAAATGACAGTGGCTACAGAGAGGATGTCATTATCCCGTACAGTGCAGATATTTTTGAAATTCCTGTGGGATAAAGAGGGGGAGAACACATGAAAAGAAATCTGAGCTTTATATTTATTGCCATTGAAGCAGTGCTTTTCTGCACTTTTGTGGCAATGGATATCACTAACCACCCTGCCGAAAATATTGTGAAGTTCATTGCAATTTCACTCGTTGGCATTATGGGTCTGACTGCAGGCAAGCAGAGAGATAACGCTGTTGTTACGGCGGCCTTCATTTTTACGGTGTTGGCAGATGTGTTCCTTATTCTCATAGGCAACTATATTGCAGGTGTGTGCGTATTTATCATTGTGCAGACCTGTTACACAATAAGATTTTCATTTATGAGCGGTAAGCCTCTTGTGGGAGAGCTGCTTAAAAGATGGCTTCCGGGCCTTATTCTCGGCACAATTGCAGGGGTACTTTTCAAGAGTGTGGATATAGGAATAACAGTGGCATATGCAAGCTGTTTTGCAGTTAACTTCGCACACGGCTTCGAGCTTCAGATTTATAAACCTTCGCCCAGACACTTAAGGTTTGCAATAGGCATTGTGCTTTTTGCCTGCTGTGATGCCTGTGTGGGCATACATAATCTGCAGCCTTCAATTTTCAGTGAGGCTATGATAAGAAATGCTGAGGTTATGACATGGATATTCTATCTGCCCAGTCAGATACTTATTCTTTCCACAACAGATGCACTGTGCTTTTCAAATGCAAAATGCAAAATGTAAAATGCAAAATTGTGGTCGCGGGGCAACCTTCGGCCACTTTTATAATTCTCCCCGCAGATAAAAAGCTCAGAAACTTTAAACTTTATCAATCTTAATTAAAAGGCAGGTCGCTACAAAGTAGTGACCTGCTAAATATTTATATACGATGTTTTGGCAGGATGCTATTTTATTTTCATGTAAATTTAAACGGATATAATCGGAACGAAGTGACCCATAATTTTGCATTTTGCACTTTACATTTTGCATTTTCTGTTGCACGGTATGTGCAACAGAAAAGACCGCCTCTGAGAGACGGTCTTTTCCGTTATATATGAGTGAGAGAAGGAGAAATCAGTTTTTCTTCTTTGCTGTTGCTGCAGCGGCAACTATACCTGAAAGTGCAAGCAGAGCAGGCACATTGGGGATAACCATAAGCTGGTTAAACATATCTGTAAGTTCCCAGACAAGGTCATTTGAAAGAATTGAACCAAGGAAGGTGAAGGCTACTGCAATTATCATATAAAGGGGTACAAACTTCTTGCCGAAGAGGGCAACGGCATTGATTTTACCGAAGTAGTTCCAGCTGATGATAGTTGAGAATGCGAAGAAGAGAAGGCAGACAGCTATGAAGCTGTTACCTGCAGCTTCGCCGAAGACGTGCGAGAAGGCGAGCTGAGCCATATTTGCTTTGCTTACACCGTCGGGAGCAACGCCTGAAGAGAGGATACCGTCACCTGCATAAAGCACGGAAATAACAACAAGAGCAGTCATGGTCAGCACCACAAAGGTATCTATAAACACGCCGATCATAGCGCTTACGCCCTGGTCGTGGGGCTTTTTAACATCTGCAAGAGCGTGGGCGTGAGGAGTTGAACCCATACCTGCTTCGTTTGAGAAAAGGCCTCTCTTAACGCCCTGGCTGATAGCTGTTTTAAGGGCATAGCCAAGTGAGCCGCCGATAAGGGCATCGGGTCTGAAGGCGTATTTGAAAATCATTGCGAAGGTTTCGGGCAGATATTTTGCTCTCATAACAAGTATGACGAGGCTGCCGCCGATATAAAGCAGAGCCATCAGGGGTACAAGCTTTTCTGTCACGGACGCGAGACGGTTAACGCCGCCAAGGAAGACAAGACCCGCCAGGGAAGCGATGATAAGACCTGTAATCCAACCGGGGATGCCGAAGGCTGTGTCACAGGCTGAGCTGATGGAGTTTGACTGTACCATAGCGCCCATAAAGCCGAGAGCTAGGAAGGTTGCAAATGAGAAGAAAACGGAAATAGCCTTACCGAACTTTCCGGGGAAAGCCTTTTTGATATAGAAGATGGGACCGCCTGCAATTGTGCCGTCAGGCTGAACTTCTTTTGTTTCCTGAGCTAAAACTGCCTCGGCGTAGATAGTGGCCATACCGAAGAAGGCAATTACCCACATCCAGAAAACTGCACCGGGGCCGCCGATGAGAATAGCACCGCAGGCACCAACGATATTACCTGTACCTACCTGAGCAGCAATGGCCGTTGCAAGAGCCTGAAATGAGCTGATACCGCCTGCATTTTTGTCTTTGGAGAAGATTCCGCCAAAAACCTGCTTGAAACCTTCACCGAAGCAACGCACCTGCACAAAGCGGGTTCTTACAGTGAAGAACAGACCGGTACCCACAAGAAGAAAAATGAGTATGTAGTCTGAGAGATAAAAATTGATTTTTTGTACTATTGAAAGTACTGCGTCCATAAAAAACACTCCTTTTTTAATTTTTTAGGAGAACAAGGAAAAATAAAAGAGTTGCCAAAAGGCAACTCTGAAGAAAAATATGCAAACTTATTGCAGAATATGACAAGTCATAATTATTTCAACTCTATCCTTTTGCCTGAGAGATTCGGTTTTACCCTTGCACCTTCGGCACTCATTTAAGAGATTCTCCAGAGTTCCCTTCACTCTCAGTTTTGCCGCGGCAATTCTCAGAGCTTCATCGGGATTTATTAAATTTTAACGGATTATATCACAGCAAAGCGGAATATGCAATAGATTTGGTGAAAAAAGTTTAATTTTCATATTTTTTTATTAAAAACTTCCGGCTGAAAATCAATAAGCAAACAGAAAATCCGTTTTTTTGACGAGGGTATAAAAAAGAAAAAAATATCAAATTATTTTGAAAAAAAGTATTGACATATTCTTTTGCTTGTGCTATTATATTCAAGCATTCGGCGAGAGATAGCTCGCAGATAGCATATAAGCTGGTGTAGCTCAGTTGGTAGAGCAGCTGATTTGTAATCAGCAGGTCGGGGGTTCGAGTCCGTCCACCAGCTCCAGTTTTTTAATATGGGTAGGTTCCCGAGTGGCCAAAGGGAGCAGACTGTAAATCTGCCGTCAACGACTTCGGTGGTTCGAATCCACCCCTGCCCACCAGAAACGAATAATCCGAACTTTTTACCGATTGGTGAAGCGTTCGGATTTTTTGTTTATATCTGATATCATACATAATTAAATCTCCGTAACTCCCAAAGAACCCCACATCCCCAAGAGGCCAACCCCGGAGAACAATACTCATTCAAGAGTCATTCTCCGGGGGGGATTTTATTCAAATTTCAGTGGCAATGATGTTTCCGTATTTATAAAAATATTTGTCAGATATTTCCTGATATCAATGCCATTGATCTGTGTTTACACAATATTCGAAAAGGTAGCCCCACTTTATTTGTTTTACTTAGAGGCGTTTTCGTCTTCTTGGTATGCTTCTCCGAAAATCCTAATAAAATCTTCACGCTCCGGATTGTTATAACCGGTAAAAACAACATCATTAATATCTTTGTGATTAAACAAGAAATTATATTCATTGCTCAAAAAGCCTTCGGGATACAAAACTCCAATATAATCGAAAACTTCATCGGGTTTTTCGACTGTTACAGGTTTAATTCCAATAATCATTAATTTTTTTGTTGCCTCCTTAAGAAGAACTACACTTCCAATTGGCAATAATTTTTCTAACATAACTAAAAATCCTTTCTATTATTATTTTTTACTTAAAATAAATTAGTTACTTTATCCCATCCGTAGGAAATCCAACTACCAATAGTTTTTGCACTGTCAACAACGCCTTCTACAACATTTTCACCTATAATATAGGCGCCGGACCCGACGGATACTAAAAGTCTTGATGCATAGTCATTTTCTTCGTTGCGGATATATCGAGTAGCCCAATTATCTCTTGCCAAAAATTCTTTAGCTTCAAGTTCAAAACTACCAGAAATATCGTCAACAACATTTTCGCCTACAATATAAGCGCCTGTACCAACAGATACTAAAAATCTTGAAACACCACAATTTTCTTTATCACGAATATATTTAGCAGCCCAACTGTCACCTTTCGCAAACTCTTGAATATCAAGCTCTGTATTTTTTGCAATGCTTTCAGAATCAACATCGATTATACTGAAGGTTACTGAACTGACTAATGTATCTAAACCGCTTAAGCTTGCGTACGATCCCACTGAAGAGGCATCGTTCAAATCAAACTTGCCATCTTCAGTTACCTCGCCAGCACGTTTTATACCACCGGATAATGTAGATATACCCGTCATAATGAGAGTAAAGACACCTTTTGTTTTTTTTGTTTTTTTAGCAACGTCTGGGGTGTGTCCAAATTTCAATTTCTGTTCTGTTACTAATATTTGATTTACTGCTTTTTTCGATCCCTCAACCTTGTTGACAAAATGTAATGTTTTTTGACTGCTTTGAGCAGCGATGTAAACATCTCTCCCCAATCCCAAAAAAGAATTACCGGTCTTTAGAGTCTGAGCCGTTTTATCATAACCGGAACTTTCCGGATCCGAGAATACCTTGTAAGTCTCTACCACAGATTTACCAAATCCCGCAATCCCCTCTAAGATATTTATTCCCGTCATTGTTTTATTGAATTTTCCGTGCAGTTTAGCCGCCTCATAAGGATGTAATGTTTTTAAAAAATAGTCATAAAAACCGGTTTCTACTTTAGCCGATGAATTGGTAAGTGAAAAAATTTTAGAAACAACTTCATCCGTTGAACATTTTTGAGCATTAGCAACATCAGCTAATGATCCAAAATAACCGAAAATGGTTGAAGCCAAAGAAATTTTATCGTTGCCTTTGCCAATCTTGCCGATGGTTTTAGTTAACTTAGACAGTTTCTTTATATTTGATGCATCTATGTTTAATAAGTCCCCAAATTGATCTTTATAAATAATGCTTGCCATTTTCTTCATAAACAATGTATTCATGGTGCTACGATCGCTTGTCGATTGCGGGCTTCCTATTAAGAGCTTCAAATAATTTTTAACATCTTCTTCACTATTCCAAAAAATTGAAGAACCGGATTCAGTATTTTCTATGCTGTCGTTTCGAAGAATGGACATAATCTTCTTTAAACTCTTAGAAAGATACTTGATATTGTGTCGTTTGTTTTTTGGAGTGATAATCAAGCTCATATCATCGATGTAATTAGCCAATTGTTCAAGTTCCAACTTCTCGTTGGATAAATATCTCTTGTACAAAGAATCGAGAGCCTTGACTTTGCTGAAAATTGAATTAATCGACGATTTAGTAGCATTATTCTTATCAATAACCTTTTTGTGATAGGCATTAATATTGTTAAGATAATTCTTTATATTGAGTTTACCAATCCAGGACTCAAAATCATACCATCTGTCGCCTACCCAGTCTGTAAAGTCAGATACTTTTTCATTTTCAACTTCTGAAACAAGTTTTAGCAGTTCATTTCTTGATTTCTCTGAAAAATCTCTATACACCAGCACCACCCCCTTGACTATTTATTTGCTATTTTCTTTGCAGCTTCTGTATCACTTACAACATAACCGTCACGTGCATTTTGAAGGAATGCGATTGTATTTGCAATCAGATATTCAAAATTTGTATACAGGTCTTTATATACATCGGCTACATTTTCAAGCTCGTTAACTGTTTTCCCTCCACCGACGGTTGTGGGAGGTGGTGTATTTTTGGAAACACACCTTGACTGTAGCTTTTGCAGTCTGGTGATTGCGTTATTTATTTCTGACACTTTTACTTTAATTTCAGCCATATATATCACCACCTGTGTTAGAATAAATACTTATCTTCTGCGTCAACTTGCACTAAGAATCGGTCAATTTTACCTTTGATATTCTTTGAAACGTTGCCTGTTTTTTTATTCAGCTTTTTAACATAATTTATGTAAGCCGTTAATACTTTAGCTGTCTCACCATCGGATATTCCTTTGCTTCTTACATCTTCAAGAATTGAGATATAATCAACTATCATATCGTCCATTTCGTTGCCTTGCTTTTCAAAATATGATCCCATAGCTCTACAATAATCGTCATCAATGATAAGCTCATTGCTTGCCATTTTCATCCCTCCTCAAATTAAGTAGCATATTTTAATTGGTTTTTCCAATACACGATTCGTTGCCTGCGATAGGATAAATCGGAATTGGTTTTGTTTATTTGACTTTGACAAGAGTTGATTTCTCTTCTTAAAGAATCTACATGGTTATTTTTTGAGTTAATATTCTTATTCAAATTATTAACTTCTAGTTGGATAGAATTTATTTTATTCGATATAGTCTTTATAGCTGAGCTTAATCCGTTATATGCATTTTTGTATTCATTGCCGGCGAGAAGGGTTCTCATACCGTTTATATAGGATAAAATAAACTTTAAATTCATTTTTTTAGAAAAATTTAAACTGAAAGCATTCATTCTCTTTGTTTGCCTGCTCGCAAAGTCATTTTGAAGTCTTTGATATTTGCTTTTCAATTGATTAAGTTCGCTAATCTGAGATTCTAATCCTTTGGTTTCGGATCTTAATTGGTTAATCTGTGAATTGCACTGGTTAATTTGAGTGTTTAACTCATTTACTCTTTTTCTTAGTCTGCTCAGAGTATTCAAATATTGATTAACCAAGTTTTCGTTATATCTGATATTATTATAAACCTCTTGCTTAGTCATATATCGCCTTACCTCCTATAAAACATAATATCTATTTCAACTGCATCTAAAGCAGAAAACTTCTACAATTATATTCTTGTGTTTTATTACATTCAGCAACGGCGAATTATTTAATATGGTAACAATCCGCCGTTGCTTAAACGTGTCGAAACTTACTTTCTGAACTGGCTTGCGATATTTCTGTCAGTTTCTTCAACAATTCTTGCTGTTTCTCTGAGATTATGTGCAATCTCTCCTAACAGGTCTCTAGTGTTGTTAAGAGCAGGTTTGATTTTATTATATCTCTCCTCATAGCCCTTTACAGCCTCGCCTTCCCATTCACCTTTAAGGGTCTGGAGCAACTTATCCATATAGCGTATTACATCATTCACTACTTTTTCCTGATTATCAGCTTCTTTTGCTCTAGCTCTCATGGTTTCAGGAGTCATTCTGATCTGGTTAGCCATTTTTTCACCTCCTTGTATTATTGTTTTATAGACAATCAGCCAAAGACCGATTACTAACATAATTCTTATGTGTTCAAGGTATCAGCTTTTACTACTTTGAGCTTTGTAACCATGTTATCTTGTATATAATATGCATCGCCAACTTCGAGCCGTTTACGATTAGCCTTGAGTTCCTCATATGGAACTTCGAAGGGTTTAAGATTATCAAGGGCTTCAAAGAAAATAACGTGCTGCTGTTCTTTGATCAATCTCAATGGTTCAGGAGAATCATATGATAGAGAGACGTTATTATAGTTTGTAAATAAGAATGCAACATTAAGTCCCTTAAAGCGCGAAATAATTTCGTTGAACTGCTCCGAAAGCTCATAGTCATCGCCTATTTTCTTTGCTACATCGTTGTTCTGAATAATCATCAGCAACAATTCATCAGTACCATTAGCAGAGTCCCCCTCAAGAAGACGATTATACCTTTCACTAAGTATTGAATACCACGTTTGAATTATATCAGACACTTGCTCAACATTCAATGTATAAGTATCAACTATGGGACTGTTTTTGTAACAGTCAAATTTTCGGGTAACATCATCAAAAATTACAGTGCGAACAGGATGATGTTCTCTGTTTGCTTCAAAAGAAGCAAGAACATACTGCACAAAATTTTTATGACCGGTATTTTCTTTGCCGCACAGACCCATAATACCCAATTGCGAGAAATCTAAATAGAATGGCTGAACTTCACTATATGTAAGACCAATCGGCAGTTTATAGATATCAATTGCGGCACTGAAATCCTGCTTCATTAATTGTTCGGTCAATACCGTAGGTATACAAGGAATAGGCTTAGCTTTTATGCCGACATATTTTTCATTGACATCAGAAATGAACGTTTGCATCTGATGTACTCGTTCTATTTCTTTAGTTCCTTCAAATGCTAAATATGTTTGACACTCAAGCATACGTTTATCAATTTCGAGCACACATCTCCCTGCTATATCGTCGGGCTGCAAAGATGTATGGTCAAATAAATTTACATATTCCATATTGTCATTACAATAGAGTGCAATTTTATTTGCGAAATTGGACAAATAGCGATAACCGATCCCCGCCGTTTGTGAGCTTACAATAATAGTAGAAATACCAACAGACAGACCTTCACGGATTATATTCAATAAGCTATCATCATCTTGAAGATATAGCTCTATCAGTGCCGTAAAATTATCGATTATGAGATAAATATGAGGAAGATCCGTGTAACCTGCTTCAAGATATGATGAATAAGAACTAACGCCCACAGAGACTAGTTTTTCTTTTCTTGAAGACATTTCTTCAAATAATAATTTAAAGAGATTTTTTAACTTCTCATCTTCAGAAGAACACACTACACCACCAACATGATTTAAATTCTCAAAATTCTTAAGTACCATTGAACCAAAATCAAGAATATAAATCGTTGATTCCTTTGGTGTTGTAGTATTTGCGATTGTTCTGATAAAGCTTTGTAATATATTGGTTTTACCATACTGCGACGAACCAATAATAAGTGTATTTTTATTATCCAAATCTATCTTTGCAACGTCTTGAACTTGATTGTCCGGATCATCGTAAATACCGATTTCAACCAATGTTTCTTTCTTAAAAAGTACATCAGGATATTCAATTATTGTTGGCAATGGCGGCAAACAGATATTTGGCAATCGTTCAATACATTTATTTTCACAATAATCACTTACATGCTCAACTATTGACTCTAACTGTGTAAAATTGTTGTTGGAAGTTGCTTTTTTCTTTTGTATAAATACTGGAACTCTTTTGCCGGTTTCGCTGACTTCACACAAAGCAAATTCCTTAACGTTGCTTTCGGCCATTTTCTCAGGAGCCCCGCTATATGCAGACTGGAAAAGTTCAAAAACTTCATTATTGCCCACCTGTAAATATGCTCGTCCGGGTTCTTTGATTTCTGCTGCAAGCGGAGATTTCAGAACTTCATTACTATCTTCCGGACTCTGAACCTTGAGACAGAGTTTAAACTTCGAGTTACTCCAGATCTGATCGTCAACCTGACCCGAAGGCTTTTGTGTGGCAAGTATTAAGTGAACACCCAGACTACGTCCTATACGAGCTGCTGAAATCAACTCTTTCATAAATTCCGGCTGTTCTGCTTTAAGTTCTGCAAATTCGTCTACAATTAAAATCAAATGAGGAATTGGTGTACTTACTTTATTTGCCTTGAATTTTTGAATATACTTGTCAATATGATTTACTTCTGCTTCTGCAAATAGCCTCTGTCTCTTTTGAAGTTCAGCTTTGATGGATTTCAGAGAACGATCAATCTCTTTACCGTCAATATTTGTAATTGCACCTAATAAATGAGGCAGATTCTTAAACTGATTTACCATACCACCGCCTTTAAAGTCAATAATTACAAAAGCCACTTCGTATGGATGGAATATAGTCGCAATTGATAAAATATAAGTCTGTAAAATTTCGGATTTACCTGAGCCTGTAGTACCTGCCACTAATCCGTGTGGGCCATGAGCTTTATCGTGTAAATCCAGGCTGATGGTTCCGGTTTTCGTTACACCTATGGGAGCAGCCATTGACTGAAAAATTTTCGAATTCGCCCAACGTTCTTCCAAATTTAAATCATCAACAACTAAAATGTTTAACATTTCAAAAAGAGATATATTTTTGGTTAAAGCTCCCTCTAACGAAATTTCTTCCGTATATACAGGAGCCAGAAGATTAACTATCTTCAGGGCAGCCTTATCGTCAATACTGTTAAATGTGAAATCTGTTTTTTCATCTTGATTTGAAGAATTGATTAATGTACCGGATGACAGTGAATTAACCCAGATTAAAGAAGAACATCCTTGCGGAATATCACCTTTTGTATCTGCCATAAAAACAAATGTTGCCGATAAATCTTTTAACTTGTTAGTAAACTTTGAAATAGGGTGTGTTTGGAATCCATACTCATCATAAAAGAACACAACTATGTGTTCGCCTTTCTTTCCTTGTTCTCGCTGTGAAAGCTCTTTAAACAAAAAGTCGAAGGCTCTATTTTTACTTTCATCGTCACAAACAATATTGCGTGAATTGATTGCTTCATTTGATACATGCGGCAAAAATCTCAACCAACTAACATTATCTCTGTTTTTCTCGGTTGCGATGAAAAACAATTGAACATCAGTATAATACTGTCTTGCGCAAATATCAATTATAATGTTTTTCATTATAGCGAAACGATGCTCTTCTTTACCGATAATACCGACTGAGTTGCTATCCTTGAATTTGCACACTACGGGAGCATTATCCAAAATCGAAAATTCGTCAGAAATCTTCTCCGGCAGCAACTGAAGATCGTCTTCGATTTCCAGTCGTTCTTGTTTTTTGTATTCAATATTTCGGTATGCTTTAATCTTTCCTGTGCCCAAACGCACATCAAGAAAATCGTCATCTTGTATTTGACGATCAAATAAATCGCTTGAAAAATCCATAAATAAGGATTGAACTATGGGTAAATCAGTATAAATTTTTTCTAAAGTATCTCTTTCATCATTTCGGTATCCGGTAATTTCAAGTTTCTTGTTTTCGACGTATTTGTTGTATTTTTCAATTCTTTCCTTGCTTTCTTTTTTGAAATCAAGTTTATTTTGAATAGCCGTGATTATAGCAGTAACTATAGCTAAAACACCCGAAATAAGGCTAAAGATAATCATATTGCCTCCCATAGATGCCATTAATCCGGATGTTAACAGCATACCAAGAGAAGGTAAAAGACTTAATAAAAGGTTAGATTTTGTTTTTTGAGGCTTTGACGGCGGATCTAATATTTCGATTTTATCCTTATTTAGGACTGCCTTTACCCTTGTATTTCTACTGAATTTAGGATAATTGTTTGGATTTGGATAGTCAACAAACGGCAAATCATTTATGTCTAAATCTTCCCTGATTTCTGTCCATAATGTTCCGTTTTTATAATAGAATATGAAATCAGAAACGGAGAAGAAGTCACCGTTAGTTATAACGCAGATATTATTTATTTTAATTCCGTTGTAGCAAACACCGTAACAGGTTTTTTTTGCATGCAGTTCATATCCTTTAGATGTTTGCTGTAATTCAACAAGATCATCTCGGATAAAGGGGCTTCTTAATCGGATATGGCACTGACTATCAGCACCTATTCTTATTGTTTTACATTTAGACACATCTATGGCTTTTTCGTATTTTTTCTCACCTTTGTCAAAATCAATCAAAAATTCAATATCAAAAACATCATTATTCGATTCAAGATATTTTATAGTAAAGGTATCTCCGTGATTAGGTGATAATGTCATGAGCTTTCTGCTATCACCTAATGAAAAATAAAGGTTGTCCGAGCAGAAAAGAGACCATCTATTTGATGCTTTTGTGAAAGTTAGTTCTATTGGCTCAAAAAACATATCTCTGTGCAATCTGAGAGAACAGCTTATATCTGTACCAACTTTAATTTCATTCTTATCGGCAGGAAGCTCAAATTCCTTGTACATATGCTTATTTGAAATAATAATCTTATATTTAGTTTCCAAGGCTTTTCATCTCCTATTCCGTAAAATTTATAATTGTTCCATTATGAACACCGTACTGAGCTAACGTTTTATTTCCTCTTAAAAGAGCTATAGGGTTTTCGGCTTTTAAATAGCAGTTCTTTATATTTGTCATATTAATTCCTAAGTTGTATGCCTCATTAAGTCCGAACACAAGCTCTGTTGCTGTTATATCTAAAGGAACTTCAATATCAACACTTAAATTTTTCTTTATTTGTTTAAAGATTATTATTGCTTTATCTTTTTCCATAGTTATACCCCTTTATATGATTAGAAAGGCTATTTTTTGAATGTCGTTATTTCTTGCTAAATCTACTAATTTAAGTTGATCGTACCCTGAAATATGCCTTATGTAATCAGAAACCTTTATTGTGTCAATAATATTTGATGATGTGAGTTCATTAGCGTCATCTTCATTAAAATCATTACAAACAAAAACAAACTTATCTCCATCAATGCCGTTTATATTAGAAACAAGAAGATGTGTAGCATAAGCAGATGTCTTTGTTTGCCGAGCGACTATGATTATTTTGTCGGCGATATCAATAAGTCGGGTCTTATCTTCATCAAACGTAGTGTCTGCATCGATGACAATAACATCAAAATCTCCACTTTGCTTTGCTGATAAAGCTATTTTTTCATATATGTAGTAATCAATTCCAAGAGACATTATTGCTGCTCTGAAAGGAGGAACATAACTGAATCCTTCTGTTCTTATGGTTTGCTTGATATCCTGGTAAGCATTTTCTCTTGCAATTGCCAGTTTCCTATATATTTCGCTATTGTTTATGGGAGTAGTATTTGTCAATAAAGTCTGGAAATATTGCAGACGAGAGGCGTTAATGTATAAAACTCTTTTATAATTCTTGCTTAGTGAAGCGCATATACCTAACGCTACTGTAGTTTTGCCCGCACCACCTGTTGCCGAGCAAACTAAAACGATTTGAGATTCCTTCTGATAAGATGCGTTACATCTTGAGAGCGTATCACTTCTGCTTATAATAGCATTAAATATTTCTTTAACGCTTGTGTATTTATAAAGACTATATACATTAACCTCATTTTCGTTACTTGTTATTTCATGTTCTGACATTATAAATATGCTGCCTATATTGTGTCTTTGGAGTTCGGCACAATATAGTTCTTCAGAAACTACCAAAACATCGATTCTTTGCGGTGAAGAAAACAATTGGTAAAAAAAGACTTCTTCAGTAATAATTTCCATATCCGCCTTTTCAAAGTATTCTTCAATGAATTTCTGCTGAAGAGGAAATATATAACTTTTGTCTGTATCTGCAATGACTATTCTCGGTTTGGACATTTACAAATTTCCCCCCTTATTTTATGCTTACTCGGAACTCGCTATTGGCGAGTCTGATAATATCACCGTTTTTGATCGGATATGGTTGGTTGGCCTGAATGCGTGGTCCGTTAACATAGGTACCGTTAGCACTGCCTAAATCAATAATCACAACCCGATCGCCTCTACGCACAATCATGCAATGAGAACGGCTTATCATTTTATTGAATGTGATTGCTCCGTCTACAAGCTCCTGCTTTTTCCCGATTGTAAATTCATCTTTTGTAATTACAATCTCAAAAGGTCGTGATGCATTGGTAGCAATAAGTTTAACATTTTTATGCGTTGCGATGGAAGCTTGTTCAAGTGTAGCACTGCTTTCATATACTGCGGAATCTTTGTTTCTGGAATAAATATCTTCAAGTGATAGATTTTTATTGGACAGATCCCTTGCTAACTGCATTGTCTCTGGAGAAGATATCGATTGCAGGCTCTCAATCAACTTAATCAAGCTTGATCTGAGTTTACTTTCAAATACGGATGAATCCGCATATAATCTTTTAGACAGCGGAAAATATATAAGACCTATTTTATATGTAATAGGGTCTACATAAATATGTTCTAAAGAGACATCTATACTCTCACAAGATAAGAAACCGTTGCTTTTTACATTAAGTATATCCGATAAAATATTTGAAACTACATTAATAAAAGTATTCGGATCTAAAGTGTAAAGTATATCTGTCAGCGGTTTAAAATGGTTTGTAAGGTAGTAAAGCTGAATATTTCCATTATAAAGAAGCTTCATACACTTTATGAAAACTCCATCCGGTTGACTTTGTAACACTTTGTATTCTATTGCAGAAAAAATATTATTATCGTTTACAACATAGGCGAGATTATTTCCACAATCAGCCTTGCTGATTATGCCGTTTTCAATTAACATATTCATAATAAATTTCACCTTTCTTTCTGTTATGGTTATTTATCACAAGTTGAACTATGAAATTATTCATAAACCAACTTCTAATAAATACTGTCCTTTACTCCTATGCAAGGTATTCTTGCATAGGAGTAAAAATGTAATAAGCTCTTGTAATTAACCCGAATATTTAAACTGTGCAATCCAACCCCATTTTCCGTTGTAATTTACATATCCCCAAATATATGTACCATCCCAATAGTGTCCATATACTGTTAATGTTACACCTTGACCGACAGATGTAACTGGAGAATAGCCTGTTCCTGGGCCAGAACGAATATTATACACTGTGTTTGTGGTAAAAGAGGGGCTCTTAACAGTAATTCTGCATTTATCGGTATTTCCGTTATGTGTAGTTACTGTAAGATACGCAATATTAGATGGTGTTGCGGTTGACCAAGTTGAATCTGTTCCTACCGCATATAAATCTCCACTACCTCCAAAAACATCTCCATTCACATATATAATTTTTTTATCACTAGAGGTCACAGTCAACGAATGCGGTCTATATACTGATGCACTATAAGTAGCCTTTTGTGTGCCATTAAGATTTACATAGACTGTAGCAGTTTTCGTAACATTATAGTCAATTAAGCTGGGAGTCACTGTTATAGTTGCTACATTACCAGTTTGGCTTACCGATACAGTAACAATATTGGTATTACTGCTCGAAGCCGTTATTTTCGTAGCAGCTGAATTAGTTTTCACTGTAAAAGTCTTCGGAGTTTGATCCCATGTATGGCTTACTGAAAGATGAATACTATTTCCAACATAAACCGAACTGCTGTAGTCAGTAATCGTTACCCCAGTATCAAGCACTTTAAAAGAACCACTCGTACTACTCATTGAAACGATACTGTCATTATTAACACTAACTGTAAATGTAGTTGTTTTACCTTCATATGTAACCGTAATAGTTTTTGTCCCCGATGAAGACAATGTTGTTGGTGAACAACTGAATCCACTTGATACTATCTTTTGGGTTCCGTTAGTATAATTTACTGTCAACGTCAACCCGGAAGTATTCAGTGAATCTCCAACATAGTACGTCGTTTTTGTCGGTTTACTCTTTACCGCAATTGACGACACAGTAACTTCAGCAACATTTACGGTGAACGAAGTTGTTTTACCTTCGTATGTAACTGTAATAGTTTTTGATCCGGCGGAAGTAAATGATGTAGGAGAACAAGTAAAGCCGCTTGATATTGTTTTCGTTGTACCGTTGTTATAGGTTGCAGTCAATGTCAATCCACTTGTATTGAGAGTATCGCCAACACTATACGATGTTTTGGTAGGTTTACTCTTTATAGCAATTGACGAAATAGGAGCTTCAACAACATTTACGGTAAACGAAGTGCTTTTACCACCGTATGTCACTGTAATAGTTTTTGTTCCGGCAGAAGAGAACGATGTCGGTGAACAAGTAAAGCCGCTTGATATAGTTTCTGTTGTTCCGTTGTCATACTTGACCGTTAAAGTTAAACCGGAAGTGTTTAATGTATCACTAACATAGTACGATGTTTTAGTTGGTTTGCTCTTGATTGCAATGGAAGAAACATTAACCGTTTCCATTGGGCGATTTTCTACACTTACAGTAAATGTGGCTGTTTTACCCCCGTATGTAACTGTAATAGTTTTTGTTCCTGATGAAGACAATGTTGTCGGTGAACAAGTAAAACCGCTTGACACAGTTTTTGTTGTTCCGTTGTTGTAATTGACTGTCAATGTCAACCCAGAAGTATTCAGTGAATCACCAACATAATACGTTGTTTTTGTTGGTTTACTCTTGATTGCAATTGACGATACAGTAACATCTGATACACTTACAGTAAATGAAGTGCTTTGACCTCCATATGTAACCGTAATGGTTTTTGTACCTGATGAAGACAGTGTTGTCGGTGAACAACTGAATCCGCTGGATATCGTCTTTGTTGTGCCGTTGTTGTATTTGGCAGTCAAAGTCAAACCTGAAGTGTTCAGTGTATCACCTACATAATATGATGTTTTAGAGGGCTTACTCTTAATTGAAACAGACGATACAGTAACATCTTCAACTATTACAGTAAACGAAGTACTTTGACCTCCGTATGTAACTGTAATTGTTTTTGTTCCTGATGAAGACAATGTTGTCGGTGAACAGCTGAATCCGCTGGATATTGTCTTTGTTGTGCCGTTGTTGTAAGCGGCTGTCAGTGAAAGTCCGGAAGTATTTAATGTATCACCTACATAGTATGAGGTTTTTGACGGCTTGCTCTTGATTGCAAGCAGTGATATCTCGACCGTCTTGACATTTACATTAAATGTGGCCGTTTTACCTTCATATGTAACCGTAATAGTTTTGCTTCCGGAAGATGAGAACGATGTGGGTGAACAGCTATAGCCGCTTGAAACCGTCTTTGAGCTTCCATCACTGTATTTTACTGTTAAAGTTAAACCTGATGTATTAAGAATTTCACCTGCAAAGTATTCTGTAATGCTCGGCTTTGTAGCTATGGATATATCCGTCACAACAATTTTTGTCCAATGTGCATATAATGTTTGCTCTGACGTAATGGATACTTTTGTCGAGGATTCAACTTTATTTCCACCGCTTGAAGCTGTATACCAACCGTCAAAAATGTATCCGTCGCGTGTTGGAACAGGTAATGCACCGTATGTACTGCCATACACAACATTTTTACTCGCTGAGGTTACTGAACCGCCGGTTGCATCAAAATTAACAGTGTAACCGTTTTCGCTCCAATGCGCATACAGCGTCTGGTTGGAAGTAATTGTATATGTTGTATCTGCAAGAACTTCCCGGCCGCCGTCTCTTTCCGTAAACCAACCAATAAAGGTATATCCTGAGCGGGTTGCTGAATTAAGGGTGCCATAAGCAGAACCGTAAGTAACCTTTTTAGGTGACGGTGCTGCACCTCCGCCATTGGAATCAAATGTTACCGTATATACATTTGGTGTCCATACTGCATAAAGTGAATGGCTGGACGGTGTTGTTACTTTGGTGCTTTCGGAAACTCTTAATCCTCCGGATTTTGCTGAGAACCAACCGTTGAAAGTATAGCCATCTTTTGACGGTGTGGGTAATGAACCGTAAAAATCAGACAAATAAGCAACTTTGCTTCCGGGGTTCACAGTTCCGCCGTCAGCATTAAATGTAATTGTTATTGGTTGTTTTCCTTTGCTTACATAAAGTATAATTTCAGAACCGGGTATTTGTTCAACACCGGCTTGCGGTGACTGACTGATGACCTTACCGGCAGCAACAGAATCATCATAGTTCTCAAGAACAGTGACTTTAAATCCTTGCTGTTTTAAAATGCTTTCTGCTTCCACTTCATCTTTGCCGACAACACTAGCTACTTTATTAGTCTTTGTATCGGTTGAAACGGTAAGAACAATTACATCGCCGCGCTGGACACTGCTTCCGTTAGCTTTGTTTTGTGCCAATACAGTTCCTTCTTTTACAGTATCATCTTTCTGATACTCCATAACAACGATCAATCCCAGACTTGTAAGTATTGACTCGGCCTCTTCCTTTGTCTGTCCGACAAAATCCGGAAGGGCAAAAGCAACAGGTCCGAGTGACACCGTTAATGTTATCTGAGTGCCTTCGTCAACTTCTTCGCCGGCATTTACACTTTGTGCAATTACTGCTCCTGCCGAAACATTATCATCGTTTCGTTCTATAATCTCAGGTTCGCCTAATCCTGCCTGTAGCAATTTAGCAATAGCATCTTCTTTTGTTTCCCATATGACATACGGAACGGTAGCCATACCGTTTTCCGAAGACTCCACGCCTTTACCGCTACCTACAACAAGTGAAACGGTTCCATTGATATTCATATACGAACCACCGGTGGGTGTCTGCAGAATGATTATTCCGGCAGGAATGTATTGAGATTCTATTGTTCCGTCTGTAGAGGCAAGAAGGTTACCGTTTGTTATTAAGTCTATTGCTTCTTCTGTATTCAGACCCTCAACTTCAGGGACAACAACAACACCATCGGGCATAAATATATTCTGTGAAAATTTTGAAAAGTTAATAACTCCTGACAAAAGCAGAATTGCCATTGTCAGCACTATAGCAAATACTGCAGGAACAGTTATTTTCAGCCACAAAGGCCAACGAAGTCGGTCGATCAGTTTGATTTTTCCGTAAATACGTTTAGCAGGAGGATCTGCATTGAGTTCATCGATAAAGGCTGCAATATTAGGAGTTCGGTCTTCGATCCGAACATTTAATGCATTAAGTATGGCATTTTCTCGGTTGCGAGATATTTTCTTGTTCAGTTTATGGGGTTCTACAAGAATATCTTTACGTTTTGTTTCATACTCAACGCGTCGCTCCATTGCATCCGGAGGAGTTTTGCCTGTAATCATTTTATACAGTGTTGCTGAAAGCGCATAAACGTCTGTGTGCGGACCGTGGTCACCTCGGCTGCGATACTGTTCTTCTGGAGAATAACCCTGTTTAATGACGACTGTTAAACTTCGGCTATGAGAAGTTGTAGCATAACGGGATGCACCGAAGTCTATCAGTTTTATTTCACCGTCATCGGTAAGGAAAATATTATCCGGCGCAATATCACGATGAATAATCCCTTCGGTGTGAACTGCCTGTAGAGACTCCATAATCGGCATTAACATTGCCACAGCATCCTGTTCATCAAGAGGTCCCATACGCTCCATATAGCCGGCAAGTGTTTCACCCTTCAGATATTCCATTACGATATATGCTGTGGAATTATCCTCGAAACTGTCGAAAATTCTTACTATACCCGACTCGTTTTGAAATTTTGCGAGTCTTTTGGCTTCGTCGACAAATTTAGAAAGTCCATCATAGAATTGCTGGCTTTTTTCTCCGTTAAACACGGTAACTTGTGTTTGCCCCGGCATTCTGGTAGAAAACTCACTTGGTAAATACTCTTTAATTGCTACCCGTTGCTCAAGTCGTTCATCCCAGGCAATGTATGTAACACCAAAGCCACCAAAACCAAGCACTTTGCCGATAATGTAACGGTTGTGAAGACGTGTGCCGGGTTGAATGTGTATTGCTTCCTCTGCTGTTGTGCCGACTGCATAGCCACAATGCGGACATATCCTATATTCATCGTCAAATTCCTGCATACAGCCTAAGCATAATGCTTTCATCTCTTCTCACTTCCTTATATGTTGGAATCAAATACAAATTGCTCGTAAATATCATTTATAGGAGCAAGATGCTTTGATTCTATTTTTTTGCTAAAACAAGTTTTATTTATAGGAATTTGGCCATCGTTACACTTTGTAATCATAAGTGCACTTTGATAAGAATTGCCAAGCATCCAAGAAATAAGGCGTTCGGCAGCAGCCAATTCATTTTTTTCTGTTGCGCCAATACTCCATTCATATGTAAAGTCACAGTAAATGTTTTCGCTGTTTTGGTAAACACATCTCTTTTCATAACCAACCAGTATATTTCTAAACTCATTCAATATTGATGTAGTAGAAAGCAGTACCGGACTGGTATTACTTATACTATCCATAAATGTTGAGTAATCAGCATATTTTTTATCTCCAAAATTAGCGCTAATAATCTTACTATAGCGATGATCGGCTGCAATACTCGATTCTTCGAGACCAAAATCTGAAATGTCATCAAAAAAATCTAAATGATAATCGGTTGTGGTGTTTCCGGCAGTAATAACATAAGCAACCGGAACTTCAATGGCCAAAGGAATACGTTTTGTATCAGCATAATGTTTACTATACTGGCTAAGGAACAAACAGTCTTTTGCCTGTTCTGTTTTGAGCAGATTATCTATATTTTTTGCATTTCCCAATACACTATCATCAAGAAGTGTGCTTTCAAACAAATCAGGAAGCTCATTATTATTAGCAGCCGCCTCTATCTCGTTTACATAATCAGCTTCCGGAATTGCACGTAGATATATCTCTACATCAGGAAATGATGTTTTAAAATCATCAACTATAAATTGCATCGCTTCGTGTTCGGTTGAACTGTCATTCACAGCATACCAAACGCTGATAGCAGCAGGGTTCAAGTATCCTTCTTTGACTTCTTCGCTATAGTTACGCACAACAAAACCCATAGCAGCAAACAATACAACCATAGTTAATGCTATACTTGCAAATCTTTTAGTTTTACGTCGTTTTTTTTCTTTGGACAGAGTAACAACTTTCTTTTCACCGTTGACAGCCAAGAGAAAATCCTCTGTTTTTTTGAAGCGCATATGAATATCTATAGCCAAGGCTTTCATTATAGAATTACTCAGATTTTCATTGATGGAGCTATCAATTTGTGCTGGATACAAAGTCGTATCTTCAATTTTTCTGTTAGTGGATTCTTCCGGCTTAAGCCCGGTAATCATCATATAGAAAGTAGCACCTAAAGAGTATATATCTGTCCATGGACCGATATTCTTGCTGTTGTCATACTGTTCAGCAGGTGAATAGCCCGGTTTAAGGATGATATCTATAACATCAGTATCGCTGTCTTTAAGTTTAGCTGCGCCAAGATCCATAAGCTTCACTTTTATTTCTTTTCCGTTGCACAGAAAAATATTGTCAGGTGCAACATCACAATGGATAACGCCTTCTTTGTGCAGTGAAATCAATGCATTACCAACTTCGTTAATAACCATTGTTGCAAAATCAACGTCAACTTTACCATTATTGTTGGCTATATACTCACTTAGTGTAATGCCTTGTAAAAGTTCCATTACAATATACGCTGTATTGTTCTCTTCAAAAAATTCAAAGACATTAGGGATACTCCTGTGAGTGCTAAACTTAGCCATAGTCCTTGCTTCTGCCAAAAATCTTTGCTTTCTATACTCGAACTCTTTTTGTGCTTTTTGTGTGATAATAAGAGATTTTGTACTCGGAGCACGAGTAACCAAACGATTAACAAAAAACTCTTTAATCGCCACAACACTTTCTAATTTTGTATCCCATGCCTTGTATACAATTCCAAAACCACCGGATCCAACTGCCTGACCTAAAATATAGCGATTATAAAGGAGTGTACCTGGTACAAGGTGTATTAATTCTACCGGAGCAAGATTTGCTTGCTGTCCACAATGAGGACATACATTAACTCTTTCATCAAAATGTTTAAAACATGCATAGCACTGTCTCATCATCGCATCCATCCTCTCAAATATATTGCTCCCATGAAAAATCTTCTCCACACAAAGGAACAAATATAAATTTTGATGTTCCCATTTCTAACACATCTTTTGTTTTAATGAGCTGGGATCCATCAACGAAATTTTCATTTAAGTATATAAGGCCATCAGTGTTTCCTGTTTGCAAATAAAACTCTCTTTTTTTAGGCTCGTATATAACTGTTGCGTGATTTTCTCTTGAAATGCTTCTATCAAGTCGCAATACCACTTTATTTGAATCACTTCTGCCAATTGCATTTTTACCTACATGCAACTGAAACGCCTCTCCCGTATGTAATCCACCTATACAAACAAGCCATCCGACAACAGGATCTTGGGCATTCGGAGTTTCGTTTAGGCCGTCTGTAGTGTTTTTCTGAGTGGTCATGGCATTAAAATAACTGAGGGTTTTGCCATCTTCCATAGCCGAAACTCTTTGAACTGCATCGGAAAGAGGCTCAGAAATAACCTTTTTGACAGTACCATCTACTTCTGTATAGGGCAAGCTGCTCGATGAAGCCTCTGACTGACCAACTAAATCATTGGAGTTTTCAAACATTGAAACTGTTTTTTCATCATCAATATCTGCGAAAAAACGCTCGGTTACATCGTCTGATGTATTGGAAGTCTGCGATTTTTTTGATATTTCATAGCTTGCAATCGGTGTTTCCTTAATGTTTTGAGGTTGTTCTTTTTCATTTCCTCTGTTTTTCTTAAAGATAGAAGATAAGCCCTTTTTTTGAGGCTTATCCGGCTTGATTTCACTTGTCTTCGTTTCATTTTTTTCTACATTTTGTCCGCAATGAGGACATTTATCATATGATTCCGAATCAAACCAATGACCGTTTGGACATCTTACTGCTTTCATATTTTTCAATTCTCCAATCACTTAATATTTATTAATGCAACTGTCATATTGTCACGTTTTCTGTTATTTTCTTTTGCTTTTTTTCTTGTAGCGAATTCTATCATTTGCAATGTCATTTTTGCATCCGTATCCTGGTACAGAATACTTGAGATTTCATCGTGTGTCAGTATCCTGTACAACCCGTCGGTACATACTACCAACTTGTCCCCGGATTTTAGCTCGAGGGGTTCAGTGTTATAATCAATCAGATTTAAGTCTCCTATGCCAAGATAATTGACCAAAGCATCTCCTTGAGGTTTTCCTTGATAATACTCTTTTTCAGATATTTCTCCCGCTATTCTTTTTTCTTTAAGGACAGTGTGATAGTTTTGGTCTTTGGTGGTCTGTATAAATTCTTTCTTTCTCCAAATGTATAAACGGCTATCTCCCACGGAGTTCCAATAAAGCATACGAGTCTTGATATAGACCATAACTAATGTACTTCCGGCGTTCGATGCACTATCACCGTTTATCTGCAATTTATTTACTGCAGCGTTAGCTTCTGTTGTGAAACGGACAAGTGCATTTGTGGGATCTTCCATATTTTCTATAGCTTGGTATTGCTCTAAAATGGTATCCACAGCCAGTCTGCTCGCTTCGCTGCCTCCATTGTATCCACCCATACCATCACAGACACAGAGCAGGATGCTGTCTTCGGATGTTTTGTATCCGAAACAATCCTCTTGCTTGGTGCGATCACCGATTACCGACATTGCTGCAACATCAATGTATGAATTGGATCTCTCGGAAAAATCATTGTCTTTTTTCATTATCATACTGAATGCCTCATTTTCTTTCATTCCAAATGGCTATTGCTGAAAAATTATCCATGTTTTGTCCTGAACCGTTTATTTCAACAATTTTAACCATTGTGTTCAACCATTCATCGACATTATTTGCATCTTTCAAACATTGGCACATTGCATTTTCATCTATCAGCTCCCAAAATCCGTCGGTACATAATAACATAGCCTGGATCTTTCTTAGCGGAACAGCCTTCCATATATCATACTGAGGTTCTCTCCACTCTGTTCCCATTACACGTAACAACATATTTCGTTCAGGATGGTTTCGGATATCCTCTGCCTTTATCTCTTTAGAGAGCACTAACATCTGAGGTACGCTGTGATCAAGGGTTTGTTTTAAAACCTTATCCCCTTTAAATATATAAAGACGAGAGTCTCCTATATATCCGATATGAGCATGGCTTTTATCCAAGACAGTCAATACAGCTGTCGTCTTAATTTTATCCGGTGAATTCTGTTTTTGTTGTTCATACAGTATAGCTTCTTGTGCTTTCTCAAAAGTTTCTCTGATAATTAATTTGGTTTTTAACCTGGTATTTAATTCTCTTTTAAAGGTTTCAACAGTTATTTGTGATGCAACATCACCCAAACCGTGCCCTCCTAGACCGTCACAAACAATGAAGCCCATACTGTTATCATTATTAAAAGCTCCTATAGAATCTTCATTTACAGTTCTTCCGCCTATATTTGTGGTTGTGGCATATGTTATTTTTTTCATTTTCTTACCTCGTACAATACATTTTCAGCCGTATTAGTTTTCTCAACAACTCAATGAGTAAACTGATAAATGGCACAATTATCAGTTTTATGTAATACCTTAATTGAAAAGAACTACAGATAAATGTGTATTTAATTCAATATAGCATAAAATCCTTATAGTTTCAACATATACGAACATTTTTTCCTTGGTTTACATGGAATTTTTATGAAAGTTGTTCAGCAATTAACAAAAAAGTATTCCATAATTCAGTTACTTTACAAATGTTATTTATTCTGTTCTTATTTTATCTCCTCGTTTCTGCTACGAAGAAACCATTGGTACGAAAAGAATGTATATCTAACTGCCGTAAAAAATGTATTTTAGGAAATCCGTTATTATCATTCGCACCAGAAACAAATAATCCGAACTTTTTACCGATTGGTGAAGCGTTCGGATTTTTTGTTTATTTCTGATAACATTTATCCAACACTATACATCAATAATTTCGGTAGCCGCTACCGAAATTATTGGTACTACAAAAACAGAGCCACTGTCTTTGAGATTGTTGCTTTTGATACTGTTGGCGCTATTATATTTCAGTAATATATTGAAAAACAATGTATTTTATGCTATAATACGATAACGGTAGTAAATAGTCTGCCATGTCAACCGTGTGGAAGAAATTCCATACGGTTTTGTTTTCTTTAGGAGCATCAGATATTCAGATAAACAACAGAGGGGGATTTTTAATGAATTTTCCGGCATATACGGATGATGCATATTGGACAGAAGTCATTGAACAATATATTCAAAATAACAATAAGCATCCAGGGTGGTATAACATTGAATACTATATGTGGGAATACTTTAAGGATTGCCTAAAAAGGAACAATCGTTTCTTTTTTGAACATCCGCTCTTGCCTGTTTTGGAGGCTGAGTTTAAACGCAATTCGTGTAAATTGCCGCTGGGAACGGAAATTTACCGTGCAAGGATAGATTATGACAGTAAACTGTGGAATGAATGGAATAATTACTGCAGTATCGAGTATACCCCTAAGCATTTGAAGGAGCTTGAAAAAAGGAATATTGCTGGTGATAAGCTCGCTGAGTTTTGGAAAGAGTACGAAGATTTCGTTAACTCCCAAGAGACTAAAGCAATAAAACAACGTATCGAATCCGGATTTCAAGGGTTTGATGCCAACGGAAGTTCTGCTCCGCCAAAAGGAAAAGCAAGTGCAGGCAGATGTAATTCTGAAGGTGTTTCTTACTTGTATGCTTCTTTAGAAGAACATACAGCAATTGCTGAAATAAGGCCTTTTATCCGGGACTCCATCAGTGTTGCAGTTTTACAACCCGCCCGTGATTTACACTTGGTAAATTTTGATTTTGAGCCAACAGCGGTAGTTAATGGCAGGGATTTTTTATTCAATGATATTCAACGGGATTTTTCCAAGATTAACAAAACCCAAGATGGTGACTATTTGATAACTCAGTTTATAGCATCTTTAATTGAGCATCTTGGATATGACGGGCTTTGTTTTAGGAGCTCTCTCGTCAAAGATGGCACTAACTATGTTATCTTCAATCCAAATGATTGCCCTGCGGTATCCTCCAAATTGGTGTACTTGTCTGAAGTGAATTATGTATATGGTCAATGCAAATAACTTTTTTATAAGTTAATAATTGGAAAGGATTGCTATGTTTAGCTATTTAAAGGACTTTTTATATGAAAGAAGAATTTGATTTAACTCACTCCGATTTATCTTTTTTGGAAGATCTTGCGAATTATACATTTGAGAGCAAAATGCTTTTTTGTCAAGCATATTCCTCTCGAATAATGACTTCGTCTGAAGTCTCTGCGGAACTAATGTTAACCTCAAATATTATGCCTTGGGAGTTGGAAGCTTTTGCAGCTTTTTCTGTTATTTATGACTCGCCAGAAGCAAAAGACCAAATGAATGACGAAGAGTTTTGTAATATAATTACGTTGCTTCGTAATTATTGGCACCCAGAGTTAACTATAGCTAAAGAAAACGGCACGTATTCTGACTATTTTATGATGGTCTCAACCTTGCAGCAATTTCCTGTGCAGGGTACGTTTTTGCAAAAATTATTCAGATATAATTTCTTTTTTAATTTCAAAAATGATAAGCTTAATATGAAAGCTACTTTCGAGGAAATGTTCGAGAATGAATACCGCCAGTTTGAATTATTTGCTTTTATTATCTTTGCTACATGCAGCTTGGAAGGTCAGAATTTACTACAAAGAGAATTATGTCATACTGCGTTGAGTAAGGCTTTTTCGATTGGTTCTGTTTACAAACAACTGAGTATAGATAAAAATGAATATAAGAGGCTATTGGATGGTCAGTACAACGGAAAAATTTTAGATTACTATTATGGACTTAAAATTCAATATTTGTATCCTATAATTGAAGATTTAGATTGTTCTTATATTCCTTCCCCTTATCTTGTCGTAAACGCAGTAACTGCATCAATGCTCAACAGGCTCACATTAGGTAAAAATGCATTGCGCAGGCGATTTGGAAAAGAAGTCATTGAAGAATACTTATTTTCTATTTATCGAGAATTAAATACCGTCACTTGGATTAGTCGAGAATTTGAATATTTTGTTGGAAGAGATCGGCGTCTTACCCCAGATGTATTAGTAGAAGAAATGGATAAAGCCATTTTGTTTGACACAAAGGCGTTGTCCCCTAGTTTAAAAATGCGTCAATTTGACAAAGAAGAAATTGAAAAAGAAACCAATACTTATGCTACTGATATATTACAATTGTATCGAAGGATTCTTGATTTAAACAATGGTCATTTTACATTACAAAGTGTATTTGAAAGAAATGATATTTTTGGTGTGGTTGTAGTATTGGAAGATGCCGCAATTCCAAAGCACAAGGTATATGATAGAGTATTTGAAATGTTGAAAGAAGAAGGCTTAGATGCTAATTCCGAAATCTGTGATTACATTCATAGCCACATTAAAGTCATTCCTCTATATCAAATTGAGCAGACTGTATTAATTGGTCATAGTTATATGGAATGTCTATTAAATCAAGTTGTTGAACGAAGCAAATGGGATGATTATTCTTTCTTCATTCCTAAAAAGGATATCTCGTGTATTCCGACTTTTAAATCATACTGCGATGAACTTAAAAAGGAAGCTGCCCGTTTTTTAACTGAGTGAAACAAAAACATTCTAAAAGGTTGATAGTAATATTTTCGGTAGCAGCTACCGAATTAAAAATCCATACATTCGACTAACCTCCTGTTATAAGGTAAAATGAAATTACCAAGTAACAGGGGGTTTTGTTATGGAAAGAAAAACTAAAATTAAGTTCACAGATTTTGAATGTAATTTGCTTATCAACGGAATGAACGAGTTTCGCAATATGCTCTTGTCTGAGGATTTACCTACAGAGGATATTGATGACCTGCTCATTAAAATCATTGATAAGTGCAAAGATTAAGTGTGGTGATATCATGGCTAATATCATTGAAGAGTTTTATTACGGCAATATTGAACCGCAGGAGCTGAATTCTGAACTGTCAGCAACGCTCAAAAAGAAGCTCAGTAAATTGACTGAAAAGGAAGAGCAACTCACCACAAAGCTGAGTGACGAGGAAAAAGAACTGTTTCTCAATTATGCAAATGCTTGTATCGAGTTTTCAACTATCAGCAATTCTAACAGTTTTATATCAGGCTTTAGACTCGGAGCAAAATTTACATATGATACATTTATTGGAAATACGAAAGGATGAACAAAATGAATATTGAATATAGACGAGTTGGTGACTATAACATACCTAACCTTATACTCCCACCCGAAGAAGCGAATATCACCCTCGGTAAATGGGGAATGTTACATAAAGATTATCTTCTCAAACACAAGAAAGTGGTATTCACAACTTTACTCGCTGAAGGAAAACTATGGCAGTATCTTGCTGATATTAATACTCAGGCACAACAAATGTTTGATACACTTGTCGAGCAGATGAAAGAGGCAGAGAGTGTTACCGAAAAACTGAAAGAAAAAAATCAGATGGAGTGGGTGCAGAGAATGGGTAATATTCAAGCACGAGCAAGAAAGATTGTGTGTGAAGAATTAATTTTTAACTAATAACAACAAACAGGTGGTACAAATGAGCCCACCTGTTTTCTTGCGTATAAATCATCTTGCACAAAAAATTTAATCTATCAAGATGTTGTCCTTTCGCTTATACAGTATTACTAAGCTTGGAATAAATGAAACAACCATAAGCACAAACACACTTAGGACAACGAACAGATAATCACTTTGCGTAAAGTAATGCGTTATTGTGCCTAAAAAATTGAAGCCCTTTTTAATTATCAACCACGTCATTGGCACGGATAATATAGCTCCGATGGAGAAAGCCGCTACTAACTGTAGGAGCAAAGATGCTATCAGTTTTCGGAAACTCAAGCCGTTGATTCGATAAAGAGTATATGT
>JAZSKE010000002.1:0-10459 GCA_045534675.1 Acutalibacteraceae bacterium
TAAGTGAGCCGAGACACGGGCACCCAATTCATCAAGCGAGAAAGGCTTTGTAATATAGTCGTCCCCACCCGCAGAAAAGCCGTTTATTTTATCAACATCATCTACATTAGCTGTTAAAAACAAGATCGGGCAGGAAACAAATTCCCGAATCTTTTTGCACACATCAAGTCCGTTTAATTTTGGCATATTAACGTCGAGAAGTATTACATCGGGTTTTTGACTCATTTTTTCAAGCGCCTTTTCACCATCGTATGCAAACAACACGTCGTAACCACTAAGCTCAAAATAATTGCGAAGAAGCTCTACAACATCTCGCTCATCGTCAACTATCAAAATTTTAGGCATAACTGAACACCTCCTGTTCAATCATATAATCATAAACCATAAATATCAAAATTTTATCAAAATGAAGTCGTCGGTTTTATATGTCTGTTAATCTTTTTTCTTTCGGTTAGGAAAGTATGATTCCATCCAAGCAGTAAACTCTTCAGCGGTAATATTACCATTGGTACATTCATCACGCTTTGTCATAGCCTGATATTTCCACTTTTTAAAATCAGCTTCTTTAATCTGTCTGACCTTTACCCTTGCCGAATAACGCTTATAATATTTACTGTAAATAGCGGTAGCCTTATCATCAGCATGCTTTGCTTTATAGTTTTCGGCAGCAGCTATTTCCTGACAGCTACGGTTTTCACCCTCTGCCACTCTGTCACAGTAACGGGTGTCATATTTGCCTTTCATTATGAAATACTTGCCACAGCGTTTGCATTTGCGGAAATGAACATTCTGTTCAAGCATTTTTGTAAATTCGAGTTCAAGGATATCTGCAACACTTCGGAATGAATATTTTATGCTTATAAAAGCCGGATGTGCAAGACAGTATTGTAGCTCACTGATAGAAATGTTATATCTTTCTGCAAATTGCTTTTCTGCCTCGGTAGGTTCTCCGTTCTTTGAAGAAACTCGTGCCAATAATTCATTTATCGGCATACCGTAGGGCATTTCTTTACCACTCATACCGTCTGCTAATGAGAGCTGTTCTGTTCTGTCAAACCTGAGTGGCAAATCGTGTATGCTGCGATATAATCTCAACCTTTCACTCGGATAAAGTGAACTTAATATTTCAGGATAAAAGTCCTCGTCATAGCAAAACTCTATCATTTCTTTGTATTCATCCTGCAACCATAAAAGGTAATTTAAATACCATTTTAATTTTTTAATCTTGTCATAGTTTCTGTCAGTAAAATTCGGCGGACATATAGCAGAATACAATGAAGCAAAAGCAATATCCTTTATTTCATAAAAAGTCATTTCATAGGAATAGAAATTTTCAACATATATCTGATTTTCATTATATATTTTTTGTGGCTCTTCAGCTTTTTTCGGCTGAGGAGCTTTTTCTTTATTCAGTTCCTTGCCATACTCCCTAAGCATATTCTCAAACATTGCAGATTGATAAGCTTTTTTGAAGGGTGTCATAAAATCTGCATAAATGAAATCTAATATTCCTTCACCGTATTTGAGTGTTATATAAGCTCCGCTGAAAATATTTATAAGCGGATTTTCGACAACACCCGTTTCATCACAGAGAATACCGGCATCAGAGCCTAACTGAAATTGGTATCTGCTTTTCATTCTGTCATAATCTTCCTGACTTTCCTCGAGCATCGATTTTCGTTCTTCAGGTGAAGGCTCATATTTTTTATACTCTTTGCTCGTCCGTTCAGCAACCTCCTTCTCATAATCCTCAATCGAAAGCTCCATTGCTTGATATTCATTACTTTCATCAACCAATATTCTTACGGTTTTTGTTTCGTAATTGAAGCGGACATAGTTAGCAAAGTAATCTAATAAAACGCCGTCTCTGTTAGAGCGACGATATAGGTATTTGTCATACTCTGTTCGTTTGTATTCAGAATAATCTTTTTCCATAATGCACCTTTTTTTTTGGAGAATGTAGATTTTTGGAGTTTTGGAGAATTCATATCACTCCAATGAACATTATACAAATTTATTGATTTATTGTCAATGCCTACCTATAATGAATATCAGAACAAGAAAACAATCAAAAATTAGTCCCCAATACTACATTAAAGGAGGAACACAAATGGAAGAAAAGAAGCGTGGTCGTGGCAGACCGAGACTTGATGTACCAAATGGCAGATATAGCCGCAGACAAGCCGTTAATTCAATGTATACAGACAAAGCGGTTCAATTGATTTCGGAAGCGGCTGCCGAAATTCCCGACAAGTCATTGCTTTGGTATTCAGACGAACCCACATGGACAATAAAATCAAAAGACGGAATTCTTGAACAAATCGGACGGATGTTAGTTCAAGACCATCACGAGCCGAGCCACTGTGTGTATATTACTAATCTTGCAATTGCCGCCTTGAAAAACGGATGTACTTGCCGTGAGATAGAAAAATCCATACGAAAAATACGAATGACATTGAAAGAATCAAACCAAATACCCAATAATACAGAACTAATCAATATCGCAGGACAAGCCGTAACCGACTTACGACAGATGGGCGAAAGACAATCAAACAATTTTTGGTAGCCGCTACCGAAAATAAAAAGGAGCGTGATAAAAACTGAACATTGATATCTTTTATGAGGAACCGCAGAGCAAAGTCTTCTTCAAAATGCCGAAAGTATTGTTTACGGATGAATATAAGGATTTGTCTGCAGAAGCAAAACTGCTTTATGGTCTGATGCTCGACAGGATGAACTTATCAGCAGTAAACGGTTGGTGTGATAAAAACGGAGAAGTATTTATTTTCTATACTATTGCCGAAACAAGTGAAAAACTCGGTTGCGGACATGATAAAGCTACAAGGCTACAGCGTGAGCTTGAAAAACACAATCTGCTCCGCCGTAAATATCAAGGCAAAGGAAAACCTGCAAAACTGTATGTTTTGGATATACCGAAAACACGCATCAGGTCACCGTAAAAGTCGCAAGTAATAAGACTGAGCAGAGTAAGACTGAGATATATACCAACCGAGAAGAAGAAAAATATTCTTTAATTAAGTTAGCAGTAACTTTAAGTATATAAGGCAGTTTGGCTGAATGTGAAAAGCTGATGAAACAACACATTTCTTCTTCGGCTCGTATAATACAAATTTGGCAAATCAGACGATAGAAATTTGCAAAACGAACAGTACCCCGTCAGCAAAATTTCCATTAAAAATCGGTGCATTCCGCCCGTAGTACAAGGTGCAATTTTTACTCAAAAACGGGTGTCTTGAAAAAATAAATATTTTCCAAAGGAATGAAAGTCCACTAATATTACACTATTTTTTCATTATGCAGCGGTTTTGACAAAAAGAAACTGCCCCCACGGAGAGAGCAGTTAAAAACATTTAATTGGACTGTCCTTTATTATCTATTAGACCTTGCTGTTTTTCTTTCAGCATTTCATTAAGCTTTTTTGTATTCCGTTTAATTACGCAATAAATAATTGCCCAGACCGCCAGATAGCCGACAACAAAAATACCGGAGAAAACCAAAATCGGTGTCAAGCCCAATTCGAGCCAATCATTGAGCAGATAAGTGCCTAAATAGCTGACATATAAAACAACACCGTGAATCAGAATTGCCACCATCAGGGGCAGGCGTTCTATCTGATAAACAGCATTCATACCGCCTGCCATAAAGGCAAGGGCAGTTATTGAAAAAATCCCTATACAGACCTGATTGACACTTAATGTATCTAACAAGCCTTTATAATGCAGAATCAGATATAAAATTGCGAGAACAATCGGTCCGAAGCCGCTAGCAATCAAACCTCGACGAAAAAACTCTGAAATAAACCTTTTCATATCCCCTCATACCTCCTTCTTATTTGTGAGAAACAACGCCTTGAAACATACTCACGGTAACCGCACCTGAATACTGCATCCACCCCACCGCTGAATACTGCGTCAAATAGCTCAATACGGTGTTCATTAGCAAGGGTAGATTTGTTGATGCGTATAAAATAAGAAGGCAGAATATTCTCTAAATCACGCAGTCTTTCTTTGAGCGAAAAACGGTTGCCGTTTGTATCAATGGCAATTACCTTTTTATCAATTACAGTAATACACTCTATTTCAGAGAATAAGAGCTTTCTCATCTCGTTATCACGGTATCCCATAATGCTTTCGGCACCTGAAAAGCTACAGACGAGATTTTCTATCTGCTCTGTAAGAGAAGAGGGAGCGTGAACCTTTGCAATTATTTCTTCGTCTGCATCTTTATCTATAATGAGTTTGTATTTCATCGCATCAAATCCTTATTGTTTTTTCATTTGTCTGAGGAAACAAAGCACAGCAACCGCAGTTATAAATATACTGTAAAAAAGAATCGGCAGAACATGAGCCCATGCAAGCTCAAAGTTACCGCTGAACAATGCCTTTTCCATTTCTGTTGCGTGAACAAAGGGCAGCACATTGGCAATTTTTTCGAAAAAGCCGCCTACAAGTTTCAAATCAAACCATACTCCTGAAAGCCACGCGGAGAGATTAGTAAGCAATGCACCGCAAATACCTCCGACTTGCTTAACCCCTAAAAGGCTGCCGCACAAAAGGCCCAATGCAATGTTGAATACAGCCATGGGGATTATTCCAATTATAGCATAAAAAATATTTGCGCTGACAGTCAATCCCAAAGGTATTGCAAACAGATAGCAGATAATTGTCTGCCCGATGGCGATGGGTAAAAGCGGCAGCATATAGCCAAATATAAAGTCAAAGCCTGTAAGCGGAGTTGTGTATAATCTCTGCAACAAAGCGCTTTCACGGTCTTTTGCAATCAGCGTTGCGGAAAAAAGAGTCATAAAGGACAAACCGAAAACGGTAATTCCCGGAGTAAGTGTATCAATTTCAAACAGGTTCACTGGTATGTTTGCCTGTATAGTGCTCAGAAGAAGCAGTAAAACCAAAGGAAACCCTAAACCAAAACCAAGATTGATGGGGTCACGTAAAATCTCCTTTATGTTTCTTTTGGTAAAAGTCAACATTCTCATACCGCACCCTCCTTTACAATAGAAACGAAGGCTGATTCAAAGTCATTTGCACCTGTCATTGTCTTCAATTCTTCTACAGTTCCTACAGCAAGAAGACTGCCGTCTTTCATAATACCTATGCGGTCAGAAAGTGCTTCTGCTTCTTCCATATAATGTGTTGTAAGGATAATGGTTGCTTTACCCTTCAAAGAGCGAATCATATTCCAAAGCTCATGCCGTGCGATAACATCCAGACCAAGAGTAGGCTCGTCCAAAAACAGAATTTTTGGTTCGCTGATAAGTGCCATAGCAATACTTACACGGCGTTGCCATCCGCCTGATAGCTTACCTGCCTTCCTATTTAAAACAGAATATAAAGCAAATTGTTCAGAAAGCTCCTTGATTCTTCTTTGGGTTTTTTCTTTAGAAAATCCGTGAATGCCACATATCAATTCAAGGTTTTCTTTAACAGAAAGGTTCGGTGCTATTGCGGTCTCCTGCGGAGATACCCCTATGAGCCGCTTTACTTGTTCCGGCTGCTTAATGGCACTGTAGCCGCCTACGAATGCATCACCGTCTGTCGGTTTTGTTATACAGGTCAACATCTTTATTGTTGTAGTTTTTCCTGCACCGTTAACACCTAATAACGCAAACAGTTCGCCCTGATAAATTTCTAAATTGAGTTTGTCCACGGCAGTCAGCTTTTTGTATCTCTTGACAAGCTCGACTGTTTTTATTTCCCCCATTGTGCTATCCTCCTTTTCATTTGCAATACCATCATAGCAAATTTAAAAGAGGAAATGTTGTTTTTTATCTAATCGGTCGTTTATAGCATCTCATCGGTCACGAAAAGTATAGCACATTAACACTCTATACTTCAAATTACATATCCTTGTACTTTGAGTTTCTGTATGAGGATTTTTTAATGCAAATTTTTTAGTAAAGGAAGGTGAAAAAATGCTTTAGAAAAAATTAAAACATCATTTTATGTTTCAAAAATTCAAATTAAAATTTAAAAAGAAAGGACTTGAAAAAATTTGTCTAACGAAAAAATTGAATATTTAAATCTCAATTTACTGCATCCCTTTGAAAATAATCCTTTTCAAAGTGTTGATGAAATTGAATACGATGAGCTTCGTGACAGCATTATTGATTTCGGAATTATCACACCACTCATTGTTAATAAGACGGATAATGGATATGAAATAATCTCCGGTCACAGACGATGGCAGATTGCAAAGGAATTAAATTTTGATGTTGTTCCCGTTTATGTCAGAGAGATTTCAAAAGAAGAAGCAGTAATAAATTTTGTTGACTGCAATCTCAGCCGAGAAAAAATTTTGCCAAGTGAAAAAGCCCGTGCGTATAAAATGAAACACGATGCAATTAAAAAGCAAGGTGCAAGGACTGATTTAACTTCGTCACAAGTTGGGACGAAGTTTCGCAGCGATGAAAAGCTCGCAGAAACAATGCCTGATTCCCGGATGCAGATTCAGAGATATATCAGATTAAACAATTTACAACAGGCTCTTCTTGATATGGTGGATGAAAGAAGAATTTCTTTTATACCTGCAGTTGAACTTTCGTATTTAACTCAAGAGGAACAGTGCAACTTAATTGAAACTATTGAAAGTGAAGATTGCACTCCATCACTCTCTCAGGCTCAGCGTATGCATAAGTTAAGTGATGAAAAGAAACTCACCATGGATGCTATCTTTGAAATTATGCAGGAGCAGAAAGCTAATCAAAAGGAGTATGTAAAAATCCCGGTTGAAACTTTTAAGAAGTATTTCAAAAAAGATATGCCGCCTAAAAAGATGGAAGAGATAACGGAAAAAGCTCTTGCCCGTTACGCTATGGTGCTTCAAAAGCAACGGCAGTGGGAGCGATAAAAAACGTGGTATCGTCTTTGCGAGCATTGGATTTGTTGCAACAAATCCGCTCGGAAGCAGAAAAGAGGTGAAAATATTTGCCGAGAAAAAGACAACACCGATACGCTTTTTATCTTGATGATGAAGAAAATGAAATGCTTTTAAGCCTCACGAAAAGATTTTGTATGAGCATTTCTGATATTATCAGGCTCTTAATAATGTACCAATGCATAAAATTTCCGCCTAAAGAAATCCGTTCTGTGGTTCCTGAGCTTCGGCGTGTAGGTAATAATCTTAACCAAATTGCAAGAGCATTGAACTCAAAATCTTTTGTAACCGATAAAGAAATCAGAAATGCAATTACAGAATTGCGTGATTGTGAAAAGCAGTTGCTTGAAAATTTTGATACAGGGAGGTGAAAAATTTATAGCAATAACAAAAATTAAAAAGTTAAAAACGGGACTTTCAAAGCTGATTGATTATGCAATGAATCCTTCAAAAACTACTGCCGATAAAATTTTTAATGACGGTATGAAAAATGAAGAAGTGGTTTTTGTCAGAGGTATAAACTGCACACCCGAATTTGCAAAGGCACAGATGCAGGAAACAAAAGACATGTTTAATAAAAATTCAGGTAACGTCGGTTATCATATTATTCAATCCTTTGATGATAACGAGGGTACGAATGAACAGGTTTTTGAAATCGGTTGTAAGCTTGCAGAAGAATTATTCGGTGACAGATTTGAAACTATCGTTGCACTTCATAAGAATACTGATAATCTTCATTGCCATATTGTTGTGAACAGCGTTTCATTTGTTGACGGTAAAAAGTTTAATGATAACAAAGCATTCCTTAATAAAATGCGAAATGTTTCAGACAGACTTTGCAGAGAGCAGGGATTATCGGTTATTGAAAATCCGAAACCGTCAAAGCATCAATGCTATCCGCAATATATTGCAGAGCGTGACGGTGAGTATAACAAATTCACAACTCTCAAAAAAGATATTGATGAGTGTATTCTTCGTACAGGTAGTGAGAGAAATTTTCTTTATGAAATGCAGAAGCTCGGTTATAAATTTGATTTCAGTAAGCCTCATACAACGGTTAATCATCCGTCATTCAAAAGACCGGTGTGGTTATGTGACCTCGGTGATGAATATTCTTTTGAAAGAATCAGCCAAAAACTTTATGCCGATTGGAGACATTATAGAATTGATTTACCCCCGCAGGACGAGTGGAGAAGTTATCTTTTTGACTTTGAAAGAAACTATAAGGAGGTTTATGTTCATTTCGTTACGGTGGTTAAGGCGGTGAAAAGCCGACCTAAAGAAAACTACTATATCGAAAAATATCTGCAGAGAGAAATCATAAAGCTTGACCGTTTGATTGAACAACAGAATCTTTTATGCCACTATGACATTGAAACTGATGAGCAGTTGCAGGCGTTTAAGCAGGAGTGCATAAACGAAATGACAGAGGTAACAGAAGCCCGAAGAATCTGTCGCAACAAATTAAAATCTGCTGTTCGTAAGGGTGATGAATCGGAAATAAGAAAGCTAAAAAGTGAAATCAGTCTGTTTTCTGAAAGGCTTAAAATTCTTCGTAAGGATATTAACACCTGCGAAAGAATTGAAAAATCTGAGCCTGATGTGGAAAACAAGATAGACCAAATTCTTGAAATCGAACAGCAACAGAAAAACAAAGCACGAAACAGAAACCGTGGCTATTCACGGGATGAAAGATAAGGAGGAATAAATTATAAGAATTATAAAATGGATAAAGAAAATAAAGGAATATTATGAAATCATAAAAGCTGATTTTATAAAAACATTAAGCGGCACAAAAGCAGAGTGTACACTGCCCTTTGATTATGATGTTCTTGAAAGAATTGTTCGTTGTGTCTTTCCTGATATTGTTAAATATTATGAAGAAAAGCGAAAAACTACAAGTGAACCTGAAGTATCCGCACCTTTGACCAATGATGTTGTTTTATCCGATAATAAGGATACTGAAAAATCTGCATCAGAAAACAAAGGAGGAATAAAAATATGACAGCAGTTATTTATGCTCGATACTCTTGCGACAGTCAGAGAGAAGAATCTATCGAAGGTCAGTTAAGAGAATGTATGGCTTATGCGGAAAGACAAGGTATCCAAATTCTTGAAACTTATATTGACAGAGCATTATCTGCAAAAACGGATAACCGTCCGCAGTTTCAGAAAATGATAAAAGACAGTGCTCAAAAGCTTTTTGATATTGTCCTTGTATGGAAGCTTGACCGCTTTGCCCGTAACCGTTATGACTCGGCTCATTACAAAAATGTTCTTAAGAAAAACAGCGTTAAAGTTTTATCTGCAACAGAAACTATCTCACAAGGAGCAGAGGGTATCCTCCTCGAATCCTTGCTTGAAGGTATGGCTGAATATTATTCAGCCGAGCTTGCAGAAAAAGTTGCAAGAGGTATGCACGAAAACGCACTTAAAAGCAAGTTCAACGGCGGCACCCTCACAATCGGATACAAGATTGATGAAAACCGAAGATATGCAATAAACCCCGAAACAGCTCCGTTTGTTCTTGAGTGTTATAAAAAATATCTTGAGGGTATGTCAATTAAACAGCTCGTAAAGGTTATGAATGAAAGAGGTATGCGTAACACATGGGGAACAGAAATGACAATTACCACTATGACAAACGTTCTGAAAAATCGCAGATATTTAGGTGAGTACAGGTACGGTGATATTGTAAACAAAGGAGAAATACCGCAGATAGTTCCTGACAAGCTTTTTGATGATGTTCAGAGAGCCATAGCAAAAAACAGACGTGCACCTGCAAAGCATAAGGCTACCGAGGATTATCTTCTTACCTCTAAGCTCGTGTGTGGCAACTGCGGTTCCTTGTGGGTTGGTGAAATCGGCACAAGCAGAAACGGTGCAAAACACAGATATTACAAGTGTATCAATGCAAAACGAAAAAGAGGCTGTGGCAAGAAAAAAGGCATAAAAAAAGAATTGCTTGAGGATTTAGTGCTCAAGCAAATTATGAAAATCATTATGAATGATGAGCTTATTGATAAGCTCGCAGACCTTGCTGTTGAACAGCAAAGCAAGGAAAATTTAGCCTTGCCGGCACTTCGCTCTAATCTTAAAGAAATCAATAAAAGTATTGATAATATTGTAAAAGCTATTGAAGACGGTATTTACACCTCTTCAACAAAAGAAAGATTACAGGTACTTGAAAAGAGCCGTGACGAAACAGAGCTTCTTATAGCAAAGGAAGAAATTAAAAAGCCTTTCCTATCGAAAGAAGATGTTGTTACTTGGTTCTGCGAACTTCGAAAACTTAATATAGAAAGCCTTGCAGCACGAAAATGCCTTATAGACATATTTATAAATTCGATTGTGGTTTATGAGAATGAACTGCAAATCCTTTTCAACTACAGGGACGGTACTGAAACCGTCCCCGTAGAAATACTTACATGTTCGGATATAAAGAGTTACTTTCCACCATTTCGAGTGTTCATTACGGATTTAAGTGATGAATACTCGATTTTTTTGTGTTTCTTCATAGTATTTAATTTATGTATCGAGCAGGTTT
>JAZSKE010000062.1:0-27587 GCA_045534675.1 Acutalibacteraceae bacterium
CTTTCACTTTTCAAAGACGGAAAGAACATTTTCTGCGACGAAAATGACGAGAGAGGTCTCAGCGAAACAGCATATAACTTTATTGCAGGCGTAATGCACCACATCAAGGCTATTACCATACTTACTAACCCTCTCGTTAACTCATTCAAGCGTCTTGTTCCCGGCTATGAAGCTCCCGTTTACATTGCCTGGTCTGCAAAGAACAGAAGTCCCCTTGTGCGTATTCCCACAGCAAGAGGCTCAGGTACAAGAATCGAACTTCGTAACCCCGACCCTGCAGCTAACCCCTATCTTGCTTTTGCAGCAGTTCTTCAGGCAGGTCTTGACGGTATCGAAAAGGCTATGACACCGCCTCCTCCCAAGGATTCAAATATTTTCCACCTTACTCCCGATGAGAGAAAGGCAGAGGGTATCCACTCACTGCCCAAGACTCTTTACGATGCAATCAGAGAGTTCAAATACAGCGACTTCGCAAAGATGGCAGTAGGTGAACATGTTCACGGCAAATATGTTGAAGCAAAGGTTGAAGAGTGGAAGGAATACAGCACCCGCGTTTCACAGTGGGAAATCGATAAGTATTTAGGTAAATATTAATTAAAGTTTCAGGGCAAGGAAATTTCTTGCCCTGTTTTGGACAGAAGGCAACAGTAAGGGGACATCAGCACTTGTCCCATTTGGTTACATATGCCTTAAAGAGGAAGAATTATGGAATACAAAATCAACCCTTATGTATATAAGAATATTTTTGCCGTACCTGCAGGGTTAGTTGACGATAACATCCGTCTTGCAAGTGTGCTGCAGCTGAAGGTTATGCTTTATATGCTGCGCCACAGTGACAGCGAGCCTGCATCTCAGCAGATTGCCGAAGCTCTGGGCTACGACAAAACCGATGTTGAGGATGCTATGATATTCTGGAGCGAAAGAGGTTTTCTCACAAAGGAGAATGAAGAAGCAAAGCCTCTTTTACATATAGAAAGTGTTTCGGATGTTAAGCTTGAGCCTGCTCCCGTAGCTGAAGCTGAAGTGCGCAAGGTCAGCGATATACCTATTTCAAGACCCAGCCACGAGCAGATTGCAGTGAGACTTCAGGAATGTAAGGAATTCAGCCATCTTTTTGCCGAAGCTCAGAACACCCTTGGTAAAACCATAGGCTATGACGGACAGTCGGTGCTTATTATGATGCACGACAGCTATGGCCTGCCCTTTGAGGTTATTCTTATGGCTGTGGAATATTCCGTATCTCAGAAGAAGACAGGATTTTCTTCTATTGCAAAAATCGGCAAGATATGGCACGAAAACGGAATTGACACCCTTGAAGGCGCCATGGAGTATATTGAAGAGCATAATATAGTGAATGAAACCTGGAATAAGCTTCGCGCCCTGACAGATATAACTAACAGAGTACCCACAGAAAAGCAGAGAAAACTACTTACCTGCTGGATAAAGGAGTACGGCTATGATGCGGATATGATTTATTATGCTTATGAGGACACTATAAATGCTACAGGTAAATTCAGCCTGCCTTATATGGATAAAATCATAAGAAACTGGCACGAAAAGGGTGTTAAAACACCTATGGATATACAAAAAGAAAAAGCAAAATGGCTTGAAGCAAGAGAAAGCAAAAAGCCTCAGAAAAATGCTCAGAAGAAAAGCAGCAAGGGTCTGCTTGACGATGAGCCCTCTTATGATATTGACGCTTTCACAAGAAAGGCAATCGGTCTTAAATACAATAAGCCAAATTCAAACTAAGAAGGTGAAAAAATGTCCTATAAAAGAAGTGTATATATAAAAGCAAAGGAAATACTTGCTCAGAGGAAAGCAAAGGCAGAAAAGGAAGCTGAAATTCACCATTCTGCTGCTGTTGCCGCTTGCCCCGAAATTCTCACAATTGAAAGAGAAATGGCTTCTCACGGAGCCGATGTTGTCAAGGCGGTGGGTATGGGTGCAAACCTTGATGAATATATCCTCTCCCTTGCCAAGGCAAATTTAAAGGCGCAGCAAAGACGAAAAGAGCTTCTTAAAGAGGCGGGATTTCCGGAAGACTATCTGGACGTGAAATATACCTGCGAAATCTGCAAGGATACAGGCTTCAATAAGGAATTTTACTGTCAGTGCTACCGCAAGCTCATAAGAGATGTTGCAAGAGAGGAGCTGGGAGTGAATTCACCTCTCAAGAGATGTACCTTCGACAGCTTCCGTCTTGACACATACCCCGATGTGGCAGACAGCCTAACGGGTGTTAATCAGCGCGAGCATATGAAAAACACCTTTGAGTATTGCAAGGATTATGCCGAGAACTTCACTACGGACACTCAGGGTCTTTTTATGTATGGCAAAACAGGTCTCGGAAAAACACATCTCTCACTTGCAATTGCGAATGTTGTTATAGATAAAGGCTATGATGTTTACTACGGAAGTGTTCAGTCAATTATGGACAAGCTTGAAGCAGAGCGCTTCGGCAGACTGCCCAGGGAAGACAGCATTAAAGAGGATATTCTCAATTGTGACCTGCTGATAATCGATGACCTGGGTACGGAATTTTCTACCCAATACACCAATGCGGAGATATATAATATCATCAACAGCAGAATGCTTTCTTCACTGCCCACAATTATCAGCACAAACCTTGATATGAATCAGATTGCAGAAAAATATACTCAGCGTGTGGCTTCGAGAATTATCGGTAATTGTATGGCAGTTTATTTCTGCGGTAAGGATTTAAGACAGATATAAGGGTTTCTGCAAAGGGTTTTAAAAATATGTTTTATCATGCAAGTTTTTTTGATTTAAGGCTTGACAAGATGATATATTTGTGGTAATATACTTTGGCAAAATCCAATTGCGCTGTTAGCTCAGCTGGATAGAGTGTCTGGCTACGGACCAGAAGGTCAGGGGTTCGAATCCCTTACAGCGCGCCATAAGAAAACGAGGTTACACGAAAGTGTAACCCTTTTCTTTTTTTATGAGATTAACAAAAGGGAATGTAAGGGATTCGAACAAGGAAGGAGCGAAGCGGAAGAAAACAGTCCGGGGGACTGTTTTCGCTGACGTGGCAACGAGCGCAGCGAGGCGATAGCACGGCAGTGCGGGACAAAATCCCTTACAGCGCGCCATAAGAAAACGAGGTTTAGAGCGACACTACATAAGGATATTAAGCCTTAAAATTCGCTATTTTTGCGCACAACTGCGTTAAAAATGCTCGAAATCCGCCAAGGATTTCTGTGCTTTTCGCCTTGTTCTGCATCAAAACTATCTGAATTTTAAGGTGCTAGGCAGTTTTTATTAAGACAGTTTCAATAAAAAAATAAGCCAATAAAAACCTTAACATCCTTATGCAGTCTCGCCCAAGTGTAACCCTTTTCTTTTTTGGGGGACAAAAAGAACGGGCAGGTTGCTACAAATTTTCAGTAGCGACCTGCCTTTGATTTAAACTTGATAAAACTTGCCGTTTCTCAGCTTCAGCTACGCGGGGTGTGGTTTAAGGTTAGCAAGCAGTAAATCGCAACCACACTTGCTGATTATTTAACCGGTACGGGGTCTGAAAGCTTAACGAAGTCAATCTTTTCCATCTTTGTTCTGGGAAGAAGATCGTGGAATTCAACTCTTCTGGGACAAGCGTAGCCTTCGATGTGTTCAGCACAGTAGTCGAGAAGCTGTTTTGCAACTGCATCCTTGTCAGCCTCGGGATCCTTGAGTGAAATGCAAAGCTTAACATCGGGCTTGCCTTCATCGTTGTAACCCTGAACTGCACAAACTTCGTTTACATAATCAAGCTTATAGATATGCTCTTCAATTGTTGCGGGATAAATGTTATAGCCTGCGATAATGATAATTCTCTTTTTACGGCCTGAGAAGAAAATGAATCCATCTTCGTCAAGATAACCCATATCGCCTGTTCTTACCCAGTTTTTGCCGTTTTTATCTGTGTAGATACCGCTTTCCTGAATAACATCATCGGGGAGGTAGCGGTTCATCATTGTGTCACCGCCGAATACTATTTCACCGATTTCGCCTGCGGGAAGCTCATTGCAGTCATCGTCCCAGATTTCAAGGTCAACACAGTAGAGAGGATAGCCCGTTGATTCTTTCTTGTAATAGAAGTCTGAGTTTGTGGTGCATACAGCACACATTTCTGTCAGACCGTAGCCGCGGCACATTCTTGCTCTTGCACCGTGCTTTTTCATAATGCCGTCAAACTTATCAACAAATTCGTTTGAAACAACGTCACCGCCTGCAAAAACCATAGCAAGGTTCTTTGTGCCTTCATTTTCAAAGTTGGGAGCTTCAACAAGCTTTTCAAACATCTTGGGTACTGAAAGTATTTCTGTAACCTTATACTTTCTGATAAGCTCGTTAGCCTGAAGGGGATCAAGCTTGGGAATCATAATGGGGCCGAAAGCATTACAGATGGCGTAGTGCATTGCACCGCCCAGGCCGTAAGCGTGGAAACAGGGAAGAGTACACATTGAACGGTCGTCGGGATAAACGTGCTGATTATCAAGTATGTAAAGGCCTCTTGCAAGGCTGTTGAATGAGAAGTTTGAGTGGATGATTGTCTTGCTCTTGCCTGTTGTTCCGCCGCCGTGAAGATAGATAGCATCTTCCTTGCCCATATGCTCTGCATCGGGTACGGGGGGGAGGTCCATAGCCATAATATCCATATAGCGGATAACATTTTCGTGCTCAGGCACATGAGCGTTCTGCATTTCGTTGCCCTTGGCATACTGGAAAGCTACGCCCTCACAGAAGTCTGATGTTGAGCAGACAATTGTCATATGCTCATTGATAACACTTGCAAAGGCACCTGCAAAAAGGTCAAGCATAAACAGACCCTTGCTGTTTGTGTGCTTCATTATTTCAAGAAGCTGCTGGGGAGGTGTCATGGGATGAACGAAGTTTGAAATAACACCGATTTTGCTCAGGGCATAGAAAACGATGAAAGCATGTCCGCATGAGGGAAGGAAGGCAGTTACAACATCGCCCTTCTTGATACCCTTTGAGGAAATAAAGGATGCCATTTTTTCAATGTCACTGAAAAGTCTTGTCATTGATGTTGCGCTTTCAACAGGGCCAACAGGAGTGATGAAAGCATCATATTCACCGTAATCCTTTGAAATTTTTTCATAAGCGGTCTTGAGGTATTGATAGCAGCTTTCGTCAGTGGGATTAACCAGATAGTTTGCCTCAGGCACGCGGTAATTTTCTTTGTTATGCTTCATGATATTTTCCTTTCTTTGGCGGGGTGACACGTATATTCAATTGATACACGATGTCAAAATTTCTACATCGTGTAATGTTATAGCAGACAAATATTAGATAGAAGTATAATATTTTTTAAAAAATTATTAACAAACCTTTTGACTTGTTATAATATTTGTGGTATATTAATTGTATATGTTACATGTTCAAAGTGTTTGTAACATTAGGTACACCATACAGCATAAGTGACATAAATTATAATAATATTAAAATACAGGAGGTAAATATCAGATGGCAACAAAAGAATATGCTTGCGTAAAAAAGACAAAAAAAGCTTTTGAGACCAGTCTTGCAGAACTTGCTCAGGATCAGCAACTTAACAAAATAACAGTTAAAATGGTCTGCGAGAGAGCGCAGCTCAGCCGTAACGCCTTCTATTTCCACTATAAGGATATTGGCGCGCTGATTTCCGATATTGAAGAAAATCTCCTGGGTGAGGCTGAGACTCTTCTTGCCGAGCTGGATAACCTTGGCTTTCCGAAAAATGTTTATGCAACCATCGACAGTCTTATTGATCTCTTTGAAAGTCGCAGGGATGTTGTTATGATGCTTCTTGACAAATCCTTTTCTGCAACCTTTACAGACAGAATAAGCACCATGTTCAGTGAGTTTAATTACAGATATTTCCGTCAGGTTCACGGTGAAAAGTCAAAAGTCAGCTATGAATTTTTCTACATTTTTATCTCAGGCGGATTTTACAGTATTATAAAGTATTGGATGGAAAACCCCGAAAAGATGGATAAGGCAGCTCTTAAAGGCCTTACTTATGTTCTCATCAAGCGTCTTCTCATACCTGTTGACCCTGATATTAAAAATCTGGGCAGTGAAGTTAAATAATACTTGACAAAACAAAGCCTATAGTTTAAAATAAAAACACTTTACATAATATGAAACCGATGAACGAGAGTAGTAGCTTAAATTATGAAGTTCACAGAGAGCCGCATCAGGTGAAAAGCGGCAACATCATTTTAAGTGAATGGACTCGGGAGGGCGACCCGAAATTTTGCAGTAGGCGTCGACGGCAGGCTCAGACCGTTATCTGTGAGCGCGCATGTCAGTGCGTACCGTTAAAGGTGGCTAACAGTTATGACCTGTTCCTTTGGGGGCAGGTTTTATTTTATTGAAAGGAAATTTATTATGGAAGAAAAAATCATCATCCCCGGTGCTGAAGCACCTGAAAAGAAAAAGAAGATACTCTCATGTATACAGCCCTCAGGCATACCCACATTGGGCAACTATCTGGGCGCTCTGAAAAACTGGAAAACTCTCAGTGATGATTTCGACAGTGCGTTTGCCGTTGCCGACCTTCACGCCATCACCGTAAGACAGGACCCTCAGAAGCTCCGCAAGCAGATTATGGAGGTTTTTGCTCTGCTTCTTGCTATCGGTCTTGACCCGGAAAAGAGCATAATTTTTATTCAGAGCCATGTGCCTGCTCACGCTCAGCTTGCATGGATACTTAACTGCTACACACAGTTTGGTGAAATGTCAAGAATGACACAGTTTAAGGATAAATCTCTTTCTCATGCAGACAATATCAATGTAGGTCTTTTCTCATACCCCGTTCTTATGGCTGCAGACATCCTTCTTTATCAGGCTGACTTAGTACCTGTTGGCGCAGATCAGAAGCAGCATCTTGAAATTGCAAGAGATATCGCTTCGCGCTTCAACGGCATTTACGGCAAGACCTTCACAATTCCCGACCCCTATATCGGCAAGCAGGGTGCAAGAGTTATGTCTCTTCAGGACCCCACCAAGAAAATGAGCAAATCAGACCCCAACCCCAAGAGCTATGTCAGCGTTTTTGACGCTCCCGAAACCATTATGAAGAAAATCAGAAGTGCCGTAACCGACTCCGAAGGCGGCGTATACTACGGTGAAGGCAAAGACGGCATCAACAACCTTATGGGTATTTACTCCTGCTGCACAGGTCTTGACTTCGAGCAGATTGCAAATGAATTTCAGGGCAAGGGCTACGGTGACTTTAAAAATGCCGTTGGTGAAGCTGTTGTTGAAGAACTCCGCCCTGTACGCGAGAGATATGATATGTATATGAAGGATCAGGCTTATCTCAAGGAAATGGCTGCAAAGGGTGCTGCAACTGCCTCGAGAATTGCAGAGCGCACACTCCAGAAGGCTATGAAGAAGTGCGGCTTCGTGCTGCCCTGAAATTGAAATGCAAAATTATTGGGAGCAAAGCTCCGATTATATCCGATTTAGTTTTATGTAAATTCACAATACCATCCCGCCAAACAAAAAAGACATAAAAACTCAGCAGGTCATTACCTTTCGGTAGCGACCTGCCTTTTAATTTATAAAATTTTAAATTCTGTAAGCACTGAGCACCTGACTGTTAATTAGTGATTTTCTCAAAGTCTTCTGCGCCGTGCTTGCAAAGAGGGCAGATGAAATCTTCGGGAAGCTCGTCGCCCTCATAGATATATCCGCAGATTTTGCAGACATAGCCTTTTTTGTTTTCTGTCTTAGGCTTGGGTTTTACATTTGCGTGATAGTAGCTGTAGGTCATGGTTTCAGCATCACTGACAACCTTAGCTTCTGTCACTCGGCAGATAAACATTCCGTGTGTGCCGAGGTCAACATACTGCTCAACCTCAAGTGACATATAGCTGTTGATGCACTTTGTAAGATAGTAAAGTCCGTTTTCGCTGCGCTTTGCATAGACATTTTCAAACTTATCCTCACTTCTTCCGCTTCTGAAGCCGAAGTTTTTAAAAAGCTCAAAGGGTGCATCGGTGCTGAGGGTACACACATTCATTTTGCCTGTTTTATTAATTATGTGATGGGAATAGTTGGCCTTATTGATAGTTACGCTCACTCTGTTGGGCTGGTTTGTAACCTGAGACACGGTGTTGACAATAAGTCCGTTATCCTTTTTGCCGTCATTGCAGGTTACAACATAAAGTCCGTAACCGATTTTGAAAAGAGCACTCATATCGTCGGCCTCTTTTTTCGGGTACTCTGCCGAAAGCTCGTCGCTGAGTGCTTCAAGGGTCTTTGAGGACTCGCTGTTGAGGACGGATTTTATTGTAACGGTATTTTCGCAGAAGGTGAGATTTTTGCAGACGGAAAGCTTGTCCGCCATTTTCTTTGCTGCAATTGCACCCCAGGTGCCGTTTTCCATAAGTGCAACTGTTCTGTTTTGGAAGAATCTTTCTGTAAGTGCATCTATAAAGCGGTTCATGGCAGGGAAGATTGTGCCGTTATAGGTTGTTGTTGCAAGAACCAGCTTATTATAACGGAAAGCATCACTTACGGCATAGGAAACATCTTCCGTTGTCAGATCGTGGAGAATAACCTCAGGAGCGCCCTTGGCTTTCAGCTTTTCTGCAAGTGAAAGTGCAGCCGCCTTGGTACCGCCGTAAATTGATGTATAGGCAATTACTACGCCTTCCTTTTCGGGAGTGTATGAAGACCACTTATCATAAAGACCGATGAAATGTGGAAGATTACCCATAAGCATGGGACCGTGAAGGGGCAGTATTTTCTCTATGGAAAGCTCTGCTGCCTTTTTAAGCACTGCCTGCACCTGAGCGCCGTATTTTCCTACAATACCGAAATAATATCTTGCACTTTCAGCTTCCCATTCCTCTTCAGCGTCAACAGTTCCGAACTTGCCGAAGCCGTCTGCAGAGAAAAGCACCTTATCTTTGCTGTCGTATGTCATCATAACCTCAGGCCAATGCACCATGGGCGCAAACACAAAGGTAAGCTCGTGTTCACCGAGACTAAGGGTTTCACCGTTTGTCACAACAACCTTTCTGTCTTCATAGGTTTCGGCAAAAAACTGTGAAATCATAGTGAAGGTCTTGGCATTAGCCACTATCTGTGCTTCGGGATAAGCATTCATAAAATTCTTTATATTGGCTGAATGGTCAGGCTCCATGTGCTGAACAATAAGATAGTCAGGTTTTCTTGTGCCGAGAGCCTTCTGAAGATTATCAAGCCACTCGTGAGTAAAGGAGGCCTCTACTGTATCCATAACGGCAATTTTCTCATCAATAATAACATATGAGTTATATGCCATACCCTTTTCTACGGGATACTGTCCCTCAAAAAGAGTTATATTTTTGTCGTTTACTCCTATATAAGCTATGCTGTCTGTAAGTTTCATTTTTTGTTCCTCCCGGAGATATAAATTATGTGCATTATATTATACACTATTATTACATTATAAAGATTAACATTTTTCATAAAAAATTGCAACTAAATTTCATAAAAATGAGCAAACTACTAAAGATTAAAAAAACTATTGAAATTTTCGTGATTTTTTCGTATGATATATAATAGCAAAAAGTTGGATTATTTGCTTTTATTGCTGTCATTATGTAAATCGATGCAGAAATATTTTTTTTGCAAAAACAATAAAAAACATGGGGTGATTTTTATGAAAGTTCAATTCACAGAAACCATTCTGCGTGATGCCAATCAGTCTCTGATTGCAACGAGAATGCCCTTCGAGGCTTTTGAGCCTATCCTCGGAGAACTTGACAAAGCAGGCTACTACTCACTGGAATGCTGGGGCGGTGCAACCTTCGACTCATGTCTTCGTTATCTTAATGAAGATCCCTGGGAGAGACTCAGAAAAATCCGCAAGGCTTGTCCCAACACAAAGCTTCAGATGCTCCTTCGCGGTCAGAACCTTCTCGGCTACAAGCACTATCCCGATGATGTTGTGAGAGCATTCATCAGAAAGTCAGTTGAAAACGGTATTGATATTATCCGTATCTTCGATGCTCTCAACGACCTTCGTAATATCGAAGTAGCTGTTGACGAAACACTCAAGTGCGGCGCACATCCCTCAGGTACCATCTGCTACACACTTTCACCTATCCATTCACTTGACAACTATGTGAAGCTTGCTAAGGATATGGAAAAGATGGGCGTTAAGTCAATCTGCATCAAGGATATGGCAGGCATCATGGGTCCCCAGGAAGCATATGACCTTGTTAAGGCTATCAAGGCTGAGGTTAAGCTTCCCCTTGTTGTACACACACACTCAACAACAGGTCTCGGCGCACTCACACTCCAGAAGGCAGTTGAAGCAGGCGCAGATGTAATCGATACAGCTATCTCATGCTTCTCAGGCGGCACATCACAGCCTCCCACGGAAACTCTTGTTTACTCGTTCAAGCAGCAGGGCTACGATGTTGACGTGAATATGGATTCACTCAAGAAGATCAACGACTTCTTCAAACCCGTAAGAGCAAAGGCTCTCGAAAGCGGTCTTCTCAATCCCGTTGTTCTTGCAACAGACACAGACGCTCTCGTTTATCAGGTACCCGGCGGTATGCTCTCAAACCTTGTTGCTCAGCTTACAGCTGCAGGCAAGCTTGATAAGTTTGAGGAAGTACTTGCAGAAGTACCCAGAGTAAGAGAAGACCTCGGTTATCCTCCTCTTGTTACTCCCATGAGCCAGATGGTTGGTGTTCAGGCAACATCAAATGTACTCGCAGGCGAGAGATATAAGAACATTTCAAAGGAAATCAAAAACTACTTCTTCGGCTTCTACGGCAAGGCTCCCGGCGAAGTTAATGCAGACCTTGCAAAGAAAATCCTCGGCGACGAGCAGCCCGTAACCTGCCGTTTTGCAGACACTCTTGAACCCTACTTCGAAAAGGCTAAGGCTGAAATCGGTGACAAGGCAAAGAGTGACGAAGACGTTCTTTCATATATCGCATTCCCCACTCAGGCAGAGGCATTCTTCGACAAGCGTGACGAAAAGGCAAGAAACACCTTCAAATACACAATCAGAGAAGTGTAAGGAGGATGTAAGATGAATTTTGCAAGTTTGTTAGCAGCAAGCATTGCTGTTATCGGCGGAGCTGACGGTCCCACAGCAGTTACAATTGCAGGCGACCTTCCGCTTCCCGCAATTACCGTAGCAGTTTTTGCAGTAGCATTTATTGCTTATATTTACATCCGCAAGGCAATAGACTCCAAGAAAGCTCCTGCTCCTGCAGCCGCACCCGTAACAGTTACTCCCGTAGCGACAGCTCCTGTTTACACAGGTCCCGTACTCAGCGGTGTTGAAGAAAAAGAAGCGGCAGTTATTATGGCTATCGTTTCACATAAAACAGGAATACCCCTTGAAAGACTTAAATTCAAATCAATTAAACTTATGGAGGATAAATAATCATGAAATATGTTGTTAATTTAAACGGTAAAAATTACGAAGTAGAAGTTACAGAACAGGAAGCAGTTGTAACAAACATTACCGCAGCAGCTGCAGCTCCCGTAGCAGCACCCGCACCTGTTGCAGCAGCACCTGCAGCAGCCGTAGCTCCCGCAGCTCAGGCAGTTTCAGCTGAAGGCACAACAATTCCCTCACCCATGCCCGGCACAATTCTCGCTGTAAGCGTAAGCGTTGGTCAGGCTGTTAAGGCAGGCGATGTTCTCATGGTTCTCGAAGCTATGAAAATGGAAAACGACATCGTTGCTCCCTGTGACGGTACTGTAAAGCAGGTTCTTGTTTCAAAGGGTGCTACTGTTAACACAGACGACGTACTTGCTGTTATCTGAGTACGGAGGTGTAATTAAATGGCCGACTTACTCGCGAATTTTGCGACCCTTGAATACAAACAGGTTGCCATGTGGATTATCGGCGGTCTTCTCATTTTCCTTGCAATCAAAAAGGAAATGGAACCCTCCCTTCTTCTTCCCATGGGCTTTGGTGCAATTCTCATCAACCTTCCCAACTCAGGCGCAAAGCATATTATTGACGTACTCTTCCGTTTCGGTATCGATAACGAGTTCGGCGAGCTTATGCCCCTTGTTCTCTTCATCGGTATCGGTGCGATGATTGACTTCACACCCCTTCTGACCAATCCGAAGCTTATGCTTTTCGGTGCGGCGGCACAGTTCGGTATATTCTTCACTCTCTGCCTTGCATCACTTATGGGCTTTGAAATAAACGATGCTGCTTCAATCGGTATTATCGGTGCTGCAGACGGCCCCACAGCAATTGCAGTTTCAATGGAGCTGGGTTCAAAATATGTTGGTGCTATCATGGTTGCAGCTTACTCCTACATGGCACTTGTTCCCCTGGTACAGCCCCCCATTATCAAGCTCTGCACCACAAAGAAGGAACGCCTTATCCGCATGGATAACACAGCCGGCAAGACTCCTTCAAAGCTAACAAAGATTCTTTTCCCCATCGTTGTTACAATTATCGTAGGTGTTGTTGCTCCTGACGCTGTTGCACTTATCGGTTTCCTTATGTTCGGTAACCTTATACGCGAATGCGGAGTGCTTAACTCACTTTCAGAAACAGCTCAGAAGGTGCTTGCAAACCTTATCACTATTTTCCTCGGTATCACAATTTCCGCTCGTATGCGCGCAGAGGAATTCCTCACAGTTGACACCTTACTTATTATCGGTCTCGGACTTTTTGCTTTCATCTTCGACACCTTTGCAGGTGTTATGCTTGCAAAGCTTATGAACCTCTTCTCAAAGAAGAAGATCAACCCCATGATCGGTGCTGCAGGTATCTCTGCATTCCCCATGTCAGCACGTGTTGTTCATAAGATGGGTCTTGAAGAGGATAATCAGAACTTCCTTCTTATGCACTCAATCGGTGTTAACGTTTCAGGCCAGATTGCTTCGGTTATTGCCGGCGGTCTCATACTTACATTCTTCAGCTGATAAAGGAGGAAAACGCATATGAATTTCGCTATTGATTTTGACGCCTTCCTTGCTTCTCTTCCTTATATGGGCAAAGGAATGCTTGGCATCTTTGTAGTAACGGGTGTTATTGTGCTTTTTGTAAACGCACTCAATAACCTGCCCGAAAAGAAAGACAAAGAAGACTAATTATTTATGAGGCTGTCGCCCTGATAGCCTCACTTTTTTTCAGAACAGGAGGAACAAAAATGCTTTTATTGAGCAGTTCTTTAAAAATGCCTTTAAGTGAAGCGCTTGCAGTTTCAGCTATCGGCATTACAACGGTAATTTTTATTCTTGCCGTAATAGCACTTCTTATTATCCTTGTTTCAAAAGGTATAAGAGCTATTGAGGCAGCAGCCACAAAGAAAGCTCCTGAAGCGGCTGCACCCGTAGCTGCACCTGCAGCGGTATCACAGGGTCAGGTAGAGCTTATTGACACAGACGAAAAGGAAGCCGCAGTTATTATGGCTATTGTCAGCAATAAGACCGGCATCCCTCTTGAAAGACTCAGCTTCAAGAGTATAAAGCTTTTAGACGAAAAGAAAGGAGACAAATAAGATGATTGCAGACGTTCTCACCGGCTTATGGGAATCCTCAGGCTTTGCCGCACTTTTTGTTGACGGCACCTTCCTCTGGCAGAATCTTGTAATGATTCTCGTTTCATTTGTACTCCTTTACTTTGCAATTGCAAAGAAGTGCGAGCCTCTTCTTCTCGTACCCATCGCATTCGGTATCCTTCTTGCAAACCTTCCCGGCGCAGGACTTATGGACGACCCCACAGGTCTCATGGATACCTCAAACATAATTGAGGGCGCTCATTGGTATGACAGCGGCGTTTTAAGACTTATATATGCAGGTGTTAAGTCAAGTATCTTCCCCTGTATTATCTTCCTTGGCATCGGCTGTATGACCGACTTCGGTCCCCTTCTTTCAAACCCCGTTTCACTTCTCTTAGGTGCTGCAGCTCAGCTGGGTATCTATGTTGCATTTGTTATTGCTATTCTTCTCGGCTTTGCACCCGAGGAAGCAGCATCAATTGCTATCATCGGCGGCGCTGACGGCCCCACTGCTATCTTCCTTACAGGTAAGCTTGCAAGTCATCTCTTAGGCCCTATCGCTGTTGCAGCATACTCATACATGGCACTTATCCCATTTATTCAGCCTCCCATTATGAAGGCTCTCACCACTGAAAAAGAGCGCAAGGTTGAAATGAAGCAGCTTCGCACAGTTTCAAAGGTAGAAAAGATTGTTTTCCCTGTTGTTGTGCTTGTAATCTGTGCATTCATTCTTCCTTCAGTTGCTCCCCTTCTCGGTTTCCTTATGCTTGGTAACCTCTTCAAGGAATGCGGCGTTGTTGACAGACTTTCCGACACAGCTCAGAATGCTCTTATGAATATCGTAACAATTCTGCTCGGTCTTACAGTAGGTGCTACCACAAACGGTCAGACCTTCCTTAAAGCAGAAACTCTCAAGATAGTTGTTCTCGGTCTTGTGGCCTTCTGCTTCTCAACTGTAGGCGGTCTGCTTCTCGGTAAGCTTCTTTACTATATCACCGGCGGTAAGGTTAACCCCCTTATCGGTTCAGCAGGTGTAAGTGCTGTTCCCATGGCTGCTCGTGTTTCACAGAACGAAGGCAGAAAGTATAACCCCAGAAACTTCCTTCTTATGCACGCTATGGGTCCCAACGTTGCAGGCGTTATCGGTTCTGCTGTTGCAGCAGGCTTCCTGCTTGCAATGTTCGGCTAAGATTAAATTCATAACGGACTGTCCTTTCGGTGGGACGGTCCGTTTTTTATGTTATTGACTATATTTCCTGCAAATGTTATAATTGAAGCAGAAACTGATACAGGAGAAGCACTATGGCAAGAGCATCGGTAAAAGAAAACAAAAACATCTATCACATCACAAGAGAAAATCTTGACCTGACAAGAGAAAAGGCAAGTGAGCTTCTCGGCGGTATGTCCCCGGAGCGCATTGAAAAAATTGAAAATGAAAGAATTGTTCCTCACCCGGAGGATATACTCATAATGGCCGAGGGGTACAAGGCTCCTCATCTGTGTAATCACTACTGTTCACGGCAGTGTCCAATAGGAAAGGAATATGTGCCTGAAATCAAGACCTCGGACCTTTCACAGATTGTGCTTGAAATGCTTGCATACCTCAACTCGATGAACCAGGAAAAGGAGCGTCTTGTGGAAATAACCTACAACGGCAGAATCGACTCACACGAAATGGATGATTTTATCCGCATACAGCAGAAGCTCGAGCATATTTCAGTTGCAACGGAATCCTTGCAACTGTGGTGCGAAAAAATGCTTGCAACGGGTGTTATTGATAAAAAAGAATATGAAAGCCGTAAAAAGAGCCTTATGGGAGAATAATTTGCTCTTTGAGTGAAATTAAGCATATCTATTTTGCGAAAAATGTCCTTTATTGTGCATAGATTTTACTGTATAATAAAGACAATCCGAATACACAAATAATCACGATGCATCGATGTGAAAATTTGGATTTTGTTTCAGGGTGAAAAAATTGAAAAAACATATTGACAAACCTTGTGACATATCCTAATATTAAATTGTATTCAGATAATCTATATCTGAGGTAAGGAGGTAGAAAACTTGAAGGAAATGACAATTTTCTGGCTGGTTTCAATGATTGTTCTGTTTGTCGTTGAAGCAGTAACGGTTAACCTTGTAACCATATGGTTTGCCGTAGGCGCTCTTGCAGCTCTTATCAGCTCCCTGGCAGGCGGACCGTTGTGGTTGCAGATAGTTTTGTTCATTGTCTTCACAATTGCAACGCTCATACCTACAAGATCACTTGCCAAAAAGTTTTTCAACAAGAGCAAGCATCAGCCCACAAATGCAGATATGGTCATAGGTCAGCCTTGCACCGTAACAGAAGAAATCAGCAATCTTGCCGGTACGGGTGCAGTTAAATGCCTAGGCAAAGAGTGGTCTGCACGAAGTGAAAAAGGTGAGACTATCCCTGCAGGTACCGTTGTAACCGCCATTGCAATTGAGGGAGTAAAGCTTATTGTAGGGTAAAACACAAAAAACAAAAATAATATTTTAAAGGAGATTTAGTTATGGATTTCAACTTCGGATTTTTAGTTTTATCAGTTCTTATTATTATCGCTATTGCGGTACTCATCAAAAACATTCGTATTGTTCAGCAGGCAAAAGCCTTTGTTATTGAGCGTCTTGGTGCATACCAGACCACATGGACAGTAGGCCTTCACTTCAAAATTCCTTTCATCGAGAAGGTTGCAAAGGTCGTTTCTCTTAAAGAGCAGGTTGTTGACTTTCCCCCTCAGCCTGTTATCACGAAGGATAACGTAACAATGCAGATTGACACTGTTCTCTACTTCCAGATTACAGACCCCAAGATGTACACCTACGGTGTTGAGCATCCTCTCACAGCTATTGAAAATCTTACAGCTACAACCCTTCGTAACATCATCGGTGAGCTTGAACTTGACCAGACACTCACCTCACGTGACATCATCAACAGCAAAATGCGCTCAATCCTTGATGAAGCAACAGATCCCTGGGGTATCAAGGTAAACAGAGTTGAACTCAAAAACATCCTTCCTCCCAGAGAGATTCAGGATGCCATGGAAAAGCAGATGAAGGCTGAACGTGAACGCCGTGAATCAATCCTCAAGGCAGAGGGTGAAAAGAAGAGTGCTATCCTTCTTGCAGAAGGTGAAAGAGAATCAGCAATTCTTCGTGCAGATGCTCAGAAGCAGACACAAATTCTTGAAGCTGAAGGTCAGGCTGAGGCTATCATCAAGGTTCAGCAGGCTACTGCAGAAGGTATCCGTCTTCTCAATGAAGCAGGCGCAAGCGAAGAGGTTATCAAGCTTCGCGCTCTCGAAGCCTTCCAGGCTGCTGCAGACGGCAAGGCAACAAAGATTATCATCCCCTCAGAAATTCAGGGACTTGCAGGTCTTGCTACCTCCTTTAAGGAAATTATCACTGATGTGAAATAAAATTTTAAGAAAAAAATCAGCGGTGAAAGGAAATCCTTTCACCGCTTTATTTTCGTTTTTTGCAGGAACTGAATTATTACAATTCATAATTCCTCGTTCATAATTGTCTTATGCCTTGTCAGCACAGCCGAGTACTGTTTCAATCTTGTGTGAAACTACGCCTTCAATAGCATCTCTTGCAGGTGTGAGGTACTGTCTGGGGTCGAAGTGCTTGGGATTTTCTTTGAAGTGCTTACGAAGAGCAGCTGTCATAGCAATACGGATGTCTGAGTCAACATTGATCTTGCAAACAGCCATTGATGCAGCTTCACGAAGCATATCCTCGGGGATACCGATAGCGTCGGGCATTTCGCCGCCGTATGCGTTGATTGTCTTAACGTCATCCTGATTAACTGATGAAGCACCGTGAAGAACGATGGGGAAACCGGGGAGCTTTTCTTCAACTTCCTTGAGGATGTCGAAACGAAGCTGGGGTTTCTGGCCGGGCTTGAACTTATATGCACCGTGGCTTGTACCGATAGCGATAGCAAGTGAGTCAACGCCTGTTCTTGTTACGAAATCGTAAACCTGAGCGGGATCTGTGAAGTTAGCATCCTCTTCGCTTACGTTAACATCGTCTTCAATACCTGCAAGCTGACCGAGTTCGCCTTCAACAACACAGCCGTGTGCATGAGCGTAGTCAACAACCTGCTTTGTAAGAGCAACATTTTCTTCATAGGGAAGGTGTGAGCCGTCGATCATAACTGATGTGAAGCCGCCGTCGATGCAAGCCTTACATGTTTCAAAATCGGGGCCGTGGTCAAGGTGAAGAGCAATGGGAAGACCTGTTTCTTCAGCAGCAGCCTTAACCATAGCAACAAGATAGCCGTGTGAAGCGTACTTTCTTGCGCCTGCGGAAACCTGAAGGATAACGGGTGAGTTGTGCTTCTTAGCAGCTCTTGTGATACCCTGGATGATTTCCATGTTGTTTACGTTGAATGCACCGACAGCATAGCCGCCCTTGTATGCATCTTCGAACATTTTCTTTGTTGTTACTAATGCCATTGTAGACACTCCTTTATAATAAAATGTTTTTACCTTATTCTTGGCTCCCCTGAAAGGGGAGCTGTCAGCCTCAAGGCTGACTGAGGGGTTTAATAAAATGTTTTTACCTTATTCTTGGCTCACCTGAAAGGTGATTCCCCTGTTAGGGGAAATGTCGCAAAGCGACAAAGGGGTACCTGTTCCCGGAGGGAAAGCTGTCAGCCTCTAGGCTGACTGAGGGGTTAAATGTTTTTGCCTCAGTGAGATTTAGTATACCCTATTGCTCGTCTGTTGTCAAGCAGTAGGAGTATAAACAAGTGCGAAGCAGTGTGAACGGATTCTGCCTTCCATAACCTTGATGCGGAAGTCATAACCTGTGATAACCTTACCGCCAACATTAATGGTTGAAACATAACCGATATCGTTTCTGATTGCCTGGTCGTGGGTTACAATTGTGAGCCATGTTGAGGGGTCGCCTGAAAGAGTAACACCAAGGTCGCCGTTACTCTCAACAAGCTTTTTGAAATCGTCGCTTGAAATTGAGTAAACACTCTTGTAGTCGTTGTCGAGATAGTCACCGTAGCTCTTTCTTCCGCCTGCAAGATAGGGTACTGTTGTGCCTGAGGTGCTGCCCCATACGTTGTAATAGGAGGTAGTTGTACCTGCGCTCATAGCGTGGAAGGGAGTAAGGGCGGTTTCACCGCCGTGGGAGATGTAGAAGCCGTTATTCATAACTTCATCAACAATATCATAAACAGTCTGTGAGGGAGTTGAGGTGGAAAAAGCGTGAGCATCCTTTGAAAGGTTGTAGCTGTAGTGTTTTGCAAAGGTATAAATAGTAACACACTGAGCCTTAAGAGCTTCCTTGTGGAAGGAGGGGCCCATTTCACTTTCGAGAGCTCTTGCAAGGTATTCGCGGGTTTCGTAGCTCTGACCTGCATAGGTGATTTGCTGAGGATAGGGATCACCTGTTACGATTGCAGTGTTTCCATCATAGTAATAGTGAGCGAGAATCTGCGCCCAGGTCCAGCCCTGAGTTGCAAGATAGTTTGCACCGGTCTGGCTCATACCTACACCGTGTCCGTAGCCGAAAACATAGAAGGTGAAAATACCCTTTGTTGAAGGCTGAGGAGCAACTGTGGGAGTTGCAGAAACATCCGCTGCCGAAGGCTCGGGAGCAATGTTGACAACGCCGCCTAAGGTTGTGCCGCCGAAGGGGTCAGATGTTGAGGGGAAGGTCTGACCGGGGTCAACATCGGGGTTGATTACGTTTATATCGTTTGTGGGGGGGACATTTGTTGTAGGCTCATCCTTATCGAGGAAGCCGAAAACTATGATAATGGGAGCAATAAGTGCCACGAGAATAACAGCAGCTGCAATGGCTATCATTTTCTTATCGGGCTTCTTTGTTTCAGGCTTCTGAGGTACCGCAGGAGCTGAGGTACGCTTTTCGCTTTCAAGCTTCTTGACAACCATATCGCAAAGAAGAGTAAGTGCGTGAGGAAGAATAATTCCAAGCTTATCAGGGTCACTGATATTGATTTTCTTTGCCTTTGCATTTTCGCCGTCAACAAGAGCTGCATAAACGAAGTAGCTTGTTTCGCCGTCTTCGTTTTCTGTGGAATAAATGTCAGATACAGCACCGCCGAAATCGGTACCCACACTGAGCATAGCTTCCTTTGCATGGCGGATAACCACCGCGCTTTCGCTTTCAGCTGTTGCAGCTTCATCCGTTTCATCATCGCTGATTTCTATGAACTTGACTGCATCTGTGAGATAGTCTATTTCATCATAGAGATTATATACCCACATTGAAGCTTCGCCTGTTACAAGAGCGATTGACTTTTCTTCATCTGAGAGAGCCTTTACCATATCCGAAACAGCAGGCACAAGGTCATAGTCGGGCATTATTATTTCATTTTCAACGCCCTGCTGCTGAAGCTGCTCTTCTCTGCCGATAACTCTTTCGCTGAGAAGTGCAAGGATATTGTCAATTCTCATAAAGTCAAGAGGCAGCATTGTCAGTCTGCCTGAAAGAGCCTGAAGAGTAAAGCCGCTGTAAAGACCGTCTTCACTTAAAAGAGGAATTGCGCCGTTCATTATAAGGCTGTGACCTGAAATATCAAGGTCAGCAAGAGAATCTGCCGTGTTTTTTGCAATAGCCTCTGCAATTTCACTTGAGGAAAGCTCGCCGTAGCCGATTTTGCCTATAACTGCACGCTTGACAAGGTTATAATCATTGTTTTCTGCGGCAACAATGATATGCTCACCGTCCTCAAGGGCGGGAATAAGAGCATCGAGCAAATCGTCATAGCTGGCGTATCTTTCGATATTTTCCTCTGCAAGTCCCTTTTCTTCAAGGGTGAGGCAGATTTTAAAGACGGTATCCGATGAAAAAGCTGAAAGGTCGTTTAAAATAAACAGTTTCATTGTTTTTACCTCCGTTATACTTCGTTTACCCTACTTGCCACTGGCTTGCGTTCTTATAGGGGTTAGTCTTTATTTTTTTAGCATTGTAATATGCCTGAGGGTACCTGGGATTTGAATTGACAACTGCCTTGGATGTGTCAACGCCGGTGCCTTCACCCGGTCTGACAAGACGGGCAACAACAACAAAACGTGCGTCCTCAAACTCGTGTGAGCAGGTGGAAAGAGTGAGAATCTTATCCGTTGCCACAACATCAACGCCTGTGTCGTAAAGTGAACGCTGTGAAAGCTCATTGAGATAAGCCGAGAAGCGGTCATAGGTGCTGAGGGTTGTGAAATAATAAGGGAAAATATAGTTATTCACATCGTCTTTGCCGTAAGCGTTTGTGATGAATGCGGCAATTATCTTCCAGTGATAATCTTTATAAAGAGTGTTGAAGGTTATTACGGGAGCCTTTTTGAAGCCGTCAATTTTCTTGTAGGCATCAAGAGTACCGAAAATGGTGTTGTTATTCATATGATGGCCGAAAATAACCGTATTCATATCAAGGGGATGAATATTGTTAAGATGCGTCACAAAGGGACAGCCGTATTTTGTGCTTTGACCGTAGAAGTTCTTTTTCAGATATTCCTCGTCGTCATTTGCCTGCACAACGGGGAGGTTAAGTCCTACACCGTCAGCGGAGAGATAACCGACAAAATCCTGATTTTCAGCATAGAGCTTTGCATATTTGAGCTGAATGTTTGCAGGAAAAATAACATTGGGATATTCCTGCTTTATCTTTGCCCATTGCTGCTCGGGGGTCAGCTGAACCTCTGTAGGCTTTTCTTTATCGTCTTTGTCATTCTTCTTTTTGGTGGTAGGCTCTTCTATAATAAGGTTTGAAATGTCTTCTTCCACATTTTCATTCTGTATTGCAAGACGGAGTTCGTTAATAAGCATACCTGCCGAAACAATAATAGCAGGAATTGCAATAGCAAGAATAGTTCTTCTTATTATTTCGAACCTTGAGAGCTTGGCTTTTTCTTTATTCTTTGCCTTGCCGTTTTTGTCTGCCTGAGCCATGGAAATATCGCCGCTTTTCTTTTTGGGAGCAAAGAAGGTTTCTTCGGTGAGGTCAATTTCATCTTCATCAGCGTAGACTGTCTGCTTTTCTCTCATAAGTGAATCAAGCTCTACTGCGTCAAAATCCACTTCATCAATTTCAATGCTTTCACTTACAGGCATAGCTCTTGCCGCCTTCTGTGCCGGGGTGAGTGAAATCTCTTCCACTTCGACTTCCATATCTTCTGCAGTGTCTGCGGCTTCCTGACGGAAGCTGCCTTGAGCAAAGCGTGCACCTACTTCTGTGTTTTTTGGTGCGCTGTCAGACATATCAAAATCCGGACTCTGATAGAGAACTCTGGTGCCGGGATTAACCTCGCCGTTTGTGCGCGGGGGCTGTTCGGGTACTGCGGAAGCCTGAGGAACAGGCGGCATATAGGGAGCATAGGGATAGACCGGCATAGGCTGGGGGTAAGGCATCTGAGGTGCAGGGGCATATACAGGCTGACCGTTTGCGTCAGTGCCGACCTGCACATAGGGGTAAGCCGGTGCGCCGTAGACGGGCATAGCACCGTAGGGTGCGGGCTGAGGCTGTGTCTGCTGCTGACGCTGAAGCTGTTCCTGCTGCATAGGCGTAGGAGTAACCTGCTTTCTCGGCCTTGTGGGCGGAGTTTTCGGCTGCTGCTTTATCTCCGGTATGTCGGGAGCGCCCGGCAAGGTGCCGTCTTCATAGATGTTTTTCATAATACATTTTCCTTTATATATAAATTGGGTAATCTTCTTGTTTATCTGCTTTTAAGTATAGCTTTGCGAAGCTCGTTGAAGGCGTTTGAGGCGGCAACGTGGCGGTTATAATCACGGCAACTTCTTCCTCTGTGACCCGTGACAAGCTTTTTCACCGTAGTTTCCTTATCGCTTGCAACGGCAATGTAGATAAGGCCCACCTCTTCTTCATCACCGGGGCCTGCATAGCCTGTTATGCTCACGCCGTAGTCGGCACCTGAAAGTGCCTTCACGCCCTGAGCCATTTCCTTTGCCGTTTCTTCACTTACGGCAGTGTACGCGTCAAGAGTTTCCTGCTTTACGCCGAGAACTCCCGCCTTTATTTCATTTGCATAGGATATAACTCCGCAATGGAAAACCTCCGATGCGCCTGAAATATCCGTTATTCTTTTACCGCAAAGACCGCCTGTGCAGCTTTCTGCAAAGGAAACGGTCTGTTTTTTTTCTTTAAGGAGCCTGACAACCGTCTGTTCAATGCTGTCAGTGTCAATGCCGTAAATGCTGTCGCCGAGCCTTGCCTTGATTTCGTCAATAACACCCTTCATAAGCTCCTCGGCTTTTTCCTCGGTTTCAGCCTTTGCCGTTACACGAAGAAGTGCCTCGCCGCTTTTTGCATAGGGTGCAACAGTGGGGTTACTACCCTCAAGCAAATCCTCAACCTTCTCTGACATATAGCTTTCACCTATGCCGAAGGTGCGGATGTTGTGTGAGACGATAACGCTGTCTGTAAACTGCATAAGATAGGGCTTCACACTTTCACGGTACATAGGAATCATCTCTTTTGGAGGGCCGGGCAGAATCACAATGATTTTGCCGTCCTTTTCTAAAATGAAGCCCGGTGCAGTACCGTTATGGTTGGGGAGTACTCTGCCGACGGTGGGAACCAGTGCCTGTTTTTTATTGCAATCAGGCATAACTGTATTTTTTAGTTTAAAGTAGCTTTCGATTTTACTTAATATTTCACTGTCCTCTTGAAGGCTGATGCCGAAATATTTACAGCAGGTCTCTTTTGTCAGGTCATCGGGAGTAGGTCCGAGACCGCCTGTAAGAATAACTGCCTGCGAAAATTCAAAGGCATCGTCAAGAGCTTTAAGAAGTCTTTTTTCATTGTCACCTACGGTAGTGTGGCGCATAACATTCATACCCAGCTTTGCAAGCTCTTTAGAAAGAAATTGCACATTACTGTTGAGAATGTCACCTAAAAGTATTTCAGTACCCACACTGATAAGCTCACAGTTCATATCAAAAACCTCTTTTTAAATAATATCAGTCAATGCTTTCATATCTGACTGTGCTGATAGCTTCCTCTATCATTTCACTGAAGTCCACTGCATTTTCAGCTTCTTCAATAAGCTCGAGAGTAGGTCTTGTTCTCGGATGCTTGGGAGTGAAAACAGTGCAGCAGTCCTCATAGGGAAGAATTGATGTTTCAAAGGTGCCTATTTTTCTTGAGATTGTGATAATCTCGTCCTTGTCCATACCGATAAGAGGACGGAAAACAGGCATAGTTGCCACAGCATCTGTGCAGGCAATTGCGCCTAAGGTCTGTGAGGCAACCTGACCGAGGCTTTCACCTGTTACAAGAGCGCCGCAAGCGTCACGCTCTGCAAGTCTTGCTGAAATTTTCATCATAAGACGGCGCATAATAATGGTGAAAAGCTCTTCGGGACAGTTTTCTTTTATAGCTTCCTGAATTTTTGTGAAGTTGACAACGGCAAAATTAACTCTGCCACTGTATTTTGCAACGATTGAAACAAGGTCACGGACCTTCATTTCAGCTCTCTGTGATGTGTAGGGCGGTGCTGCAAAATGAATTGCAGTGAGTTGAAGACCTCTTTTTGACATCATATAGCCTGCAACGGGAGAGTCGATACCGCCCGAAACGAGAAGGGCTACTCTGCCTGCAGAGCCTACGGGCATACCGCCTGCACCCTTGATCTGATTGCCGTGAATGAACACATTATTATCTCTGACTTCAACGGTGACTGTGATATCAGGATTATGCACATCTACGGATAATGTCTTTATGTTTTTTAAAAGGTGTGCGCCTACCTCACGGCAGATTTCGGGTGAGGTCATGGGGAAACGCTTGTCACTGCGCTTTGCACATACCTTGAAGGTTTTCACGTTGCGAAGGTCATCGCCTAAATATTCCAGAGCAACTCTCTTTATATCTTCAAAATCCTTTTCGGCAACGGCTGCTCTTGAAAATGCCGCAATACCGAAAACCTTTTTAACTGTTTCAACTGCCTCATCAAAGTCGATGTCCTCATCCTTGGGAGTGGCAATAACAGTTGACTGTGATTTAGTGAAGGTGAACTTACCCACACTGTTCATAAGGCGTCTTTTCATATTTTTCACGAGAATGTCTTCAAAGGTGCTTCTGTTAAGACCCTTGAGAGCAAGCTCGCCGTTTTTTATAAGTAATACTTCTTTCATTTCTTACCTCTTCATTATTGTGTTCATGGCTTTTTCTATACCGGTGATAAAATAGTCCAGCTCTTCTTCGGCTGTAAACCTTGAAAGGCTCACACGAAGAGAGGAGTCAATCTGTCTGTCTGAAAGTCCCATAGCTGTCAGGACATAGCTTTTGTGTCCCTTTGCACAGGCTGAGCCTGAGGAAATATATATCCCCATTGACGAGAGCAGGTTAAGCACAGTTTCCGAGCGAAGTCCCTCAAGGGAAAGATTGACTATATAGGGGAGAGCATCGTCACTGCTGTTTATGCTCACACCGGGCATTGCTCTGAGCTTTTCAGTGAAGCCGTCACGGAGCTTTGTCACCTCGGCAAGAGATTTATTCACATTCAGCTCCTCAACTGCACCGAAGAAGCCTGCAATTGCAACCATTGGCTCAGTGCCGGGTCGAAGGTCTTTTTCCTGACCGCCGCCGAGAGAGTTGGGAATAAGCTTGATACCGTTTTTCACAAAGAGAGCGCCTGCACCCTTGGGTCCGTGAATTTTATGTGAGCTTATACTCATTAAATCTGCACCCAGTTTTTTGACGTTAATGGGCATTTTTCCGTAAGCCTGAACTGCATCTATATGAAAAACCGCAGGAGAGTTTTTTCGTCTTATAATATTTTTAATTTTATCCACAGGCTCAATTGTGCCTACCTCATTGTTGACTGCCATTATGCTAACAAGAACCGTCTTTTCGTCCACTTCTTTTTCGAGCAAATCGAGGTCGATAAGTCCTTTTTTGTCTGTGGGGATTTTAACTACGGTGAAGCCTTCACTTTCAAGGCGGTCAAAGCATTTCAGCACACTGGGATGCTCAACGGCACTTGTGATAACCTTGTTGCCCTTTCTTTTCATAGCGTGGGCAGCACCTAAAATTGCAAGGTTATTACTTTCCGTACCGCCGCTTGTGAAAAGGATTTCCTTTTCATCTGCACCAAGACTTTTTGCCACGGCACGTCTTGCCGAAATCAGCAGAGCATCTGCAGCTATGCCTTTTTCGTGAAGTGAAGAAGGGTTTCCCCAGCACTCATCTATTGCAAAAAGCATCTTTTCTCTTGCGCCTTTACAGGGCTTTGTTGTTGCGCTGTTATCAAGATAAGCTGTCAACGGGCATACCTCCTCATCATAGTTAATCTCATTATACTATAAATAAGATTTTTATGCAATGAATAGGCAAAAAAATAAGGGATATTTTTTTGAATAAATCGTAAAATAATTTCAGGCAATAAATTAATTCAGCAAAAGGAGACAAGAAAATGCAAAAAAGAAGATTTATAAGGATTATCAGCTTTCTTTGTGTGGCGGTGGCAGTACTCAGTGTCAGCACCGTTGTATACGCGTCCAAAGCAAAGAAATACGAATTTGCAAATGAGATAGTTTACCAAAAGTCTATGAATGAGCTTTGCGAGAGCCTTGACAACATCAGTGTCAGCCTGCAGAAGGCGACCTATTGCGGTACGCGGGAGAAGCTGCTCAGCCTTGGCAACGAGCTGACCCGCCAGGCAACGGCGGCGAAAATCAGCCTTTCACAGCTGACTGATGAAAACTTAGTAAGTGATGAAATCTATAAATTTCTCTCACAAATCGGTGCCTACACCACCTTCCTTGCACAAGGAGAGGATGCATTACAAATATCCGAAAAGGATGCAAAAAGTCTTTCGGAATTGCTCACTTACTCACAAAAACTGAGCAGGTCACTGAGCGAAGTTTTAGCTTCCTACAGTGACGGAAGTGTTGCAACCAATGTGAAAAAAAGCACACTTTCTCTTGGGGATACACAGCTTCCGCAAAGCCTTTCATCAAGCCTTAACGACGCGGAGCAGAATCTTGCCGATTATCCCACGCTCATTTACGACGGTCCCTTCGCCGACAGTATCCTGAATAAAAAAAGCGGAAAAAGCCTTGAAGCCCTTGGCGAAATCACAAAAGAGGAGGCACGGGAAAAGGCGGCAAATATTATGGGTACAACCCCTGAAAGTCTTCGTCAGGAACAGGACAGTGCTTCAAAGGTGCCTCTTTATTGCTTTTCAAAGGGTGATATGAGCATTGCCATAACAAAAAAAGGCGGCAAGCTTGCCTACCTTATAAATCCCGCTTCGCCTTTGGAAGAAACTATCAGCACAAAAGAAGCCGTAAAGCGTGCAAAGCAGTTTCTTGAAAAGCATGGCTACAAAAGCATGAAAGAGAGCTACTACAGTGTTTATGACGGTGTGTGTACCGTGAACTTTGCCTACACCGAAAAGGGTATTGTACATTACAGCGACCTGATAAAGGTCAGTGTTGCCCTTGACAGCGGTGAGGTAACAGCAATGGATGCTGCGGCTTATCTTGCCAACCACTGCAAAAGAGATATTTACCGTGTGAATATAACCGAAGAAGAAGCCATAGAAAAAATTTCTCCCCTGCTTTCAGTTATAGGCACAGGCTCGGCAGTTATCCCTCTTGATACGGGCAAAGAGGCATATTGCTATGAGTTTCACTGTAAGGATAAGAATGGTCAGGAGGCACTTGTTTATATAGACAAGCTCAGCGGCGAGGAAAGAGACATTCTTCTTTTGCTTTATGCAGATGGCGGCACACTGACGAGATAACAGTAATGAAGGACGCCCAGAAAGGTGCAAGATGCTCTTTTCTTTACCCCGAAGGCGTACAAAGGTACTTCGAGCGGGTAAAAAAAGGCAAAACAACGCAAAAAGGGGCTGTAAAAAAAGTGCAGACCGCATAAACCGAGATAAATAAAGGGTTTCTTCAGGATGAAAAGTCCAAAGGAACCCTTTAAAACATATAAAAATCAAAAACTGCAAAAATTGCAGTTTTTCGGTTTATGCTATAAACAAACTTCGCCTCTCGACGTACCTTCGTACGCCTTCGGGTAACCAAAAATAAAGCCAACGCTTTATTTTT
>JAZSKE010000082.1:0-1581 GCA_045534675.1 Acutalibacteraceae bacterium
TTTGAACCCGGGGACTACGGCACTGCAAGATTTAAAGACAGGCTGAATGTGCATTTGGAACCTAAAACAGGAAGCAAGGTTGAAAGCATGTCGGATTATTCGTATCTGGATGCTCAGGCAAACCTCATTACAATTGTTGAAGCCTATGTTCCATCCATTAACCGTGAAAACGAATTTTTCCATGTAATAAAGTATCCTGACTATGATGGCGGTATCGGTTATGTTCCGGCGGATGATAAAATTTTTGACTGTTACAGGGAAGGCAACAACGCAAAAAGACCTTACTATGAAAAGTGGAAAAACAAAATCAAAATCGGAGACCCCATAGAAAAAATCAATACATACGCACTGTCTTTCCCGAACGGAATTCCTACATATGGATTTAAAGGCAGCGATGAAGAGAAAAAATCCAATTTTTATGTAGAGAAAATTGTATTTGAGCATCCTGAAGGTGTAAAACCGTTTATGTATACATCGGCGGTTGTAACCTATAAAGCAAGAGACGGTTATTACTTTGATAAAAACATTAAATTCGATGAATACCGTGATGCTGCAGAACACACAACAGGTCACAAAATTATAGATGACAAAACAATGGAGGTTTATCTGACAGCCTTCACATGGGATATGGGTATGGATGCAGGTGCAACAGATGCAATGATAGCGTTCAAGAAAACAATGGATAACAGAATGCTTTTGCCTGTTGCGGTAGCTGAATTCAATTTCCCTCTTTTCGATTATTGGGATTTAAAGCTTAAAAGAAGAGATTTTGAATTTAATGAACACTATGTAAATAAATTTATAGAAAAAAATATGCGTACAGAGTATGTGTATCCTACAACTGACGCATATGTTGAAACAACCGATGCAAACGGACATTTTGATATGGTCAAAAATGAGCATGAGTACCCGAGCAATTATACCATCAGTCGTGTTGAAATTGCCGATCTCGATGTTTCGGATGAAATTCCCGGACTTGTTGGTGAATGGGCACTTCTTACAAACGGGCGTTATATACCTAAATCTTGCTTAAAGAATATCAGATTTGAAGATACATTTAAGGGTGCACCTGCAGAATTTGTAGTATCTCCCTTTGAATTTGCAGGAGGCAGCGGTACGATTGATGACCCATACCTCATTGAAACCGCAGAGCAGTTAAATGCAGTTCGACAGGGTCCTAAAAACCATTACAAGCTGATAGCGGATATTGACCTTTCAAATTGGGGCAACTGGGTTCCCATCGGCGGTACGCCTGCTTACGGTTTTATGGGCGGAGGCTGGAATAAAGCAGAAAATTATGCCTGCTCATTCCAGGGTTCATTTGACGGTAACGGTCATGTTGTATCAGGTATGACCATTGTTATAAACGAGAACACTCCTTTTATGACAGAAACAGGCAACTGGAGAGCCTACGGTCTTTTTGCAAACCTTGCATCAAGCCCTGAGGAATATAAAATTAAAAATTTAGGCGTTGTAAACTTTAACATTGATGTAACTTATACAGACATCAAGAAAAATCTTGACCTTTATGCAGGTGCAATCTGCGGCGGTATGAACAGCGGTACAGATATTTACAACTGT
>JAZSKE010000072.1:0-1926 GCA_045534675.1 Acutalibacteraceae bacterium
CGGCCGTGCAGTCGTTTACGATACATATGAGTTGAAAGTGTAAATCCTTGCTATTAATGCCAATAGGGCTCAACGTAAAAAGTTGAGGGGTAAAAAATAAATGTTTATTTTTGCTGTCAATAAATTTCAAAGACTATGCAAAAAGACGGTTACTCCCTTCTGCTTCCTACAGGCACACTTGATTATTTTGATGTTGTAAACGTTGTTGAGGACTCTACTCAAATAGTTATCTACCTTGAAGAAAAGAATATCGTACCTGCCGAGTACATCGGCAAGGATACCGAGAGCAAAGGATTCTTCGAAGCGGCAGTTGTTCAGGACTTTCCCATTCGTGGCAAGCAGGTCTTTCTCAACGTCCGCCGCAGACGTTGGATTCTGAAACCGGAAGGCAAGTACATTTCCCGTAATTGGAAACTGGTTGCCAGCGGCACATCCATGACGCGTGAATTCGCGTCTTTTTTAAAAGATATATGTGGATAGTCTTCCAGTAAGTTGCAAAACCATAGGCACTCTTTATGGAGTTGACGGCGAGAAACTGGAGCGTCAGTACCGTGACCATCTGAGCGGATACCATGACTGGGAACAGCAGCCTCACGCATCCGACTGGATTCTCTTTGAGAAAAACATTGGTGCATACGTAGGATTGGATGAGGTGTGTCTCTCACGCGGAGAATTATATACGGTTCTCATCAACAAGGAAAGGAAAGGCGGCAAGGGTTCCATTATAGCAATCATTAAGGGTACGCGCACTGAAGATGTATGCAGGGTGTTATTGCAACTCTCACGTAGGCGTCGCTTCCAGGTAAGGGAGATAACTCTTGATATGGCTGCCAATATGGCAAAGATAGCCTCCACCTGTTTCCCCGTAGCAAGGCAGGTTATAGACCGTTTTCATGTACAACAGCTGGCATTTGAGGCGTTGCAAGACATGCGCATCAAGGCAAGGTGGGAAGCACTGGACGAAGAGAACAGGGAAATACTTAAAGCCAAGGTACAAGGAAGGAGCTATCAGCCTGCTGTTTTTGAAAACGGAGATACAAGAGCACAGTTGCTGGTAAGGAGCATTTATCTGCTCTATAAGAAAGAGAGCCTATGGGGCAATGAGCAGAAGGAAAGGGCAAGGATACTTTTCCGTGAGTATCCGGATATAAAGAAGGCATATTATCTGGCAATGGGGCTGGGTCAGGTTTATCACTGCGCAAAATCCAAAGGTGTCGCATACACAATGCTGGCAAGGTGGTATGACAGGGTGGAGAGAAGCGGGTTTACGGCATTTGCAAAGGTTGTGAGAACCATATATATGCATTATGAGAGAATCCTCAACTTCTTTGACAAGCGTTCAACAAATGCCGCATCAGAGAGTTTTAACTCTAAAATAAAGGCTTTCAGAGCGCAGTTCAGAGGGGTAAAAGATAAAGATTTTTTCCTTTTTAGACTAGCAAAATTATATGCATGAAAATGAAATCCCTCAACTTTTTACGTTGAGCCAGTAGAAATTCAGTGTGGGTAATATTCTACTTGTATGGTACTTTTTATGCCGAAAAATCTTATTCCGGGATTGCTTTTACCCTTAATCAGTTATCTTTTATTCTTCTTGCAGTTGTTCTATCATGTTCTTTTCGGTCACGAAAAGAACCAAAAGGTCCCGGCACAGGACAAAATCAGTCGTAACGTCCTTTTGCTCGCGAGTCGCAAGCGACATCCCTCGGTTGGCCGGGTGTAAACACACTCCTTTGTAAAGCTAAAGCTTCAGTCGTCGCAAACATTGCTCGCCCGCAATGGTGCCATTCAATGCTGGTCGCTGGAATTCATGCGCTCCGGAACTTGTGCGGTTCAGCGTTATAATAAAAGATAACGCTGCCGCACTGCAGACATGTCCTCGCTTGATCATGAATTCCACCGGCATTGAATTGTGATTTTGACAGT
>JAZSKE010000043.1:0-2233 GCA_045534675.1 Acutalibacteraceae bacterium
CCTCAGGAGTCCAGATTGTGTTAAGGAGGAATGTACCGCCTGGCTTAATATCAGAAACCATATCATACTTGTCGATATAGCTCTGGTTGTGACAAGCTACGAAATCAGCCTTATTGATAAGGTATGTAGACTTGATAGGAGTTTTACCGAAACGGAGGTGGGAAATAGTTACACCGCCTGACTTCTTTGAGTCATATGCAAAGTAAGCCTGTGCATAGAGGTCTGTGTGGTCGCCGATGATCTTGATAGAGTTCTTGTTAGCACCAACAGTACCGTCTGAACCGAGTCCCCAGAACTTACAAGCTGTAGTGCCTGCAGGAGCAGAGTCAGGGTTAGCCTCGAGAGGAAGTGAAAGGTTAGTAACATCGTCCTCGATACCGATTGTGAATCTTGCCTTAGTTTCGTTCTTGAATACAGCAACGATCTGAGCAGGAACTGTGTCCTTGGAACCAAGACCGTAACGGCCTGTGAATACAGGTGTATCATTGAACTTTGTACCCTTGAGAGCAGCTACTACGTCGAGGTAGAGAGGCTCGCCAAGTGAACCTGGCTCCTTAGTTCTGTCGAGAACAGAAATTCTCTTAACAGACTCAGGAATAACTTCAACAAGCTTTTCAGCAACGAAAGGTCTGTAAAGACGAACCTTAACAAGACCGTACTTGCCGCCTGCAGCGTTGAGGTAGTCAATTGTTTCTTCGATTGTCTCGATAACTGAACACATAGCGATGATGATATGGGCAGCATCAGCAGCACCGTAGTAGTTAAAGAGCTTATAATCTGTACCGATAAGGTCATTTACCTTGTTCATGTAATCCTCAACGATAGCAGGGAGAGCATCGTAGTACTTGTTGCAAGCCTCACGAGCCTGGAAGAAGATGTCAGGGTTCTGAGCAGTACCACGGAGAACAGGAGCCTCTGGGTGGAGAGCCTGGTCACGGAATCTCTGTGCAGCATCCTTGTCGAGGAGTGAGTAGAGTGTTTCGTCATCCCATGTTTCAATCTTCTGGATTTCGTGAGATGTACGGAAACCATCGAAGAAGTGGAGGAAAGGAACTCTGCCCTTGATTGTTGAAAGGTGAGCTACAGCACCGAGGTCCATAACTTCCTGTGCAGAACCTGAGCAAAGCATTGCATAACCTGTCTGACGGCAAGCGTAAACGTCGGAGTGGTCACCGAAGATGTTAAGAGCGTGTGAAGATACGCAGCGAGCAGAAACGTGGATTACGTTAGGAAGAAGCTCACCTGCAATCTTGTACATATTAGGAATCATCAGGAGAAGTCCCTGTGATGCTGTGTATGTAGTTGTAAGTGCACCTGCGGAAAGTGAACCGTGAACTGTACCGGCAGCACCAGCCTCAGACTGCATTTCTGCAACTGTTACAGGCTGTCCGAAAAGGTTCTTCTTGTCCTTTGCAGACCAGCTGTCGGTAACCTCAGCCATAACAGATGAGGGAGTGATAGGATAAATAGCAGCAACGTCGGTAAAGGGATATGACACCCAAGCAGCGGCGTTATTACCATCCATGGTTTTCATTTTTCTTTTGATTGCCATTGGTAATGACCTCCATTAAAAAATTTTTTCAGTTTTTGCCTGTTAAAAATGTAACAATTAAGTTTCACTTTAACTCGGCATACAACTTCATTTATAATTATACCACAAAGTAACCGCTTTGTAAACAATTTTTCGTCACACAATTACAATTTTTGTTAGCATTATAAAACAATGTATTTTTGAAATATTTGGCTAATTTGCTAAAAAGAAATAGCCGTTTGTTGTGAAAAGTTACAAATCGCAGATTTTTTTTAGAAATTTGCTTGACGGATTTCGGGAAATACTGTATAATATCAATAGTGGTAAATATTTTATGAACTATTTATCACTCGTTTTGTTGTCTCCTTTCTTTTGTTCTACACATTTATGTCTTTCTTATTTTTAGAAGCCCGATTTTTCGGGCTTCTTTTTTTGTCTAATTTAAGCTTTTAGCTGTTAGCCGTTAGCCATTAGCTTTTTATGCGTTATACCAATCCCTAAAATGTTAGTAGTACATTGTAATATCTTAAACTTTACTTTTTTCTAATTATAATAAATACCAAAGGGTGATTTATCACCAGAGAGGAACACCTACGGGGCAAAAGGGAGGGAAAAAGAAAACTGGCACAAAAGTCGACATTTCCCTCCCTTTTTCCCCTACGGTTTTCCTCTCTGGGCTCTCCTTTCCCTTTCCCCTTTTTC
>JAZSKE010000029.1:0-1693 GCA_045534675.1 Acutalibacteraceae bacterium
AGAGCCGATGCTGTAAAAGCCGTCGCTGTCAAGCTGTGGAGTTACGGGTGTGATCGTGCTTTCCTCCGCACTTACGGTATTACCTAACCCAAGCTCGCTGAACGGTATGCCCGTTATAAGCGAGAGGGCCATTGCCATAGCCGTAAAGACGGATAAGGCTTTGTTGTAGAATTTGTTTTTCATAACTTCCTCCTTTGATGTATGTAAAACGAAATCTATACAAACAAAAAACACTTTTAAAGCCTATTAAAAATAGACCTTAAAAGCGTTATGTGCTATTACAATACAAGCCGAAAAGGACAGAGTTATCCCTGTATGTATGTCTGTCGCAGTATAGCACAGGCTCATCGGCTTGTCAACCCCTTTCCAAGAAAATAATGAAACTTATTCATAGAAAATTATACCATATATTTGTGCAGATTTCAAGATGCATTTAAATAAAGTACAAAATTTTAATTCAGCATATCAAAGCAGATAATCCTTCTGACAACGCTATACATAAATCTTTGCTTTTGTGCAATCCATCCAAAATTTCATAATCCCCCTCCCACAGACTTAAAAATTCGCTTGAATTTGTAGGTACTTATGAAGGGGGATTTTTTCTACCCTTCGTCGCCGCAGATTTTTTGGAGGGGTAGCGCCCATTCGGGCGGAACAAGAAAAGTAGGAATGCGGAATGTTTTGTTTTTTTGTATGCGTAGCAAGCAGAGAAAGTACCGTATACTTTCATTTTGGGTAAGCATAGCAAGCACAGAAAGAATACGTATTCTTTCTCTTCTCGCTCATTTTATTCGGCTACCCCTCAAAAATGGTTGTCAGCATATCGGCTGACAAAATGCTTGCCCCTACATTTTAGGCTGCACCTAAGACCGCTGAATTTTAAGGAGGGTGATGAAATCTTCAGAACAAATATCTCAATGAAAACTAAGAGGTATCTTAAACAATGTTATTGCCGCAAGGCAGAAAGGAGCTAAATGATTAGAAATGTATGCAGGAATACCGCCGTAGCAAGTGAGGATAACCCCTCGCTTGCCCCAAACATCTCAGAATATAAAATCGGTCATACCATCTACATAGTCGAAACTCACTTCAACCTCGGTTGCAAGGAAACCCTTGATGACATTATCAAGCGGCTGATTTCGAGAGATGTTGACAGTCTGCAATTTGTAGCGTAGTAAAAAACAGTGGATTATGTTCACTTTCACGCTTTACTATCTTGAATTATTCTTGAGAGTGTGATATAATAAAGGTAACATAATCCGCTGTAGTTTTTATAGGTAAGTGAGGACTTGAGTAAAAATCAAAGATTTTTACTCCCGTCGGTGTAGGATTTGATGCCTCAAATCCTACACTCTCCTCACAAGGTAAGGAGGATTATAAATGTCAGATAAAATTACAGCGTTATATTGCCGTCTGTCGCAGGACGATATGCTTGCAGGCGAAAGCAATAGTATTACAAACCAAAAGGCAATTCTTTTAAAGTATGCACAGGATAACGGATTTTCTAACCCCCAGTTCTATGTTGACGACGGATTCAGTGGCACGAATTTCAACCGTCCTGATTTTATCCGTATGATGAATGACGTTGAAGCAGGCAAGGTTGAAACGGTTATCACCAAAGACTTTTCTCGTCTTGGACGTGACTACCTTAAAACTGGCGAGTACATAGAAATAATGTTTCCTGACTACGATG
>JAZSKE010000087.1:0-43046 GCA_045534675.1 Acutalibacteraceae bacterium
ATAGAGGGTTTCTTCAGGATGAAAGTCCAAAGGAACCCTTTAAAACACATAAAAATCAGAAAACTGCAAATTATGCAGTTTTTCGGTTTATGCTATAAACAAACTTCGCCTCTCGACGTACCTTCGTACGCCTTCGGGTAAAAAATAAAGCCAAAGCTTTATTTTTGCTGAGTTTGTTCATTCTGCGCATTTTTTTCACGCCTCTAAAAAGGAGCTGTAAAAAAACTTTCGTTTTTACAGCTCCTTTAGTTCTGTGATTTTTAACCCTGTCTGTAATCCTTGAGGAAGTCGCCCAGGTCGCGCATAGCCTTGGCGATTTTTTCAGGCTCGGGAAGCATAACGATACGGAAGTGGTCAGGCTTATCCCAGCTGAAGCCTCTGCCGGGGATGATCATAACATTTTTACTGTGGAGATAGTCCATAGCAAACTGTTGGTCATCGGTGATGTTAAACTTCTTTATATCAAGCTTGGGGAAGAGATAGAAGGCGGCACTGTTTTTAACAAAGGAAATGCCTTCAATTTTCTCAAGCTCACGGCAGGTTGCTTCTCTTTGCTCATAAATTCTGCCGCCGGGTACAATCATCTCTCTTGTGCTGTCGGGGTCATTGAGGGCTGCAGGGATAACAAGCTGCATGAGGGCGTTAGCGCAAAGACGCATAGCTGAAAGTTGAACAAGACCTGCAATAAAGTCTTTTGCACTGTCCTTTGCACCGCTGACAACCATCCAGCCGCAACGGAAGCCGCAGATGATGTGTGACTTTGAAAGACCGTTCATTGTGCATACAAGAAGGTCGGGAGCAAGTGTTGCAGTTGAGATATGCTCAAGGTCATCCATAACAAGTCTGTCGTAAATTTCATCTGAGAAGATAACAAGCTCATGCTCTCTTGCCACTGCAACAATTTCTTCAAGCACTTCTCTGGGATAGAGTGCGCCGGTGGGATTGTTGGGATTGATGATAACGATAGCCTTTGTTTTGGAAGTTATCTTTGACTTGATGTCATTGATATCGGGGTACCAGTTTGACTGCTCGTCACAGATATAGTGTACGGGCTTTGCTCCTGCAATCCACACAGAGTTAGTCCAGAGTGAATAGTCGGGGGCAGGGACGAGGATTTCGTCGCCGTAGCTGAGCAGTGCAGTAAGTGCCATTGTAACGAGCTCACTTACACCGTTACCGATAAACACATCGTCGGGAGTGATGCCTTCAATGCCCTTGCCCTTGTGGTAATTGCATATTGCTTCTCTTGCATCGGGCATACCCTTGAGGTCGCAGTAAGCAACAGCCTTATCGGCATTGTTCATAAGTGCGTTGCGCACGCTGTCAGGCATTTTGAAATCGAAGGTTGCAGGGTTACCTGTGTTAAGACGAAGAACGTCAATGCCTTCTTTTCTCATGCGCATAGCTTCAACAAACACAGGACCTCTTATATCCGAGTGTACGTTTGCAAGCTTGTCTGATCTTAAAATTTCTCTCATATTATCACCGCTTTAAAGTAGAATAGAATAATTATACGATATTTATTTTTAATGTCAAGGTTTAATGGTAAATAAAAACAAAAAAGGAGCAATTTTCAACGCCCCAACATATCCATTATAGCAAAAATGATTTTGCAAAGTCAATAGTTTCAGGGTACTCTGCCGTGATTTCTACCTTATGCATAAAAATACGGTATGTAATTTTGTACAAAAAAGATATTGAAATGTGGAAAATTTTATGATATATTATAGACACAGAAAGGGAAAGGTGATACCAATGTACAGGTAAAAACCGAAAGTCTTCATAAAAAACTGCACAAGAAAAAATAAAATCAAAAAAATAAAAAAGAAAAATATGAAGGAAAACAAAGTGCAGAAAAACAAAAAAATGAAGACATCACATTCTGTAGAAAGAGAGGTTGACCAAAATGATGTTAGATAATAAGTCAGAACAGAAATAACCCCCCGGACCAAAAAAGATGTGTGAAGAAACATCGGTCCCCGGGGGTTATTTCATTTTAAGGAAGATGTAAGAGGGAGTAGTGAAGAAGTGCAGCCGCAGGGCTGTTTTTTATTTTTTGACGAAATATTTTGCAAATTTAATATATTATTAATGTTTAAGTTGTAAGATTTTTTCAGCAGATAAAATAAGGAGAATATAATTATGACAGAAAAATTATCTAAACTTCCCACCAACAGTCCTCTTATAAAAAAGCCTTTTGGCGGACTTACGGCAAATATGCTCAGAGTTATAGCCGTCCTTCTTATGCTCAGTGACCACATATGGGCAACTTATATGAGCTTCGGCGACTGGATGACCTACATAGGCAGAATGGCCTTTCCGATTTTTGCATTTCAGATAGCAGAGGGCTTCGTTCACACCAAGAATGTGAAGAAGTATATTCTGAGACTTCTCGGCTTTGCCATAGTTACGGAAATACCATTTAATCTTTTTTATTCAAGCCGTACCTTCAACCCGTATCATCAGAATGTGCTGTTTACCTTACTGCTTGGCCTTCTTGCCATAGTGCTTATAGACAAGGCTAAAAAAGACAGGTCGGCAAAGAATATAGCTAAAACAGTTGCGTTGCTGTTTTTAATCGTAGTGGCTTCCGTTATAGGTTTTGTTGATTACGGTATTAACGGTATGCTGATGGTTGTGATGTTCTATCTTTTCAGAGACTTCCCCTTTGCATGGCTCGCACAGCTCCTTGGTATGGTAGCAATAAACATCATTTTCTTCGAGGGTCAGGTTATTCCCTTTGAGCTTTTCGGAAAATACTTCGAAATTCCCACTCAGGGCTTTGCTGTATTTTCGCTCATTCCCATATGGCTTTACGGCGGAAGAAAGGGCATATCAAATAAAGTGCTGCAATACGGCTTCTATGCTTTCTATCCCGTTCATATGCTCATTCTTTATCTGATAAAATATTTCGCATAAAAATTGCTCTCAGTCATAAAGGCTGAGAGCTTTGCTTTACCATTCAAGTTCCATATGATAGGGTACCGTGTACATTTGCATAGGGGAGCCTGCGTTATATTCCATTATATACCGTACCCTGCCGTAACTGTTATAGGCAAAGATTTTATACATGTATTCGCCGTAATAGGCTTCGGGGTTTTCTTCATATTCACAGTAATATAAAAGTGTCCAGTCGCGTAATTTTCTGGTGATGACAGATGAGGAGCCTATTGGCTTCATATCCCTATATTTTTCTATTTCTTCCTGCAATTCCTTTTCTGACAGGCGTCTTTCAAGATATATAGTCAGGTCCTTGTCTTTGTCGTGTACCAGCTGATATCTGTAAAAATATGTTGGATTGCCCGTATATTCTTTGAAGGTGAATATGCTTTTGCCGAGGAAATCAACGCTTTTCGTGTCGGAAGGCAGCTCGTCGGGAAAAAACTCATTTACCTCATCTGAAAATTTGTTGACTCTTTCGTCAATCAGAAGATAGTTTTTCAGGTTAGTAGTTTCTGAGCGCAAGTCAATATCGAGTAAAGACATGATATTATACAGATATGATGCAAAGCAAACAGGGATAAGTATCAGGCAAAGTACCGCACAAGTTATCAAGCGCTTTTTGGAAAATTTGACCTTTTTAGAAATCTTATACTTATACAGTAAAAATACTGAAGTGAAGATAATGTAAGCGAGTATTGCCCATTTGATATAGAAATCTGTTTCGGGAACAATAAAGCGCATTTTATGAGCCCAAAGGATAAAGAACTGAATAACCAGTGATAAAATAATCCAACCGAAGCCTGCGGCGGATACGGTAAGGAAGAAGGCTTTTTCAATCTTTTCTCCGAGAGAAAGCTGAGCATCGGCTTCGGGGATATCCTTTTCTTTTGTAACAGAGTTGAGGCTTTCGCAGATAGCTTCCATTGTCACCGTTTCTTTTACGGCAACAGTCTCTAATTTTTCAAGAACAGCCTTATTGCTTTCAATTTCCTGAGAGGTTTTCTTCATAAACTCCTCTAAGGCTTTGCGGCAGGATTCATTACCGAGGCGAAGCTGTTTTATCTCACTTATAGAAAACCCCGCCTTTCTGAGTGTGGCAATATTTTTAAGACACTCAACGTCTTCTTCGGTGAAGTCTATATTTTTTCTGCCTGCGTAGTTTTCACTGCACGAGGGGGCAACAAGACCGTTTTCAATATATAATCTGATGGCTCTGTCGGTGAGATTCGTTTCGGTTATAACGTCTTTGATTTTCATAAATGTACCTCCTTTTTGTCTTCGGTACACTAATATTACAGTTTAACCCAAGGTAAATGTCAATAGCTTTTGAAAAAATAGCTTTTATTTTTTTTCGGCGGCATAAAATATAGGTTTCGGAAGTCCTGAACGCGTACAAAAAAATAATGCTTCAAACACATTGAAATGTCTTGCGGAATATGATATAATGAGTGGAATTTTGTTGATGAAGAAATAAATTTTGAGGTATATATATGATTTGTGACAATATTTTAGAGGCTATGGGCAACACACCTCTTATAAGGCTTCGCAATATGACAGATGAAGACGATGCTGAAATCCTCGTTAAGTTTGAAGGTCTTAATGTGGGCGGCTCAATAAAAACAAGAACAGCCTATAATATGATAAAGGATGCCGAAAGCAAGGGTCTTATCAATAAGGATACTGTTATAGTTGAGCCTACAAGCGGCAATCAGGGAATAGGTCTTGCTCTTGTGGGTGCGGTTAAAGGTTATAAGGTTAAAATAATTATGCCCGACTCCGTCAGTGAGGAAAGAAGAAAGCTGGTTGAGCATTACGGCGCTCAGGTTATTCTCGTTCACGACGAGGGCAATATAGGCGAGTGCATAGAAAGATGTCTCGCACTTGCTCTGAGAATCAGTGAGGACTATGACAACCATTTTGTCCCTCATCAGTTTGAAAATCCCGCCAATGCTGAAATTCAGCGTTCTGCAACGGCTGAGGAAATACTTTCACAGGCACAGCGCAGAATTGACGGCTTCTGTGCAGGCATAGGCACGGGCGGCACCATAACGGGTATTGGCGAAACCTTGAAGGAAGCTAATCCCCATATGCTCATATGGGCTGTGGAGCCTGAAAATGCAGCAATTCTTTCAGGTGGCTTAATCGGTACGCATGTTCAGATGGGCATAGGTGACGGTCTTATCCCTGCCATTTTAAATCAGCAGATATATGACGAGGTTTGCATTATCAGCGACGAAGAAGCTCTTGAAACGGCAAAACAGCTGGCAACAAAGGAAGGTATTATGTGCGGCATAAGCAGCGGTACCAATGTGGCGGCAGCAAAGCGTCTTGCCAAAAAGTTAGGCAAGGGTAAAACAGTTGTTACAATACTTCCCGATACGGCTGAAAGATATTTTTCCACACCTTTATTTGAATAATGTTATAAAAATAGCGGCATATTAAGCCGTTATTTTTTTGTGTGAAATTCTTGTGAAAGTCATTGACGAAAAAAGCAGAACCGTGTTATATTGTTTTCAATAAAAGCCATTGTTTTAAAGGGGGAATTTTAAATGACTTTTGCTTCAATGATTTTTGTTTGGGCATTAAGTATTTTGTTTTCGATAACGAATATCCTTTCAGTTATTTTTCTTGTGCTTTATATGAATAATACTGCAAAACTGAAAAATCAGGAATTAGGTGTAGGTTGGTATCTTGGTGCATTTTTCTTCCCTCTTATAACAGCGATAATTTTTATTTCGGAAAGCAAGAAGTTTCCCGGTGAAACCACAAAGGTGTGTTATCAGTGCGGTGACAGATATCCTGAAAATTTCACTATGTGCACAAGATGTCTTATTGACTTGCCTGTTATAAATAAGCCTCATAAGGAAAAACAGAAGAAATCAGCTAAGGGATTTGGTGCTGCCTTTTGGGCGGTGACGGTAATTTCGGTTATAGCTGTTATTTCAGCTATCGGTATCGGCTCTTATTGGGGGATTAATATAGCTGAGGATATTTTGTCGTTGAACAGAATAGGTGTTGAAAATGAGGCGGGAGATATTGTCTATTACGATAAAAAGGGTAATGGCTATGAAAAGGCTGAAGATGTGCTTCTTTACGATGAGAAGGGAGAGGTTTATACTTACACCGTTAAAGAGGTTGAGGAAGACGGCGAAGTTTATACTGATTGGTTTTTTGTTGACAGTAAGGGTAAAGAATATTCCGTATATGACTGCTATGTGACTTCTGACGGTTGGTTTTATTATGATGAAAACTATGAGCTTTATATGGATTACTCGGATATAGAAGAAAATGAAGAGTTTTCTGATAATATCAGCTTCAGCGATGTGATTGCAGACTTGATGATTGAATTAGACGATTACAGATACTATAATGATGTATATCTTGATGAAGAGGGTAATGTTTATTACCATGCAGAAACGGTAAGCTGGAATGAAAAGGGTGAAATCATCACATCAGAAAATGATCCCAACCCTATGACAGAAATCGAATAAATTTTTAGCAGATACTTTCGGGTATCTGCTTTTTATTGAATTGCAGACGTATTTGTGATATTATGTAATAAGTAAAGAAGGTGAAATTATGGTTCTTGAAGAAATGTCAGAGTTTTTTACGGCAAGACTTTCTGAATATGACGAACACATGCTGTCCTGCGTTGAGGGATGCCGTGAAGGATACACCGAAATGGCGAAGCTTCTGCCTGAAACCGCAAAGACACTTCTTGACCTTGGCTGCGGTACGGGTCTTGAGCTATATGAAATCTTTAAACGCATACCCCATATTGAGGTGACAGGCATTGACCTGACTGATGCTATGCTGCAAAGGCTCAGGGAAAAATATCCCGACAAAAAGCTCAATCTTATCTGCGGTGATTATTTTAAGGTGCCGTTTGGCAGCGGCTTTGACTGTGCTGTTTCTTTTCAGACCATGCACCACTTTAAAAAAGATAAAAAGGCTGAGCTTTATAAAAAGCTTTATTCGGCACTGTCTGAGCGTGGCGTATATATCGAGTGTGACTATATGGTGACAAGTCAGGCTCTCGAGGACTTGTATTTCAGCGAGTATGACCGCCTGAAAAAAGAACAGGGTCTTTCGGGCAATGAGTTTTATCACTATGATACTCCTTGCACTGTTGCTAATCAGCTTGCCCTTCTTGAAGGAGCCGGCTTCAAAGATGTGAAAATGACCTTCAGGCAGGAAAACACAACTATTATCGTTGGGAGAAAATGAAAATGTATAATGTAATTCTTTTTGATTTGGACGGTACCCTCACAGACCCGGGTCTCGGCATAACAAACTCTGTTGCCTATGCCCTGAAGTATTACGCAATAGAGGTCGAGGACAGAAAGAGTCTTTACGCATTCATAGGGCCGCCCTTAAACGATTCATTTATGAAATATTACGGCTTCAGTGAAGAAAAGGCTATGGAGGCAATAGGCGTTTACCGTGAATATTTCAGAGATAAGGGGCTTTATGAAAACGAAGTATATGAGGGTATAAGAGAGCTTCTCGAAAAAATAAAGGCAAGCGGCAGAAAGATAGTTCTTGCCACATCAAAGCCTGAAGAGTTTTCAGTGAGGATACTCGAGCATTTTGACCTGATGAAATATTTTGACGTGGTTGCAGGCGCCTCGATGGATGAAAAGCGCAACAAAAAGGGTGATGTTATACGCTACGCTATGGAAAAAGGCGGCTTCACATCTGCGGGCGCAATTATGATAGGCGACAGAGAACACGATATATTCGGCGCAAAGGAAAACAACCTTCCTTCAATAGGTGTACTTTACGGCTACGGCAGTGAAGAGGAGCTGAGAAGTGCCGGGGCAGATTATATTGCCGAAACGGTGGAAGATATTTATAAATTTTTATAAGAGGTGGAAAATATGAAATACTATAACGAAGAATTAGTGCAGATAATAAATTTTTATGATTCGCTTTGCGAGTCAGTAAAGAATTTCGGCAAGGAAAATCTGACACCTGCCCAGGAAAAAAGAGTGGTGAAGTCAGTAAAACAAATTGCAGAGCAGAATAATCTCACAATCCATAAGAGTGATGTTACCTATAAAGAGTTGATGGACTATTTTAAAATCAAGATAGCAGAATACAATGAAGTTGCCAAATGCTGCGATGAACACAATTATGCTGTTGCTGAAAAGCTGGGTGAAGACTTTAATTATGCTCTTAGCTGTTTTAATCAGTCTTATGAATATTTCTGGTTGAATAGAAAAGACAATGATGTAGAGCTGATACTTATAGACAACAATGCATTTACAAAAAAGCTGCTGCTCAAGGATGCTATTTATGAGGCAGGTAGCGGATATTTCAAAACACCTTTATGGACTGAACTGAGTGAATCTGAAGATAAATATTGTGTGGAAATAGCTTATAACCGCTTATTTGGAGAACCGTTGAATAAGTTTAAAATTATTTTCAGCTCATATGAGGTCAGTACACAGGTATATAACGCAATGAATGTAACTGCATTCTCTTCGCCCTGGGATTATCTTGACAGCGTTGCAAGGTCGCTGCTGCTTAAGGCGAGATATGCACCTGATTGTGTAAACGAAAAGGAAAGAGAACTTCTGCCTCTTGCAGAGGCACTTATCAATATTCCCGAGCTTCCCGATACAAAGTACGACAGAGAGCTTGAATACGATAAGCAGGAACCGTTAGGTGTTCTTGCAAAGGAAATGTTTTTCTATGACGATATAGCAAAGCTCATTGAAAAGAAAAAACTCTGCATCAGAACACTCTGCAATAAAAAGCATGAAGGCTTATGGAGAGTGATATATAATAAATTCCTGCAGTCACAGGAAGAATATGCGAATTCATCTGAGGTTATCTGCGAAAAAGAGGCTCTTCAGGAAAGAAGAAATAAGATAACCTACATATTGAGAGGCTCGGGATACAAGGGCGAATATCCTGATTTTTATAAAGACGGCGATATAATGAGACCCAAAGAGGTTACCACCTACTCAAAGAATGTTGTGGTTGCTTTTCAAAAAAACTGCAGATATCATATCAAGTGCATTGAGCAGGGCGAAGATATACTGTTCATCTGCGGATATGTCTGTGTTGGCAAGGAGCCTATGACAAATAACGATGCCTTTTCTGCAGGCTTCTATGACAGAGGAAAGCGTTATTTCAGAACTGTTACATATTTCATGGCAAATGAAGACTTTTTTGAAAATGATTTTGCAGAAACCCTTGAAGTATGTGCCACAGTGGCGGTGAAAAAGGCACAGGCTCTAAAACTTGCAAAGGACGAAAGAGAGCATTTTGCAGAAGACCATTATGACATAAAAGAGAAAATATCTTTTGTTGCTACTTTAATGATTTTATGTGCCTTAGCTATCGCAGGATCTTCATCGCTCTGCATACTGGTTGTTGAAATGTTGTTTGGAGAGTCTTTTTCAGAAGCGTTGAAAACTGTCTGGGAGAATAATTCAATATTTATTGGTGGCGGAGTAGGCTTGGTTTACGGTCTGGTTGCAAGCCTCTTTGAATTACGCAGAAGCAGAAAATAGGAGTAAAAAATATGAACTTCAACTTAAAAGACAAAGCAAAAGAAAATATAATTGTGGTGGCTCACAGAGGAGCTTCAGGCGGAAATATTCCCTGCAACTCTCTTGCTGCCTATGAGGTGGCACTGAAGCAGGGTGCGGATATGCTTGAGGTTGACCTGAGCCTCAGCCTTGACGGCAAGCTCTTTCTGTTTCATCCGGGCATGGAGCTGTTTCATCTCGGTTTGCCTGTGAGTATTCCCACACTTCACTCATCAGTTGTTAAAAAGCTTCACTACACCAACGGCGACGGTACCCCCACACAGTTCACCGTTTCCGACTTTGACAGCTTCCTTGAGCAGTTCAAGGGTCGCTGCTATATAAACATCGACAAATTCTGGTCAGCTCCCGAAAAGATTTATAAGGAAATAAAGCGTCACGGCATGACAGACCAGGTCCTCGTCAAAAGCAAATACAGTGAAAAGGTGCTGTCAATTCTCAGAGAGGTTGCACCTGACATACCCTATATGCCCATTGTCACAGACAAACATCCCCATCACAAAGAGCTGCTTTCAAGCGGCATAAACTACATAGGTGTTGAGTGCTGTTTTTCTTCGGACTCTGCCGAGGTGGCAAGTGAGGGCTTTATTGAAAGAATGCACAATGACGGCACTCTCGTCTGGGCAAACTCGATTATATTCAGCCACAGGAAACAGCTTGCAGGGGGTCACAGTGACGACACTGCCTTAACAAAAAGCGAAGATGATGGCTGGGGCTGGCTTGCTGACAGAGGCTATGATTTTATTCAGACGGACTGGCCGGGAATGCTCAGAGATTATCTCATTAAATCAGGGAAGTATTACAGATGAAAATAATTGCACACATATTCACTGACTTTACAACTAAATTCGGTCTGCCCAGGCAAAGCGGACTTGTTGACGAAATTGAAGGCAGAATAGTTTTTGAGAAAGAATACAGAGATGAAAATGCTTTCAGAAGCCTTGAGGATTTTTCTCACATATGGCTTTTATGGGAGTTTTCTGAAAGTAAAAGAGAAACATGGTCGCCTACGGTGAGACCGCCTCTTTTGGGCGGAAATAAAAGAATAGGGGTCTTTGCAACACGCTCACCATTCAGACCTAACCCCATAGGACTTTCATGTGTCCGCCTTGAAAGAATAGATTTCACAAAAGATGAAGGCCCTGTGCTTACTGTCAGGGGCAGTGACCTGATGAACGGTACGCCTATATATGATATCAAGCCATATCTTCCTTATTGCGACAGCAAGCCTGAGGCAAGGGGTGGCTTTACGGAAACCTTAGGTGAGAGAAAGCTCAGTGTCAATATCAGTGCCGAACTTCTCGGCAGGGTACCTGAAAGCAAAAGGCAGGAGCTTCTCTCGGTGCTTGAAGCAGACCCGAGACCTTCATATCAGAATGACCCCGAGAGGGTTTACGGCTTCAGCTTTGCAGATGTGGAAGTGAAGTTCAGGGTCAGTGACAAAACTCTGACGGTGACGGAAATTATATAAAATGAGCAGGTGAAACAGCCTGCTTAATTTTTTTGATTTTTTTCAGTTTTTTAATTTTTCTAATCATTCTTTAATCTTTGACGGGTATTATATGGGTGTAACAAGAAAGAAGTTACACAAAAAGAAATTAAAAATTAAAATGCAGAGACAACTGCTAAAAACAGAAAGGAAAAAAACTATGAAAAAGAATCTGAAGAAATTATCATCACTCGCACTTTCACTTTTACTCGTGTTCTCACTTTCACTCTCAGCTTTTGCCGCTGAAGTTTCGGCAGAGCAGGCTAAGGCAATCGCACTGGGGGATGCAGGCTATAACGCAGCAGACGCAGTTTATGTCAGAGCTGAAGTCGATTATGACAGAGGCGCAAAAGAATATGACGTTGAATTCCTCGTTAAGGGTGACGGCGTAAACTACGAATTTGATTATGAAGTCAGAGCAGCAGACGGCAAGATCCTCTCAAAGGAAAAGGATGTTGAAAGAGCAAAGGCTCCCGCAGCACAGCCAAAAGCAGAACAGCCCAAGGCAGCAGAAAAAGCTCAGCCCAAGGCAGCAAATCCCGCACCTGCAGGTGACATCGGCAAAGATGCAGCAGTCAAGGCAGCTTATGAAGCATTCGGAGTAAAGGCTGAAGAGGTTAAGCTCATCAAGGCTCACAAAGACTATGACGACGGTGCATATCATTACGATGTTGAGTTTGCAAAGGGTTATGATTATAAATACTCCTGCGAAGTTCTTGCAGCAAACGGCAAGGTAGTTGACAAGGAAAAGGATGTCAGCAGAAACTTCTTCGATAAGGTTGAACTCTTCTTCGAGGTACTCTTCGCACAGCTTTTCAACAGATAATCAATACGCGAAAAAACTTTTAAACGAAAACAATATCTCAGCAAAACTCAAATAAAATTATAAAGAGGTGATTTACATGAAAAAACTCAATAAATTCTTATCCCTGACCCTGGCACTGCTTGTTATACTCTCGAGCTTCAGCCTTATGTCCTCAGCGGCACTTGCAAAGGTATCAAACCTTACGGTCTATAACATTGACGATGATGAAATCAATCTTAAATGGGGATCTGTCAAAGGTGCAGACGGATATCAGGTGTATATCTATAACGCGACAACGAAGAAATGGACAAAGCTGGGTAACACCAAAAAGACAAATTTTGAAGCGGATGACCTTCTCAGCGCAAAGGAGTATAAATTCAGAGTAAGAGCTTATGATAAGGCAACGAGCGGATATGTATATTCACCTTATGTGACAATCACTGCCGCAACAGAGCCTGATGAAGTTGAGGGTCTCAAGGCAAGCGCTAAAACAAAGACAAGCGTAACTCTCAAGTGGAACGCTGTTAAAAGAGCAACAGGCTATCAGGTTTTCATCTATAGCACATCGAAGGGCAAATATGTCAGAAAGACTGCCGTAACAACCACAACTGCTAAAATCACAGGCAGAAAAGAAGGCACAAGCTACAAATTCAAGGTCAGAGCCTATTTCAAAGAGGCTGACGGAACAAGCAGATACGGTGAATTCTCAGATGTATTGACAGTGAAAACCTCCGGCACTGCTGCAGCGGTAAAGCCCAACAATGAGGCTACAGCCAACATCAGCACAGCCAAGGCAGGCACAATAGCTCTTGACCACGCAAAGCTGACACAGAGCAAAGTAAGAGGCTTTGAATGCAAGCTCGACAGAGAAAACGGCATAACAGTTTATGAGGTTGAGTTCTATTACGGCGGCTATGAGTATGAATATGAAATCAATGCCACAAGCGGAAAGATAATCTCCGTTGAAAAGAGCAGAGCGGACTAAAGAAAATAACCACTACGCTTTTTTGGTCACTTTTTGAGCGGCAGCAAAAAGTAACGCCCGCCCGGCGAGGGCTATAGAAAAAGATTAGCGGTAGGCGCAAAACCTACCGCTTGTTTTATTTTAGTTTAGTTTGTTCTATTTTCGCTCGCCGGACGGGCATTCTTTTTCCCGGCGCGCATGACCTCATCCGTCAGACCTGAGAGGGAAGGCAAATCAAAAACGCACTGTTATTTCTGCCCGTAATATGCGTTCGGGCCGTGCTTTCTCATATAGTGCTTATCAAGCAGATATTGCTCTATAGGTGTACCCTCGGGATTAATCTGCTCGGCATGATATGCCATATTGGCCACGGTTTCCATAACCACCGCATTATGCACCGCCTGCTTAGCATTCTTACCCCAGGCGAAGGGGCCGTGCTTATAGACAATTACACCGGGTACCGCATTGGGGTCAATGTTTCTTTCTTTGAAAGCCTCAATGATAACGGTGCCTGTTTCTTTTTCATAGGCTCTTTCCACCTCTTCGGGAGTGAGCTGTCTGGTGCAGGGTATCTCACCGTAGAAGTAGTCGGCATGGGTGGTGCCGTAGGCGGGGATGCTTCTGCCTGCCTGAGCCCATGAGGTCGCCCAGGGAGAATGGGTGTGAATTACACCGCCCACATCGGGGAAAGCCTTATAAATTTCAATGTGAGTTGCAGTGTCGGAGGAGGGGTTGAGCTTGCCATCAACAACATTTCCCTCAAGGTCAACAACAACCATATCCTCAGCGGTCATAGCATCATATTCAACACCGCTGGGCTTTATAACTATAAGTCCCTTTTCTCTGTCAATGCCGCTTACGTTGCCCCAGGTGAAGGTAACAAGACCGTAAGAGGGCAGACTGAGATTAGCTTCTAAGACTTCTTTTTTGAGCTGTTCTAACATAATATCACCTTATTGTTTAAGTTCAATTTGCTCGCTTACAACATTTTTAAGACCGGTTACAAGGTCTGTCTCAGGCTCCCAGCCGAGAGCTTCAAGCTTCTGACTTGAAAGCACCGCATCTTCAATGAGAGAGAAGCCCTTTGCTTCTGCATCTGTAGGCAGGTCAAAAATAACCCTCAGACCCTTTTCGGGATAGCTTTCCACAAGAGTATGAGCAATTCCCGCAACAGTTGTTATGCAGAGCTTTGATGCTATATTGTAAGCCTCGCCGTTTTCGCCGTCAAGCAGTACCGTAAGAAGACCCGTAATTGCATCTGTAACATAGGTGTAGGAGCGATTCTGCTCACCTTTACTTTTCATTACGATGTTTTCGCCGTCAGCAATACACTTGGGGAAAACTGCAACAATTTTGGAATCACCGGGCTTCATTCCCGGGCCGAAAATATAACTGAGTCTGCCGATTTTTACATTCACGCCGTACTCGTCAGCGTAACTGATGCTGAGAGTTTCGCATCCCTTTTTACTGAGAGGATAGCAGGAGCGCACCTTCATGGCATCAATTTCGCCGTAGGTGTTTTCGTCAATTCTGTCAACGCCGCGGGTGGTGCCGTAAACCTCGATAGTTGAAACATAGAGGAAGCTCTCGGCATCCACAGCCTTGGCATAATCAAGAAGATTAAGAGTGCCGTAGAAGTTGGTTTTCATTGTTTCAACAGGGTAGAGGGAGTACTCTTTAGGTGCTGCATTTGAAGCGCAGTGAATGATGAAATCTGCCTTTTTATCCGTGGGCAGAGGGAGAGTAACATCCTGCTCTATAAAGGCAAGATCGCCTCTTTTTTCATATTCACCGTAGGCAAGTCTTGCTCTTTCAGCGTTTCTCACGAGAGCAAGGATTTTAACTCCGAGACCGTCCAGATCATTTTTTCTCATAATTGAGTGGATGATAAATGAGCCGATAAAGCCTGTTGCACCTGTTACGAGAAGGGTTTTATTCTGAAGCTTATGCCATGAAAGCTTGGCAGAGGCGATTTTTTCAATATCAGCTTTAACTATATTTGTCATATCAGCCACCGATTGATCCGACCTTAATATATGCTTCCATAAGAGCGATATGCTCTGCGGTTGTTACCTTGAAGTTGGTTTCTTCACCCCATACGATGTGTACGCTTTCGCCAAGCTCAACAAGGAGAGTGCAGGTTGCAACGGTGTCTGTTATGCCGCGTTTAACCGCTTCCTCGTGAGCCCAGATAAACTTTGAAAGGTAAAGTGACTGAGGTGTCTGAGTTCTTGCAATAAGGTTTCTGTTAACTATCTTCTCTGAGTTTATCATATCCTCACTGTAAAGCAGAGCTTCTGTTGTAGGTACGCAGGTGATAGCAGTGCCGAATTCCTTAACTCCGCCGATGTTTGTATCGATAATAGCATCTGAGATAAGTGGACGAACTGCATCGTGGATAACAATAATTGAATCCTCGGGATAGTTTTCCTTGAGAGCGAGCATACCGTTGCGAAGTGATTCCATACCGGTGTTGCCGCCGGGTACGATATGCTTTAACTTTTTGATGCCGTACTCTTCGCACCACTTCTGAAGCTTTTCTTCCCAACCCTTAAGGCAGACAACAACAACCTCGTCGATGTTTTTATTTCTCTCGAAAGCTTCAAGAGTGTAAATCATAATAGGTTTGCCGAGAACCTTTATAAACTGCTTGGGTACATTCATTTTCATTCTCTGGCCTACGCCGCCTGCAATAATTAAACCGATGTTCATAATATGACCTCCGTTAATAATAAACTTTATTATAATATTGGTTTTCTGAAGAGTGGTATACAACACCTTTTACATTATAATATTTTTATCTGTTTTTGTCAATGTTGAGGCAAAGCATAAAAGGCATACGGAAAAATCGCCGTATGCCTTCTGATTTAATTGAAAAGCTGTGTGAAATCATAGTTAGGACAGTTTACATCCAGGTCTTCTGAACGAATAAGAGTGCAACACTTATTTGTATATTCGGGAAGACCCAACTCTTCGTTGCTTTTATTGGTGAATGCGTATATCACAGCCTTATCATGTTTGATTTTAAGGCCGTTAAAGGTGTTAACCACTGCTTCTGCACCCCAGAACAAATCACCGTAGTCAAAGCCAAAGCTGCATTCCTCGGCTTTGTTATTCTTTCCGCGATAAGCATCATAGTCAACTAAACCTTCATAGCAGTTGTGACCCAGTACGGTCAGCTTTTTATCGTCTTCGGGCGGGATATCTTCAGTGGAATAGTCAACGAGAATTGTTACAGCACCGGGGAAGTGAAGCGTTACTCCTTCAATATCGTAATTGTCTGTGCGGCAATGCAGATTGCAGAAATCGCCCATATCTATAATATGGTCAATTTTAATGCCGTCTTCTAAAGCTTCGTTCAGACCCATTTCAAGGATATGGGCTTTAGGATACCTTTTAGATATAGTAAGAGCAATACTGCTGATATCGTCATATGAATCTGCATTTTCGGCATCAAAATATATTTTTGCATCAGCTTTGATAAGCAGATAAAAAACGGTGTAAAGGTATAGAGGATGAAGAAGGGGGAAACTGTTGATTCTTATATAATAGCTTTTACCTTTTGCTGAAGCATTTTCTGCTATATCGGAATATTCCTTTTCAATGTAGCTTAAAAGTAGGCGCAAATCATCTGTGTTTTTAATTTCGTTTGTAGGGATAAAGTCTGATTTATTATCATTGCCCGAACCCTGAGAGAAGAAATCCTCTGAGCAATCATAAAGGAAGGTAGATATGTTGTTTTTTATATGTAAGTATTTTTCAAATTTAAGCTCTCTTTCCTTTTGCTGATAGCTTTTTTCACAGTCAATTTTTTGAGCGCAAAGAATCTGATATTTATCCTGAAGTGAAATGATATTTTCCTTTTCATTTCTGATGGTAGTTTTGATGTTTTTTTCGTTTTTGAGTAAATCCATAATTTCTTCAGTGTGCTGGAAAGGATTATCTTCCAAAAGAGAAGTTTTTCTGCGTTTCAGATACTCAAGTTCTCTTTCGAGATCCAATATTATTGATCTGCGCTCCACAATAGATTTGCGTATTTCGCTGATCAACAGGTCAAATCCCATAGGATCAAATATACCTATAGCCATAATTGTTTTCTCCTTTCTATTCAACTATAAAAGTAGTAATGCTACACGGTTCAAGCTTTGCAAGAAGGCAGTTCCCCTCGGCTGTGAAGGAATCAACCTCTGCCCAATGCTCGCCCTCTGAGAGGCTGCCGCTTGTACGCACCGCCTTTACGGATTTTCCTTCAAGGGCAGTATGCTCAAAAATATAGTTGCGCTTTCGCATCTTTGCCTTGGGGTTGACGGCAACAATAACGGTTTTGCCTGTCACTTTGTCATAGGCAGCTATAGCGTGGTCGCTGTTCATATGAATAAGGGTCATGCCGGGTCTTATGTAGCGTGAAAACTGACCGAAGGCATAATACTTCTGAGAAAGATAAATCTCTTCCTTGTCAATGTCAGCGAAGGCACAGCCCCAGTAGCCTTTTGTCAGGTCAGGAAGGCAAGGCATATCAAGTCTGCCCTTGCTGTCGGGCAGGCGGGAAAGATAGGAAGCAACAATCTGCCATATTACCCACGCCGAGGGAGATATGGTGTTAAGGTCTTCTATGATTTTTTCACTAAGCCATATGGCAGGACCCATTTCACCGTCGGTTTCACCGCTTACGCTGCTCCAGTCAGTTTCGCTCATCCAGATGTTTTTGCCTTTAAGTCTTGCATATTCACCCACCTTGAAAGTGGCTTTCTTATAGGTATGAGTGCTTACTCTGCCCACAACATCCATAGCCTCTTGAGTGAGGCTTTTAAGGGCAAAAAGCTGAAGAGAGGTGTTGGTTTCATCTGTTGCCGTAACGGTGATGTCAGTGAGATTTTTCTCTTTCAGGGCCTTTGCAGTTTCTATAAGAAGGCTGCTCTGCATTTTGCCGGGGGAGACATGACAGCCCTCCTGCTTATCGGAATAAGCTCTCCAGTAGTTTGTGAAAGGCTCATTCATAGCGGCAAGGCTTTTTATTTTTATGCCGTGATGCTTCTCAATAAAGTCGCAGACATTGGCAAGGTACTGTGCGAAGGGGGCTGTCTGAGACTTTTTCAGATTGTTTGCTATGGCGCTTTTACTGCCTGAGGTGCAGCCGCTGACGGTCATATAATATGGTGGTGAATTTGAAAATGCCTCAACGAAAGCGTCATCGCCAGATGCCTTATATGCAGCCCGAAGCACGGCAAGCTGATTTTTATCAGTGTCACCGTTAAAGATAAATTCTTTTGTTTCTTCGTCATACTTCCACCAACCGGGCATTTCCGAGTCGGTACGGGTTATATGGTTATGGGCGGGGTCATCTCCGCCGCCGATGTTATAGCGCATAATATTGAGTCCGAGACCTTCGGTGCTGAAAAACAGCCTTGCGGAATCCTCGGTCAGCTTTCGTGAGAAGCCTACTCTGTTTGCCCACCAGCAAAGGCTTGTTCCCCAGCCTTCAAAAACACCGCCGTTGGTTTTTGAGGCGTTAGCCATGGATATAATAATGTTTTTCATAGTTTTCTCCTAAGTGTACAAAAGGCAAAGGTACCGTGTACCCTTGCCTTGATTTAGGTTAAGATATTAAGCTGTGGAAGCCTTCCTCGTCAAGAAGCTCCACATTGTTTTCAAGAAGCACCTTTGCAGCCGCATCATTGTCGGCAACGCGAAGGATAACATATGCCATTTCGCTCTTTCTGGTGATGAAAGCATACATATATTCAACATCAATGCCTGCATCTGAGAGAATACGCATAGGTCTTGCAAAGGCACCGGGTACATCCTGAATGCCGATAGCAATAACATTTGTTACTGAAACGGTGATGCCTGCTTCCTTGAGGACAGCCGCAGCCTCGTCGGGCTTGTCAACAATAAGACGGAGAATACCGAAATCTGTTGTGTCGGCAATTGAAAGGGCTCTGATGTTGGCGCCTGCCTTTGAAAGAGTTTCGGTGATTTCTGCAAGTCTGCCTTTCTTGTTTTCAACGAAAATGGAAATCTGCTTGATAATCATAATATTTTCTCCTTTATTAGAATTTTCTGTTATCAATTACTCGCTTAGCCTTGCCTTCGCTTCGCGGGAGAGCGCCCGGTTCCATGAGGCGGACTTTAGCGTGTACATTAAGGGTAGACTGAAGAGCGCCCTCAATCATCTTTTCGGTTGCTTCAAGTGATTTGACTGTATCTGAGAACATATCGGGCATCATTTCAACCTGAACCTCCATAGTGTCAAGGTTGTTTTTACGGTCAACAATAATGAGATAGTTGGGTGTCATATTAAGTGAAAGAAGCACATGCTCAACCTGAGAGGGGAAGACATTGATTCCGCGGATAATAAGCATATCGTCGCTTCTGCCCTTGGGCTTTTCCATTCTTACGGTTGTTCTGCCGCAAGCACATTTCTCTCTTGTCAGAGCGCAGATGTCTCTGGTACGGTATCTGATAAGGGGGAGAGCTTCCTTGCCTATGCAGGTGAAAACAAGCTCGCCGTATTCGCCGTCGGGAAGCACCTCGAGGGTATCCGGGTCGATTATTTCGGGGTAGAAATAGTCTTCGCAGATGTGCATGCCCTTCTGACATTCGCAGTTATATGCAACACCGGGACCTGCAATTTCTGACAGACCGTAAATGTCATAAGCCTTGATGTCAAGGAGCTTTTCGATTTCTTTTCTCATTTCATCTGTCCAGGGTTCAGCGCCGAATATGCCTGAACGCACCTTGAGACTTTTGGGGTCAATGCCCATTTCACGGATGGTTTCACCTATAAACATAGCATATGAGGGGGTACAGCAGAGAATGTCTGAGCCGAAATCCTGAAGAAGCTGAACCTGACGGTTTGTGTTACCTGATGAAACGGGAAGTGCCGTAGCACCTAATTTTTCAGCACCGTAGTGAAGACCGAGACCGCCGGTGAAAAGACCGTAGCCGTAGGAAACGTGGATAATATCATCCTTCTTGCCGCCTGCAGCGCAGATAGCTCTTGCAGCACCGTCTGCCCACACATCAATATCGTTTTGAGTATAGCCGACAACGGTAGCCTTACCTGTAGTACCCGATGAAGCGTGAATACGCACGATATCGCTCTGGGGTCTTGCAAAAAGACCGAAGGGATAGTTGTCACGAAGGTCTGTTTTAACTGTGAAGGGGAGCTTTGAAAGATCGTCAATTGATTTGATGTCTTCGGGCTTGAGACCCATTTCATCAAATTTTTTCTTATAGAAAGGCACATTGTTATATGCGTTTTCTACCATTTTGACGAGTTTTTCTGACTGAAGTGCATGAAGATATGTTCTTGAAGCACATTCGATTTCGGGTTTGTAAATACCCATAATGATCATATCCTTTCTTTTATAGACAGGGTACCCTGTACCCTGAGGGGTCAGTTTGCGTTATATCCAAGCTCGAAAGCCTTGAGATTTACGTCAATTGTCTTGGGCGGTACCGTAGAGCGGATAATATCTACCCACATCTCTTTGTCGATACCGAGGAACTGCACTGCAGCACCTAAAAGTACGATATTTGCACACTTGGGAGTGCCTGCCTCAATGGCAAGTGAAAGAGCGTCGAGACAAACCGGCTTTATATCCTTTTCAGCGAGCTTTGGGAGAATTTCCTGAGGGTACTCTGCCTTGCCCATAATAACGGGCATAGGGTCGATTTTCTGAGTGCTTGAAATGAGTACACCGCCTTTTTTGAGATAGGGAAGCCATCTTGCACTTTCAAGCTGTTCAAAGGAGATGATGATATCAGCCTCGCCCTTTTCAATAACGGGGGAGTAAACCTTTTCGCCGTATCTTACATAAGTTACAACACTGCCGCCGCGCTGGCTCATACCGTGAACCTCGCTGACCTTAACATCGTAGCCTTCCTGCATAAAGCATTTGCCCATAAGCTTCGAGGCTAAAAGAGTACCCTGACCGCCGACACCGACTATAAGAATATTTTTAGTTGCCATCAGTCGTTACCTCCTTTTTCAATTGCACCGAACTTACAGGCTGATGCGCATACGCCGCAGCCCACACATTGAGTGTTATCAATAACTGCAAGACTTTTGCCGTTTTCGCGCTTAGTCTGAGAAAGAGCAGGACAGCCTACATTCAGACATGCCTTGCAGCCGATGCACTTATCGGCATTGATTTTAACGGGAGCAGAATGCTTCACTGTTTTAAGAAGAGCGCAGGGTCGTCTTGAAATAATAAGTGAGGGAGCTTCTTTCTGAAGCTCTGCCTTTACTGCAGCCTTGGTTGTTTCAATATCGAAGGGGTCAACAACTACCACATTCTCAAAGCCTACTGCTTTAGCGAGTGCTTCAAGGTTAACTGCAACAGTGGGGTCCCCTTTGATGGTCAGACCGTTGGCAGGGTTGTTCTGATGACCTGTCATGCCTGTAATTGAGTTGTCAAGTACGATAACAGTTGAGAAGCCCTTGTTATATGCAATGTCAATAAGCCCTGTTATACCTGAGTGAATAAAGGTTGAGTCACCGATAACGGCAACACTCTTTTTAGCCTGTTCCTTGCCTCTTGCAACATTGAAGCCGTGAAGAGCGCTGACGGAAGCACCCATACATAGGCAGGCATCCATCATTGAAAGGGGAGCCTGAGCGCCCAGGGTGTAACAGCCGATGTCGCCGCTGACATAAAGACCCATGCCCTTGAGAGCATAGTAAAGACCGCGGTGGGGGCAGCCTGCACAAAGCACGGGAGGACGGGGAGGAATATCCTCACCGAAAGCCTCGAAATCTACTTTGGTATCTGTAAGAGCAGCTCTGACTGTTGCCTGAGAAAATTCGCCCAGGTTTGAGAATAACTCCTTGCCCTTGACCTTGATGCCAAGCTTGATGCAGTGAGTTTCAATAATGTCGTCAAGCTCTTCAATAACGATAACCCGGTCAACCTTGGAAGCGAAATCCTTTATAAGCTCCACGGGGAGAGGATTAACCATACCCAGCTTTAAGTAGCTTGCATTTTCGCCCATAGCCTCGTGAGCATAAGCATATGAGGTACCGGCAGCGATGATGCCCACTTTAGTGTCATTATATTCTACAGTATTGATGCCCATTGATACTGCTTCGGTGTCGGCAAACTTTGTCATATCAAGAAGTCTCTGTTCAACTCTCACATGAGCGCCTCTTGCCATAGCAGGCATCATAACGTTTTTCATTACATCTTTTTTATATTCTTTTACGCCCACTTCATTACGGTCGTTGAGATTAACGAGTGAACGGGCGTGAGAAACTCTCGTTGAAAGGCGAAGAAGGAAGGGTGTATCGAAACGCTCTGAGAGTTCGTAAGCAAGCACAGTGAAGCGTGAGCATTCAGCTGAATCAGAGGGTTCAAGCATAGGAGTTTTTGATGCAATGGCATGGTGGCGTGAATCCTGCTCATTCTGGCTGGAGTGCATACCCGGGTCATCGGCAACAGCGCAGACCATACCGCCGCCCACGCCTATGTAAGAAGCAGTGTAAAGGGGGTCTGCGGCAACGTTGAGACCAACGTGCTTCATAGCGCAGAAGCTTCTTGCACCGCCGGTTGCAGCACCGAAGGCAACCTCAAAAGCAACCTTTTCATTGGGCGCCCACTCGCTGTATATTTCATTGTATTTTGTAACATGTTCAGTGATTTCCGTACTGGGGGTGCCGGGGTATGATGAAACAACCGTAACTCCCGCCTCATACAGACCTCTTGCAACGGCTTCGTTGCCGAGCATAAGAGCTTTATCCATAGTTTTCAGTTCTCCTTATTTATTTCTTAAATCCAGCACTCTCTGAGCCTTGCCGGTGAAGCGTTCAATAGTTTTCGGCTCAACGAGGCTTACCTTGATTTCAATGCCTAATATATTCTTTATTCTGTCGTGAATGTTCTTTCTCAGCTTTTCAAGCTCGCTGTATTTTTCAAGAAGTGAAGCGTCAATAAGCTCAACGCGTACCTCAAGGTTATCTGCAAAGCCTTCACGGCGTACCACAAGCTGATAGTGGGGGCTGATTGAGTTGATGCCGATAAGAGCACTTTCAACCTGAGAGGGGAATACGTTAACGCCGCGGATTTTAAGCATATCGTCGCTTCTTCCGATGATTTTATGCATTCTGGCGGTTGTTCTGCCGCATTCGCATTTTTCATAGTTAAGTCTTGTAATATCCTTGGTACGGTAGCGGAGAATGGGGAGACCTCTCTTGGTAAGGTTTGTAACAACAAGCTCACCTTCACTGCCCTCGGGGAGTACCTCACCTGTTTTGGGGTCAATAACCTCGCAAAGGAAGTGGTCCTCGTTGATATGAAGGCCGTCACGCATAAGACATTCGCCTGACATACCCGGGCCGTTAAGCTCGCTCATACCGTAGTTATCGGTGCAGAAGAAGCCGCCGCCCCAGCTTTCTTCAATCTGCTTTCTCATTTCGGGGGTGCAGCCCTCACTGCCTAAAAGACCTGTTTTCAGCTTATATGAATTCATGGGGAATTCAATTCCTCTTTCTCTTGCACTTTCGGCAAGATATAAGCAATATGAGGGAGTTGCAACTATTGTATCGGTGCCGAAGTCACGCATAAACTTAAGCTGCTTTTCAGTGTTGCCTGATGAGGTGGGAACAACGGTGGCGCCTATTTTTTCAAGTCCGTAATGAAGACCGAGAGCGCCTGTAAACATACCGTAGCCGAAGCATATCTGAACAATGCTTTCATCGTTGGCGCCTGCCGCAAAAGCAACTCTCGCTACCTGCTCACTCCAGTTTTCAAGGTCTTCTCTGGTGTAAGCCACAACGGTGGGATTACCTGTAGTGCCTGATGAAGCGTGAACGCGTACAATCTGTTTCTGAGGCACTGAGAGCATACCGAAGGGGTAGGTGTCACGCAGGTCATCCTTGGTGGTGTAGGGGATATACTGTATATCGGAGAGGGTCTTGATTTTGTCGGCGGTGATGCCGTGCTTTTCAAAACGCTCGTGATAAAATTTGCTGTTTCTGTCGCAATAGTCAACCAGAGCCTTGAGCCTTTCAAGCTGAAGGGCCTTCAGGTCGCTGCGGCTCATGCATTCCATTTCGGGATTCCAAATCTGATGTTTCATTTCTAAGTCCTTTCTGTATCTGAACCCTCATAAAGAAGGTTATCCTTTATTATACAATAATTGTTAAAATAGATTTTTCTTTTAAAGAATTATAGCTCTTTAAACTGCTTCTTTGGCATAAAAAACTTCAGCAGTTTCGTCTGTTTCTTTTGTTATGGCACTCACTGCGAAGCAAAGCACAATTGAAATAATCATTGCAAGGCAGGCGAAGTGGGGACCCATATCACAGATTTTACCGAAGAGGGGCAGAGACACTTCGGGAAGGAAGAGCTTACATATAACGGGAGGCAGCGCGGTGAAGAAACCGCCCAGCATGCCTGCCCAGGCACCTTTTCTGCCAAGCTTCTTCCAATAAAGTGAAATCATATAGGGGGCAAGGAAGGAGCCTGAAATGATACCCCAGGAGTATGACATCATATCAAGAATGGGAGTATGGCTGTTAGCTATAAAGTAGGAAAGCAGAACAAAAACAGCGCACACAAGTCTTGTTACCTGACCGCCATGTTCTGCCGACATATTTTTTGCAAACTTAGCCTTAATGAAGTCCATTGTCAGAGTTGAGGAAGCCGTAATGGTAACAGAGGCAAGAGTTGAAACGGAAGCAGCTATAAGAAGTACCAGGATAATGCCTACAAGCACCTCGGAGATATCTGCCATTTTAAGCATATTGGGTACGAGATAGTCTGTTTTACCTGCACCTGAGCCGGGAATTTCGGAAAGGTCTGAGAAGAAAAGTCTTGCAAGGGAGCCGATGAAATATCCGCCGCCTGCAACAACAAAGCAGAAGAGAGTTGAAATAACAGTGCCTCTTTTAACCTCATGGTCATCCTTTATACCGTAGTATTTATGCACCATCTGAGGCAGACCCCAGGTACCGAAGGAGGTCATAAGAATGGTTGCCCACAGCCCTATATGGCTTGAAGCATCAAGACCTAACTCCTGAGTTTTTTCAGTGATAGCCTTAAGACCTTCACCGAAGCCGCCAACAACATCGCTTCTCATAACGGCAACGATGAGAAGAATAACGCCCACAAGCATTACGCTGCCCTGAATAACGTCAGCCCTGAGAGTAGCACCGTAGCCGCCTAAAATAACAATAACAGCAGCCGCAAGAGCAATAGCTATCATACACACCTGCTCGTCAACGCCTAAAAGCACACTGCAGACGCTTGTCAGTCCCTTATAAACAGAAGCTGAATAGGGAACGAGGAAAATAAAGATAACGGCAGTTGAAAAGGTTTTCATTGCCTTTGAGCCGAAACGTTTTTCAAAAAGCTGAGGCATAGACTTTATTTTAAGTCGGCGGGTAACATCTCTGGTACGGTTAGCAAGAACAAGCCAGGCAAGCAAAGCACCGAAAACAGCATTGCCGATGCCGGGGAGAACACCCCATATACCGTATTTCCAGCCGGTGCCGCCTGCATAGCCGATAAACATAACAGCCGAGAAATATGCCGTACCGTAAGAGAAAGCCGAGAGCCAGGCACCTGCATTTCTGCCGCCGACGGTGAACTCCGTAAGGCTCTTTGACTTTCTTGCATTAAGAAGACCCATTACTAAAATGAAAACAGCATACACTGCAATTGTAATCCATATAACCGATTTATTCTGCATAATTGTTACCTCGATAGTTTAAAGTTTTAAAGCGATAAAAGCATAATAGCACTTTAAAGAGTGAATGTCAAGAGGTGAAAAGGAAAAATTATGAATTTAATGCACCAAAAGTGCAATTCATCAGAGAAGGTCAATTTATGAAGGAAGTGCAAATCATTTTCATCCTTTAATTATTAAATTTTCTTATTTTTACCCCAAAAGTTTCCAAAAAACGGAAACTTTTGCCGCGCTACCGCCTATTAGTAGGGGGGTACTGTGTACTTCAGTCCCGAACCGTTAAAAAAGGAGGTAAAAAATGAATAGAAACAAAATCTATACTTTACAGGAGCTTCAGGAACTTGACCGTCAGATGAAGGAAAAGCAGCTTCAGGCAGAAAGAGAGCTTCAGTTTGACTATAAGGGCAACATAGTCTCCTCTGCAAGGAACTTCAGTAACATAATAAGTGACACAAGCAAATTCGGTGTCATACGCTTCAATGAGCTGAAAAACGCTCCCGAAAAGACCAAGGACGGCAAAACTACTCCCTGGACAGATGCCGACGATGCAAAGCTAAGGCAGCACATCGAGGCAAAATACGGCATTTACAGCAAGGTGAAATATGAAGACGGAATGAGGGTCTATCTTGACGAAAACCGCTATCACCCCATCAGGGATTATGTTTCGGCTCTCGAATGGGACGGTCAGGACAGAATTCACACCTTCCTTTCACGGTGGATGAAAGCCGAGGACAGTGCCTACACAAGAGAGGTGAGCCGTCTTATTTTCGCAGGGGGCATACACCGTCTTTATAATCCCGGATGTAAATTTGATGAAATGCCCGTTCTTATAGGCACAAGGCAGGGTGAGGGCAAAAGCACCGTAGTCAGGTGGCTTGCCCTTAAGGATGAATATTTCAGTGAGGTGACGGAATTTGAGGGTCAAAGGGGCATAGAGGCTCTTGAAGGAGCCTGGATATGCGAAGTCTCGGAGCTTCTTGCCTTAACCAAAATCAAAGAACAGGAAGCCGTTAAAAGCTATCTCACACGCCAGAATGATAAATACCGTATGCCCTTTGACAAGAGGGTTACAGACCATAAGAGGCAGTGCATTTTTATAGGTACCACCAACAAGGAGCAGTTTCTCACAGACAAGACGGGCAACAGACGATATTATCCCGTCAGGGTTTATCAGTGGGGCAGTGAGCTTTATAAAAATGAAAAGGAAGTCAAAGACTGCATAAAGCAGTGCTGGGCTCAGGCTAAGGCGCTTTATGACAAGGGAAAGCTCAGACCCTACGCAGACCCCGAAATGATTGAGATTTTCCGCAAGAAGCAGACAGATGCCACTCAGGATGACTACCGTATCGGGATGATAAGAGACTTCCTTGAAACCAAGGATGAGGTATGCATTCCCATGCTCTGGCACGAGGCACTGAAGATGAGAGGCGACCTTAAGCCAACGAGAAAAGACAGCAACGAAATAGCACTCATAATGCAGGGCTGTGACGGCTGGGTAAGGCAGACACCAAAGCCGTTTAAAGATTACGGAACACAAAGATATTGGAAAAAGAAGTGGATAGAATTAGAATAATTTTTTCTACCAACATAGTGTCAGTAGAAGGCCGGTAGAAAGTTGGTAGAAGCTAAAACCTCAGTGTTTATAAGGGTTTAGAGGTTTTTTCTACTAATCTGCAAATAATTTTATAAAACTTATTTATTTAGAAAATCTTATATATCAAAACTTGGTAGATTGGTAGATAAGCAGATTTGCCTTATGCCTTATATTGTCAGACTGCAGATGCAATGCTATTTATCGGCAAGTGCCGTCGCTGTTACGCAATTTCAAAAAAAGAAAGTGTGGAGAAATCATTTGTTTAATCAGCATCAAGAGCTTCATCTGCATCTTGCCCGTCAGGGCATATCGAGCCGTCAGGCATATCGAGTGCGAAGCATATATCGAGTTGTCTCAGGCAACATATCGAGAAAAGCACCCCGAAGGGTGCTTTTCATAATCAGATTACTTCAATTGTGAAGCCATAAGAGTATTTTGTGCCTGCATGCATAATGTTAGGCTCGCGAAGGCAGGCTGCACCGGGCATATCACCGCCAACACCTCTTTGCATAAGGTCAATGCAAACCGTTGTGAAATCCTTATGCTGGAGTGAGTGAATATGAGTTGCATCGTCAAGCTCGTTGACAGTGTAGTGGTGACAGTTGACAGCAAAGGGCTTTTCGCCAAGCTGAGTGAATCTCAATCCCTCGCCCTGCTTGTTTTTCACTTCCATCATTCTAACGTCAATTCTGTGGCCGTTTTCCTGAGGTCTCATATAGTGATGCTCCATATCTGTTACTGTCATTTCGTGAATTGCAATTCTTGCACCTGTCTGACGGTCGATATAGTTTTCGTGGGGACCTTTGCCGTACCACTTGACATTGTCAAATTCTCTTGCCATTGTCAGCACTGTGCCGAAGCGTACCATTTCAACCAGCTGGGGAGTACCCTCATGAGTAACATCAATCTTTCCGTCGGGATAAACGGTATAGGTCATCTTAACGCCCTTCATACCCATTACGCTGACCGTTGTTTCGATATATGCCGAATGGCTGTAACGGTGAACAAGAGTAGCCTTTGTTTTAAGCATATCCGTTGCTCTTCTCCAGTGATAGAGAGGATGAACGGGGATAAGGGGCGGTACGAAGTTGAGGTAGTCAATATCGTTGTCAGTGAGAGCTCTGTAGTAGTTAGGTCTGAGAGCGCCCTTGAGGTACTCTTTATCACCCTTGAGCATTGAAATGAGCTGACCCTTGACGAAGGTATAGCTGAAGCCGTCACCTGTAACGGTGAAGTTATCGTTTGTACCCTTAATATCAACCTTGCCGTCATAGACGGTTTCTTCTTTCTTGTCTGCTGCCTTGATTATGAACTGATCCCAGCCCTGCTCATAGCCTGCTTCGGCAAAGCGGCAAGCCTCGCGTCTGAGGTATGAGAAGGTGATGATAGTTTCACCCTTGGGAGCTTCTTCAAGTTTATAATCGAGAGTGAATTCCTTTTCGCTCAGAGGCTCGAGGTTTTCAAATATATCTCTCGGCAGGCTGCCTCTTGCGATTGCCTTGCCGTCTTCTGTGATGACATAAGCAATATCAAACTTTGTCAGGTCAGAGAAGAGCTGCTTATTTTTGAGAAGGAACTTGCCCTTTTCTGTGTCAACAGCCTTAATCTGAATTTCGCAGTAAACCTTTCTGACCTCGTGAATTGAGGGATGTACCTTTCTGTCTGCGGCGATAATGCCGTTTGCGTTGAAGAAGGTGTTACTGCCTACGATAGCGCAGGTGTTATAGGGAGGCTCAATCCAGGTTTTCTTTTCATTATAGTCTGTGCCGTAAAGCCACATATCTTCGCCGTTTTCACCCTTCTTGTGAATAGCCTGGTCAACGAAGTCCCAGATATAGCCGCCACAGAGGTTGTCATATTTTTCAAAAGCATCCATATAAGCCTGGAAGTTACCCAGTGAGTTTTCCATAGCGTGAGCGTATTCGCAGAAAACAACGGGCTTTGTATAAAGCTCCTTGGGAATAGGCTTGCTGTCTGCAGCAAGTGAGTTTGCAATATTGTCAAACCATGTGATAGTCAGAGGCTCTTTGTTGCCCAATTTCTCAACCTGATCCTCAGTGGGATACATACGGCTGATAACGTCACTCTTTGTGAAGTCGAAGTCGCCTTCATAGTGGAACTGTCTAGTGTTGTCGAGTCTGAGGGCTGCTTCCTTCATTCTCAGGAAGTTGCTGCCGTCACCTGCTTCGTTGCCGAGGCTCCACATGAATACCGAGGCTCTGTTTCTGTCACGAAGGACCATTCTTTCCATACGGTCAACAACAGCATTAGTCCACATCGGGTTGTCACCGGGTACATTCTTTCTTCTTACGCCGTGGGTTTCAAGGTCACATTCGTCCATAACCCAGAAGCCGTACTCATCGCATAAATCATAAAATCTCGGGTCATTGGGATAGTGGCTGGTACGGATTGAGTTGATGTTGTTTTGCTTCATAATGTTGAAGTCTTCAATATATCTGTGGTCGGGTACTGCCCAACCGAAGTCAGGGTCGAAGTCGTGACGGTTGACACCTCTTATGAGAAGAGGCTTGCCGTTGACAAGAATTTTTTCGCCTATAATTTCAACCTGCTTGAAGCCTATTCTCACTGCCTTGTAGCTTATCTCGCCGTCGCATGTCAGCTTAAAGAGTACCGTATAAAGGTTAGGGTTTTCGCTTGACCAGAGAAGGGGGCGTTCAATACGCTTTTTAAAGACGATTTTATTTTCGCCTGCAATTGTAACTATATCTGTAAGACCTATGTTGATGGGACCCGATACAGTCAGAAGTGAGGCTTCAACCTCTACTCTTTTTGCGCCTTCGCTGTAATCCTTGATAAGCATATTAACCGTAAGGTCAGCATCGGTGTAGTTGTTGACAAGCTCGGTTTTGATATAGAAGTCGCGAAGGCAGGTCTTGGGTTCACTGTAAAGATAAACCTCACGGTAAATACCGCTGAGGAACCACATATCCTGGTCTTCTAAATATGTGCCGTCTGTATAACGGTAAACCTCTGCTGCCAGAGTGTTCTTGCCGGGGCGAAGGAACTTTGTAACATCAAACTCATGAGGTGTCATTGAACCCTGTGAGTAGCCCACATATTCACCGTTGATATAAACTGAGAGACCTGCTTTGACAGCACCGAAGTGAAGGAACACTTCTCTGCCTTCCCATGTGTCGGGTACGGTGAAGGTTGTGCGGTGCATTGCAACCTCCTGACCGCTGATGTCAATGGAGGGGAGTTTGCTTTTTTCTACGCCTATGCAGTTGGGGAATGAGTTTGCATAATACCAGGGCTTTGAGTAATCCTTCTGCAGCTGCCATACGCCGGGTATTGTAATATCCTCCCAAGAGGAATCGTCATAATCCGGACTTCTGAAATTTTCGGGCAGTGAGCCTACGCCCTTGTACCAGAAAAACTTCCAGCTGCCGTTGAGTGACAGCTTATAGGGAGAGGCTTCTCTTTTGGCGGCGCTGTCAGCCTTGTCATAGCAAAGGGCAAGGTCGTGGCCGTCTTCTTTGTTTTCTTTGATGATTTTCGGGTTTTCCCATATGTACTTCATATTGTTTCCCTTCTTTCTTTATTATTGAAAGCAAATTTATACATTTTATATTGTACTAAAGATATATGTGGTTTGTCAAGGGAAAAAGAAAATGTATATTCCACTGTTAAATGTCATAAAAATAATTTGTGAGGTTTAAAATTTTTTATCTTTTTTACAAAATCTCAATTTGGAATATATTTTTTCTTGACAATGGTATTGTTATGGGTATAAAATATAGTTTATCACTTTAGTGTGATAATACCGTTAAGCTATTTTACACCCTTTTTAAGGGTAAAGGAGTAATAAAAATGAGTTATGTAAAGAATGTAATTGATGCTGTGGCTAAGAAGTACCCCAACGAGCCTGAGTTTGTTCAGACTGTTACAGAGGTGTTGGAATCAGTTGAGCCTGTTGTCAAACAGCATCCCGAATATGAGAAGGCAGCACTTCTTGAAAGAATGGTTGAACCCGAAAGACAGATTTCTTTCAGAGTAACATGGACCGACGACAACGGCAAGGTGCAGGTAAACACCGGCTACAGAGTGCAGTTCAACGGTGCTATCGGACCTTTCAAGGGCGGCCTTCGTTTCCATCCCTCAGTTTATATCGGCATTATGAAGTTCCTCGGCTTTGAGCAGACCTTCAAAAACAGCCTTACAGGCCTTCCCATCGGCGGTGCCAAGGGTGGCTCAGATTTTGACCCCAGAGGCAAGAGTGATGCTGAAATTCTTCGCTTCTGTCAGGCGTTTATGACAGAGCTTTACAGACATATCGGCCCCGACGTTGACGTGCCTGCAGGTGACATCGGTGTTGGCGGAAGAGAAATCGGCTACCTTTACGGTCAGTACAGACGCATCAAGGGCGCTTTTGAAAACGGCGTTCTCACAGGTAAGGGCATCCCCTACGGCGGTTCACTTATCCGTCCCGAGGCAACAGGCTTCGGTGCAACCTACTACCTCTGCGAGGTACTCAAGCACTTCGGTGAAACTCTTGAAGGCAAGACAGTTGCTCTTTCAGGCTTCGGTAATGTTGCATGGGGCGCTGCAAAGAAAATTGCAGAGCTTGGCGGTAAGGTTGTAACTATCTCAGGCCCCGACGGCTATGTTTATGACGCTGACGGCATCAGCACCGAAGAGAAAATCAATTATATGCTTGAAATGAGAGCAAGCGGCCGTGACAAGGTTCAGGACTATGCTGACAAGTTCGGCGCTCAGTTCTTCCCCGGTGAAAAGCCCTGGGGCGTTAAGGTTGATATTGCAATGCCTTGCGCTACTCAGAACGAAATCGGCATGAACGAGGCTGCAAAGCTTGTTGCAAACGGTCTTCAGTATTACATCGAGGTTGCAAATATGCCCACAACAAACAAGGCTCTTGTTTACCTTATGGATAACTGCAAGGTTGTTGCTCCTTCAAAGGCAGTTAACGCAGGCGGTGTTGCAGTTTCAGCTCTCGAAATGAGCCAGAACTCAATGAGATACTCATGGACAGCTGAAGAAGTTGACGAAAAGCTCAAGAGAATCATGAAGGATATTCACGACAACTCAGCTAAGGCAGCAGAGCAGTACGGTCTGGGTTATAACCTTGTTGCAGGTGCAAACATTGCAGGCTTTGTTAAGGTTGCAGACGCAATGATGGCACAGGGACTTATCTAATTAGGAATTATGAATTCGGAATTCGGAATTGCGGGGTACTCTGCCGAAAAGGTGAGTTTTCACCCGCAGAATGAGTAAAGTTCTTTTGATTATGCCTTGTCGCCCCTGAAAGGGGAGATGTCACGAAGTGACAGAGGGGTTAACAAGAAAAGTTATGCCACGCGGCGAGCGATATAAAAAATAAGCGGTAGGTTTTAGCCTACCGCTTTTAATATTAAAATTTTTCTTATTCGTCACGAATTATGATTCTGCTGTTTGGCGGGCAGGAAGTAGGATTTTTATCTCAACTCGCCCGCGATTCCGAATTCCGCATTCCGAATTCCGAATTCGCATAAGCCGAAGGCTTAAGCGCGCGCTACCATTTCGCCGTAGATAGCCTTTTCTTCCTTGATAAATTCTTCAATTGCTTCTACTGTGGGCATTGCTGCTGAGCATGAGTGAGCTGAAATAAGCATGGAAGCCGAAGCGGTACCGAACTCGAGAGCGTCTATCATTTCCCAGCCTTCAAGCAAACAGCGGATGAATGCACTTGCATAGCCGTCACCGCCGCCGAAGCCTTTCATTGCCTTAACGGGGAAGGGCTTGATTGAGTAGCTCTTGCCGTCGTTGGTGTAGGCTGTTGAGCCGTCCTTGCCGTGCTTGATGATAACAATCTTAGCACCGTAGGAGTGCCAGAGCTTTGCACTTTCTTCGTCAGTTTTGCATACGCCTGTGATAGCCTCTGTCAGGTCATATTCTTCTCTTGAGCCGAGGATGATGTCGGCGTTGCGCGCTACCATCTGATAGTAAACGGAAATTTCATCCTTGTTTTTCCATGTGTAGGGACGGTAGTCAATATCGAAGATAACAACAACATTGTTCTTCTTAGCAAGCATCATAGCCTTGAGAGCTGCATCTCTTGAGGGACTCATTGAAAGAGCCGTGCCTGAAATAACAATAGCCTTGGCTGATGCTATGTATTCCTCGCTTACCTCTTCAGGCTCAAGCATAAGGTCGGCAATGCAGTCGCGGTACATAAGAATGCTGCTTTCTGTGGGGCTTTTGATTTCGGTGAAGGTCAGACCGATTTTCTCGCCGTTTTTAGCTCTGAAAATGTTTGAGGTGTCAATGCCGTCCTTTTTGAAGTAGTCAACAACAAAATCACCGTGCTGGTCGTCTGAAACCTTGCCGATGAAGCCTACCTTTTTGCCAAGTCTTGCAAGACCTACTGCAATGTTTGCAGGTGAGCCGCCGACATATTTGTTGAAGTTGCAGCTTTCGCTTAAGGGGCGGTTCATATCGGTGGGGTTGAAGTCGATAGCAACTCTGCCTATGGGGATAACGTCAAGGGGTTTGCTCTGGTCGAATTCTACATATTTCATAAAAGATGTTCCTTTCTATCTTTAATGCACCGCAGGTGCATTTCATGCGTAAGTATTTCATGGCGTAGCCATTTCATGACCGAAGGTCATTTCATTAAATATTTTATTCTGCTTTCCCAATTGAATGGAAAATTTCCATATGTGCTTTTGCATTGTTGTACGCGCCTTCAATTTCGCTCTGATGAAGGTCGTAGTATCCGCCTATTTTATTTTCGGCATAGTCTGAGCGCACCTGCTTTTCAACACTTGCGAAGGTGGCCGTAGCTATATTGATTTTTTTTATGCCGCTCCGGTGGCAACGGATGAAATCCTCAGGCTCTATACCCGTGCCGCCGTGAAGGACAAGGGGTACACTGACCGTATCTCTCACCTTTTCGAGGATGTCAAAACGAAGCTGAGGAGCCTCTTTATAGAAGCCGTGAGCGTTACCTATGGCAATTGCAAGAGCATCTGCATCTGTTTCATCATAGAAGTGCTTTGCCTGCTCAGGTGAGGTGCATCTCATAGCAATGTCTTTGCTTCCGTCTTCACTGCCGCCGACACAGCCTATTTCAGCTTCAACTGAAGCACCGTAGGGCTTTGCCGTTTCTATAACCTTTTTGGTCATAGCTATATTTTCTTCTATGGGCAGATGTGAGCCGTCAAACATAACTGATGTAAAGCCAAGCTCCAGAGCCTCTTTTATGCACTCGAGGCTTGTGCCGTGGTCAAGATGCACTGCAACGGGTACCTTGGCGCTTTTTGCCGCCCCTATCATTGCAGGGCCGATTATGTGAAGAGGCGAGTGATTTAAACGCACCTCTGCAATTTGCAGTATAATAGGGGACTTTGTTTCCTCTGCAGCCTTGACAACACCTAATATCATTTCCATATTAGCTATGGAGAAGGAGCCGACGGCGTAGTTTCTTTTCTGCGCATCAAGGAGCAGGTCTTTCATATTTGCAAGTGGCATATAATCACCTTATTCTATTGATTTGAGAGATTCTACCATATCAACCTTCTTGAGCTTTTTGTGAAGCACAATGTTAACAAACATTGAGAAGGCGAAGGCGAGAGCTATTGAATAGAGATAGCTTGGGAATTCTATATCTCTGCCGAACATAATAATGTCAACCTCGGCAATAATGATAACCCATTTATGAAGGATAACACCCACTATGAGACCCTCTATAACGCCGATAATTGTAAGAATGACATTTTCACGGAATATATACGCTGAAACCTCACCGTCATCAAAACCGAGAACCTTAAGGGTTGCAATTTCCTTGATGCGCTCTGTGATGTTGATGATTGAAAGGTTATACAGTACGATAAAAGCAAGCAGGCCCGCGCAGGCTATAAGTATAATAACGATATAGCTGATAGCGTCGAGAATGTTTACGAAGGAGGCTCTTATCTGGTCTGTGAAAGCAACAGCGCTTATTTCATATTCTTCCATAAACTCTTTTGCAAGGGCAACCTTCTGCTCGTCTGTTACATTGTCAATTGCAAAGTTTGCAGTAATGTAATTGAACTTCGGGTTGGAGCCGAAAATGGAAGCATAGAGATTTTTTGAAAGATAGATATAGTGGAAGGCATAGTTTTCCGTCACTGCCGCCACGGGAATCTGTACGCTGTTTTTGCTGTCAACCTTCAATGTGAGATATTCGCCGGGTCCTACATCAAGCTCTTTTGAAAGCTTCTCGGTGATGATTGCGCCTGCATCTGAAAGAAGGTGCTTTGTTTCCTTGCCTCTTTCGTGAAGGTTGATATAGCTTGACAGTGCTGCCGAATCGTCGGGTACGAGAAGATAGGTTTCCATATCCGCTTTAGCTGACGGACTTGTTGTGTCAAAGACCTTCATATAGCTTAGGTTTGCTGTGCTGACAAGCGGGTTACCCTTAACGATGTCATAGGCTTCGCATTTTTCTATAGTGGTGTCAAAGGAGCCGTTGAGAACAACCTGCATATCATAGCTCCATACTCTGTCATTGCTTTCAAACTGCTTGGTCAGTGTGGCATTGAGTGAATCGTTAAGGCCGAAGGCTGCAACAAGCATAGCCGTACAGCCTGCAACACCCATGGTAGCCATAACAAAGCGCTTCATATTTCTGAAAACGTTTCTCATTGTCACCTTCCAGGTGAAGGAAAGCCTGTTCCATATTACGGGAGCATTTTCAAGAAGTATCTTCTTGCCGCCCTTTGGAGCCTTTGACTTCATAAGAGTTGCGGGTACAACTGCAAGGCTCTTATTGCAGGTATAGTATGTTGCAAAAACGGTTGATGCAATAGAAATAAGTATGCCCGGCAGAGCGTAGCCGAGACGGTAACGAATAATAACGGTCGGTATATCAAAGAGAATGGAATAAGCCGTGGTTACAGCCGACGGGAAGAAGGCAAAGCCTAAGAAAGATCCGGCTACACTGCCTATAACCGATGCCAGGAAGGCGTAAATGAGATATTTTGAAATTATCTCAAGGTCTGTAAGACCCAGAGCCTTGAAGGTGCCAAGTCTTGTTCTGTCCTCTTCAACCATTCGTGTCATTGTATTGAGACATACCATAGCCGCTACAAGGAAGAAGAACCAGGGGAAAATCTTTGCCAGAGCTGCAGTTCTCTTTGCAGTCTGACCGTAAGAATCAAAGCCTAAAAGAGCGCCTTTTCTGTCTGAAACCATCCACTTTGCATCGTCAAGATTAAGAAGGAACTGTTTTGCATCCTCAAGCTGAAGTCTTGCACTTTCAAGCTCGCTTTCAGCCTTTTGTTTGGCTGCTTTGAACTCGGCTTCGATTGTGCCTGCTTTTTCCTTTGCCATAGCAAGGGCGGTTTCGTAGGCGTTTATCTGATTTTTCATATCGCTGAGCTTGGTGAGAACCTCGAGCTCGCCGAACTGTATATCGTAGCCTGCTTCCGTGAGCTGCTTTTCAGCTGCGTCAAGCTGAGCCTTTGCACTTTCCATCTGTGCTTCTGCTTGTTTGAGTTGCTGCACCATCCGGCCTGCCTGGTCAAGCTCAACCTTTTTCTGAGCGAGAGTGGTCTGTGCATTGGCAAGGTCTTGCTTAGAGGAAGCCAGCTTTACCTCCAATGACTGGAGCTGAGGCTCCATATATGCAATCATTTCTTTTGCGGTACCTACGGCGGTAGCTGTGTTGATAGTGCTTATAATCTGGTTAACCTCTTCGCCCACAAGGCCTGACTGCTGAAGGCGGTCTACTATACCCTGAACGCCGCCGCTCTGGGTGTCGTTGAAATTATCCAGGGCCGAACGTGTTGCTATAATCAGGTCGCTGAGATAGTCAACGGTTGACACCATAGAGTCAACCTGCAGTTTTGCAACGTTATATTCCGTTACGGCATTGTTATATTGCTGCTCGGCATTGGCATACTGCTTGAGAGTTGCCTTGGTCTGATTATATTCGTTGTTTTTTGCTTCCCACTGAGCATACTGTGTGGAATGCTGGAGCTTGCCTGAGTCTATGGTATTTGCCGCCTGGTTTGCGGCGTCGTTATACTGCTGCTTATATTCAAGGAGCTTCTGATCGCCGTTTTCAGCCATGTCGAGGATTTCTTTCATCTGCTCCTCGGCGTTGGCAAGCTTTATTTCAACATCCGCCTTTGCTTTCGCGTAATCTATTTCACTTTCTGCCAATTTTGCAGTGTAATCCAGTTTAAGGGCGGTGATTCTGTTTTGGAGTATCTCACCTGAAATGGAGCCAATATAGGAGGTGTACTGCTCAACAAAGGCTTCGTATTCCTTGCTGTAAGGGTCATAGCTTTCGCTGCCCTGAAGCTTGATGTACATAACCGAATAATAGTCATCAAGGAAGTTGTCAGCAGGGATATATACGAATGTACCTAACTTACCCGTACCGATTGTTGTGTTGCCTCGCTCGTAGGACATATAAAGGGGAGTGCGGATGATGCCTACAACAGTAAACTGCTGATTTTTAAGGGATTTCGTCATATCCTTGTTTTCACCCTCTATGGTGATAACGGAGCCGATTTTAAATTCTTCGGGGGTCGAAAGGGTGCTGCTGTCAACAAGACACTGATTTGCCGAGGTAGGCCATGAACCCTCTATGAGCTGAGGGCGGTTCATAAAGGATGAATCAGCTATGCCGGCAGACGTGCTTGCCAGTTTGTCTAAATCAAGAGGCAAAGCTCTTATTGTCATTTCAGAGCCGTCGGTATCACTTACAGGTGAGCCGTTGACTTTTACAACGCCGTCAACAAACTTTTCACCTACGGCGTTTTCGACACCGCCGATTGATTTGATGACGGCAACATCGTCATCGGTCAGGCCTGCAGTTGAAATTATCTGTATATCGGCAGCGTTGGTGTCGACAATATATTTCTCTACGGTTTCATACATATCCGGTGCAGTTGCATTCATACCTGCAAAGAAGCTGATGCCCAGAGCAACAATAGCTATAATGGATATAAATCGGGACTGGGTCTTCTCGACGGTACGCAGTGCATCGGTTATGAGAACCTTGTTTATCTTCATTTTTTTCATTACCACTCCAGCCTTTCAACGGGGACGGGATTGTCGTTTACTGCTATCTGCACCACCTTGCCTGAGCGCATGGTGATAATTCTGTCTGCCATGGCGGACAGTGCCTGGTTGTGAGTAATGACAACAACCGTAGTGCCGGTGTCGCGGCAGGTCTTATGCAGCAGACTGAGTATCTGCTTGCTTGTGCGGTAGTCAAGTGCGCCCGTAGGCTCGTCGCAAAGGAGAATTTTAGGGTTTTTGGCAAGGGCTCTTGCAATTGAAACTCTCTGCTGTTCACCGCCTGAAAGCTGGGAGGGGAAGTTGTCCATTCTGTCTTTAAGGCCTACTCTTGCAAGAATTTTCTTTGCACTTATAGGCTTTTTGCACATCTGTGTTGCAAGCTCAACATTTTCAAGAGCCGTAAGGTTGGGGACGAGATTATAAAACTGAAAGATGAAGCCCACATCATAGCGTCTGTAGTCAACAAGCTGTTCCTTTGTGAGATTGTTTATAGGCTTGCCTGCTACTCTTACAGTGCCGTCGTCACAGCTGTCCATACCGCCAAGGATATTGAGTACGGTTGATTTACCTGCGCCGCTGGTACCGACAATAAGACAAAATTCGCCTTTTTCAACCTTGAAGGAAACGCCGTCAACGGCTGCGATTGAAACTTCGCCCGCCTGATATCTTCTGTAAACACGGTCAAATTCAATAAAACTCATTTTTTGCACCTCATATCAGTTTCTGTAAATTTCATTTGTCAGCACCTTGCCGCTTTCGCTGTCGGCAATAACCACCTGACAGGAAGGAGCCTCAGGATTTGCGTGGTGCTGATAGTAAAGTCCGCATTGAGAAATAAGAGAGAGGAAGAAATCCTTATCTGCGGCTTTATTGTATTTCTTGCCGTTAACGGTTATTAGAATATAGCTGAAATCGGAAGAATAGTCTTTTATGTCCTTTGCATAAGGGAAGTCTTTTGAGTCAACAATAGCACCGAGTTCTCTTATTGCTTTCATACCCACTCTTGACAGAAGCATGGAATATTCCTTGCCGTCCATCTTCAGTGTGACCTCACCGTTTTCACTTTTGACTATTTCATATCCGTAAAGTGAGGCATAGGATTTAACATCGCCGTCATGCTCAACGGAGATAAGGTCTTCGGGTATGGTGATTTTATAGTTCTTTTTGAGATTTACCTCAGAGGTAGTTTCTTCGGCCCTTGTGGTGTCGAAGTCGATAACCTTTATGTCTGAGGCTGTTGTTTCTTTATCCTGAGTACCCTTGCCGCACGCCGTAAGACAGGTTATAAGGGTAAGGGAAGCCATACACAGGCATATTACTTTTTTCATAGCTTTTTCCTTTCCGAAAACAGATATGGCATGAGCCTTCTTATATATTATAGCATTTTAACATATATAAAGTTTAATTTCTATATAAAAGACGAAAATTTAACACAATATTAAAGCCAAAGAAAAAATGTGGCACAGCACTATGTAATTTTGACAAAAATGACAAATTATTTCACAAATCTATATGTAAAAAAACAATAGATTTTTATGAAAAATTTTGGTAAAATCTGTAGCAGTGGGAATTATATCTAAAGGTGCATAATTTCCCGAAAAATCTATGTTTATCTAGGAGGAGATTCCAATGTCCAAGAAATGGGTATACCTTTTCAAAGAAGGCAACGGCAGCATGAGAGAACTTCTCGGCGGTAAGGGTGCAAACCTCGCTGAAATGACAAATCTCGGTCTTCCCGTTCCCCAGGGCTTCACAATCACAACAGAAGCTTGTACACAGTATTATGAAGATGGTCGCAAGATCAACGATGAAATCGTTGCTGAGATCATGGAAAACATCGAAAAGATGGAAGAAATCACCGGCAAGAAGTTCGGCGACCTCGAGAGACCCCTTCTCGTATCAGTTCGTTCAGGTGCCCGTGCATCAATGCCCGGTATGATGGATACAATTCTTAACCTTGGTCTTAACGAAGACGTTGTTGAAGTTATGGCTAAGAAGTCAGGTAACGCAAGATGGGCTTACGACTGCTACAGAAGATTCATCCAGATGTATTCAGACGTAGTTATGGAAGTAGGCAAGAAGTATTTCGAAGAACTCATCGACAAGATGAAGGAAGAAAGAGGCGTTACTCAGGACGTTGAGCTTACAGCTGACGAGCTCAAGGAACTTGCAGAACAGTTCAAGGCAGAATATAAGGCAAAGATCGGCGAAGACTTCCCCACCGATCCCAAAGAGCAGCTTATGGGTGCAGTTAAGGCTGTTTTCCGTTCATGGGACAACCCCCGTGCAAATGTTTACCGTCGTGACAACGATATTCCCTACTCATGGGGTACTGCTGTTAACGTTCAGGCTATGGCTTTCGGTAACATGGGTGAAGACTGCGGTACAGGTGTTGCTTTCACACGTGACCCCGCTACAGGTGAAAAGAAGCTTATGGGTGAATTCCTTACAAACGCTCAGGGTGAAGACGTTGTTGCCGGCGTAAGAACTCCCATGCCCATCGCTGAAATGGCTAATAAGTTCCCCGCTGCATTCAAGCAGTTCACAGAAGTTTGCCAGCTTCTCGAGAACCACTATCACGATATGCAGGATATGGAATTCACAGTTGAAAACGAAAAGCTCTACATGCTCCAGACACGTAACGGTAAGAGAACAGCTCAGGCAGCTCTCAAGATCGCTTGCGACCTCGTTGACGAAGGCATGAAGACAGAAGAAGAAGCAGTTGCAATGATCGATCCCAGAAACCTTGACACTCTTCTTCATCCCCAGTTCGACCAGAAGGCTCTCAAGGCTGCTACTCCCATCGGTAAGGGTCTCGGTGCATCACCCGGTGCTGCTTGCGGTAAGGTAGTATTCACAGCTAAAGATGCTGAAGCTTGAAACGCAAGAGGCGAAAAAGTTATCCTTGTTCGTCTTGAAACATCACCTGAAGATATCACAGGTATGAAGGCTTCTCAGGGTATCCTCACAGTACGTGGCGGTATGACATCACACCCAGCGGTTGTTGCTCGTGGTATGGGTACTTGCTGTGTATCAGGTTGCTCAGAAATCGCTATGGACGAAGAAAACAAGAAGTTCGTACTTGCAGGCAAGACATTCACAGAAGGTTCAGAAATCTCAATCGACGGTACAACTGGTAACATTTATGACGGCTTAATTCCAACTGTAGAAGCTACAATCGCCGGAGAATTCGGAAAAATCATGACTTGGGCAGATAAATTTAGAAAGCTTCAAGTTCGCACAAACGCTGATACTCCAGCTGATGCTAGAAAAGCACGTGAACTTGGAGCAGAAGGTATTGGTCTATGCCGCACAGAACACATGTTCTTTGAAGAAGACAGAATCGCAGCATTCCGTGAAATGATTTGTTCAGACACAGTTGAAGAAAGAGAAGCTGCTCTAGATAAGATTCTTCCATACCAACAAGGTGATTTTGAAGCTCTATACGAAGCTCTAGAAGGTCATCCTGTAACAATCCGTTTCTTGGATCCCCCTCTACACGAATTTGTTCCAACAGAAGAAGCTGATATTGAAAAATTAGCTAAAGCTCAAGGTAAATCTGTAGAAGATATTAAAAACATCATTACATCACTTCACGAATTTAACCCAATGATGGGTCACCGTGGATGTCGTCTTGCAGTTACATATCCTGAAATTGCAAAAATGCAAACAAAGGCTGTTATTCGTGCTGCAATCAACGTAAAGAAAAACCACAAAGATTGGAATATTGTTCCAGAAATCATGATTCCATTAGTTGGTGAAGTAAAAGAATTAAAATATGTAAAAGATGTTGTAGTTGCAACAGCAGATGCTGAAATTAAGGCAGCTGGGGTAGACCTAAAATACGAAGTAGGTACAATGATTGAAATCCCACGTGCTTGTTTAACAGCTGATGAAATTGCAAAAGAAGCTGAATTCTTCTGTTTTGGTACAAATGATTTAACACAGTTGGCATACGGTTTCTCTCGTGATGACGCTGGTAAATTCTTAGACGCATACTACGATGCAAAAATCTTTGAAAACGATCCATTTGCAAAACTTGACCAAACAGGTGTTGGCCGTCTAATGGATATGGCAATTAAACTAGGAAAAGAAACACGCCCAGACCTACACATTGGTATCTGTGGTGAACACGGTGGAGATCCTTCTTCTGTAGAATTCTGTCACAAACTAGGATTAACATACGTTTCATGTTCTCCTTTCCGTGTGCCAATCGCAAGATTAGCCGCTGCACAAGCTGCAATCGCAGAAAAAAAATAAGTTATCAGTCTTAATTTGAGTTTAAGATTGTAAACAAAAGGAAAGCGCTTTAGGTTATAAATCTAAAGCGCTTTTTTTCAGAGGTAAACAAAGTTAATGCAAAATATAAATTTTAGAAGTAAAAACATTGTAAATGAACGCATCCTTTTCTTTTTCATGTTTTTAGTATTACTAATTACAGTTGTGCATATGTTTATATTTGAACCTAAGTTAGCAGTAATTCTTTTTCCACTATTTGCATTTGTTATGGGATTAGTATTATGTGTTTCTATTTCTTCCTACACAAAATGCTGGAAATATGATGATGAAAAATTTATAAAACGCAGAGTATTTATAAAAAAAACTGTTTATTATAGAGATATTGAATATTTTAAAAATGAAACATGTTGGAATCCGGGTCATCGTCATAAAAGAAAACCGTATCTATACAAAAAGGGATTTTTTACATTAATAAATGGTAAAAAAATAGAGTTTGATATTAGTTGTTCATCAAAAGAGTTTATGAAAATGTGGCGAAAAATAAAAAGGGCAAATCCTAAGGCGAAATTAATTGAATTGCCAATTATTTAATTTTTTTGTAACCTTCTAATTTTTGTGTTATAATTTTTATATAATGATACATCAATTTATCCCAAAAAGGAAGGTATAAAATGAAAAAAGTATTTATTGTGATTTGTTTGTTGCTTGTTATAATTTATGGAAATGTTTTA
>JAZSKE010000010.1:0-2244 GCA_045534675.1 Acutalibacteraceae bacterium
TGTCGAGCTTGAGGGTGAAAAGGCAGAAACCGTTCGCCGTGAGATTATTGAAAAGAACGAAATGGAAGCCTTTATTGACACCTTCAGTACCAGCGAGCTTCTCGCCAGAACCTTTATTGAAGCAAACCCTGTTGCCAAGTATCTACCGAAAGAATACATTGAGGATGCCGCCATTAAGACCGGCACCGAAATTAGCGTGTTTATGCTTGGGTTTGGCACTCTTGGTCAGGAAGTGTATCGTCAGTCTGTACTGAACAATCAACTTGTCACCTTTGACGGTGAATATAAGGTGCTGCCGATCAACTACTATTTGTGCGATACGAATATTGACTCTGCCGAGTGGAATATTGGCGGCCTGTCGGAAGCTCTCGGCGAACTGAATACGGCAGAATATTTCCCCCTTCCCGAACTGCCTTTCAAAACCAATGTTATTGACAGAACTCCTACCTCTCGTGAGGTGCTGACTGCTATTAAAAAGCAGGTGCAAAAGGCTAATAGCTATACGCTTATTGTCATTGACACCGACGAGGATTGCCGCAATATTGAGATCGGTGCCAAACTGAAAACGATGTTGTTCGGCAGTGAGAACTATCACATCTTCGTGCGCAGCGAAGCCGCTTATACTGAGGATGACGAGATTGTTACCTACTTCGGCAATAGCGAAGATGTGTTTAACCACGACGTAATCGTGAACGATAGCTTGTCAGTAATGGCGAAGAAGCTCAATGAAGTCTATACAGCACAGTATGCCGGTGTTGAAGAAAGAAACCGTTCCGACTTTGCCGATTACATACAGAAAAAAGCCGAGAAAGACTGGGATGCTCTTGATTATTTCACCCTGTATTCCAACATCTACTCAGCAATGAATTTGAGAACAAAACTAAATCTGCTCGGACTTGATTATATTAAGGACGGTAACGGTGCAAACACCGCACTTATCACTGAGCGTCACGGACACAAGGGCGAATATGCTTACAGTGAATATTTCACTCCTTCTGTCCGTAATGCACTGATCGCTCAGGAGCACGCAAGATGGAACACCTATCATCTTTTGGGTGAGTATCTGCCCCTTGATAAAAACGGTATCACTGTTAAATCGAATGACGGCAAAAAGGTGCGTTTTAACGTAAAGAACACAGCAGCGAAAAAGCATGCTTGTCTTACCACCTATAACGGACTAAACGATTTGTCTGCCTATCTTGCTGAAAAGGCCGGTAACGGATGCACCGCTGCAGACTATGATTATTACATTTATGATGAAATGCTGATTACTTCGGCTGAGGAATTACTAATCTCCCTTGGCTATTCGGTGATAGAGAAATAAATTAACGGAGGTACGCTATGAAACTGGTATTCGTTTCATCGACATTTAAGGATATGCAGTTTGAAAGGGATATGTTGCAAACCTATGCCATTCCCACGCTTAATGAGCAACTGCGTGAATATGGCGAAAAAGCGTACTTCGGCGATTTGCGTTGGGGCGTTAATACCACCGATCTGGATTCGGACGAAGGTAGTCGCAAGGTGCTTAAGGTATGCCTTGACCAAATCGATAACTGCAAGCCTTATATGATCGTGCTGATCGGTGAGCGCTATGGCTGGATACCCGCACAGGAGCTGATCGATGAAGCGTGTGTATTAAAAGGCATTGATAAAATCAACGATATTTCCGTAACTGAACTGGAAATTGATTACGGCGCACTGTTAAACCCCGAATATGAGGGGCGCATCCTGTTCTATTTCCGCAACCTTGATAAATCCGGTATGACCGATGCCGAGCGTCGTGATTATGAAGCAGAGAGCGCTGTTCATCTGCAAAAGGTGGAAGAACTAAAGCGACGCATCGGAGAAATTTATCCCGAACACATTCGTTATTATGATGCTGTGTGGGATGCGGAATCTCAAAAGGTTACCGGTCTTGAAAACTTTCTTTCGCAGGTAGAGGCTGATCTTGGAGATGTGTTGCTTCGAGATCTGGAGCGTGAGAACAACCTCCCTTGGCAAGAACGCAGTATGCAAGCTGCACATCGTTATTTTAAAGAAGCCAATAAAACTTTGGTGTCTACAAACAGCGGTGATGTCGCTTACATCGGTTCGGGCGCCGAAGATGGTGCTACATTTATTTACGTTTCAGGCGAAGAAGGTAGTGGAAAAAGCGCAACGGTTATAACCGGTTATTGTTCTGACGAAAGCGAAAAGCTCGCTTTCTCTTTCGGGCTTGATAAATTCAGCCGTAACGCCTTC
>JAZSKE010000077.1:0-18456 GCA_045534675.1 Acutalibacteraceae bacterium
TTACCCGAAGGCGTACGAAGGTACGTCGAGAGGCGAAGTTTGTTTATAGCATAAACCGAAAAACTGCATAATTTGCAGTTTTCTGATTTTTATGTGTTTTAAAGGGTTCCTTTGGACTTTCATCCTGAAGAAACCCTCTATTTATCTCGGTTTATGCAGTCTGCACTTTTTTATAGCCCCTTAAGTTTTATTTGAGGGTAAAAGTTCTTGAATATCCCTCAAGAGCCTTTCCTGCTCTGAAATCTCTTGCAGTGAAAATTACTTCACCGTCATAAACCTCAAAGTATACACCCAAACCGCTTTGCTTATGTTCGCCTCTTGAATTTTTCTTTCCGAAAGATGGCAGATTGAGGGAATATACACCCTTTTCTTCATCAAGCACCTCAAGGGATTTTTCATAAATGCCGGTGTGAAGATGTCCGCTGAGATAGAAGACATTATTATACTTTGTTAAAATTTCTCTTACCTGATATGACTGCTTTCCAAGGTCGCCGCCTGTTGCCCAGACCTCGGGTAAACCGTGAGTATCTGCAAGGGGCTGATGTGCAACCACAAAAGCAGGCTTGCCTTCTGCCGTGGCTCGGGCGAGCTCACTGTCTAAAAATGCAAGCTGTTCGTCTGAAATCACTGCTCTTTCAAGCTGCTGTTCGTCGGAATTCATAACTATAACCGTATATCCGTTGATATCATGTGAATAATAGGGAGTTGTTATCTCTTTATTCAGAAATTCCGACTGTATTCCCATTATATATTGTATACGATCCTTATAAGCAAAGCGTATGTCATGGTTACCTGCAGCGAAAATAACATTGTCAAAAATATCTGCATTTCTGATTATGTCGCGGGTAATTTCATAGGAAGCATTATCGCTCAGATCGGTTATATCGCCGCTGATTATAAAGGCATCAAATTTCTGTGCAGAATTTTTTACATCTTCAAGTCCGCACTCAAGGTTATAGCCTCTGAAGGCCGCATTCGTTATATGTGTGTCAGAAAAAACTACTGCCGCCATTCTTACATTTTCGCTGTCTTTTAAAACAATGGGGGCATCAATTGCAGGGCCTGTTATGGCACCTAAGGTGATAAGCAAAGAAAGCAGAGCTTTGCAGATTGCACTAAAAATACCGGTAAACATTTTTTCTCTCCTTTTGTTAATTTTTATTTCAGAGTAAAGCTTTTTTCAAAGCCTGATAAGCCGCGGCCGTCTTTGAAATCTCTTGCAGTGAAAATAACCTCATTTTCATAAACCTCAAGATAGACACCGATGCCCGCGTTTTTGAAGGTACCCTTTGCATTGGGCTGACCGTAAGCAGGCAGGTTAAGAGAATAAACTCCCTTATTACTGTCAAAGGTTTCAAGTGAGGCACTGTATATGCCCGTGTGAAGATGTCCGTTTATATAAAAGACATTCTTATATTTGAGCAATATGTTTTTAACTGCATCAGACTGCTCTCCTATATCACCGCCGCTGCGCCAGACATCGGGCAGACCGTGTGTGTTTTTAAGAGGGAAGTGACAGATAACAAAGGCAGGCTTACCGTCTTTTGTTGCCCTTGCAAGCTCACTGTCAAGGAAGGAAAGCTGTGTATCGGATATGTAGGCTTTATCATTTTGAGCCTCACTGCCCAGTACTATAAAGGTGTAGCCTTTCACATCGTAGGAATAATAGGTTTTGTCAATTTTCTTTCCCGTATATTGTGATGCCTTGGCAGAAATCTGCGCCTTTGTGGTGCTGAAAGCAGACCAGGTGTCGTGATTTCCGATAGCAGGTAAAACAGTGCAGGAAAGACCTGATTTTTCAAGAGTGTTCCATGCAAGACCGAAGGATGCGGCATCACCTGCATCGGTTATATCTCCCGTGAGTGCAAGCACATCGAAATTCTCGGCTGAAGCCTTTATATCATCAAGGGCCTGCTTGAGCTGCTGAACACTTACACCGTCATTCTTGATGTGCAGGTCTGACAAAAACACTGCCGACATTTTCACTTCATCACTGTTTTTGAAAACAATGCTTCCGCCCGACGGTACCACAGTGCCGGCAACAAGACCCAGTGCCACAAGAATTGAGGTAAAGACGCTTGCTATCTTGCGAAAAAGTGAACTTAATAAATCCATAATAGCTTTCATATTTTTTTCTCCTTTCTCACTATTTAACTTAATGATAGACCAAAACCCGACCAATGTCAATACAGCTCCCGGCAAATCTTTAATACGAATTTTTTAATGTTGCTATAAGCTTAATTTTATGTTATAATTAAAAAGTTAACGCCAAAAATTTAAGAACAGGAAGTGATTATATGATAAGCACAAATAATGTAACTCTCCAGTATGGCGGCAGAGAGCTTTTCAAAAGTGTATCAATCAATTTCACCAAGGGTAACTGCTACGGTCTTATCGGTGCTAACGGCGCAGGTAAAAGCACCTTCCTTAAAATTCTCTCAGGTGAAATCGAGCCTAACAAGGGTTACGTAACAATTACTCCCGGTGAGAGACTTTCCGTACTCAAGCAGGACCACTTCGCCTATGACGAATACGATGTTATAAGAACAGTGCTTATGGGCAACGAGAAGCTTATTGAAATTATGGATGAAAAGGAAAAGCTCTACTCAAAAGAGGAGTTCACCGAGGAAGACGGTATAAGAATAAGTGAGCTTGAAGAGGAATTTGCCGAAATGGACGGCTGGAGTGCAGAAAGTGATGCGGAAATTCTCCTCAACGCTCTTGGTATACACAATGAATTTCACTATATGCTTATGAAGGAGCTTACAGGTGAGCAGAAGGTTAAGGTGCTGCTTGCTCAGGCACTTTTCGGCAACCCGGATATTCTTCTTCTTGACGAGCCTACCAACCACCTTGATGTTGCGGCAATCAACTGGCTTGAGGAATTTCTTATGAATTTTGAGAATACTGTTATTGTAGTAAGCCATGACAGACACTTTCTCAACAAGGTCTGCACCCATATTGCAGACTGCGATTTCGGCAAAATCACAATGTATGTAGGTAACTACGATTTCTGGTATGAATATACACAGATGGCACAGCGTCAGATGCGCGAGCAGAATAAAAAGACCGAAGCCAAGATGAAGGAATTGCAGGAATTTATCGCACGCTTCAGCGCCAACGCTTCAAAGTCAAAGCAGGCAACAAGCCGTAAGAAGCTTCTTGATAATCTTGTGCTTGAGGATATGCCTGTTTCATCAAGACGTTTCCCCTTTGTTGAGTTTAAGCCTGACAGAGAAATCGGCAACGATATGCTGCTCGTTGAGGGACTTTCCAAAACAATTGGCGACAGAAAGGTTTTGGACAATGTTTCCTTTACAATAAGGCCCAACGAAAAGGTTGCCTTTGTTGGTACCGATGCAGTTGCAAAAACAACTTTCTTTAAGATTATCACAGGTGAGCTTGAACCCGATGAGGGCAGCTTCAAGTGGGGTGTTACCACTTCACAGGCATATTTCCCCAGTGACAACTCCTCATTCTTTGACGGTGTTGAAGACAGCCTTATTGACTGGGTCAGACGATATTCCGACCTGCAGTTTGAAAGCGACGTCAGAGGCTGGCTGGGCAGACTTATGTTCTCAGGTGAAGAGGCAACAAAGAAGGCTAAGGTTCTTTCAGGTGGTGAAAGAGTACGCTGTATGCTCTGCAAAATGATGCTCAGCGGTGCCAATGTGCTTATTCTTGACGAGCCTACCAACCACCTTGACCTTGAATCAATCACAGCACTTAACAATGCACTTATCAAGTTCAAAGGCGCTCTGCTTTTCACCTCACATGACCATCAGTTTGTGCAGTCAATTGCAGACAGAATTATTGAATTCAGACCTGACGGCATATATGACAGAAAGGAAACCTATGACGAATTCCTTGAGAATAACGAATTACTCATCACTAAATAAGGAGGCACTTATATGATTTTTGTAATTGGTGATATTCACGGTATGAAGGATAAATACGAGGAAATCCTCGATAAAATGGCACCTGCGGACACCGATGCGGTTTTTGTTCTCGGCGATGTTATTGACGTGGGTGACGATTCTATCGAAATCCTCAAGGATATGATGTACCGTGCAAATATTTATCCCGTACTCGGCGAGCATGAATATATGGCAAGAAAGGTGCTTCCCCTTATAGCAGACTTTAAAAGTACCGACGAAGCACTGGAAAAGCTCACGGGTGAAGAAAAAGACCTTCTTACCGAGTGGCTCACAATGAAAAGCGAAAAAACAATAAGCGACTTCCTTTCACTCAGCGACGAAGACAAGGAAAGTATTATAGATTATCTTTCCGAATTTCAGAGCTATGAGGAGGTTGAGGCAGGCGGAAAGACCTTTGTGCTTGCTCATTCGGGCATAGACGGCTTCGATGCAGACAAAGACCTTGAAGATTATCCCGAAGAGGCTTTTGTCTTTGCAAAGACCGATTATTCAGTGCCTCTTTTCAAGAGTAAGTATCTTATTACGGGTCATATGCCAACAGTTGCAATCAATCCTAAGCTTATGGGCAAGATTTATTCCAAAAACGGTCACATAGCTATCGACTGCGGCGCAGCCTACGGCGGAAAGCTGGCAGGCATTTGTCTGGATAAGCTGAAGCTGTATTATTGCTGAAATACGCACTGAAGTTTTTTGATTACTTTTTTTCAAAAAAGTAATGCCCCGCGGCGAGCGACATATAAAAAGCGATGCAGAAAAAACTGCATCGCTTTATTTTTAAAAACCAAATAAAATTGGTCGCAGTTTCACCGCGACCATAATTTTGCATTTTGCACTTTGCATTTTTATCGTCCTCGCCGGACAGGCGTTCTTTTTGCTACCGCACAAAAAGAACCAAAAATGCGTTGATAATTATTTTATTACATCTACTCCCATATAGGGTATGAGTGCTTCGGGAATTGTCACACTGCCGTCTGCGTTCTGATAGTTTTCAAGAATAGCTGCAGTTGTTCTGCCGATTGCAACACCTGAACCGTTGAGAGTGTGTACAAGCTGTGCCTTGTCCTTGGGACCGTTCTTGTAACGGATTGAAGCGCGTCTTGCCTGGAAGTCCTCGAAGTTTGAGCAGGAGCTGATTTCAACATATCTGCCGTATGAGGGCATCCATACTTCGATATCGTAGGTCTTTGCTGATGAGAAGCCGATATCACCGCTTGAAAGAGCAACAACTCTGTGAGGAAGTCCGAGAAGCTGAAGCACTCTTTCAGCATCATTTGTCAGCTTTTCAAGCTCTGCATAGCTATCTTCAGGCTTTGTGAACTTAACAAGCTCAACCTTATTGAACTGATGCTGTCTGATAAGACCTCTTGTGTCTCTGCCTGCTGAACCTGCTTCGGCTCTGAAGCAAGCTGAATATGCACAAAAGCTCATGGGAAGCTTGTCACCGTCAATAATATCGTCGCGGTACATATTTGTTACGGGTACCTCTGCAGTGGGGATAAGGAAGTAGTCATTTGTTAATTTGAATGCATCCTCTTCAAACTTGGGAAGCTGACCAGTACCTGTCATTGAAGCACGGTTAACCATAAAGGGAGGGAACACCTCAGTGTAGCCATGCTCTGTGTGAGTGTTGAGGAAGAAATTGATGATAGCTCTTTCAAGTCTTGCACCGAGACCTCTGTAGAAGTGGAAGCGTGCGCCGGTTACCTTTGCAGCTGTTTCGGGATCAAGAATGCCAAGGTCTGCACCGATATCCCAGTGTGCCTTTGCTTCAAAATCGAAGCTTCTCGGCTCACCCCAGCGGCGGATTTCAACATTTTCACTGTCATCCTTACCGATAGGTGTTGATTCTGAGGGTACGTTGGGGAATTCGTACATCATAGTCTTCTGCTTAGCGGCAAGTTCGCCCTTTTCGGCGTCAAGAACCTTAACCTCTTCTTTGATAGCGTTCATTCTTGTCATAATTTCGCTGATGTCGCCGCCCTCTTTCTTAATCTGAGGGATTTTCTTGCTTGCAGCGTTCTGTTCGGCCTTGAGAGCGTCTGCCTTCTGTGTCAGCTCTCTTACCTGCTTGTCAATTGCAAGTATTTCGTCAACAAGTGCATCCATATCCTTGTTTCTTGTTTTCATGGCTGCCTTAACTTTATCGGGATTTTCTCTTATAAGCTTGATATCTAACATTTTTATTGCTCCTTTTTTCTTGTATAGAAATTTAGTTATTTCCTAATGCCATAAGCATCTTTTCAAGGTCTTCTTTGCTGAAGAACTCTATTTCAAGAGTACCCTTATTGCCTCTTGAAACGCTGATTTTTGCTTTTCTGCCCATTGTCTCACGGATTGAAAGCTCACATTCATCATAGAAGGGATCACGCTTTTTCTTCTGCTTGATTCTTTCCTCGGCGGGCTTAGTCAGTGTCTTGACAATTCTCTCTGTCTCGCGTACTGAAAGCTCTTTTGCAATAATCTCCTCAACTAATTTTTTGAGCAGCGTCTCATCGGTTATGGGGAGAATTGTTCTTGCGTGGCCTGCTGACAGCTTGCCCATTTTCACCATTTCAAGGATTTCCTGAGGCAAAACGAGAAGTCTCAGGGCATTTGCCACTGCGGGACGGGATTTACCCACTCTTTCTGCTGCCTGCTCCTGGGTCAGACTGTAGCTGTCCATGAGCATTTTGAAGCCCTCTGCCTCTTCAATTGGGTTCAGGTCTTCACGCTGCAGATTTTCTATGATTGCAAGCTCCATTGCCTCCTGGTCGGTCATTTCTCTGACCACTACAGGCACTTCGCTCAGGCCTGCTATGCGACAGGCGCGCCAACGTCTTTCGCCGGCAATAAGCTGATATCCGCCGTCTGAGAGAGGACGCACGAGCAAGGGCTGAATAACACCGTGCTTTGCTATACTGTCTGCAAGCTCCTGAAGAGCCGCTTCATCAAAATATTTTCTCGGTTGCTCTCTGTTTGGCTCAATATCGTTAATATTGACCAGCTTATCTCCCTTTTCTTCTGTGGAGTTGTCTATAAAGAGCGCATCAAGACCTTTGCCCAGGCCTGCTTTCTTTTTAGGTGCCATATTTTTCCTCCTTATCATACAGAAAATCGGGGATTTTCTGTATATCATAATTTACGCAGTAAATTATATCATATTTGCCTGCAAATATATCATATTGCCAAGGGCAATATATCATTTAAAATTGTCTTTTCTCTTTGTCCTCACCGGACGGGCGTTACTTTCTTGTAAGAAAGTAACCAAAGAACTTTACTCCTTCTGCGGTATATTGATTCATCCTTCAATGAAGCTTGCCCGCAATTCCGAATTCCGCATTCCGAATTCCGCATTCTTTTTACCCTTTGGGGCGTTTATTATTCTTTTTTAGAAATTCCTTTGTGAAATCCACATAGGCAAGGCTGCCCTTGGATGACTTGTCATAATAAAGCACAGGCTGACCGAATGAGGGGGCCTCTGAAAGCCTTACATTTCTGGGGATAACCGTTGAATATACCTTCTGAGGGAAGAAGCGTTTTACCTCTGCCACAACCTGCTGAGTAAGGTTAAGTCTGCCATCATACATGGTAAGCAAAACGCCCTCTAAATCAATGAGAGGATTATATAAGCGTTTAACCTGTCTGATGGTATTCATAAGCTGTGAGAGACCTTCAAGAGCGTAATATTCGCACTGTATGGGGACTATAACACTGTCTGCGGCGCACAGCACGTTAACTGTGAGAAGACCTAATGACGGCGGACAGTCTATAACGATAAACTCATACTTTTCCTTTAACGGAGCCAGCGCATTTTTAATGCGGGAGTCTCTGTTTTTCATATCAACAAGCTCAAGCTCTGCGCCTGCAAGATTCATATCCGAGGGCAGAAGGTCAAGACACTTGAAGGGTGTGTTTATTAGGATTTCCTCTGCTTTTGCCTCACCCACAATCATATCGTAGGTTGATGCCTTGACATCCCTTTTGTTTACGCCCAGACCGCTTGTTGCATTACCCTGAGGGTCAACATCCACAAGAAGTGTCTTATAGCCGTAACTGCCTATGGTTGCAGCTAAATTGACAGAGGTAGTTGTTTTGCCTACTCCGCCCTTTTGATTTACTATTGCTATAACTTTTCCCATAATATTAACCCTTTCTCAGACGTGATTTCTAATATTATATCATAGTGTTCAGCCTTTTTAAAGGGTTACGGCAGAAATTTTATAAATTTTTTGTTCCACGTGAAACCTCGTGTCATTATATAGTGAAAGAACCACCCACTTGGGGCGGTTCCTTCTTGGGGTGTGAAAGAGAAAGATATGATTATAGGAAACGGTTCACTGCAAAACAGTTACCCGACATCCGCGGATTTATACATAGCCTTTTTCGGTATTTCTATTTTATATATGTAGCTTTCGCCCGTGTCCTCACGCTTTATATCGGCTCCTATGCCCGATTTCTGCATTGTGTCAACGGCATTGTTTATAGCTTTCAGGAATATCTTTACATCGCTGAACATTCTTTTCGTACGCCGCGTAGGCGCCTGACTTTTATTCAGCTGCTCCTCTACCAGTGCTTCCGTCTGGGTAACATTAAGCTTTTTCTCTGTGATTTTCTGCAAAATCGGTAACACTTCTTCGCTTTTAAGTCTGAGTAAAGCTCTTGCATGGCGCTCGCTCAGGCTGTTATCCATTATGATACGCTGTGCATCTTCGGGCAAAGCAAGGAGCCTCAGCTTATTAGACACCGTTGAGGGTGCTTTCCCTAAGCGTCTTGCTGCTTCCTCCTGAGAAAGTCCGTATTCGCTCATAAGCTTTTCAATAGCCTTTGCTTCCTCAAAAAAGCCTAAATTCTGCCTTTGAAGATTCTCTATAAGGGCAAAAACGGCACTTTTCATATTATTTACATCAACTACAATGCACGGTACCGTTATAAGACCTGCAAGCCTCGAAGCACGCAGACGCCTTTCGCCTGAAACCAATTCATAGCCTTTTTCCGCTTTTCTTACGGTTATAGGCTGGAGTATGCCGTTCATTCTTATGCTTATTGCAAGATTGACCAATTCTTCCTGATCAAAGTGCTGTCTCGGCTGATTGGGGTTGGGAAATATCTTTTCATGGGGTATAAGCAATACCTGGCCCGCCGTTCTCGGCTTTTCACTTATCAATAAAACAACCTCCCTTTGCATAGATAATATCATAACAAAGAGAGGTTGTCCACAAAAATCGTTTTACATATTATATTGTGTTTCGGCAGCAAAAGACTTTATTTTATGGGGTTTTTAGCCATTTTTGCCGAAGGTCTGGGATATTTGGCGGGTGTTGACGAAATCTTTTTGACATTTATTATAGTTCTTTCGCCTGCATCAAAGAGTTCAAAGGTCTTTTTATCTGCAATTTCACCGCCGAGTAACTTGATTGCCTTCTTGCCTTCTGCTATTTCTTCATCAGCCTTTGCAGCCTTCATTGGTACGAAACTGCCGCCAACCTTGACAAAAGGCAGGCAATATTCAGCTAAATCTCTGAGATTAGTAACAGCTCTTGCCGTTGAGAAGTCATATTGCTCTCTGTATTCAGGCTTTTTGCCTGCTTCTTCAGCTCTTGAATGAACTACATTTGCGGAAAGTCCGATTTTATCAAGTATATCATTTATGACTGTAAGTCTTTTGTTTGTGCTGTCCATAAGGGTCATATCAAGGTCAGGACGGGCAATAAGCATTGCAAGTCCGGGAAAACCTGCCCCCGTACCGACGTCAATAACCTTTGCGCCCTGAGGAATATCCACTGCTGAAAAGATAGTAAGTGAATCAGTGAAATGCTTTATAACAATGCCTTCAGGGTCTGTGATGGCTGTGAGATTGATTTTCTCATTCCATTCCACAAGAAGTTTCGCATATATATCGAAGCGTTGGAGTGCCTGTTCATCAAGTTTCACGTGAAACATTTCAGCTTTTTCTTTGAGAAGTTCCTTTGAAATAAAGCTTTCCATTATCTTTTCACATCCTTTTTCGCAAGATAAATAAGTAATACGGATATGTCGGCAGGGCTTACGCCGCTGATTCGCGATGCCTGTCCTAAGTTTGCAGGCTTAATTTTGTTGAGTTTTTCCTGAGCTTCCATGCGAAGTCCCGTAATTTCAGTGTAATCTATATCTTCACTGAGCTTTTTGACCTCAAGTCTGCGCATTTCTTCAACAAGAGCCAACTGCTGACGGATATAACCGTCATATTTGATGCTGATTTCCACCTGCTCGAATATATCTCGGGGCAAATCAGGTCTTTCTTTGTCGAATGGTGCAAGTACTTCATAGTTCAGCTGAGGTCTTTTAAGCAGCTCTTTTAGTCTGCAGCCCGTTGCCATGGGTGATGTTTCACGTGAAACAAGCATATTATTAAGCTCTTTTGTGGGCGGTACGCTGACCAAAGACACTCTTTCCTTCTCTTTTTCTATTAATTCAAGCTTTTTCTGAAGGCGATCATACTTTTCCTGAGAGACAAGTCCCACCTTATAGCCGTACTCCGTAAGTCTTATATCAGCGTTATCCTGACGCAGAATCAGACGGTACTCAGAGCGTGAGGTCATCATTCTGTAGGGATCGGAACAGCCTTTAGTTACGAGATCGTCTATAAGAGTGCCGATATATGATGAAGCTCTGTCTAAAATGAGGGGTTCTTTGCCATTTAAGCGGTTGTAAGCGTTAATTCCGGCAATAAGTCCCTGAGCTGCAGCTTCTTCGTAGCCGCTTGAGCCGTTGAACTGTCCTGCACCGTAAAGTCCGGGGAAGTCCTTGAATTCAAGGGAAGCCTTGAGAGATGTGGGGTCAACACAGTCATATTCAATTGCATAAGCAGTACGCATAACCTGAACATTCTCAAGTCCGGGAATAGTGCGAAGAAATTTCAGCTGAACATCCTCCGGCAATGATGATGACATACCCTGAAGATACATCTCCTCTGTGTTTTCACCGCAAGGCTCAATAAAGAGCTGATGACGGGGCTTTTCGGAGAAACGGACAATCTTATCTTCAATTGAGGGACAGTATCTTGGGCCGACACCGTCTATCTTGCCGCTGTAAAGAGGTGAACGGTGGATGTTTTCCATTATAATGCGCTTGGTTTCGCTGTTTGTGTATGTAATATAGCAAGGGAGCTTGTTTTCAGGCTTATATTCACCGTCAAAGCTGAAGGGTACAACATTCTCATCACCAAGCTGAATTTCAAGGTTAGTGAAATCGATGCTTCTTCTGTTAACCCGTGAGGGGGTACCTGTCTTGAAGCGTCGGGTAGCAACGCCTAAGTCTTTCAGAGACTGTGCAAGGGCAGTTGAAGCAAACATTCCGTCAGGTCCGCCGTCATAAGCCACGTCACCAACATAAATTCTGCCGCCCAGGAAGGTACCCGTAGCAAGAATGACACACTGAGCGTTGTATATTGCCTCGAGCATTGTGGTAACCTGCCATTTACCATCGTCAGTTTTAGTCAGTGTCATAATCTCAGCCTGCACAAGCTCAAGATTTTCCTGCTTTTCCATTATGTGCTTCATATACTCGCTGTAACGGCGGCGGTCAATCTGAGCTCTGAGTGAGTGTACCGCAGGGCCTTTGCTGAGATTAAGTATGCGGCTCTGGAGAGTATTGGCATCTGCAGCCTTGCCCATTTCACCGCCGAGGGCATCAATCTCACGGACAAGGTGTCCCTTTGAGGTGCCGCCGATTGAAGGGTTGCAGGGCATATTGCCAACCCAGTCCATATTGATAGTGAAGACACCCACCTGTGCGCCCAGACGTGCAGCAGCAAGACCTGCTTCGATGCCTGCATGTCCTGCACCTATAACTATAATATCGTAATCCTTTGCGTAATATTTCATCTTATCCCTTACCTTTGGGTTTTCAACAGAGTTTGAAATTTATGTTGAAAACTGTCGTTTTTTTCTTCTTGAATTTCATTGAATAGAAATCTTTCAAACGACCTGAGCATCATAAATAAAATTTCTATTCAACAGAAATCCAAATGTTAATATTTCTCACTAAAATCATAGATTATTATTCTTAAATGTAATTATGATTACATTTTTATTTCTGTTTAGGAATTATATTCTCATTTTATGAGATTCACAATTTCAAGAGGGTCACTGACAACAAAATCAGCCCGGCACTCAATAAATTCCTCTTTATTGCCGTAACCCCAGAGGCAACCGCAGGAGGAAACACCTGCACCCTTTGCGCCGGTGATGTCATAGTCTCTGTCACCGACCATGAGAACCTGACTTTTGTCGGCTGCTCCCAGCTTTTCCATAGCCTCAAGAATGAGACCCGTTTTTGAGGAGTGCTGACTTGCATCACTTTTAACGCCGACTACCACATCAAAATATTTTGTTATATCAAGATAGTCTGCCACATCAAAAATAAGATGCTCCGGCTTTGAGGAAGCAACACCCAATTTTACACCGCTGTCTTTCAGAGTACCAAGAAGGCTGAGCATACTTTCATAAAGCTCACATTCATATATACCTTCTCTTTTATAGCGCTCACGGTATTTTGCGATATAGTCATAGACCTTATCTTCGCCTATGCCGTAATAGTGAGTATAGCTGTAATAAACCGGGGGACCGATAAATCTTTTCAATTCTTCAGCAGTGGGTATCTCGTCGCCCATTTCACTAAAGGAATATTGCAGGCTTCTGAGTATACCTTCGCCGGTGTTTACAACTGTACCGTCAAAATCAAATAAAACAAAATTAAACTTACCCATAGAAAACTCAGCCGATTTATATAAAACAAACCGGCTTTCTTTCTTTTAAATTTTATTCGGCAACAACTGATTTTCTTTCTTCGGTCTTTCTGATGAAAGAATCTATCTTGACAGTGAATCTCTCGTGGGTGCCCTTGCCGATGAGGCCGGCATTGTCATAAGCCTCAACCTCGAAGGATGCCTTTCTGCCGTCGAAATCAATGAGCTTTGCAATAACCTTAACGGGTGCGCCCATACTTGTTGCTGCAAGGTGAGCAATACTCACCATTGTGCCTACTGTTGAAATACCTTCGGGAAGGAATTTCTGTGCGAGTTCGGCACTTGCCTGCTCCATAAGAGCAATCATATAGGGTGTGGCAAGCACATCGAGATTACCGCTTTTCATGCTTGCTGCTGTCATATTTTTTTCTACGGTAACATTAATTTCATGCACCGTACCGATTTCCATTTTAAGTTCCATACCATACCTCTTAATCAAATCTTTTTACAAAATCAAAAACCGTTAATCTGTTTTCGTCAGGATCAATATTGCTGTCACCGTAAACAGAGGTCTGCACTCTGTGTGCAGCTAAGGGGAAATCCATAAACACAACTGCCGAGGGACCCACATAGCCTGTTCTGAACACATCCTGATCGCTGAGAGTAAACTGATCTATCTCATAATTCATCCAGCCCTTTGCAAGTGCCTGAGCGGCGTATGACAAAATCTGCGACTTGGTAAGATCAGTTTTAACATATTTGAAAAGCTCATCTAAAGTGTTGTTGAGCTGACTGAGAGAGGCATTCTTCGCACTCTCAATAAGTGAAGTTATAACCTGACGCTGACGGCGTGTTCTGCTGACGTCACTGTCATAGTCGCTCTTTCTGATTCTTGCAAAAACAAGAGCCTGCTTGCCTGTGAGCTTCACAGCTTCACCTGCTTCAATATGAAAATCAGGGTTGGTTTTGTTGATGTAGGCGGCCTCATATTCCTGAACCGGAACAGTTATTCCGCCAAGAGCATCTATAATGCCTCTGAATGAGGAGAAGTCAACTGCAACAAAGTGGTCAATATCAATTTTGAAATTTCTTTCAATTGTATCAATAAGCGCATCGGGTCCGCCGTGGAAATATGATGAATTGATTTTAGCATAGCGGTCTCTGCCTGCAACATTCATATAACACCATGAATCACGGAAGAAGGAACACATACTGATTTTCTCTGTCTTTTTATTGAGGGAAACAAGTATAAGTGAGTCGGAGTTGCCGCCATACTGAAGAGCATTTTTTGAATCAAGACCAACAAGCAACACATTTATAACATTCTTGCTTGAATAAAGCTCACCGCCGTTGTTTGCCCACTGATAAAGAAAGTCATTGAGTGAACCTGCGGAATCAATTGCCTCAATAATAGCAAGCTCTTCCTCATCATAAATAACTTCCTGAGTGATTTCATTTCCGGCAGGGATATTAACATCATCACCTGTTGCCATCAGGTCAAGCTTTTCAGTGATATAACCCATACCTGCAGTGATAAGGCAGACAAAAACAACCAATATAAAATAGAAGTTTTTTGCCCTTCTTCTTTTATCTTTCCAAAGGAATGCCGCAACGGGATTGGGCTTTTTTTCCTTATTTTCCCTGCTTTTATTTTCAGACATCCTATCACATCTTTTCTTTTAAACTATAACAAGAAAAAGTGAATTTTATTCACTTTTTCTTATGTAAGAAAGCCGTTTTTATGTTAATTTTCATACCTTTAAATAACCTTAAAAACGGCTTTGGAAAGTTTTATTATTCTTCTGAGAGAGCTTCTGTTTCTTCTGCAGTTTCTTCAGCTGCATCATCCTCGGGAAGCTCTGAGGTTTCTTCGTCAGAGGCTTCATCTCTTACTGCAGTGGCGGAAACAACCTTCTCACCTTCGCTGACTCTCATAACGCGTACACCCTTTGATGTTCGTGAAACGGTGTTAATCTGTGAAGCCTTGATGCGGATAATGATACCGTCTGAGGAAATGAGAATTATATCGTCTTCACCGCTGACAAGGTTGAGTGATGCCACCAGACCGTATTTTTCGGTGTGATAGTTGAGTACGCCCTTACCTGCTCTTGACTGAATGCGGTATTCGGCGTGGTTGCTCAGTCTGCCCAGACCTGTTTCGGAAATTGTGAGCACCTTATAGGAATCGTCCTGACCCTCGGGGATAACGCACATGCCGATAACCTCGTCACCCTCTTTAAGCTCAATAGCCTTAACGCCGCGGGCAGTTCTGCCTATGGGACGGCAGTCATTTTCGTTAAAGCGGATGCTCATACCGCCTCGTGTTGCAACGAGAATATCGTCGTTACCGTCTGTGAGGCGTACCCAGGCAAGCTCGTCACCTTCGTCAAGGTTAATGGCAATAATACCGCTCTTACGAAGGTTTCTGTACTGTTCAAGCTCAGTTCTCTTGATGATACCGTGTTTTGTAACCATACAGAGATATTTGATTTCTTCGCCGCCGAAATCGGGTACTCTTATCATTGAGCTGATTTTTTCGTCAGCCTCAAGAGGCAGAAGATTAACAACATTCATACCCTTAGACTGCTTGCTTCCTTCGGGAATTTCATATCCCTTGAGACGGTAAGTCTTACCCTTTGTGGTGAAGAACATAATATAATCGTGGCTTGAGCAGGTGAACATTGTTTCTGCAACGTCTTCCTCACGTCTTGTCATACCCTTAACGCCTCTGCCGCCTCTGTTTTGAAGGCTGTAGCTCTGAGTAGGCTGACGCTTGATATAGCCGAGAGTTGTGAGAGTATAAACACAGTCCTCCTCGGGGATGAGATCTTCAATATCAACCTCACCGCTGACTGCTGCAATTTCAGTTCTTCTGTCATCTGCGAATTTATCTCTTAAAGTCATTGCTTCGGTCTTGATGATTTCAAGTACCTTGCCTTCTGACTGGAGAATTTCCATAAATTCAGCAATCTTCTCTTTAAGTGAAGCCAGTTCTTCTTCAATCTTTGTTCTTTCAAGACCTGTCAGCTGACCAAGACGCATCTTTACAATAGCATCTGCCTGAACCTCTGTCAGCTCAAAGCGCTCAATAAGTGCCTGCTTACCTGAAGCCTGATCCTTTGATGCACGAAGAATAGCAATAACCTCGTCAATAAAGTCAAGGGCAATCATAAGACCCTCTAAGATGTGAGCTCTTTCCTGAGCTTTTTTAAGGTCATATCTTGTTCTTCTGACAATAACTTCCTTCTGATGATCTATGTAGTGATCAAGAATCTGCTTGAGGGTGAGGATTTTCGGCTCACCGTGAACAAGTGCAAGAAGGATGATACCGTAAGAAATCTGAAGCTGTGTGAAGGAGAAAAGCTGATTGAGCACAACCTGAGCATTGGCGTCACGCTTAAGGTCGATAACCATACGCATACCCTCTCTGTTGGAGTAGTCGTTGATGTCAGCTATGCCTTCTATTTTCTTATCCTTAACAAGGTCGGCAATTGACTCAATAAGTCTGCGCTTGTTAACCTGATAGGGAAGCTCTGAAACAATAATCTGATATCTGCCGTTTTTACCTTCGGCAATTTCAGTTCTTGCTCTTACAACAATTTTGCCTCTGCCGGTGCCGTATGCAGCTCTGATGCCGGCTCTGCCCATAACGATACCTGCTGTGGGGAAGTCGGGACCCTTGATATACTGCATAAGCTCGTCAAGTGAAGCTTCGGGATTGTCGATATAATAGCACATGCCGTCGATAACTTCGCCGAGGTTGTGAGGGGGTATATTTGTAGCCATACCGACGGCAATACCTGTTGAGCCGTTAACGAGAATGTTTGGGAAGCGTGAGGGAAGCACCGTAGGTTCTTTGAGACGGTCATCATAGTTGGGCGCAAAATCAACGGTATCCTTATCGATATCCGTGAGCATTTCCATTGAGACCTTGCTCATTTTGCTTTCGGTGTAACGGTAAGCAGCAGGGGGGTCGCCGTCAACTGAACCGAAGTTACCGTGACCGTCAACGAGAATATATCTTGTTGAGAATTTCTGTGCAAGACGAACCATAGCATCATAAACCGATGCGTCACCGTGAGGGTGATAGGAACCCAGCACGCTACCTACTGTGTCGGCGCATTTACGGTATGCCTTTTCGGGGTAAAGTCCGTTTTCGTGCATTGTATAGAGAATACGGCGGTGAACAGGCTTCAGGCCGTCTCTTACATCGGGGAGAGCACGTGATGTGATAACTGACATTGAGTAGTCAAGGAACGACTTTCTCATTTCTCTGTTCAGGTCAACATCAATAATTGTTTGATTTTCGTAATTTAAATTTTCCATATTATCACCATTATTTTCTTTTTTGGGTATATGTCAATTTTAAGACTGTAAAAACAGATATTTATTTCTGAAAAGATTTTCTATAAGGTTTTTTATCATTGTGTACTCTTCCTGACCGATATACTTTTTCGGTATAACAAGCAGGGAGTTATCCTTAAAAGCAAAGTAGAAGGAGCCTTCACTTTCGAGAACGCGGTTGACTTTGTCAAAGCCGTAGTGCTTTTCGGTTTCGCTTTTGAAGTTTTCATCGGGCAGAAGCCTTGTAACAATGTGGTTGTCATAAAACTCAACTGTGCTTTCTCTTTTAAAGAGTGAGGATTCTCCTCTCAGCTTGGAAAATTCTCTGTTTCCTAAAAAAGGAAGAATGAAGGAAAACAAAGCCATAACGCCCACTATAATTGCAGTCTGCAGCTCAATAAAGGCACAGATTATAACAGGTACAATATAAAGAGGGATAAGTCTTTTAAATCTGAGCTTTATATAATCTCTGTTATAAAGTCTATCGTACTCGTTGTAATCCTCTGCAGTAAGTCTGTAGGAAATGGAGAAGTATTTCATATCACATACCTTCCTTTCCCTTATTGGCTGCACCCATTTTTTCTGTGAAAAGGCGGGTAAATTCATCATAACTGCCTTTTCCCACACATGAACCGTAAATGGAAATAGGAATCATGCTTTTGTCTATTATAATTGTGAGTATTCCCGCTTCTTCTTTCCAGTGAATTATTTCGTCATAATAAAATACTGAGTGGGAATAAGAGGATTTTAATTCTATTCTGTCTTCAAAAAGCACTACCTGTTTCTGATAAATGTCAATATTGACCTTTGCGAGCTGTCTGACATAGGTTGTTTTGAAAGTGAAATAAGTGAGAAAAGCGAAACACACTGCCATAACAACCGAAGTGTAAATAAGAAAGCCTGCATCATCTTTATTAATCAGAAACAAAGCACCGTTTATAAGAAAAACAAACAGAATTTCTATTGCTATAGGTTTTATAAGAGCCGGAGCTCTGAGTACCCCGTATTTTTTCTGCCATATAAGGCAGGACTGCTCAAGGGCATATAAATTATCCTTATAAACTATTCCGTAAGGTGTCATTTTACATCAAGTCCTTAAACATCAAGATTCTGAACATACTTAGCATTTTTCTCGATAAACTCACGGCGAGGCTCAACCTTGTCACCCATAAGAATTGAGAAGGTTTCATCTGCTGCTATGGCATCCTCGAGAGTAACGCGAAGCATAATTCTGTTTTCGGGATTCATTGTTGTTTCCCAAAGCTGCTCGGGGTCCATTTCACCAAGACCCTTGTAGCGCTGAATGTCAGCGCCGGGCATTTCTGTCATAATTCTGTCTCTTTCTTCATCGGAGTAAGCATATTCGTGGCGCTTACCCTTGCTGAGCTTATAAAGAGGAGGCTGAGCAATATAAACAAAGCCGCCGTCAATAAGAGGTCTCATATATCTGAAGAAGAATGTAAGAAGAAG
>JAZSKE010000075.1:0-10186 GCA_045534675.1 Acutalibacteraceae bacterium
AACAAAACAAGTGCGTATAAAATCGCCAATGCATTTTATTTACAAAAACGCCGTAATGCGGGCAAAATCGGAAACCGCGAAAACACTTTGCGCGTTACAACGTTATTGGAATATACAGATTTAAGCACGATCGAAGAGCTAAGTTTAAAAAAAATGGAGCGTAACGCAGGGTGCAATATCATTCAGAACTTTATACGTGCGCTTGAAACGCTCGAAAATAGCCAGATTTTAAGCTTTGAATTTGCTCATCCTATGGTTAATGGCAACGTGCAACCATTAACAGATGATGAACTGAACCGACTTTACAGCGGGGATTATGAACTATTTGCCTCTCTTGTGGTTACAGTTCACTGGTTTGATGAACCCGACTATAGCACTATAAAACCCAAAACCGCCCGCAAGCGCGGCAGACCACCAAAACAAAAATAAGCCTATAAAGAAAAGCTTTCCCGCAATCGTGGACGAGCTTTTCTTTATGTAAAGATTTCATGAAGTATGCCCCGTAGCTCGGGGGTATTGAATGCATAGCTCGGGGGTATTGAATGCAGCAATCCCAAAAAACCCCCAAAAAGTGCCACTTCAAGGGGGTTGAAGTGGCCTGTTAAAGATATCTAACTTCTTAATTATTTTAATTATTTTAATTGCGCATATTTCCAATTTCGCAAAATTGGAAAATGCTATAATACGGACGAGGGATAAAGCCTATAAAAAAGAGCTTTTCCCCGGTTGCCTATCGCGCAATAAATCATCAGGAGGGAAACATGCCTTATAAATCCGATGAATCCTATCAACAAGCCCGTCAGCATTACGAAGATACCGCTGACGTGATCCGCAATAACCCACAGTGGGTTTTAACCAGGGCGCGAAAGAATATTAATAATCTACCGTCGTTCATATGCCCGTTTTGTAATAACGGTTCTGGTAAAGATGGAACCGGGATCGCATCAAAAGACGGTAGACACTGGAAGTGTTTTAAGTGTGGTTTCTCTGGCGACGTCATTGACATAATAGCCAAAATGCACGGGATCCCGGACGGATCCAGCCGCGCGGCATTTGATAAAGCCCGTGAAATATGCTCTGGTTATCTTCTTGACGTTGAAAACGGCGGCGAAAAGGTCTTTTCATTGAATGCAGAAAAAACAACCGCGGCAAAGAAAGAGGAGCAATATAATTTCGATGAATATTTGACAGCTCATTGCACTAAAGAGGCCTTTAATGCTGAAGCACTCGATTATCTGAATAAAAGAGGTATTGACGCCGAAACTGCCTACATGCTCTCATTAGGATATGACAGCGCATTAAGAGCCGTTGTAATACCTCAGCTGCAATATACCAATGGTCAATACGCTTATCATTTAAGGTATATAAGCGGCGGCGCGTCAGTGCGCTATAGTAACCCAAAAGGAACGTCAGCCGGAATATTTAATGCAATAAGGCTTCAGGAATTTAAGCCGTGCATAGTTACAGAGGGCGCCTTTGATGCTGCATCTTTTGAGCGCATCGGATTTAATGCGATTTCAATTCAATCCACCGCGAATTCTGAAAATTTCACACGTTTTATTCTGGAGCATGTGAACCAGATAAACGCGCAAGGGCTATTAATATGCATGGATAACGACGCGGCCGGAGATGCCGCAAACAATGCCATTATAAAAGAATTGGCCGGAAAAACTCCGTTCCCTGTCGAGGTTCTTTCTTTAAAGGCATTAGCTGAAGATTGCCAAAACGCCAAAGATGCAAATGATTTTCTTGTGAATGGGTACGGCGATAAATTAAAAGCGCATGTATCAAAGAATATGCTGTCACTTACCCATACCTTTGAACCTGTTCCTGCTTCAGATCCGGACAGCGCATTGTTTGAGAATAATAATCTGTCTGCTTTGCTTTGCGATTTTGACGCATTTGTGAACGCATCGAAAGAAATGCCCGTATATAAAACAGGCTTTGCTTCTTTAGATATGGCCTTGGGCGGGGGCTTACTACCTCGCCTTTATGTTATCGGCGCGCTTTCTTCTCTTGGAAAAACAACGTTTGCACTGCAAATATGTGATAATATCGCGCAAAATGGGCGGGACGTTTTAATATTTTCGCTCGAAATGGCCCAGGAAGATCTGATAGCCCGCAGTATATCCAGACATACCTATACTATCGCCAATGAACACAGGCACGATATGACGCTTGCAAGGACAGAACTTGACATTATTATAGGCACTCGATACGCGCAATATACGCCGCGTCAGATCATGTCCATTGACGAAGCAAAGAAACGTTTGCGCGGATATGCCGACCGGGTTTCTATCTTTGCAGGACGTCGAACCGCCGACGAAATAAGAGACATTACTCAAAAGTATATAAAACGCTCGGGGGCTGTGCCTGTTGTGTTTATAGATTATTTGCAGATAATAGCACCGTCTGATGCACTTAGGCGGGCAACTGTACGCGAACAAGTTGACTATAGCGTTGACGTTTTGGCAGCAATGCGCCGAGAATTGAAAACGCCCATTATTTGCATAAGCTCGTTTAACCGAAATTCATATAATACAGCAGCAGACAATAGCTCTTTTAAAGAATCGGGCTCAATAGAATATACGGCTGACGCGGTATTAACCTTAGAGCTTACAAACGTAAAGATATCGAAAGATGAAAACGCAGTAAAAGAAGCAACACGTGAGGCCATGCGAGAAAATACCCGTGCAATAAAGCTCACATTTCAAAAAAATAGGGGTAACAGAATCGGAAGTCAAATCTTTTTTAAGTATTATCCCCAGTATAATTATTTCGAAGAAGACGCAGAAAAAGCAATGGATAATGTATGGTAAAAGAAGGGCCCCGGGTTCATCCCGGGAACCCTTTTTATTTTTTGGGGGATACTCGGGCAACTCCTCCCCCCACTTTTCAAAAACGCATATCCCCCCCGGGGTGGGTCTGAACCCGTTCTCCTCCATCTTCAGGAGGGCTACAGGGGTGCGCTGTGAATGCAATCAATCCAATTCAAAACACACGGAGGCTGATTTGAAAAGCAAGGAAAACAGCTCCAAGATACGTCAACCAACGGCGAAAAATCAATTTTATTCGCAAAAGATTGAAGGTATGCTTTGCATTCTCGACCGATGCCTAACCCCGGAATGATTAAAAACGCATAAAGAAGAATGCTCTTTTTAAAGGCATGATAAAAAACTCCTGCGCTCCTGCAAGCAAAGCGAAATCAATTCAAATGATTATGCAGCATGTATTGCCTTTAATGAGCGGGAATAAATGTCGCCAAGCCTCATATCTGTTCTTGCATGGTATAGGCCTATAAATGCCTGTATACGCCCTCATTCGTGCCTATTGTGCATTTTCCCTTTATGATTTAAAAAGGCCTCAGAACGGCGCGTGAAGCTGTTTTAACCCGATATACAGCGCATTATATTATAATTTCAGTGTGTCGGCGTTATATTGATGAATTGCACTCTATGCGCATGGATACTATATGGACGTATGTCTTGTATTGAGAATATGTATTTATATATATGTTGCAATATGCACTTGTGCGATATATGGCTATACCATAATACAATATAGTACCATCGTGCATATATATCAAACATAATAATATATGAGTATCAAAATAAACGTATAGAAAAAAAGTATCAAAATGGCTTGACAAACGCTCTATAATGAGTATAATTAAAGTATCAGTTTAGACGAACGTCTAAAGTAATACGAAAGGGGTTCCCGAACATGTGTAACATTTACGGATACGCGCGTATATCTACCAACAAGCAATCCATTGAGAGACAGATCCGAAACATAAAAGCGGCATATCCTACCGCTATTATTCTGGCTGAGGCCTACACGGGTACAAAAACAGAAGGCAGAAAGGAATATGCAAAGCTTGTAAAAGCCGTAAAACCTGGTGATGTAATCGTATTTGATAGCGTTTCACGTATGAGCAGAAACGCAACCGAAGGCTTTGAAGCATATCAAAAGTTTTATAACGACGGTGTTGAGCTTGTTTTTCTGAAGGAGCCCCACATTAATACTGCTGTCTACAAAAAAAGCGCGTCTGCGAGTGTCCCAATGACCGGAACCGACGTTGACCTTATCCTTACAGGCATTAATGCGTATTTGATGCACCTTGCACAGGAGCAAATTAAAATTGCTTTTGAACAGTCGGAAAAAGAAGTTTCGGATCTACAGCAGCGCACGCGCGAAGGTATAGAAACGGCTCGATTAAATGGCAAGCAGATAGGCCGCGCACATGGCCAGACAGTAACAACGAAAAAGTCGGAAGATGCAAAAAAAATGATTCTGAAACATTCTAAAGATTTCAATGGAACATTAACTGATATTGAATGCATGCAGCTTTTAAAAGTTGCGCGAAACACTTTTTACAAGTACAAGAGAGAATTAAAAGAAAATGCATAACGGAAACGGACGCCACCCGGAAGGTACCTGCATTAAGGTGCCTTTTTCTGTGTGTGTAATAGTCGCTGAACATTTAAAAGTCGTTACTGCTTTTATAAATATGCTGCTTCGCCCTATTCGAAAACATTAAATGACGCCTGCAAAGGAACAAAGAGTATTAAGCAAAAACGATACTATGTCGAATGAGTGTCGAAATTCGCTTCACAGAGTGTCGAAATGTCGAAATCTGTGTCGAATAAATTGTATAATGTCGAATTTTGCTGTATTTGATATAGCAATGTTGAGTTTAAACCCTTTTATAAGGTGTAACGGTTTCAAAAGTCCTACCATTCGGCCATCCATCGAGCATGTGCCAATAATAAATGAATCATATCATGAAATTTAACCATATAAGGGGGCTGTGTTCCCTTAACTTATGGGTACGCGCTGCATACAATAAAATATAGGAAAGGGCAAATATATATATAAAGGAGGCAAGCATGAAGGAAAATAAGAAGGCTTCTTTTACTGAAGAAGAGATCAAACAGGCAAACGCCGCCAGAGCTGCATATTACAGAGAATACAGAAAAAGCGCAAAAGGCAAAGAGTCACTTAAGGACGCTTCTACTCGTTACTGGTTAAAAAAGGCCCAGGGTTCAAACAACAACACCACGGAATAATCACAAAATCCTGAAAGAAGGTGAGAACGCACGAACAACGGGAACATGAAACCGCCTATAAAGACAGAGGCCTTTCAGAGCGTCGAAAGCATGCAAGAGCAATTAGAACGGAAGCCTCGCGGAAATTCCAATAATTACCCTGAAGCAGCTGCACAGCAAAAAAAGGAAGCTTTGCAAACAGCGATAGCGTTGCAAAGTGAATTGTCAAGCGAGGTTGCACGCCGGGGGCGCGTGGATCTGAACAACCTTTCAGAAGTAAAAGAAAGCGCGGAACGTTTCAATGAGGCGTGTAAAAGAGCTGGAGTAATTCCTACCTTTATCGGCTTTTCTGCGTCCATGGGATATTCACGCAAGGCAGTTTATGAATACTTGCGCAAGAACCCGCAAACTCCAACAGCAAGCTATATTGAATCTATGCGAACGGGCTGGGCCGCTATCCTGGCGCATATGGGATTAACGCGCAATGCCTCCGAACCTCTGACAATATTTCTTTTAAAAAATTCTGGGCAAGGCTTGCAGGATCGAAACGAGCTTGAACTTTTTACTCGTGACAGCTTGCCCGAATCAGATGAAAACGTGGATTATGAAAAGCTTTTTAAACAGTATGCAATGACTGATGCTGACCGCCAGCAGCGAAAAAAGCGGAAGTTAGGAGAAGAAAATATAAATGAATAACACTGGAAAAAAGGCCGCCCTCGGACAAATGACCTTGTCTCTTTTGCTTAGCGAGCTTCAGACCGTACACGGTAAATATCTCGACAGCGTAAAGAGAGTGTACACAGATTATGCCCAAAAAGCACAGCATACAAGCACGCAAGCGTGTATGTATAAAGACGAAAAGAAGTTTTATACCGATACCATGCGCGTAGAAAAGGAAAAAGCCATTAAGAACATTACGCAGCTGCAGGCCGCACATAATAATGATATGCTTCTGGTTATCGATGAACTCAAGGCGCGATATTTTGAAGCAATCACAGAAAAGCCGAACGCCGATTTGATTACTGCGTTGGGCATGTATAAGGATTTCGGGATCTCTGGCAGCGCATTACAGTATGAGGCGCTTTTGGCTGCCAATAAGGGTAATTTACTCGGGCTTATGGCAATTAAAAACGTTATGGAAGGAACAAACGCAGATTACACAATTGAATTTGATTCTCCTGAAACTTTCGAAAAGGATCTGAACACGCTTTCGAAAATTGCCTATAATGCATACGGGCGTGTTATTCTTCCTAACTTCGAAGAAAATGCAGCCTCGAAAGAAATCTTCGATAAAATGCCTGACGGCGAATGTCCTTTTGCAGGGGCTGAAAATGTTCTTGATGCTCAGCAAATGCGTTTCAGAGCTTCAAACCCTGTTGACGGCGCAGACATGACATTACGTGAGGCAGCGGAAAAAGCCGCATGCAAAAACATTGTAGAAATCTGCGGACGTTGGGAACAGCTTACAAATGGAAAAGGGCGCCATCTTGACAGCCCGGCAGTTAACGCCAGAATTATCAAAGTAAAGCGGGATTTCACGCCGCCGACAGAAAATAAAAAAGACGTTCCAACAGAAACCAAATAGACCCATATTGGGCCTCCTGGTAAAAGGTGGGTTTTAATATAATGGGGCCCGGCCTCCTCCTAAAAAAAGGCCGGGTTTTTTTATAATTTGTATTGACATATATACGTATATATGATAATATGTATATATGAGATATTCATATATTGCGCAGAAAGGAAGCGAAAAACACGTGCGCACATGAATATCACAAAAAAGAGCGCGAAACCCTGCCAGGTCTCACGCTCAGACGGTTTCCAGGCCCGAGAGCGCAAGAAACAACCTCACGCACAATTATAGTCTTTCGAATGGGGAGCCGTCAAGTGTAAATACAAAAGATGAAAAAAGGAGTGCTGAAGATGAAAAGACAGTTTTTCCATTCGAACCAACTGCGAAACGTCCGGCAGTATATCGACGTCCGGGCCGGGATCATCTACATCAACCGCGCCGCTGATCCGTCTGCAATGACGATAACCATTTATGGTTGATAGGAGGCGTGCAAAGATGTATAAGAACATCGTTTCATTGCAAAACGCCCACGGCCTATCAGATACCCAGATGGGTATAATCATCGGCAAGACAGCCAAAACCTACCGCAAAAAAGTAAACGGCGATTTAAAATTTAAGCTTTCAGAGATACAGTCTCTTTGTAGTTTTTTTCGTTGTTCTGCTGATTTTGCTTTTAAAGGAGGCGCGGCAAAATGAACAAAAAAACATTGAATGACATTTCCGACGCTCTCACTGATATTGAAATGCAACTTCCAAAATTAAACTTTCTTGTAGGTGAGCTCGGAGAAGAATTCTTTTACGCACATGATCCGACCACTGAAGAAGGTCGAGCTGGCATAGTATATGCATTTAATCATTATATTGCATGTGTGGATCTTCTGCACGATGTGATTACTAAGCTCGGAGAAAAAGTCGCTGACGCTTCCAGAATCAGTGCAAAAGCACACGAAAACGCATAGAGGAGTGAAAGTTTCATGTTATGGATTTTAGCGTGTATTCTGTTTTTCCCGCTGCTGTTGCTTAGGCTTATGCAAATAATGAATTAAAGGAGGGCTCACGCCCTCTTTAATTCTGTTACACAGTATGTATTGACGAATAGATATATATGACATATAATAATATATATATAAATCGCATAAGATAGGTGACGCGCATGGTTACGATTTCTTTTTGTGTTCCTAAAGGCGGCACAGGCAAAACGACTCTTGCAGCAATAACGGCCGCTGGCCTTATAAATCGCGGTTTTCGCGTTCTTTTGGTGGATATAGACCCTCAAGGGAATTTAACCGCACAAATGGCAAATACGCCTGTAAAAAATAACCTCGCTGACGTTCTTACAGCGCGTAAATCTTGTAATGATGTAATCACGGAAACAGCATTGCAAAATTGCTTCATTTTGCCCGCTACAGCAGAACTTGCGGGTAAAGATGTACTATCAGGGCGCGGTTTTGAGTATGCCTTAAAAAACGCTTTAAAGGGCGTTTTTGCGCGTTTTGACTTCTGCCTGATAGATTGCCCGCCCACGATAGGAAAGCACGTCATAACAGCCGCCACAGCCGCAAATTTGATTATATCGCCGCTTAAGGCGGATCGTTTTTCGATAGCTGCTGTCTCTGCTGTTTCTGAAATGGCAAGCACTATAAAAGCACATACAAACGCAGACCTGAAAGGCGTTTGTGCCCTGATAAACCAATACAATAACAGAGCAATAATAAACCAATTAGCACGGGAACAAATAACCACAAAATGCAATGAGCTCGGAGTATATCTTTTCAAAACTGCAATACGTCGCAGTGTGTCATTGGAAGAAGCGCAATTCGATATTGCATCATTCTTCGAAAATAAAAAGAATCCAGGCGTTCAAGATTGCGCCGCGCTCGTTCAAGAAATAATCAATAAAGTAATTCAGGAAAGAGGGTTTTAAACCATGGCCAATAAAAAGAAGCTCGCGGACATTGTACAGGCAGCAGCAACAACGGCAGTAACTACGGCAACGGAATCTCATTTCACAGGAGCCCAAGAAGACACAGCCAAAAAAACACTAATGTCAATCTATATAACCCCGGCAGACCGTGACGCCCTTAAGGAAATCGCTGAAATGCTTACCAGGATCACAAAGGAAAAAGTGAGCCAGTCAGATTTGATCAGAGATGGAATTAAAGCGCAAATTGAAAAATATAAACAGCAATATGAAGTGTATAAAATGCGCCTGGAAGCTATCGAAAACGAACTTAAAAAAATGTGACAATAAAACGGAGGCTGCATTTTGGGCAAAAATCTGGATATTGGAAAAATGTCTGACGTTTCTTTGTTCGGTGTTACCGCACAAAAAGCAATCAGAATAAACGAATTGCATACAACAAAAGGCTTTTTTAATTCTCGGCAGCTTGATCTCTTCATAGATATTTGCGAATTTGATTATGCAATACCTTTGACTGAAGGTAAATATGGCGAACTTATAAGTAATAAACTTAATAGCATGCCAGAACGTGAAGAGATTTATAAAATATGCAAAAAAATAATAACTGCCAAAATATGGACATTAGCTCTTGACTCTATAAGCTTTCAGTGGAACGGTGCGCCCGAATACGTTACATATAAAGCGGGATGTATCGAAAATTCTTTCAACGTCGGGAACCCATCGCTGATTGAATTTAAAAAAGAATCAACAATAAATGTTGACGTGGACAATTACCCTGATTTATACAACTCCGCCCGCGCATTCACTCCGGCACAACTTGCGCTGAAATTAGGAATCCCGGCAGAATATAAGTTTATACCACATTTTATCTTACTCCGCGCTCGGACATGGTATGCGATACTTGATAACGAATCACAACACATAAGCCCTAACATTCAAGATTATAAACATCATGACTTTTGGCTTATGAAATCCTCAGCCGCAATTGACGCCCTGGCAAATATACCCAGAAGCGCGTTTAAACACCCAGAACGAGATATAATAGGCTTTACCAATTCAACAAAAGTAACTATTAAAACTAAGAATGAAAAAACTTCTATCATATTCAGAGAAGAACAAATTGATCTTGCAGCAATCCGCAGTCCCAACACAGATAAACTACTAAAAATTTGCAATTTTATCGCAATGAATACCGGATACCAAAGCAATCAAATTAAAATTTCGCTTGATGAATTTATGGAAATGCTTAATCTGCATGACCGCAAAAACGCAACTTCAAAACTGAAAACCGCTTTAAATGCGATTGATTCAATAATGGTAACGGCAGAAGATACGATAACTAAGCGTACAGCAACCCGAAAAATAACCCAAGGCAGCGATTTTATACCCGGCAAAGGCAGAGCAGGAAGCTACGTATTAATAAGACTCACGGAGAACTATTTGCAAATGCTGAAGGAAACAGCCCAGATTGCACAGTTCCCCAAAAAGATACTTATGATTCCCGACAACAAAACAAGTGCGTATAAAATCGCCAATGCATTTTATTTACAAAAACGCCGTAATGCGGGCAAAATCGGAAACCGCGAAAACACTTTGCGCGTTACAACGTTATTGGAATATACAGATTTAAGCACGATCGAAGAGCTA
>JAZSKE010000015.1:0-26310 GCA_045534675.1 Acutalibacteraceae bacterium
TCCTTAATTCCAATATTTCTTTTTCATATTGCATGATATGTCTGTAATTTCTTGGCATAAAAATTCCTCCTATGGTAGATATCTTTATTCTACCATAGGAGGGTGTTTTTTTCATTGTCCGTTTTTTACGGACTTGTGCACAGGTTCAGGTGGTTGTAACTTTATAGTGAGGATGAATTGGCTTACGCCATAAATCCAAGCTATAGCTCGTTGATTTGGCGGGAAGTAACCTACCTTCAGGCAGCCACTCTCCCGCGCAATTCATAATTCAATTAAGTCCTTTTTCGTCGAAATCAAAGACTGTCTGGAGTGCAATACCAATTACCTTTTCAATGCACTCGGGAACAAGAATGTCAGCAGTATCAAGTCTTGTGTGATAATATCTTGCAGGAGTGGGATCCATAGCAACAAGTGATGCAGCAGCAATACCTGCCTGTGAAGCAGCAGCAGCGTCAGTTGAACCGAGAGGAATAGCACCAATAGGAATATCCTTGCCGAACTTTTCGCCTGCGTTCTTGAGAAGAGCGCAAACACGCTTGTCATTCTTAACCATGCCTGTCATGTCTTTTTCATAAATCATCATATATTCTTCATCACGGATTGTGTCGAAGCCTACAAAGATTGTTTCAACGCCGTCATTCTTATATTCGGGATGAGCCTCAAAGAATGCCTTTGAACCGCGAAGACCTGCTTCTTCACCGCCTGCGAGCATGCAGATAACCTCTGTGTTTTCAAAGCGGATATCGTTGTCACTAAGATATTTCATAACTGCTGAGGAAACATAGCAGCCTGAAAGGTCATCATTAGCACCTTCAACATAGTTTTTATGGTCTGCAAACTTAAACAGAGCTGCATAAGCAGGAAGGAATGCGGCCTGACCTGCTGCCATCTTCTTTGCAAGTGAGGGATTCTTACCACCCAGAGCTACCGCAGCAGTAGCACCTGTATATGCAAGACCTGCAACAGCATAGCCTGCCACACCCAAAACACCGTGTGAACCAAGCTTATATGTATATGTCCATTCGGGAGCTGAGTCTGTGTGACCTGAAAGGATAATTCTTCTCTTTGTTTCGCCTGTTGCTTTTCTTACGGCAATAACATTACCTGACTGCTTCTCTTTGAAAAGGGGATCATACATCTTCTTGTAAAGAAGGAACTCGCCTACAATACCTGCAAGAGCGCCACCCATAAGGGCAACACTGCCGAGAGCTGCTTTAGGCTTTTTCTTGAAAGCGGCAGCTGCATTGATAGCGCTTGCGCCCATAAGACAAGCACCTGCATGGGGTACAAATGACATAAATGCTTCGGGATGAACCATGAAGGTTTCACGGCGCACCTCGTCTGAATAAGCCTCAAGCTCTTCCATCATAGTTTCCTGAGCGAACTGCTCTGCAGGTTCACCGCAAGGTCTGGGACCGTATTTCTGACAGATATTTGTTATGCCCTTTACGGCATAGTCAGCACAATCGCTGACAGTTGTTTTTACATCTTTAATCTTGTCTGTGAAAATCAAAATAACACCTTCTTCATAAAATTCTGACCATATCATTATAACTGCTGAAATTAAAATAATCAATAGGTAATAAATTAAAAATGCAAAATGTACAGTGACATTTTGCATTTTCTTTATCATAAACCTGCTATACCGCCGATGTTTACATAATACCAGGGCGGAGATTCGAAAAGCTTATCATCAACACTTGTGCTGATTTTACTGAATTTCATTATTTCTTTGGCACCGCCGGTATAAGTTCTTTCACTTGCAACAAGCACATCAGCCACAAAGAAGTAGCTGAGCTTATCCCCGGTGACAGTGTCGATATAGCTTTCACATATTGCATTTTTACCGCCGTAGGTGGTCTTTTTGACAGTTATTTTTCCCACATTATTTATTGCTATACCGTCAATAATCTGCTGCATATCCATACTTTTGATATCTTCGGGAGACATTTCAGCATACATATTGAGAGAATCAACAATCATATAGCCTTTATTCTCTTTTTTATTATAGACAATTCTTGCCTCCATTGCCTCAACGGTAGCTTTCATAACGAGGTTGCCGTTTTTCCTTGCAAACTCAACGGGCAGAGTACCAAGGTCAGGGTCGTCCGTTGACATTTTGATATAAAGGGTATCCGAAGCAAAAATTTTCTGATACTTCTCTACTCTATAGGGCTTCAGGTCGCTTTCACTTGCCTTTGTCACAATCTTTACAGAATCGCTTTCGGTGTACCAGGTAACCTTTCCGCTGACTTTCTTATATGCTCTGACCATAAAGGTGTACTCTTTATTGCTATCAAGACCCGTCACCTTACAGCTGAGTGATGAGGTAGATTTAACTCGCTTCCACTCCCCTTTTTCAAGAACGCTTACTCTGTAGCCCGTAGCTGAGGAAACCTTGCTCCATTTGAGAGTTACGCTTGTATCAGTAGCCGTTACCGAGGTGATTTTTGTCTTGGTGGGGTCAACAGTTTTAACTGACACTGTTTTTGAGGTGTCACCCCATACTGTACCTGAATCCGTCTTTGCGTAGGGCTTTATTCTGAATTTATAGGTTGTGGCGCTCTTAAGTGATTTGACAGTATAAGAATTTGTTGTAACTGATTTGATTTTAACCCACTTTTTGTTTTTATACTGATATACTCTATAGCCCGAAGCACCCTCCACCTTTGTCCACTTGAGGGTAACACTGTTTTTTGTTGCCGTTGCCTTAGGCGTTTTTATATCAGGCATTGCCTTTGTTTTTGCTTTGACGCTTTTCATTTTTGACCAATAGGTTTTGCCGTCGGCCTTGCGATAAGCCTTGACACCTAAGGTATAGTTGGTTGAAGCCGTCAGATTTTCGGCTGTGTATGTAACTGAGCTTGTTGTTTTCAGAGCCTTCCACTCGCCGCCTACCTTTATATATACCCTGTAGCCTTTGGCTTTACTGACCTTTGACCAGCTGAGTTTAACGCTGTCAGATGCGGCAGTTGCAGTGATTTTCGTTGGTACCGCTACGCTCAATGCCATAGCTGTGCTGCCCGTACACAAAAGAGAAATTATCATTATAACGCTGATGATAAGCGTCAGTGATTTTCTTAGGTTATTCATTGTTTTTCTCCGTTCTGAATTTATTTTACAGCCTCAGTATAGCAAAGGCAATTTTCTTTGTCAACGAAAAAAAGCCATTGTTAATATTTACCTGCAGGGTGTTTACAGCACCGTAATACGCACATCACACAAGCCTCACAAAAAGCAAATACGGGAGCAAAAAACTCCCGTATTCTTAAATCATGTCATTATTCCTCCGACATTCGCATAGCCTAATGTGGGGCGCTGAAGCAGCTTATCGTCAACTGTTGTTCTGACTTCATCAACATAAATAATCTGCTTGGTTTCATTCTTATAAACCTTTTCAAGACCTACAAGTTTTGCGCCGTCAAAGTAGTATTTAACAATATAACCGTATTTTGCATCAATGTAGCCTTCGCAGATAACATTCTTGCCGTTGAATACAGTTTCGGTAACTGTGATAAAGTTGCCTACATTCTGAATTTTCATTTCATCAAGGGGTTCATTTATATCCATTTCGTCCCACTCTGCCTTAGGCACTTCATAGTAGAACAGCAGGAAATATGCAAACATCTTGTCCGTATTCTTTTCATAATACATTTTTGCATTTATGCCCTCATCGGTTGCATCGACATAGATGTTGCCGTTTTTCTTTGCATATTCCATTTTTGCAAGACCGCCGTTACCGTTGTCACTTGAAATTTTGAAATAAAGTGTATCGCTCTCAAAGATTTCCTTATACTTCTCAATTCTGAAAGCCTTAAGCTCGTAATCGGGATTGATTGTGGTGGTCGGCTTTGTTGTAGTAGGTTTGGTTGTGGTCGGCTTGGTTGTGGTCGGTTTTGTAGTAGTCGGCTTTGTAGTAGTCGGCTTGGTCGTGGTCGGTTTTGTGGTAGTCGGCTTTGTTGTAGTCGGCTTTGTAGTGGTCGGTTTTGTAGTAGTCGGTTTGGTTGTGGTAGGCTCTGTTGTAGTCGGTTTTGTTGTAGTCGGCTTTGTAGTGGTAGGCTCTGTTGTGGTCGGTTTAGTTGTAGTCGGCTTTGTAGTGGTCGGCTTTGTTGTGGTCGGCTTTGTAGTGGTCGGTTTGGTTGTAGTCGGCTTGGTTGTAGGTTCTGTGGGTTCCTCAACCTCAGGTGCCTTTGTTGTTTTTACCTTCTTTGCATCGCTTTCAGGGTACCATGTAACCTTGCCGTTGACCTTCTTATAAGCCTTGACCATATATGTATATTCGGTGTTTGGCTTAAGCTTTTTGACTGTATATTCAAGGTCGGGAATCGATGTTATTCTCTTCCATTCACCGTTTTTCTCAAGTACACTGAGTCTGTAACCCGTAGCCGAAGACACCTTGCTCCACTTGAGTGTTACTGTTGTGTCAGTAACGGCAGCATAGGTGATTTTTGTCTTGGTGGGGTCTGTTGTTTTGACACTGAGAGTGCTTGAAGTTGCAGCCCATACAGTACCGCTTGCAGGCTTTGCATAGGGCTTGATTCTGAATTTATAGGTTGTGCCGCTCTTGAGCTTTGTTACTGTATAAGTGTTTGTGGTAACGGATTTAATCTTAACCCATTCGCCGCCCTTATACTGATATACTCTGTAGCCTGAGGCACCTGCAACCTTGCTCCACTTGAGGGTGATGCTGTCTTTGGTTATCTTTGATGCCTTGGGAGTGGGGGTCTTGCCCATTTTTTGTGTTTTTGCAGTTACTGTCTTATATTTATCTGCAAGATAAACCTTACCGCCGGATTTCTTATATGCTCTGACAGCAAACTTATAGGTCTCACTTGCTGTGAGGTCATCAAGAATATATTTGTTAGTTGTAGTGCTTTTGATATGCTTCCATTTGTTTCCTACACGCTGATAAACTCTGTAACCGGTGGCACCGCTTACCTTTCTCCATCTGAGTTCAACGCTGCCGGCAGTTGTTTCAGCAACAAAATTTGCCGTAACTCCGGGTTTAGTAACTGCCGCATCGGCAGCAAGACTGCCTGCTGTAAAAAGAACAACAAGACAAAGAAGCAAACTGAGAATTTTCTGAGATATTTTCATATTTTCTCACCTTTCCTTGTTAATATTTTCCATATATACAGTATATCAAAGGCATTTTTCTTTGTCAATAAAAAACTACAATATATTGCCCAAGGAGAGATGTCTGCCTTCAACCGCTTGTTTAAAGCAGGTTTGTATTTTTCTTATAACCAGCAGTGCCTGACTGTAATTTTTGTCGCTTATGCAATTATAAACAGTTTTTATGTCTATACCGGTGTTTCTGAAATTTATATCCCCTGTAACGATTCCCGTTATAAATTCGTTTTCACGCCATTTTTCTTCAATGCCGTCAAGGACCTGAAGTGCTTCAGAATAATCTCCTTGTTTTATTTCTTCGGCACACACCTCAAGGGCTGAGCTTAAATCACTGCAGGATTTTGCCATTTTATTTTCAGCCCAAACAGTCAGATAAAAAAGCAGACCTGCTATTAAAAATGCTCCCGTTAACCGCTTCATTTCACTGTTCTCCCTTTCTGACCGTATAGGTTTTGCCGCTTTTATCTGCAGTCATAAGAAAAACATCCTCAATACTCAGGTTTTCTTTTTTCAGAATTTTGCGGAGCTTTTCCTCGTTCATAGCACAAAACTCAAGCTCTCTTGTGATTATTTTGCCGTCGCTTATAACAAGGCAAGGCAGAAACTCTTCTTCAACCTTTTTATTCAATGTGTCTGCACTCAAGGGCTGATATTTTTTCATAAGCTGAACACTCACGGAGCCGTTGGTTTCAATATAGGCATACTGCACCTGACTAACATCAAAAACATCCTTTAGTCTGAGTGCCTCTATTAAATCATCGTTGCTGTAGCGTATCATTTTCATATTGCGCTTGAGTATTTTGCCCTCTTTTATAATCAGCACGCTGTTGCCCTGAATAAGTCTTCTGTAAAGTCTGCTTTTCATATTGAAAAAAGCGGATGCAACCTCTAACAGCGCCAGCAGAAAAACAAGACTAAGCCCCGAAAGCAGGGGTATGCTGTCGCTTTGAAGCGGCAATGATGCCACCTCGGAAAGAAGGAAGGTCACGGCAAGCTCCCCCGGTTGCAACTCACCTATCTGTCTTTTACCCATAAAACGCATAGCAATAATAACACAAACATAAACAATAATTCCCTTGAAAAGAAGGTTCATAGCTTTCACCTCTCACAGAGTATTGGCATAAATTTCTGAGTTTACACCAAAAAAATCCACCCGTTCAGTTTAAGGAACAGGCGGATAAACTATATTCTTGTATTATTGTTTTTTGGCGGGAAAAGACCTGAAGGTTTTTAGGTTTTCCCCGCGTACCGCAATTAAATAACAGCAGGGAGAAGCTCAAAGAGATATGTGAATATCATTTTGATAAGCTGATAAGCAAAGTTGAATACATTGCCGGGAATAGTAATAATGGGGTCTGTGGGAAGCTTGATGAAGTCTTTCTTTTCCTCTCTCTCTGTCTTTTTAATTGCGTAGGTGTCGATAAGCTCCATTTCCTTTGTTTCATCGTTAACGATATATGCCTTGTAAACGAAATGCTCACTGTCTATTGAAACCGTTGCAAAGGTGCCGCCCTCATGGGTGTCTCTGACAAGATCACCGCACTGGAGAATGGGAGGGATAGCACTTTCGTTAACACCGTAACGTTTTGTGCCTGTGGTTGAAGGAAGAATGTGAACGGTACCTTGGGGATTGAGGATAAACTCAGTTTCTTCGCCATTATAGATTTCTGTCACACTTTCGCAAAGCTGTACCTTGTCACCCTTGACCTGCTTTGTTCTGAAATACATATGGTCGTGACCTGCAAAAACAACATCAATGCCAAGCTCGTCAACAACGGGCAGAAGCACCTCACGCATAATGATTGTGTCAGGCTTATTGATATTCTTGCCGGCTGAATAAAGAGCTCTGTGCATAAGAATAATCTTCCACTGAGCATCACTTTCCCTCATATCATTTTTCAGCCAGTTAAGCTGCTGCTGTGACATGGGATACATATCGTTTGAATTAAGCACTGCAAAATGTGCGTCACCCCAATCGAAGGAATAGTAACAACCTGTAGTTGTCATACTGCCCTTCGCTGCACCGATATTGAAAACATTGTTGAATTTATCCCACTGAAGATTGCCTTCGTGGTTACCTGCAACGGGAACTATTGTTGTGCTGCCGTTTGCAAAGGCAAAGTTTCTGAAATAGCTGTCCCACTCCTCATTGGTGCAGTCATTGACAAAGTCACCGAGAGTTGTGATGAAATCGTGTTCAGGCATAACTTCAACTGCCTTTTTCATAACCTCGGCAGCTCTTCTGAAGTTTTCGTCATTACTTGCCTGCACGTCAGCCGTTACAATAAAATTCACCTTGTCGTCTGCGGAATTGCTTGTAGTAAAAGAGCAGACTCCGCTCCAGACGTTGCCGTCGCCAACTCTGTAGATATATTCGGTGCCTGCTTCAAGGGAAGTTACCGTCACCTTATGTACATACTTTTTCATAGCCTTGTAGCCGCTGCCCTCAACGAGAATACCGCTTTCAATATCCTCGCCTGCCTTTGCAATCTGCACAAAAGAGGGACATTTTTCATCTGTGTACCAGCTGATACCTCTTGAAGAAGCACTGTCACCGTTAATTGTAGCTGCCACTCTTGACACCTCATTGCCTGCAGCATAGGTGCTGAAGGGTACGCTCATAAGCATTATGAGGCACAGAAGAAGTGAAATAAATTTTGTTGTTTTTTTCACATATATCATCCTTTCAATTATTTACTGATTAAACATACGCAGTGAGCCGCAATTCCCTTGCCCTCACCTGTGAAGCCGAGACCCTCCTCGGTGGTTGCCTTAACACTGATAAGATCTGCATCAACGCCCAAAGCCGATGCGATATTTTCTCTCATGGTGTCGATATACGGTCTGAGCTTTGGTCTCTGAGCCAGCACCGTAGCATCAAGATTTATAAGGTGATAGCCTTTTTCCTGCAGGCGGGTATAGACTTCCTTTAAAAGCACAAGACTGTCCGCCCCTTTATACTGAGGGTCATTATCCGGGAAAAGCTTGCCTATATCTCCCATAGCTGCGGCACCTAAAAGACTGTCGGATATAGCGTGAAGCAGCACATCCGCATCAGAGTGACCTAAAAGTCCCTTTTCGTAAGGGATATTCACTCCGCCGAGAATAAGAAGTCTGCCTTCAACTAATTTATGCACATCATAGCCGTGACCTATTCGCATAATTCCAGCTCCTTTACTTTACTGATAAATTCGTCATAGGTGACGAAGGTATTGAGTATTTTAATAAGTGATGAGGTTGACATTCTCTCAGGCAGCGCAAGGCTTTTAAGTAGCTTCACTCTCTTTTCCTTGCTGTTTTCTCTGCCCATAAAACCATATTCATATAGGTCTATATTGGTTATAAGGCGTCTGTCTGAAAATTCCGTCTCATAGCAGGTTACCCCTGCTTTTCTGAACGCTTCAATAATTATCTCCTCGGGAGTACCCTCAACACCTAACTTGCCTTCCTTGGACATTTCGGTTTTGCGCTTTTCCTTGCCGTATAAATCAGGGATATACACATGGGTTATTTTATCGGCAGGCACACTTGAAGTGATAAATTTTCTTATAAGAAAGCCTGCAGAATCGCTGTCTGTCATAACAATTATGCCCTTTTCACCTGCAAGACGGCGAAGAAGCCTCTGCTTTTCTTTATCCTTGAATATGCCAAAGCCGTCGGTTTTTATTATAAGCGTGTCTATTATATTAGAAAGCTTTATTATATCGTATTTACCCTCGACGATAACGGGTCTGTCAAGTTTAATCATACTCGTTCACCGTTTGTCACAAGGAAGAGCCTGACCATAAGCTGCTCGAGGACTATTGTTTCATTATCGAAGCTTTTTTTCAGCTGCATATCAGCCTGAGAAAGCACATCAAGACACTTGCGAAGGGTGGGTAAATCTATTCTTGAAGCGTCTCTTGCTCCGTTTGTAAGAGCAAAAGCTCTCTTGCCGTAATCAAAATCGGTTGCCAACTCGTCTGCGCGGCCGCCACAGGAAAGGGAAACCTTACCGCGGTACATATCAACATAGGTGCTGACAATAGTGCCGAGGATATATTCAGGGGATACCTTGCTTTTGAGCAGTGTGTGAAGCACCTTATACGCCTTGTCAAAATCTTTTTGTATGAGTGCCTTTGTCAGGTCGTAAATCTTAGCCTCGTCTGTTTTGACGGCAACTGCATCAATGTGATTTTTTGTGATTTCACCCGAGCCGGCATAACCGCAGACCTTGTGAAGCTCATTTATAAGCACATTTGAATCGTCACCCACAAGGCTGACAAGATAGTTTGCCATCTGCACACTGAGAGTGCAGCCCTGCTTTGTTGCCGAGGAAATGAGAGGTTTTATAAGCTCATTACCCGTTCTCTTGTTGAGAACGCAGACGGCACCGTGCTTTGAAATAACATCTGCTGCCTTTTTTGCCTTAGCCAAAGAAAACTCAGGATTTTTCTGATGAAAAATAACTATAGAGGTTTCAGGAGAAGATTCAACATAAGCATGAAGAAGGCTTAAATCTCTTTCGTTCATACCCTCTAATTTACAGTCCTCAACTATAATGCAGCGCTTGTCACTCATCATGGGCATTATACTCGCCTGCTCAAAGACATCATTCAGGTCGAGATTTTTACCGTCGAATTTCTGCAGATTAAAGCTTTCGAAAGCAGGCTCAACATTTTTAGCCGCTATGGTATCCGTATAATTTTTCTTGAGATAGTCCTCATTGCCGCACATAAGATATATGGGATAAAACTCCTTTGACTTAATATGTGCTTTAAGGGATTTTTCATCAAATTGAGCCATACTTTCACCTACTTTCAACTGAATATTATATCATACTTTTTTAGTCTGTGCAACAAAAACAATGCAGATTTCATCTCTCGGATAAAATCTGCACCATATGCCGACACCCGGTAAGGCAGTATTTCTTTAAAAAGTGAAATAAGCACACAATAATACGTTAAAAATCACCGATATGCGTCAGCATTATCGGTGATTTTCGCCTTTTCTTGCATACTTATTTCTCATTTTAAAGTGCTTCGCAGTTTCGTAAGAACTGAAAATTTCTTGTATTGAAGCCACAAAACGCAGCAAGGCTGCCGCCTTGCGAGGCTTTTGGCAAAAATACGGGGAATTTTGTTCGAGAAACAAATACTGCCTTATCGGGTGTCGGCATAGAATTATAACCATTTTACCTTGGCTTCTTTTCTCGGAGGTATTCTTTCATAAGATACATCGGGATGTCCTATAACAAGGCAGGTTACAAGCTTACTGCCCTTTTCAAGAGAAAGCATTGACGAAAGCTTTTTATTAAACTTCACTGCTGCAACAAAGAACCCACTGTAGAGTACCCCAAGGCCTAAGCTGTAAGCCATAAGCTCCATATATGAGGAAGCGAGGCATCCGCTTGTGTTGCCCTTTGATGTGACCAATATGACAACGGGAGCATTTTTGAAGAAAAACTTATCGTCAAGATCAAAATATTTTATATAGGATGAAAAGGGTGTGGCTGCCTTCTGTGCAGTACGGAAGAATTTTACGGCTTCTCTTTCGGCTTCATCCTTTTTATTGCGAAGCACAGTGAATGTGAAATCCTGAGCGTTGGTACCCGTAGGACAATATCTGCCTGCCTCAAGTATCTTTGCTATATCCTCATCACTGACCGCCTCAGATGTGAACTGACGGATTGTTCTTCTTGATTTCATGGCAGCTAAAAGCGTATCACTGTCAATCTCGGTCATGCTCACTACCTTTTCCTCTTTGACTTCGGAATAGTTTGCCATTGAAACAGCGCCAACAGGACAAATTGCAAAACAGTGACCGCACTCTATGCAGCGTGAAAAGGCAAACTCCGCCTTGCCATCTGTCATTTTAATTTTACCTCCGACACAGTCCTTCACGCACTTACCGCAGCCGATACATTTTTCTTTATTGATAATTACTGCTTTTTCCATAGTTGTTCTCCTTTTGTTAGTGTGTTTAGTATAAACTATAAATCGCAGTTGTGTCAAGAGGGTGCGGGCGGCTCCACCGAAACCGCTGCGCGGTTTCTTGCGGCGACCGCAGGTCGCCGACCCGAATTTCATTCGGGTGTGGAGCCGCCGCAACTGCCCTCCTCATCATGCTAAAATAAAAGCAGACGGAAGAAATAACTTCAACCGTCTGATTTACCTTCACATTATTAATCTTGCTTACGCACCAAAGAGAACAAGAAGTGATGCAACAAGTGCAAGAACAAAGAAAATTGAACCTGCAATCTTAGTGAAAAGCACAAGCTTAGCTTCTGCTGTCTTGCCTTTATTCTTGCCGAAGAAGCTTTCTGCAGCGCCTGCGATTGCACCTGAAAGACCCTGCTGTTTGCTTTCCTGAAGCATAACAAGACCGATAATAACAATAGAAACTAATATAATAACAATTGCTAATACATACTGAAGAATTGTCATGAGATTAAACCTCCCTAATTTTTATGCTATGGTATTTTACCACACACCAATATAAAAAGTCAATAGCTTATTCAGACTTTTTGCGTTTTGGCAAAGGTAACTTCACATTTTTAATCTGAGTAATGTCTTTTTCTTCAAAAAGAGGAGCCACACCGTCTGTTACGGTATCTTTAGTTATTGTAAGTACTCCTGAAGTTTTGCTTGACGGGAAGTCGTACATATACTCCATAAGAAGCTTCTCAATAATCGAACGAAGACCTCTGGCACCTGTGCCTGCTTCAAGTGTTTTCTCAGCAATAGCTTTGAGTGCTTCCTCTTCAAAGCGAAGCTCAATACCGTCAATGCCGAAAAGATACTGATATTGCTTGATGAGGGCATTCTTAGGCTCAGACATAATCCTTACAAGGGCATCCTCGTCAAGATTATCAAGAGCAGTTATAACGGGAAGTCTGCCCACAAGCTCAGGAATAAGTCCGAATTTAACCAAATCATGATGCACTACCTTGTGCATAATCTTATCTTTTTCATATTCCTTTTTGTTCTTGATTTCAGCACCGAAGCCGAGACCCGAGTTACCCATTCTCTTTTCAACCTGCTTTTCAATGCCGTCAAAAGCACCTGCACAGATGAAGAGAATATTTGTGGTGTCTATCTGGATAAATTCCTGCTGAGGATGCTTTCTGCCTCCCTGGGGCGGTACATTTGAAACGGTACCCTCAAGGATTTTCAGCAGTGCCTGCTGCACACCTTCACCGCTTACATCACGGGTAATTGAAGTGCTTTCGCTCTTGCGTGCTATCTTGTCAATTTCGTCAACGTAAATTATGCCTCTTTCAGCTCTTTCAACATCGAAATCAGCTGCCTGGATAAGTCTTAAAAGGATATTTTCAACGTCTTCACCAACATAACCTGCTTCAGTGAGAGTTGTTGCATCGGCAATAGCAAAGGGTACATCAAGAATTTTAGCAAGGGTTTGGGCAAGCATTGTCTTACCGACACCCGTGGGACCGAGCATAAGAATATTACTCTTGCTTATTTCAACATCGCCTTTGTTTCCGGTGTAAATTCTTTTATAGTGATTATAGACTGCAACACTGAGTGCCTTTTTTGCCTCTTCCTGCCCTATTACATATTCGTCAAGCTTTGCCTTGATTTCATGAGGCTTCTTCAAAGAGGTAAAATCCAGCTCATTTTCCTTGACATTCTGCTCCTGAGCCATATCGTCAACTATGCTCTGACACAGTTCTATACACTGATCGCAGATGTAAACACCGGGGCCGGCAATCAATGATTTAACATCATTCTGAGATTTCCCGCAGAATGAACATCTTATATTTTTTTCTTTGATGTCACCATCTCTTGCCATAACTTAATTACCTCTTATAGAGAATTTTATCAACAAGACCGTATTCGAGAGCCTCTTGGGCTGTCATAAAGTTATCACGCTCTGTGTCAGCAGCAATAACATCAATAGGCTTACCTGTGTTATCGGCTAAAATCTTGTTGAGCTTTTCTTTTGTTCTTAAAATGTGGTCAGCCACAATCTTGATATCAGTTGCCTGACCCTTTGCACCGCCTGAAGGCTGGTGAATCATAACCTCAGCGTTGGGAAGAATAAGTCTCTTACCCTTTGTGCCTGAGGAGAGAAGGAATGCGCCCATGCTTGCGGCAAGACCCATGCAGATTGTTGAAACATCGCATTTGATATACTGCATTGTGTCATAAATTGCCATACCTGCAGTTACGCTTCCGCCGGGGCTGTTGATATAAAAGCTGATATCCTTTTCGCTGTCCTGGCTTTCAAGGAAAAGCATCTGTGCTACCACAAGGCTTGCAGTTGCATCGTTTACTTCGTCTGAAAGAACAATAATTCTGTCGTTTAAAAGTCTTGAATAGATATCGTACTGTCTTTCACCGCGGTTGGTCTGTTCCACAACATAAGGTACTAATGCCATAATATTTGCCTCCTTTAAAATGATATTATAAAGTGGAAGAGAGGAACTGACAAATTAAGCCAGTTCCACCTCATTATAGTTATTCTGTGTTAATTATACTTTAAATAAACACCGATTATTCTGCTGCAGCTTCTTCTTTCTTAGCTCTGGGCTTTCTTGCAGTTGTAACCTTTGCGTTGTCAACAACAAACTTGATAGCCTTTTCCTTAAGCATATCAGCCTTAAGACCGTCAACGGGAACAACTTCCTTGATCTTTTCAACTTCCATGCCGTACTGTGCAGCAAACTTCTCATATTCTGCTTCGATTTCTTCTTCAGTTGCATCGAGATTTTCGAGAACTGCGATCTTTTCAAGAGCAAGACGGATCTTAACGTTCTTTTCAGCCTGGGGCTTAGCCTGCTCCTTATACATATCAACTGTCATACCCATATACTGGAGATATGTTTCAAAGTTGAGACCCTGCATTGAAAGTCTGTAGTCCATATCTCTGATCTGACCGTTGAGTTCGTTTTCAAACATAACCTCGGGGATTTCGCCCTTAACGTTTTCAGCAAGCTTGTCGAGGAGCTGACCTTCGATATCTCTTGCGTTTTCGTTTTCCTTCTGAGTCTTGATTTCTTCCTTGAGGTTCTTCTTCATTTCTTCAACTGTATCACAGTCTGCAGCATCCTGAGCAAATTCGTCGTCTACTTCGGGAAGCTCCTTAACCTTGATTTCGTGAAGCTTGATTTTGAATACAGCGTCCTTATCAGCAAGCTCGGGTGTATATTCTGTGGGGAACTTAACGTTTACATCAAATTCTTCACCGATTGAGTGACCGATAATCTGCTCTTCAAAGCCGGGGATGAACTGACCTGATCCGATTGTAAGCTCATAGTTTTCACCCGTGCCGCCGTCAAAAGCCACACCGTCAACAAAACCTTCGAAGTCGATAACTGTGATGTCACCGTTAACTACCGCTCTGTCTTCAACTGAGATAAGACGAGCATTTCTTTCAACAAGGCTCTTGATTCTTTCTTCAACTTCCTCGTCAGTTGCTTCTACCTTTTTCTTGGTAGCCTTAAGTTCCTTATACTCTGTGATTTCGATTTCGGGCTTAACGAAAATTTCAACTGTCATTTCAACGCCGTTGGGGCCGATTTCCTTAACATCGGCACTCTTTGTGCCAACCATATCAAGACCTGCTTCTTTAACTGCTTCTTCAACTGCATCGCCGAAGAGAAGGTCAAGAGCATCTTCATAGAGCCATGCTGTGCCGAAGAACTTTTCAGCAACCTTACGTGTTACCTTGCCCTTACGGAATCCGGGAAGCTGAATCTTACCCTTCTGCTTATTGAAGGCCTTGTTCTGTGCTTTTTCGAATGCTTCAGCATCAATTCCGATTTCAAGAGCATAAACATTTGTTTCAACTTTGTTTGATGATTTTAACATTTCAAAACTCCTATTCCGTGGGTTTCATACACCCACTCACAATTTAACCCATATATTATATCAGCATTGTTTTCAAATTTCCATAGTTTTTTCAAATTTTTTCCACTAATTTGGGACAAAAAGATAAAAAATCTGCTGAAATGAGAGATAATTTCACACCGCCAACTGTTTCAGTGACACTTCTTCTTGTGGATTCGCCGTGAAGGTGGCCGTAATAGCAGCGTTTTATACCGTGTTTTTCAAGCACTGAGAACATCTCTTCGCACTTGCCCATCTGCATAACAGGCGGATAGTGAAGAAAAACTATTATCTCACCGTCAAGCTTTTTGCCCTCTTCAATGGAGCGCTCAAGGCGGGAGGCTTCACGCAGAAGCACCTTCATATCGGCACTTTTTTCAGCGTCATAAAACCAGCCTCTTGTGCCGCAGAGTACATAGTCTCCTACCTTGAAGGCATTGTTATGCAGTATACTTATTGTGTCAAAGCCCTTTTCGATAAGAAAATTATCCATCTTCTTTTTGGTTGTCCACCAATAGTCGTGGTTGCCCTTTAGAATAATCTTTTTGCCCGGCAGATTATGGAGAAAACAGAAATCCGCTTCGGCACCTTCAAGAGACATTGCCCAGGAAATGTCGCCGGGGATAACAACCGTATCTTCATCTGTTATGAGCCGTCGCCAGTTTTCTTCAAGGCGCTGCACATAATCACTCCAGCCGCCGAAAATATCCATAGGCTTGTCACTGCTGAAAGACAGATGTGTGTCAGCTATTGTAAATATTGACAAAAGAGTTCACCTCTTATCAGATGCCCAGCATCTCATAAACCTTGTTTACCATATCTTCCTTATTGCAGCAATCGGTAAATCTCGGTGTTTTGCCCTTGAGTGTTGCAAGCTGTTCGGGACAAGGTTCACCTGTTACGCTTCTGAGAAGCTCAACCTGCTCGAATTCATCAGCGTCGTCAGGTACCTGTGAAACTGCACCGAGTACGGCAGCGGAGAACTTATAGGGGTTGGCAGTTGATGCGATAACAGTTTCCTTATCGTCGAGCGTAGCCTTTACATAGTCCTCATAAACCTTGACTGCAACGGCAGTGTGAGTGTCGAGAAGATAGCCGTTCTTATATGTTTCGGCAATGGTCTGTGCAGTTTCCTCATCGTCACAGCAGCCCGCATCAAAGAGGTCAGTAACGAGAGCCTTTACTTCGTCATTTACTGTATATTTGCCCTCAGTGCTGAGAAGACCCATCCACTCTCTGATAGTTTCATCGTTTTCGCCTGAGAGGTGATAAAGAAGTCTTTCAAGGTTTGATGAAATGAGAATATCCATTGAGGGTGAGGTTGTTGTGAAGAACTTTCTGTTGCGGTCATAAGTACCTGTCTTGAGGAAGTCGGTGAGTACATTATTGGCATTTGAAGCACAGATAAGCTTCGCGAAGGGTACACCCATTTTCTTTGCATAATATGCAGCAAGGATATTGCCGAAGTTACCTGTAGGTACAACAACATTGACCTCGTCGCCGTTTTTGATAGTGCCGTTTTCGATAAGGTCACAGTAAGCGCTGATGTAGTAAACAATCTGAGGAACAAGTCTGCCCCAGTTGATTGAGTTGGCTGAGGAGAACATCATGCCCTTTTCGTCAAGCTTTGCTGCAACTTCTTTATCGGTGAAGATTTTCTTAACGCCATTCTGAGCGTCATCAAAGTTGCCGTTGATAGCACATACAGCCACGTTCTCGCCTGCCTGAGTGGTCATCTGGAGCTTCTGCATGGGGCTTACACCGTCATTGGGATAGAAGACCATGATCTTTGTACCGGGTACATCCTTGAAGCCTTCAAGAGCAGCCTTGCCTGTATCGCCTGAGGTTGCAACGAGAATGACTATAGTCTTATCTGCAACTGTCTTTTTAGCTGCAGTTGTCAGAAGGTAGGGAAGAAGCTGAAGAGCCATATCCTTAAATGCACATGTGGGACCTCTCCACAGCTCGAGGATGTTTTCACCCCCCGCAATTGTCTTTATGGGTGACACCTTATCACTGCTGAATTTACCTGCAGCGTAAGCACCGCCCACACACATATCAATTTCTTCTTCGGTGTAGTCGGTGAGATAAAGTGACAGCACCTTTTTAGCTCTTGAAATATAATCAAGGCCAACGAGTGAATCAATAAACTCACTGCTGACAGCAGGAATTGTTTCGGGTACGAACAGACCGCCGTCCTTTGATATACCCTGAGCAATAGCCTGGGCAGATGTTACTTTTACGCTTTTGTCTCTTGTACTTGTGTAAAGCATTTTAAAACCTCCAATTTTACAGAGAATTATAATTGGTTTATTGTAACATATTAAAACAAAAAAGTAAAGACCAAAAAATGCAAAGTGCAAAATGTAAAGTGCAAAATTGCGGTTGCGGGATAGTGTTCAATGATAAATCAGATTTTGCCCGCAAAAGCAGTTGTTATCAGATACCGACTTCACTCGATTATAAAACTTCAGCAGGTCACTTCAAAATGAAGTGACCTGCCCTTTTATTAATATTGATGAAATTTTCCTCTTTTGAGCTTTGGCTATGCGGGGTGGGACTAAATGTAAGTGATTAGTAAATACGCGACCGCAATTTTGCATTTTGCATTTAAAAACGCCTAAGGCGTTTTTACCTGAGTTTTTCAATCATTCTGTCAGGGAAGTTGCCTATGAGTGCATCAACACCCATAGCGGCAAGGCGCTCGATGTCCTCGTATTCGTTGACTGTCCAGGTGTTAATCTCACAGCCTGCCTTGTGCATCTCGTCAACAACAGCCTGACTAAGACTTATATGCCACGGGTGGCAGCACTGAACATTTCTCTCTTTGGTGTATTTGCCGAAGTCAATGAGCCAGTCACCTGTGAGGAAGCCTCTTTTGATTTCGGGGGCAATCTCTTCGCAGCGCTTGACGGTGAAATGGTTGAATGAGGAGAAAATTATCTTCTTTTCAAGGCCGAATTCTCTGACCATGTCAATAACTCTCTGCTCGATTGTAGGATACTCATATACACCTGTTTTAAGCTCGATGTTTGTGATGACATCGGTGCTTTTTATAAGCTCGAAATATTCTCTCAGAGTGGGGATTTCATTCTTGCCGTAAACGCCCTTGAAGGTGGCACTTGCATCAAACTTTTTAAGCTCAGAGAGGGTCATATCTTTTACAAGACCTTCACCGTTGCAGGTGCGTTTAATGTCCTCATCGTGGATGATAACAATCTCGTTGTCCTTTGTCAGATGCACGTCAAGCTCAATGCCGTCAACACCGATTTCAACCGCTTTTCTGAAGGCAAGCATTGTGTTTTCGGGATACTTGCCGCTGAAGCCTCTGTGTGCAAAAATTTTTGACATAATAAACTCTCCTTTACTATTTAATGCACCGCAGGTGCAATTCATGAAGCGCAGCTTCATTTCATAACCGTCAGGTTATTTCATGGCGTAAGCCATTTCATGCCGAAGGCATTTCATCATAGCGTCGAAGACGCATAATTCACTTTGCCCTCGCCGGGCAGGCATTACTTTTTTTTGTAAAAAAAGTAATCAAAAAAACTTTACCTGCCCCGCGGGGCAATAACTTTAGTTTTTATCAAACTTCCCCGCAATTCCGAATTCCGCATTCCGAATTCCGAATTACATTTCAAACAAACTTATCTGTCTTGTTTCAGGCAGTGAGCCGAAAGCGCCTACCTGCTTGAGCAGTTCAATCAACGATGCACCTGCACCTGCCCTTTGGGCAAAATCGTCAATTGACACAAACTCCTCTATACCCTCTCTGGCTTTAGCAAGGGCAATAGCAGCATTTTCACCAACACCGCTGAGAGCGCCGAAGGGCATACGGATTTTGCCGTCTTCGATTTTATAGACATTAGCCTCGGATTTATAAATATCAACGGGCAGGAACTCTATTCCTCTTGCCATCATTTCGTTAACAACCTGCAATGAGGGATACATATTTATTTCCTTAGGCTGTGCTTCCTTGCCCCGTCTCTTAATATCAGCCATAAGATCTTTGACAGCCTGTCTGCCCTTGAGTACGGTAACGGCATCAATATCGTCGCCTCGTACTGTCATAAATGCAGCATAATATTCAAGAGGATGATAAATCTTATACCAGCCAAGTCTGAGTGCCGCACTTACATAAGCCGCAGCGTGAGCCTTGGGGAACATATACTTGATTTTCATGCAGGAATCGATATACCACTGCTCAACGCCGTTTTCCTTCATGGCGTTGATATGCTCCTCTGTCAGCAGCTTCGTAGCGTTACCCTTACGCACAATTTCCATAATCTTGAACGCCATACTGGGTTCAACACCCTTATGCATAAGATAAACCATAATATTATCTCGCGTACCGATAACCTCAGAAATGGTACATACACCGTCAGCAATAAGATCTTTAGCATTACCTAACCATACGTCCGTACCGTGAGAAAGGCCCGAAACCTGAAGAAGGTCAGAGAAATTCTTGGGCTTTGCATCTATGAGCATCTGTATAACGAAAGGCGTACCCATTTCAGGAATTGAAAGAGTACCTAAGGGACAGTCAATATCCTCTGCCGTTACGCCTAAAGGCTCGGGACTTTCAAGGAGCTGATATACCTTCGGGTCACAGATGTCCGTTTCCATTACAGGGATGCCCGTCAGGTCTTCAAGATGCTTATAAAGCGAGGGAACATCATGGCCGAGATTATCCAGCTTGAGAATTGTATCGTGAAGGGCGTGGAAGTCGAAGTGAGTTGTTCTCGTGTCACTCTTGTTATCGTCGGCAGGGTGCTGAATGGGAGTGAAATCGGAGGCATCAAATATATCAGGCACAACAACCATACCGCCCGGGTGCTGACCTGTTGTACGCTTGACACCGGTGCAACCGATAGTAAGTCTGTCCTCTTCCGCTTTAGATACAACCTGCCCTCTTTCGGCAAGGTACTTTTTAACATAGCCGTAAGCTGTTTTGTCAGCAACACTGGCAATGGTACCCGCCTTGAAAACATGGCCGTCACCGAAGAGGGTTTCAGTATATCTGTGAGCTCTCGACTGATATTCACCCGAGAAGTTAAGGTCGATATCAGGGCTTTTGTCACCCTTAAAGCCAAGGAAGGTCTCGAAGGGAATATCGTGACCGTCACGCGCCATAGGCGTACCGCATTTCGGGCAGTCTTTAGGCGGAAGGTCATAGCCTGAGCCAACCTCACCCTTGAGGAAGAACTCATTATAACGGCAATCGGGACATCGGTAGTGAGGCGCAAGAGGATTTACCTCGGAAATACCCGAAGCATTGGCAACATAAGATGAGCCTACGGAGCCTCGTGAGCCCACATGATATCCGTGTTCCTCTGAGTTATGAACAAGCTTCTGAGCAATCATATAAAGAACGCCGAAGCCGTGTTTGATAATTGATGTCAGCTCCTTTTCAAGACGCTTTGCAACATACTCGGGAACGGGATCACCGTAAAGCGCCTTAGCCTTATCCCAGCAGAGCCTTGTCAGCTCTTCGTCTGCACCTGCAAGACTGGGAGGGAAGTTACCGTGAGGAATGGGTATGATAGTTTCAATCATATCCGCAATTTTATTTGTATTTGTAACGACTATTTCCTTGGCGGTTTCTTCACCGAGATAAGAGAATTCAGCGAGCATCTCGTCAGTGGTACGGAAATAGAGGGGAGCCTGATTATCGGCATCACCAAAGCCCTGACCCGCCATAAGAATAGCTCTGAATTTTGCATCACCCGGGTCAAGGAAGTGAACGTCACAGGTTGCAACAACCATCTTACCGAGAGCGTCGGCTATATGTATGACCTTACGGTTGAAATTCTGTATATCCTCAACAGATTTGACATTGGGGAACTTATCGCTTCTTATCATATATTCGTTATTGCCGCAGGGCTGAATTTCAAGATAGTCATAGAAGGAAGCAATTTTAAGCAGTTCCTCATTACTCTTACCTGCAACAATGGCTCTGTAAAGCTCACCTGCCTCACAGGCTGAACCTATAATAAGTCCCTCTCGGTGCTTGATAAGCTCACTTTTAGGGATAATGGGTCTTTTCTGGAAGTATTCAAGGTTTGAAAGGGTAATAAGCTTATAAAGGTTTTTAAGACCTGTAGAGTTTCTTGCAAGGATAATCTGGTGGAAGTATTTATCCTTTGACTTTTTCCAATCCTCGAAGCTTTTTTCCGTGTCGTCTATGAAATAGCCTTCCATACCGTAGATGATTTTGATTTTGCCGCCTGCAGCCTTCACAGCTTCGGGGTAAGCCTGAACTACGCCGTGGTCTGTAATGGCAATTGCCTTATGTCCCCACTCAATGGCACGCTTAACGAGAGCAGAAGCATCCGTAACGCCGTCCATCATAGACATTTTGGTGTGAAGGTGAAGCTCAACTCGCTTTTCCTCGGCATCATCGGTTTTTGGAATTTTATCCACAACGGAAATTGCTCTTGGCGAAATGACATTTTCACCGGTGAATTTATCAAAACGAAGGTCACCTCTGAGCATAACAGTAACACCGTTTTTAACTCTTTTGACAATAATATCGCAGTCTTCTTTTCTTTCAAAGACCTTGCAGGAATAGGCATAGGTACCGTCAGTGATATTGAAGGTAATGATAAGGTTTCTGCCGTCTTTTGTTTCTCTTGTCTCAAATCCGAAAACATCGCCCCACACAACACAGCTGCCTTCATCGGGAGTGATTTCACTCAGTGGCTTGGGATTTTTAGTTATTTTAGTGCCGTAAACAGGCTTTGCAGTTTCAAGATAAAGAGGTATGCCTTCAACAATTTTGTGTTCTTTCGGCTTGGGCTTATTGACCGTCTCCGGGTCAATACCCTTGGCGCGGAGATTTTCCTCCTCAGAGTTTTTAATCATCCGGGTTACCTGCTCATCGTCCAGAGCAATTTCGGTTTTACCTCCGAATTCAACACTGACGGCACGGCCGAAGCGTTTCATAATAATTTTTTCCATCAGCTCTTTGGCGCCGATACCGTCAAGAACATCCTTGCCGCCGTGGGCAAGCTCAATATTAAGTACCCTGCCGTCAAAGGTAGCCTTACCGTCTTCAAAGAAGCCCTTTGAGGGTGCAAGAACCTCGTTGGTTTCCTTAACGAGAGAGCCGAAATAATCCTCACCGAAGCACTCGGGAGGCATATGACTTTCAATTTTTACGGAGTTGATTAACAGCTTAGCGCAAAGTATACGCTGAGCCTCTTCTATATATCTGTAAGTCACGCTACGAGGAAACAGAGCGTCTATTTCAACGCTCTTCTTTTCCATTGATATTTTTACATTTTCAATTTCACATTCACAAAATGCCTCATGGAGCTTTTCATTTTCAAAAACTCCGAAAAGGTTTTCAAAGTAGTTACTCATTATTTTTTCCTTTAAAGAAGTTCAATTTCTTTCATAAGTTCGTCTATTATTTTATCTTCGGGGACTTTTCTGAGGATTTCTCCTTTTTTAAAGATAAGTCCGCTTTTATCGCCGCCGGCAATGCCTATATCGGCTTCTCTTGCTTCCCCGGGTCCGTTGACAACACAGCCCATAACAGCAACGGTTATATTCTTTTTAACGCTTCTCAGGCGCTCTTCTACCTCATTTGCAAGAGAAATAAGGTCAATCTTTGTTCTGCCGCAGGTGGGACATGAAACAAGTCTCGGAGTGGAATTGTCAATGCCGATTGACTTAAGTATATCGTAGCCCGCATAAATTTCCTGCACAGGGTCAGCGGTGAGTGAAACTCTTACGGTATCACCTATACCTCTTGTCAGAAGTGAGCCTATGCCTACACTTGATTTGATAAGCCCCATTCGCTGTGTTCCTGCCTCGGTAACACCTAAGTGAAGAGGATAATCGCAAAGCTCCGCAACTCTCTCATAAGCCTCAATCATATTGGTTACATTTGAGGATTTAATTGAAATCACAATATCGTCAAAGTCGAATTTTTCAAGAAGTCTTACATGGTACATAGCACTTTCAGCCATAGCCTCAGGAGTTGGCGCACCGTACTTAGCAAGGATTTCCTTTTCAACCGAGCCTGAGTTAACACCAATTCTAATGGGTACTCCCCTGCTTTTGCAGGCATGGGCAACAGCCTTTACATTTTCATCTTTACCGATGTTACCCGGGTTGATGCGGATTTTATCCACACCTGCCTCAAGAGAAGCAAGGGCAAGCTTATAGTCAAAGTGAATGTCAGCCACAACGGGAATTGAAAGGCTTTCCTTGAGCGCCTTAACGGTGCCTACGCTTTCCATATCGGGAACAGCAAGACGGATAATATCACAGCCTGCATTCTCAAGGGCGAGGGCCTGACGCACATTACCCTCACTGTCACGGGAGGGTATATTAAGCATAGACTGAACGGTTATTCTGCTGTCACCGCCTATATATATGTTACCAACCTTGACTTTTTTGGAATTTCGTCTGTTTATCATATTTCCTCATCCTAAATCAAATTTAATGCACGAAGTGCAATTCATGCCGTCAGGCAATTCATGACCGAAGGTCAATTCATGAAGCAAAGCTTCATTTCACGGCAAATCCGTTTCATTTAATTGAATCACTGTTTTGCAGTGTTACCAATGTAAACTAAGCTACTAAGTTTTATATAAATATAAAATTATAAATGGATATAAAAAGAATTATAATTGAAATATTGGTTACATTGGTAACAAAACACCTCTGAACCCTTATAAACACTGGGTTTTTACAGTGTTACTGACATGTTACTAACTGTTACTAACTTGTTACTGGTAACAGTAGAAAATATGAACGAATTGTGAATACGCCTTATATTTCTTACTAAGCAATATAATTGCAAATCTTAGTTACCCCTTTATCTCCGCCCTCGCCGGGCAGGCATTCTTTTTCCTGCCGCGGTTGACCCCTCAGTCTTTTGCTTCGCAAAATCCAGCTCCCCTTTCAGGGAGAGCCAAGACAAATCAAAAATGCGTTGATTCTGCGGCATCAAGTTTCATCCTTTGACTAAACTCCCTCGCAATTCCGAATTTCGAATTCCGCATTCCGAATTTAATAAAACCCTCTGCCTGAAATAAGCTTCCATATGTCGCTTGCAGAAATGAGTGCCATAAAGCCAAGAAGTATTACAAGTCCTGCAGCGTGAATGTAGCTCTCGTATTTCTGAGGTATCTTCTTCCTGAAAATCAGCTCAAAGAACATAAAGAAGAGATGTCCGCCGTCAAGAGCAGGTACGGGAAGGAGGTTAAAAAGACCGATATTGATTGTAATCATAGCCATAATCATAAACAGCTGTGTCCAGTCAACAGATGCAATGCTTTCCTGAGCTATATCCGTAATGACGGATATAGTGCCTATGGGGCCTGCCAGGTCATTCATACCGTATTGTCCGCTGATTAAGTCAAATAGGCTCAGATAGACCATTCTGCCCATTGAAAGAGTGTAGCCAAAGGCAGTTTTCGTAACATTGAAAAGGTTTTTATCCTGACCTAAAATAACAAAGTCAAAAACTGTCACTGTCATCATTTCAACATCACTGAGAGCTATTTCTTCGCCCCCACGCTCAACGGTGAAATCAAGAATATAGTCGCTGTCTTTGCCTATGGCAGCTATCATTTCTTCGCCCGAGGTGACCTTTTCGCCGTTTATGCTGAGAATTTTATCCCCGTCTTTAAGACCGAAGTCCTTCATTTTTGCACTGACATTACTTACGGTACAGTCGGGATTATATGAGAAGTTACCGCTTGTTCTTTTGGCAAAATGCACTTCGGGAAGAGTTATTTTCTCACCCTCACGCTCAACTACAAATTCATAAACCCCGCTGCCGTTTCTCTGCATAAGGAAGCTGACATCATAGTCTGAGAAAACACGCTTGCCGTCAATTTTTATAATGCGGTCATTTGCCATGAGGCCGCCTTCCTGATTGCTGACAGCGCCCTCATAAAACTGCAATATGTTGGTGGTACCCACAAGGTCTTCACTCCCGACAAGGCAGAAGCAGACAATAAGTCCGAGAATAAGATTAAAGGTAGCACCTGCGGCAATAATTATCATTCTCTTCCATACCTTCTGGTTGCAGAAGGCTCTGCCGTCGGAGCTTTCCTCCTCCTCGCCCTCCATTGACACGAAGCCGCCTATGGGGAAAAGTCGGAGTGCGTATTTAGTTTCCTTGCCCTGCTTTTTAAGAAGTGTGGGACCCATACCTATTGCGAATTCGTTGACCTTGACGCCGAAGATTTTAGCAAAGATAAAGTGACCGAATTCGTGTATGAGGATAATCACACCGAAAAAGAGTATTGCAATTAAAACGGGAATAATCTTGCCTTTAACGTCGGCAAAAGAAAAGAGTAAGTTCAAATCCATAGTTTCACCTGAATGTATTATTAAAGTTCGTTATCTTAAAGAATTTTCAACAAAAAGTCTTGCCTGTCTGTCAGCCTCGAGCACATCCTCGAGAGTGTATATGTCACACTTTGGTGCTGCTTCAACTGCCTTTTCAACTGTGTCGGCTATGTCGAGGAAGCCGATTTTTCCCTGACGGAAAAGATAGTTCGCCATTTCGTTTGCACCGTTGGCTACGCAGGGATAAAGTCCGCCCTTTGTTATGGCATCACGGCAGATGTTGATGCATCTGAAGGTGTCATAGTCAGGCTTATAGAATGTAAGATTAGCATACTCCCAGAGGTTGAGCTTTCTTACGGGAGATTCATATCTTTCGGGATATGTCAGAGCGTACTGTATGGGTATTCTCATATCGGGTACGCCAAGCTGTGCTATAACCGAGTTATCATTATATTCAATAAGAGAGTGAATTATGCTCTCTCGGTGAACAACAATATCAATTTTATCGGGAGCCATATCAAAGAGCCATACTGCCTCAATAAGCTCAAGACCTTTATTCATCATTGTGGCACTGTCAACGGTTATCTTTGCGCCCATTTCCCAGTTGGGGTGCTTAAGAGCCTGAGCTACGGTAACATCCTTAAGCTCATCTCTTGTCTTGCCGAAGAAGGGACCGCCCGATGCCGTTAATATAATTGACTTAAGCTCTTCTTTTTTATTCATACCCTCAAGGCACTGGAAAATTGCACTGTGCTCACTGTCAACAGGCAAAATCTTTACTCCCTTTTCCTTTGCCTTACTCATAACAAGCTGACCGCCTGCAACAAGAGTTTCTTTGTTGGCAAGAGCAATTTTGCATCCGGCATCAATAGCGCTGAGAGTAGGCACAAGACCTGCCATACCGACAATGCTGTTAAGCACAATAGCCTGAGAATTATCGGCAGCACATTCGCTTACACCTTCAACACCTGACAGAACTTTTATATCAGTATCCGCAAGCTTTATTTTAAGTTCAGCTGCAGCAGCTTCATCA
>JAZSKE010000071.1:0-70345 GCA_045534675.1 Acutalibacteraceae bacterium
AATCCTTCAACGGGCCTTTGTGAGCTTTCAAATAACAGAACACGCTGGAGCTGTGACTGCTGCAGATTTATGGACTATGTTGTTATTGCAGGCACACCGAAGGAGGCCTGCACCACTCTTGCAGACCTGACAGGTTATGCACCCGAAATACCCGAATGGGCAACGGGCTTTTGGCAGAGCAGACTGCGCTATGAAACCCAGGAAGAGCTTCTTTCTGTTGCACGGAAATATAAAGAGCTGGGCATTCCACTGTCGGCAATTATTGCTGATTATTTTCATTGGACCGAGCAGGGTGATTACAAATTTGACCCGAAATACTGGCCTGATGTTAAGTCTATGACCGATGAGCTTCACAGCATGAACACAAAGCTTGTGGTCTCAACCTGGCCCACCATAAACGAGCATAGCGAAAACTATTGGCATATGAGAAACAGCAATATGCTCATGCGTACCACCCGAGGTCCTGACAGAGTTTTTGACTTCTACGGCTGGCAGAATGAAATTGATGTTACCAATCCTGCCACAAGAGATTATGTGTGGAGCAAGCTCAAAGAAAATTATATAGACAACGGTGTTGATGCCCTCTGGTTCGATGAGGCTGAGCCTGAAATTCATCCCGAGCATTTTGATAACCTTATATGGTACAAGGGCAGAGGCGATATGGTAGGTTTACTCTATTCATATTACTACTCGAAAATGGCATATGACGGCTTTAAATCAATAGGCAGAGATGATATAATCACCCTCACACGCTGCGCTTATCTCGGCAGCCAGAAGTTCGGCTCACTTGTCTGGTCGGGCGATATCGAATCTACCTTTGAAAGTCTTGCCTGTCAGGTCAGAGCAGGTCTTAATATGGGCATGTGCGGTATTCCTTGGTGGAATACGGACATCGGCGGTTTTTACGGCGCAGATATCACAAGCGACTACTTCAGGGAGCTTATCGTGCGTTGGTTCCAGTTCGGACTTTTCAGCCCTGTTATGCGACTTCACGGCTCGAGAATCAGACACTTTGAGCCTACTCCGGGACTTAAAGAACCAAGCGGTGACCCCAATGAAATCTGGAGCTTTGGTGAGGACAACTTCGAGATACTGAAAAACCTTATTCTCATACGCGAAAAACTCAGACCGTACATACAGACACAGATGAACATCGCCTCAGAAAAAGGTTATCCCATTATGAGACCTATGTTCTTTGAGCACCCTGCCGATGAAACCTGCTACACCCTTGACAGTCAGTATATGTTCGGCAGTGACATTATCTTTGCACCTATTGTCAATCAGGGTCAGACGGTTAAAACTGTTTATATCCCCGACGGCGAGTGGATTTTAACCAAGGATAAAAAGCTTTACACAAAAGGAACCTATGAAATTTCTGCAGAAATTGATGAGTTTATTGCCTTTGTAAAGAAGAACTCAGATGTTATAGAGTGCTTTGACCTTTAAGAATAAAACCGAATTAACAAAAAGCATACCCCTGACTTGCACAAGTCAGGGGTATGTCAATATATCATCTCGTTGAGAAAATTTCATTTAACACAAAAATCAGTTGGCTGATATCATATTATATTTTTATCAAGCTCGCCGAAACGGGCATAGTTTTCTGCCTGTTCTTGAAAAAGATATTTTTTAGTGAGATATAATAATTGCGCAAATAAGCTTTTTATTATTTCAGCACACTTTAATTTTTGTGTTGTTCATTTATCTCTCCGGGTTTTGATCTTTATAATGTAATCGCAATGCTTGGTCTGAGCATAATTCTTTACTATTATCATCCCGCCAAATTTCTTTTCGCGAAATTGTTTCTTCATTGTAAAATAAATATAAAACAATATTAAATTTAATCGAAAGCGACATTTTTTAAAAAACTGTTGTTTACTTTGGTTAAAAAATCCTTTAAAATAAATACATCAATTACTTTAAGGTGGTTACATATGAAAAAGATTATATCCTTTTTAGTTGCACTTTGTATTTTTATTGTTCCTCTTGCTTTGAGTGTAAACGCTGTTGACAACACTAAAAAAGCTCTGCCCCTGTCTGCCGGACTTGTAGCCCTGCGTAATCAATTTGAACGCGGCATTGCAGATGAATATGACGGTTATTCTCTTGACTATTGCTATTATTCACCTGTGGGTAGAAACGATAATGAAAAATATCCTGTTGTTATTTATCTTCACGGTATCGGTCACGGCTCATATGTTGGTTCACAGCTTGATGACAGCACAATGGCTACCTGGGCTTCTGCGGAACTTCAGGCAAGATGGAGAGATACGGGCGGTGCATATATTCTTTTGCCCAGATGTCCCGAAAACAGGCTGCAATATTGGAATAAAAACTTAATTGACCCTCTTCGCGTGCTAATCGATTGCTTTATCAGAGAGCATCGTCATAATGTTGACACAACAAGAATTTTCATCGGCGGCTCATCAGCAGGCGGTGAAATGGCATGGGATATGGCAATTGCATATCCTGAATATTTTGCCGGAATTTATCCTCTTGCTGCAACGGGCACAAGAAGTACAGATGACATCAAAAAAACAAAGGATGTTTCAGTCTGGATTTTTGCAAGCAAGCTTGACCCTATTGTCAACTACACTACAAGCACTTTGCCTCAGTGGAATAAGATATGCAGATATAATTCAAATCCCGCAAATTGCCGTCTTTCAAGCTTTTCAGAGGTGCTTAATCCCGATGGTAGCAAAGGTGATTCAAACCACCGTCTTTACACCACAATTATGTATGATTTCTTGACAGTCAACGGCTCAGTTTATCCGAATGTTAAAACAGTCAACGGTAAAGATGTCACTGTGAATATAGCGGGTACAAACGGAATTATTTCCTGGATGAGCAACACCCACTCAGATTTTAACGGCGGACAATCCGTAGCGGATACAAAGGTAAATATAATACAAAGGCTGTTTATTCCTTTTAGAAATATTATCTTAAAAATAGCAAATATAATTCAGAAGCTTCTCGGTTTTGTGTAATAACTGACAATCCCCTGACCAAAAAGTCAGGGGATCTTTTGTGTATGATAACTGTTAAACACCGCAATTCAAAATAGGGTTAACATAATTTTAGCTTATTGCAATTTTAAAGCACACAGGCAGGTCGTTTTTGGCTTCACTGTTAACTCTTATCTCAAGAGCTTCCTGTGTTCTTTCATATTCTATCTTTTCGTCGCTGCCCAAATGTTCTACACTTTCAATAAGGAAGTCGTGGGGATTTTTCTTTTTGAGAGCCTTGATTTTTACAGTTTTCGACGGTCGCATCTGGAACACATAAAGATAAGCGTCTTTATATGTAAATCTGAAATCTTCACTTGTGAAGGCTTTTTCGTCACCGTCTTTGAAGAAGCCTTCCTCTGCATTTACCTTACCTTCACCAAACTGCTTCCAGAAGGTGGTGCCGTAGATACCCTCACCGTTCACCTTGAGCCACTCGCCCATTGTGAGAAGAACCTGTGTTTCCTCATCGGTTATTGTACCGTCAGATTTCGGTCCGACATTTATAAGCAGATTGCCGTTTTTAGAAACGATGTCAACAAGATCGCAGATAACCTGTCTTGCAATTTTGTATTCATTGTCTTTTCTGTAACCCCAGGAGCCTTTACCTATTGCAGTATCCGTCTGCCAATAAAGAGGTGAAATACCGCTGAGAGCGCCGCGCTCAACATCAAAAACTGCAACAGTAGGCGGGAATGCCTGATGCTTATAGTTAATTGTAACCTCTTTGCCCCATTCCTCAGCACGGTTATAATAGTATGCGGCAAGCTTTTTGAGATAAGGCTTGAAGGAGTGATTATGTATCCACCAGTCAAAATAAAGCACCGCGGGCTGATATTTATCAATAAGCTCGCAGGTACGCACAAGCCAGTCCTCCAGCCATTCCTGACTTGCACCGATAGTATAGGTGTCTTCTGTTGTTATGCCGAGATTTTCTGAATTTAATTCCTCACAGTAAAATGCAGGGCCGTAAAAATCTCTGTATTTATCGTCACCTACATCACTGTTAAAGGTTCTGCCGAGATTCATAAAGAAATAATGCTCTGCACGGTGAGTTGAGGCGCAGAGTGTAAGACCCTGCTTTTCACATTCCTCTTTCAGCTCACCCACAACATCACGGCAGGGTCCCATATTTTTAGCGTTCCAACGGTTAAATTCGGTGTCATACATGGCAAAGCCGTCGTGATGCTCAGCAACAGGCATAACATATTTTATACCTGCTTTTTTGAAGAGGGATACCCATTTTTCAGCGTCGAACTTTTCAGCCTTGAACATGGGAATAAAATCCTTATAGCCGAAATCTTTGTGTTCACCGTAGGTTTTTCTGTGATGCTCAAATTCGCGCACACGCTTATCGTACATACTTCTTGAATACCACTCACTGCCAAAAGCAGGCACACTGTAAATGCCCCAATGAATGAACACGCCCAATTTATCGTGTATATACCAATCAGGCACCTTGTGATGAGCCAAGGATGACCAATCAGCTTTATATTTTCCCTTTTCGTTTACTTCGTCAATGAGCCTGAGATATTCCTGTGTTGTCATTTTTTCATCTCCTGTTATGTTCATTTTTCTCTTTCATATATAATAACACAAAACATTTTAAAATACACTACTATTTCTTTACAAATTTAATTGACAGTGTTATACTGTATTCAAAGGAGTGAAAACATTATGAAAACAAAAGAAATGACGCCTGAGAAGCTGCAAAAAGCTGCTCTCAGACGCGAAAAAGAAATCTCCAAATGGGAAAAAGAAAAAGCAAGACCAAAGAAGAATTATTATTTTGCTTATCTTGTGCTGATTATCTGCATAATTTATGCCACTGACGAAATAGCTTCACAGATAGGCACACTTATGAAAACAGAAATAGCCAATGACCTTTTCTCTAAATTCGGTGAAAGCTCCGTAGGTCTTCTGGATATTCTCTCAATTCTTGTTGTGCCCTTCCAGGCTCTCGGTCTTCTCTACCGTCCTCTTGCCGATAAATGGGGCAGAAAGAGATTTCTCATTATCAACACCTTCGGTATGAGCTTTGCCATGTTTGTTATTTTCCTTTCAGGCAACCTGTTTATGTATTTCATCGGTGCATGTATGGTACAGTTCTTCATCCCTCACGATATGCACGTGGTTTACATTATGGAGTCCTCACCCTCAAAGCACAGAGCAAGGATATATTCTTCAATTAAGTTCTTTGCCAATATAGCAGTTATGCTCGTACCACTACTCAGACGCATGCTTATGGCAGATTCCTCACAGTGGAGAAATGTTTATCTTATCCCGGCAATCGTCGGCATCATAACAAGTCTTATTGCCCTTCTCTTTGCCAGAGAGCCTGATACCTTCATTGACTCACGCCTTCGTTACCTGAGAATGAGTGACGAAGAAAGAAAATTACAGGAAACACAGAAAAAAGCAGAAGACGCTCAGGGCGGTCTTATTCCCGCGCTTAAATTCGCAATGAAGCACCGCCAGCTCAAATGGCTCTATATCACATCGTCAATTGCAAACTTAGGTTTTATCGGCACTATCAACTATCAGGTAATTATGTCCTACGGCTATGCTGAAAACTTCTTCGGCAAGGGACTTTTTGCAACTCTTGATGCAGCTCTTGAGGCAGTGAGCATCGGCGATGTTACAACGGCTCTGTTTATGTTCCCTGTGGGCTGTGCTGTCTCCCAGGTGATTATGGGCTTTATCTGCGACTCAAAGGGCAGAAAGGCAGCGGCTATCACAACGGCATTCGACGGTCTTCTTTTCTTCGTTCTTTTCTCAGTGGGTTCATCAATGGCATTCAATCCCTATGTGGTAGGCTTCTGCTGCGGTGCATTCATAGGCAGCTATTATTCAACCAATGACGTAATCATTATGATGATAGGCGAATCCTCACCCACAAACCTTCGTTCATCAACAATGTCAGCTCAATATATTGTAACTTCAGCAGGCGTTGCAATTTCCTACATAATCAGCCTGCCTCTTATCACAATTCTCGGCAACAGTGTAACGGGCATCGTTTCCTTTGCTCTTCTTGTACCCGGCTTTGTGGCAGCTCTTATCTGCCTTGTTCGTAAGACAAACGAAACAAAGGGCATTGATATGGATACGGTAACAGGCTGCGAATGGGACTAAAAAAGCAAAATAATAACGGCGGAGAAATCCGCCGTTAAGTTTTTTTGTTTCAATATATTAATAGAAAATGTTGTAATCCTTTTCGAATGTCATACCGCATTTTACATCAAATACCTTTATAACCTTTACACTGCAGTCGAGAATAACGGATACGGTGTAATTTGACCATGTCATTTTTCCTGTTGCCTTATCGATTTTGCACTTTACAATACAGTCATAATACTGGCTGTCAAACTTTTCAATCATTGATGTTTTCTCTGAAATTTCAGCAGTTTCGATAACGTCGAAGGCTGAACCTACAGCTACACCTGAGGTGGGATTTATGCAATCCTTTGCCTTAATTGTTATTTCGTACTCTGTGCCGTTATCTTTAAAGGTAGCTTCCTTTACGTCTTCAGCCTTGAGAACACTTACATAGCTCTGTGAAGGAACCATATATTCTTCTGCAATTTCTTCCGCTGTTGTGTATTCGATAGGATCAAGGTCGTCACCCATAAACTTTGTCATCATTTCTTCAGCCATTGACTGAAGTGCTGAAGGCACTACAAGATGCTCTGTGTTTACTGTGCGGTATTCATAGTTCTTAACAACCTTAGTTGCCTCACCCTTGATTCTGTTTGCACTGTCGTTAAAGATTTTAACAATTTCTTCTGTGGTTTTTTCATTTTTTTCGGGCTTAGCAGGAGCCTTCGTAGTTGTTGTGTTATCGCCCTTATTGTTTTCTTCGGCCTTGGGAGCTGTTGTATCTTCCTGAGGCTGTGCCTGAGTTGTGGGAGCTGTTGTGCTTGTTACGTTGCTTCCCGGAGTGATAGGCTTGATTTCAACCTCTTTGATATTCTCTGCGTTCTGCACTGTGAAGCCGGGCTCGCCGCCCACTTCAACATCATTATTCGGAGAAAAGATAACACCCATTACATAGCCTGCACTAAGCAGAATAATAAGGCAAAGTGCTATTGCCACACCTTTCATAATATCGGAAAAGTTAATTTCGTTTGAATTGTTTTCCATTTTTTTCATCCTTCCCTGTATACTCATATGCATATCATATCACAGTGTGGAAAATATTGCAACAGTTATTTTTAACTTAAAAGTTTGTTGACATCTTCATATTATATTGATATAATTTCACTGCAAAAAATTTTAAGGTGATTATATAATGAAAAGTAAGCTTATTATATTTGACTGCTTCGGTGTTATTTTCGGTGAGATAGCGCCCCTTTTCTTTTCACGCCACTTCAGAGGCGATGAAGCAGTAAAGCTCAAGGATAAATATTTTATTCCCGCCGATATGGGTCTTATAACACAAAACCAGCTTTTCTCTCTTATGGCAAAGGAGCTTTCAATGGATAAGCAGACTATCCTTGATGAGTGGGAGGAGCTTATAAAGCTCAATGAAAATATGCCTGCCGTAATTGAGGCGCTTGGCAAAAAGTACGATATCTCACTCTTATCAAACGCTCCTGAGGGATTTGTTGAAAGGCTGTTGGAGGAATATAATCTAACACATCTTTTTGATAAAATTTTTATTTCAAGCGCTCTGAAAATGGCAAAGCCTGACCCTGAGATATACCGACACTGCGTCTGCGCTTTCGGCAAAGAGTATGACGAAATATATATGATAGACGATAACCTTAAAAATTTAGAGGTACTACCCGACCTCGGTATAAAAGGTATACACTTCACCTGCATAGAAAATATGCTCAGAGATTTAGGAGAAGCCTTATGAGAATTACAGGACTTATAAAAACAACCCTTCTTGACTTTCCCGGCAAGGTTGCCTGCACGGTTTTTACCTACGGCTGTAATTTCCGTTGCAGCTTCTGTCACAATGCCCGTCTGGTAACAGAGGAAAACCCTGACATTATCACTGAAGAAGAATTTTTCTCTTTTCTTTCAAAGCGTAAGGGTATTCTTGACGGTGTGTGCATCAGCGGCGGCGAGCCTACCTTGCAGAAGGATTTGCCTTCTTTTATCCGCCGTATAAAAGAAATGGGCTTTGCAGTGAAGCTTGACACCAACGGCTATGAGCCTGACATTCTCAGAAGTCTTATAGACGAAAATCTCCTTGACTATGTGGCTATGGATATAAAGTCTTCCCCCGAAGGCTATAGCGAAATATGCGGTACCGACATAGATATGGAAAGAATAGAAAAAAGCGTTTCCATATTAAAAGAGGGAAAAATCGATTATGAATTTCGCACTACCTGCGTCAGAGAATTTCACAAAATTGAGGATTTTGAAGGAATATCCCGATGGCTCGAAGGTGACAGCAAATATTTTCTTCAGCATTTTGAAGACAGTGGCTATCTTATCGGCAGCGGTCTTTCAGCTTTTTCAAAGCAGGAAACACAAGAAATTGCACAAATTGTTGGTAAAAGAGTACCAAATATAGGACTTAGAGGCGTTTAATTCAATATATTGTGTTTAATTTTCAAAAAAAGTACAAGAAATTGTGTTTTTTACTATTGACAACTACATATAGTTGATGATATAATCGTGAGGCACCACTAAATGTGGTATCTCACTTTTATTTTTGTAACAATATATATGAGGAGGATATAATAATGTACACAGTTTTAAAACGTAACGGAAAAGTTGTAGATTTTGACATAGGCAAAATCACACAGGCTATCACACTTGCTTTTGAAGCACAGCAGAGAGACTTTATTCCTGACATCATTGACTTTCTTGCCTTAAAGGTAACAGCAGACTTTGAGCCGAAAATCAAGGATCACAAAATTGCAGTTGAAGATATTCAGGACAGCGTTGAGCATGTTCTTGTTCAGGCAGGTTATTCAGATGTTGCAAAGGCATACATCCTCTACCGCCGTCAGCACGAAAAGCTCCGTGATATCAAGGGTACAGTTCTCGACTACAAAGAAATCGTCGACAACTATGTTAAGGTAAATGACTGGCGTGTTAAGGAAAACTCCACTGTTACATATTCAGTCGGCGGTCTTATTCTCAACAACTCAGGTGCTATTACAGCTAACTATTGGCTCTCAGAGGTTTATGACGATGAAATTGCCGCAGCTCACAGAAACGCTGACATTCACCTTCACGACCTTTCAATGCTCACCGGTTACTGTGCAGGTTGGTCACTCAAGCAGCTCATCAAGGAAGGTCTCGGCGGCGTACCCGGCAAGATTACTTCAGCTCCCGCAAAGCACCTTGCAACTCTCTGCAATCAGATGGTTAACTTCCTCGGCATTATGCAGAATGAATGGGCAGGCGCTCAGGCTTTCTCATCATTTGACACATATCTTGCACCCTTCGTTAAGGTTGACAACCTTGATTACGGCACAGTAAAGAAGTGCATCGAATCCTTCATTTACGGTGTTAACACTCCCTCACGTTGGGGTACTCAGGCTCCCTTCAGCAACATCACCCTTGACTGGACAGTGCCTAATGACCTTGCAGAACTCAACGCTATCGTTGGCGGCAAGGAAATGGACTTCAAGTATAAGGACTGTAAGAAGGAAATGGATATGATCAACCGTGCCTTCATCGAAACAATGATTGAAGGTGACGCTAACGGCAGAGGCTTCCAGTATCCTATCCCCACCTATTCAATCACACGCGACTTTGACTGGTCTGAAACACAAAATAACCAGCTTCTTTTTGAGATGACAGCAAAGTACGGTACTCCCTACTTCTCAAACTACATCAACAGCGATATGGAGCCCAGTGACGTACGTTCAATGTGTTGCCGTCTTCGTCTTGACCTTCGTGAACTCCGCAAGAAGTCAGGCGGTTTCTTCGGCAGCGGTGAAAGCACAGGTTCAATCGGTGTTGTTACCATAAACCTTCCCAGAATAGCTTATCTTGCAAAGGACGAGGCAGACTTCTATGCACGTCTTGACAAGCTTATGGATATTTCAGCGCGTTCACTGGCAATCAAGCGTAAGGTTATCACAAATCTTCTTGATGCAGGTCTTTATCCCTACACAAAGAGATACCTGGGTACCTTTGCTAACCACTTCTCAACAATCGGTCTTGTTGGTATGAACGAAGCTGCTCTTAACGCTAACTGGCTCAGATGCAACCTTATCAATGACAAGGCTCAGCAGTTTGCTAAAGATGTTCTCAACCACATGAGAAACAGACTTTCAGACTATCAGGAAATGTACGGTGACCTCTATAACCTTGAAGCAACTCCTGCAGAAAGCACAAGCTACCGTCTTGCAAAGCATGATATCAAACACTATCCCGATATCATCACAGCAGGTGACAAGGCTAAGAACGAAACTCCCTACTACACCAACTCATCACATCTTCCCGTTGGTTACACAGACGATATCTTTGAAGCTCTCGACAAGCAGGATGAACTCCACACACTTTACACTTCAGGTACCGTATTCCATGCTTACCTTGGTGAAAAGCTTCCCGATTGGAAGAGCGCTGCAAACCTTGTTAAGAAGATTGCAGAAAACTACCGTCTTCCCTACTACTCAATTTCACCCACTTACTCAGTATGTAAGAACCACGGCTATATCGCAGGCGAAGAATACACTTGCCCCGAATGCGGCGAAAGCACAGAGGTTTACAGCCGTATCACAGGTTACTACCGCCCCGTACAGAACTGGAACGACGGTAAGAGCCAGGAATTCCAGCACCGTGTAGAATACGATCCCATCAAGGCTGCTGCAAAGGAATTCGGCACACCTGCTTACAAGCTTGAAGCTGAAGCAGTAAATGTGACTGCAGCAAAGGAAACAATCCTCTTTGCAACTGCAACCTGCCCCAACTGCAAGATGGCTGCTATGTTCCTTGATAAGGCAGGCATCCCCTACACCAAGCTCCTTGCTGAAGAAAATGCAGAGCTTGCAAAGCAATACGATATCACTCAGGCTCCCACACTCGTTGTTATTGACGGTGACAAGGCAGAGAAAATCGTAAACCTTTCAAACATCAGAGCTTACACCGAAAGATAAGGTGACAGAAAGATGTATGACATTATAATTATCGGCGCCGGCCCTGCGGGGCTGACCGCCGCATTATATGCAAGACGTGCCGAAAAAAAGGTTCTGGTTATTGAAAAAGAAACCTTCGGCGGTCAGATAACCCACTCACCCAAGGTTGAAAACTACCCCGGGTTCACCGTTATGAGCGGTAATGAATTTGCCGATAAGCTCATCGAACAGGTTATGTTTCAGGGTGCTGAAATTGAGCTTGACACCGTAAAGGGTATCAAGGGCGAAGCGGGCAACTTCACCGTAGAGTGTGAAAGAGGCACCTTCCGGGGTAAGACAGTTATCATCGCAACAGGTGCAAAGCACAGACAGCTGGGCTTAGACAGAGAAAACGATTTCACCGGCGAAGGCGTTTCCTACTGTGCAGTTTGCGACGGTGCCTTCTATAAAGGCAAGGATGTTGCAGTTATCGGCGGCGGAAACTCAGCTTTGCAGGAAGCTATCCTTCTTTCAAAGACAAGCAAAAGCGTTACCGTTGTGCAGAATCTCCCCTTCCTCACAGGCGAAATCAAACTTCGTGAAGAGATTGGAAAGCTCGACAATGTAAAGGTTATCCTTTCAAGCATAGTCCTCCAAATTCTCGGTGAAAAAACCTTTGAGGGTATTAAGATAAAAAATACCGAAACAAACGAGGAAACAGACATAACCGTTGACAGCATCTTCGTTGCAATAGGTCAGCAGCCCGACAACGAAAACTTCAAGGATGTTGTAAAGCTCAATGAATACGGCTATATCGTGTCAGATGAAAGCTGTATCCCCGAAGGCAGTGTCAAGGGCATTTTTACTGCAGGTGACTGCAGAACAAAGAAAATCCGTCAGGTTGCAACAGCAATATCAGACGGTGCAACAGCAGCTCTTGAAGCCTGCAACTTTCTTGGATGAAACAAATAAATTCATATGAAAAATCCACCTGCGGTGACAGGTGGATTTTTATTTTATATCGGGATAAAGAGGAAAGTTTGCGGCGGCTCCACAAAAATCGCACTTGTGCGATTTTGCGCGACCGACAGTCGCTTGCCGGACAAAGTCCGGCAGTGGAGCCGCCGCACCGCCGACCTCCCGTTACCTGCAGAACCTATGGTTACCTATAACAGTGATAATAGGTCTTGAATACATAAAGGCATTGCTTGTCTTTTTCGGGTTATAATAGTATATGGCTCCGCCACTGGGGTCCCAACCGTTAATGCAGTCCCTCGCCGCCTTTTTTGAGGTTTCTGTTGCCGCTATACCCCAGTTGCTGTCGTTGACACATGAGAAGGCACCCTTCTGATAAATTACACCTGCAATCGTGTCAGGAAAAGACGAATGCTCCACTCTGTTGAGCACCACTGCCCCCACTGCAACCTGACCCTTATAGTTTTCACCCCTTGCCTCTGCCGCTATGAGCTTTGCAAGGAGATTTATATCATTCTGGGTGTATTTTCCCGAGGATGAAGATGAGGAAGATGAAGAACCCAAGCCTAAAAATTTCAGCGTTTTAGGTCCTGCTATACCGTCAACTGTTATACCGCAGTTTTTTTGAAAAGCCCTAACAGCCTTCTGTGTTGCACTGCCGTAAATGCCGTCAACAGAGCCTTTATAATATCCCAGTTCCTTGAGTTTTTTTTGCACTCTTCTTACTTCGTCGCCTCTTGAGCCTAACTTCGACAAAGCTGAAATAGCATAATCCTTGCTTTCATATTGCTTTGAAGTGAAATAAAATCCCGTCGAAACTGTTGCAAGTACAAGAAGCACACAGAGAAAAACTTTAATTTTTTTATTTAAATGCATAATTAACACCTCTGAAAATAGGGTGTGAAAAAAACTGTAAAATATGCATAATTTTATAAAAGAGATACTCCGTCTGATAAAAATTCAGGCGGAGTATTTGATGATGAATGATATATTTGCCGTGGGCAAATATGATATAATATAAATTCCCTTTCATATCCGAAGGATATATCATGCCGAAGGTATATCATAGCCAAGGGTTATACCATTGCAACGCTTAAGCGTTGCTTATGACGGATCCATATTGAACCATGCGTGGAAGCGGTCAATATCGTAAATCTTGTTTTTCTTTTTGCGCGGCACATGCTTATAAGGCTTATAGGGCTGTGGGTAAAGTGCCGTCTTAAAGTAGCTGTCTTCTGTTTTAGCTGTCTCGGGTACACTGCCGCAGAGAGGACATTTTCCGTATTCCTCACCTATTCTTACATTACAGTCACTGCACATCTTAGGATAGCTTTCAGTGGCGGTTTCAACGCCGTTTTCATCGGAGCTTTCAACGCGTACCGAAATGCCGTAGGAGGAAAGTATACGGAAAAATTCACGACAGAAGCTGACATCCTTGGTGCTGTAATTGAAGCCTATGTGCATATAGCCGTTGATGCTGATTGCCGAGGTGAAAACGCTCATATCATAAACTCTTGCGTCACCGCCCACAATTTCAAAACGCTCAATTGCATCACTCATAATCTGAGGAATTTTCACATTACCCATATTGGTGAAAACAACAGTCATTTCCGTGTTATGGGTCTTTTTCTGAATAGCGTTCATGCCCCACTGCTTGAATATTGAAAGAATAAGTTGCGCGGCAAGGTTCTGCGTCATAGCAAAGCTGTGATTGATGAAAGCCTGCTGATTTTCTTTTGTGTTGTACTTTTTCAGCTGACCTCTTATTGCCGCTATAATCTCTTCGTGAGCTACATCACTTCTACCCTCGGGATTGAAGTGAATAGGCATAGGTGAAGTAAAATTGCGGATAGTCTTGCTTGGGAAGAACTGTCTGAGATTTACGGGAATATCAATAATAATTGCCTTGTGTATAGGCTCATTTGCACTGCGGATAATTGCAAGAATCATAGCCGAAGCAACAAACTCCGTAACGGTAAGGTCACGCTCTTTGCAAAGAGGCTTAAGCTCATTAAAAGGCAAGATGCCGCAGATATAATTCTGATAATCCTTCACATAATCTTTGGGCAGGACATAGGATTCTTCTCTCTTGACCTGAGGTATCTTTTCCTTTGTGGCATAGCGTCTGAAAGCATTTTCAAGCTCTTCGGCATCACATTCTTCATCACCGAAGCGTACGCCGTCAAAGGCATTTCTGTCAGCACCGCCGAGTACCATATATTCAGCCACAACACTTTTAAGCATCTCAACAAAGCCTGTGCCGTCACCGTAAATGTGATTGGCCTCGATTGAAAGTCTGCGCTTATAATAAAGGAAAACTATCTCAGGTGCGCCGTCTCTGCCAAGTCTTCTCAGCTCTGCAGGGCGGTTTTCCTCAGGCAGCACTGCCGGAAGCACATCACACTTTTCAAGATATGCCCAATAGTAGCCCTTTACATCACGGTACATAAGCAGAGGGTATCTGGGGATTATATTTTCAACTGCCTTTTTAAGTCTTTCAGGGTCAATTTCTTCGTTTTTGAACACTGCCGACAGACGGAAAATTCTTGACTGTTTTGCACCTTCAATAGCCGAAAACATTATTGCAGCGGTGTCATTTTTCATCCATTCATATTTCTTCATAGGTTGATTTCCTCATTTTTATTTGCAATAATTTCGCTTAGAGATATATTATACATTAAATTTTCTGCGAAGGCAATTGAATTATTAAAAATTTTTAAGAAAAAAGGACTCAGCCTGAACCAAGTCCTTGATTTCATTATTTGTAGGCAACCTTCTTATATCCGCTGGGTACTTTGAAAACTGAGGAGGTTGGTGTGTCGTTGATTTTGATTGATGAGAAGCTCTCTGTTGAACCGTCAGCATAGACTACCTTCAATCCTGAAAGCTTATCATTTATGAAGTAATAGGTTTTCTTGATGCCGAGTTCTTTGTCGGTATATATTTCCGCAACTGCCTTTTTACTCTTGTAAATAGTTGTTTTAGCAGTTACACCTTTAGCAACGCTAAGATCCATAACAAGAGGAAGAACCAGAAGATTTGCAGCGGTATATGCAGCTACATCATCAGGAAGAAGACAGTAGGTCTTGTTTTTCTTGTTCATCATATAAACTCTTTCTTTGTCAAGCTGAACAAGATATTCAATATCAGTCTCTTTTGCATTTTTGAAATCGTATCTTATAAACAGATTGTTTCCTCTGACTGCAATTGTGAGGTCAACCTTTTCGTTGCCGTCAAAAACAACACTGCCGAGCTTTACTGACCAGTCACCGTCTGTAAACTGTTTCTTGAGCTTGCTTATTCTGCCTGATTTAACTGTCTTGCCGTCCGTTCTCACGGTTACGGTGTCACTGTAGGTACCCCATATTGTTTCACCGTTTTCTTTGAAGAATGCTCTTACCTTGAATTTATAGTTTGTTGCATCCTCAAGGCTTTTGACAGTATATTTTTCTGTTTTGATGCCCTTATAATATGTCCACTTGTTGTTTTTATAGACATATACTCTGTATCCGCCTGCACCTTCAACCTTGCTCCATTTGAGAGTTACTGAGGAGCTGGTAGCAGATTTTGATGTTATCTTTGCTTTTGTAAAATCCGGATAAGTAACAGTTCTATCAGTTAAAACGCCCCATTTGAGACCTTTTGTGCCTTTAACAAAGGATTTAATTGCAAACCTATACTTTGTTTCTGCTTTAACATCAGTATAGATATATTCAGTTTTGTTAATATCATTGATATCCTTAATTTTTACCCACTTATTGTCTTTTCTGACATAAATACGATAACCTGATGCGCCTTCACAAACATCCCAATCAAGTTTAATTCCGCTTCTTGTTGCCTCTAAAGTGAGATATGCGGTTTCTACATCTGCCGAGGTGGAAATTATACCTGTGCAATATTCTTCACTTTGATACTTTTCACCGTCAACCATTATGTATGACTTAATAGCAACCTCATATTCACTGTTTTGCAAGAGGTTATGCACATATTCACTGTATCCCGGTGAGCTTAACTGATAGACCCATTCATCGCCAACTTTAAGATAGATATCATATCCGTCAGCGCCTTCTACCTCATCCCAAATTATACATCTGAAGCCAAAGCCTCCATTACCGCCTTCAATTTTGGTCGGTGCTTTCGGAAGCACTATCTCAGGCTTTTCAGGCTCTGTGGTTTCTTCTTCGGGAGCAGTTGTTTCCTCTTCTGCAGGAGCAGTAGTTTCTTCTTCCGCAGCTGTTGTTTCTTCCTCAGCAGGAGCAGTGGTTTCTTCCTCTGCAGGAGCTGTTGTTTCCTCTTCTGCAGGAAGTGTGGTTTCCTCCTCTGCGGGAGCTGTTGTTTCTTCTTCAGCAGAAGCTGTTGTTTCTTCTTCTGCAGGAGCCGTAGTTTCTTCCTCTGCAGGAAGTGTGGTTTCCTCCTGAGTTAAGGTAGTGGTTTCTTCATTCGGCAGAGTACCCTCAGCGGCAAGTGAAGCAGTGCTGAACACTGTTATGCACGCGAGAATAACTGCTAAAAATTTAGTGAGCTTTTTCATGTTTTTCTCTCCTTTTTAGTTTATAAACTGATAATAACCTATAAATGTGATATTTATATGAAAAATCTGTTGTTATTACAAAACTGTAATAAACAATCAGTCCGTCAGGGCGTTGATGCTGATTCCGGCTATCTGCGGAGCAAAGGCTTCCATATTATGGAAAATAGTATTTCCGCTGTTTCTGAGGGTGATTTCGTTTTCGCCCTCATTGAGTATGAGATTGAATGTCATAGTTTTGTAGGTGTATTTGCTGTAGGTGTTGCGGCAGAAAACATCCTGACTTTCACCGTTTGCAGCAACTGTGACATATCTTTCAATAAGGTCCACATTGTAGGAATGTACACCGCCCTCAGAGTTGTTTGCATAAAGCAGTGTCACCCTGTATGTACCGTCTTCGGGTACGCTGACAGTAAAGCTGCCTTCGCCGCCGAGATTTGAGATATTATCAATATATGTCACGCCGTATTTATCCGTAAGAAGCTGAGCCTTGCCTGAAAGAGCAATGTCGGAAGGCTTAACGGTAGTCGTAAATGCCTTCTGCTGAGTTTTTGTCAGAGTGAAAGTCATATCACCCTCGGGGAATGAAATCTCATTCAGACCGCGTCTGAGATAAAGAATATCTCCGCTTTCAATGTCAGCTTTTATACCGTCCACTGAGATTTCTGTCTGTACCCCTGCCGTATCAATAAGATAGTATCCGTCTGCGGGAGCAACCGCAATAAACTCACTGCCGTCTTCGCTGTCTTCGGTGATGTAGATTTCGCCCTCGTCTTCGTGGCGTGATACAATCATGCTGTCAAGGACATAGGTACCTTCACAGTTGTAGAATTCAATTGTATGTATGCCTGCACAGAGGTCTTTGACAAAGGTTTTGCTTGTGGTGTATTCACTCTTTATGGTATTTTCCAGGCTGATTATTTCCTCTTCTCCGTCGAGTACCATTCTCACCTTTGCATTATCTCTGCCCTGAGGATTTCCCCATGCATCGTTATGCTTGCCGAAAATTATTTTCAGGTCATACTCGCCTTTCTTATCCGCAGTGAAACGAAGTCTCACACCGTCGCCATCCTTTTCCATACCGCCGACCATACCTGATAATTCGCCCGTTGTGGCATAGGCACTGTCATAGGTATAAGCATCACCTCTGAGTTTGCCCTTTTCAAATTCATATCTCTTGGGGATATTGGTGTTTCTCACTGTTTCTGCAGCTTCATCTTTGGGAGTAACCTTAATGAAATAAACTGCATCCTTATCCGTTGCAGGAAGATTGATTTTTATCACATCGGAAGACACCTTCTGTGAATACTGTCTGAGAAGCACAGGCTTTGAAACTATGCCTGTAAGTCCTTCGTAATAAACGTTCTCAACTATTACGGTAACCTCGTCACCTAAGGCAGTTTCATCTGCATTTTCAATTTTAACAAAGGCTCTCTTATCACTGCCGGTAACTATCATATTTATTTCTTTGCCGTCTTTTGTTTTTGAAGCAAGGGCATCAAGGCGGTTTTTCGGATTATATTCATTCTCTGTTTTACTGCTGACAAAGAGCCTGTGCTGACCCTTCATCTCTGCATATTTTCTGTAAAGCCACCAGTTTGAGTTAGGTGAGTTGTCGTCGGCGCAGGTATCATTGAGATTATTAGAAAGCCGCCAGAAAGCCATATCTCCCCATATGCCCGTTTCTTCCATAGCTATGATATAATGAAGCATATCTGAGGGGTTACCGCACTCTTCCATTTCGCCGTATTCTGTTACAATTATGTCGAGAGGCTCCACACCCTTCTCTTTTTCTATACGGCGATAATCCTCATAGTGCATATGCCAGTCTGGTATTGACCAATATGCGAGTTCGTGCCATATCATAATCTGAGGCATACAATTATTTGCACAACAGTATGACATAAAGCCTTCCATTTTGCTTGTTTCATAGTCACAGAAGCCGGGACCGCCAATTTTAGCATCGGGTGCAATTGACTTGACAAGGTCATAGGTTATATCCCACGCCTCATAGAAATTGCTTCTGCCAATATCGTCATAGTGGCACACACCGTCAACATAATTGCCGAACCACACGGCATTATCGCACTCATTGTAAATGCAATAAACTATTCTGTCACTGTAGGGCTGACTTTCAATGTATCTTACCTTTTCTTCAACTATGGGCAGATATCTTTCTGTGAGAAACTCTCTCCAGTCATAGGTACCCTGCCGTCTCATTTCCATTATCTCATCGTGGCAGTAATACCATGTGTCAAAAGCATCCTGAAGATAGACCACAATATAGTCGCAATCGTCAAGCTGGCTCATAACATGTTCAGCATCACCTGTGGGGTGCTGAAGTCCGTCAGGCACCTTCTGGGAAACAGAGGAAATTTTAAGTGAGCTTGTCATAGCCTCACTTGGCACGCCGCTTTCAGCAAGACCGTAAAGAAAGCCCGTTGCCCTTGTGGTTGTTTCGCCGACTGTGTTGCCGGCATCAACCTTAAGCACAGGGGTACCTATAGCGGGTACTGCCTCAAATAGAAGTATAAGCGAAACGAAAAAAGCAATAAGTTTTGACATAGTTTTTCTCCTTGAATGTAATATATGGAAATTATATCACACAAAAGAAATATTCTGCAAGTATATAACGATAATTAACGACAAATTTTATCCGCACTATTGAAATTGTTTTTCTTTGTGGTATACTGAACTCAGGAGAATGTATAAAAGGAGTACTAAACATGAAAGAGAAAGAATTGACAGCACTTATTTTAGCTAAAAATGAAGAAATAAATGTCCTGCGCCGTCAGGTGGCAGAGCTGCAGAATAATATAAGCGCCACTAAAAATATAGGCTCAATTGCCGAGGCCGCCCTTGAGGTAAACGGCATATTCACTGCAGCACAAAAGGCTGCCGACGAATATCTCACTGCAGCTATGAACATAAACTCAGGTGCCGAAAAGCGCTGTCAGGAAATGATTGCCGAAACAAAACAATATTGCGACAGGCTTATCAGTGACACCCGTTATAAATGCACTTCAATGGAAACAGATGCAAAAAACCGTTCAGCAGAAATTCTCTGCGAAGCTCAGGAAAAAGCCAGAACTTCACTGTTCAGTGTCACCAATGCACTGAGAGATTATTATCTCAGGCACGAAGATAAGCTTCGTGAGTTGCCTGCCGATTTGCAAAGACTTATACGCTCACCGAGATAACAGAATATTTTAAAGCCGTCTCTTTTGAGGCGGCTTTTTAGCTTTCATCCAAGTGGCAGGAAAGAGACTTTCCTACCCTCTTTTTATTGACTTTTATTCCCATATAATATATTATAAATGCAGTCTTAAAAAAATAAAAGGAGAACTAATATGCAACAAAAATTATCAGCTTTTCTAAAGAAAATCTCGGCAGTGTTTCTTTCAATTCTCACTGCACTGTCACTTATAGGCGGCAAAGCGCCCGAGCTTATAACTTCACGCCCTGAAGAAAACACCGTTACGTTGTACGATGCAGGTAACACCGTTGCGGACTACACTCTCAGCATTGATGCAGACAACGAACTTCACGATATAAGTGATTTGCTCTACGGTATTTTCTTTGAAGATATCAACTTTGCCGCTGACGGCGGTCTCTATGCCGAAAAGGTTATCAACCGCTCATTTGAATACGGCACTCTCGCCCTTGACGATGAGCTTCACGGCTACAGCAAGGTTGGGGATGTGTCTCTTGAGGTTATGAAAAATGACCTTGCAGGCTGTCTTAATGAAAACAACACAAACTACCTTGTTATCACAAACACCTCAGCCAATCCCGCAGGTGTGGCTAACAGAGGCTTCCTTGACGGTATGGCAATTGAAAAAAATGCCGAATATAACTTCTCAGTTTATGCAAAGGGCCTTGAGGGCTATAACGGAAAAATAACAGTTAATCTTGTAGTAGGCAATACAGTTGCAGCTACAGGCACAATTGAAGACGTTACCGACGAATGGGCAAAATATGAGCTTACTCTCAAGTCAGACCGCACAGCCTCAAATGATGTTTTTCTTCATGTACTCACCGATGAGGGTAAACTTGCCGTTGATATGGTGTCACTTATGCCCGAAACCTACAAGGGTCACGGTATGAGAACGGATCTCGCAACTAAGCTCGCTGAGCTTTCACCTTCTTTCCTTCGTTTCCCCGGCGGCTGTATAATTGAAGGCTGGGACTATGAAAGCGCGTACAACTGGAAAGATTCAATAGGCGTCGGCGCAGACGGTCTTCCCCTCGAATTTGAAGGCAGATACGGCGATATTGCCGCAAGAAAATACGGCATCAACCTGTGGACAGATATTGCCGCAACTGATGACCCCCTGCCCTGCTATATGAGCTATGGCCTGGGCTTCTTTGAATATTTCCAGCTTGCTGAGGATATCGGTGCTTTGGGTGTACCCGTAATCAACTGCGGCATTAACTGTCAGATGCGCGGCAAAGGCCCCGTTGACATCAATTCAGACGAATTCAGACAGTACCTTCAGGATATGCACGACCTTGTAGAATTCTGCAGAGGCGACGAAAGCACAACCTGGGGTAAGGTGAGAGTTTCACTCGGTCACGAAGAGCCTTTCGAGCTTAAATATATCTGCATCGGCAACGAGCAGGAGGGCGAGGCTTATTTTGAAAGATATGAAATCTTCCTTGAAAGCTTCAATGAGGCTAAAGCTGAAAATCCTGAGCTGTATGAGGGTCTTGAGCTTATCTATTCCTCAGGTGCAGACGATGCAACAAGCGGCGCAAACTACTTCGCTTCCTATGAATATGCAAAAGACTACATAACAGACAAGAGTATCACCGCAGATGAGTTTGCAGGTGCAACTGACCATCACTACTACAACGAGCCTTCTTGGTTCTTTAAGAATGTTGACCACTATGACGAAAAGAACTATTCAAGAACAGTGGAAAATATGACCGATACACATTACGGCGGCGGACTTAAGGTCTTCCTTGGTGAATACGCCGCAAGATCAAACAGACTTGAGGCAGCTCTTGCCGAGGCAGCATTTATGACAGGTCTTGAAAGAAACAGTGACATAGTTGTTATGGCAGCTTACGCTCCCCTTTTCGGCAACCTGACAGCAACTCACTGGTCGCCTAACCTTATCTGGTTTAACAACCACCTTTCAACAGGCTCAATTAACTACTATATGCAGAAGCTTTTCTCAAACAATGCAGGCGATGCTCTTACAGGCACTGAATTTTCAGGAGCTGAAATCGAAGCTGAACCTCTCAAAGGTAAAGTAGGTCTCGGCACCTGGTGGACTACGGCAGAGTTTGACGATGTGAAAGTAGTAAACAACGAAAACGGCAGAATTCTGAGGCAGGATAAGTTCTCACTTCCCACTAACTTCTGGTGGAATTGGCAGCAGGTAACTGACGGCGACTGGAAAATCAAGGGCGGTAAACTTCAGCAGAATAATGATTACCACCCCTATCATCCTCTCGGTGCTATCTCAGTATTCGGTGATGAGGACTGGTCAGACTATACATATACCTTCAAAGCTACCAAGACAAAGGGTGGTGAGGGCTTCCTGATTCCCTTCCTCTATGAAGACGAAAACAATATGTTCTTCTGGAACATCGGCGGTTGGAATAATACCAAGACAGCTCTTCAGAGGGTGGAAGACGGTGTTAAGAGTGAGGCTATCCCCGAAACACTTACCGATTTCACTGTAGAGACCGGAAAAACCTACGATATCAAAATTGTGGTTACCGACTACAACATCAAGGGTTACATCGACGGCGAGTTACAGTTTGACTATAACCCTCAGATAAACACTAACGCCGAGGCTTATCAGGTAGTTTCAACCGACAAAGAAACCGGCGACATCATTATCAAGCTTGTAAATGTTACCGGCTCAGACAGAGTGTTTGCAATTGATATAAAGGGTGCTGAAATAGAAAAAACAGCCCATATTGCTCAGGTTGCAGGTGACAGTCTGAATAACGACAACATTCTCGGTGCAAAAGAAGATTGCATTACGGAAGAATTTACCGCCCACGGCTTCAGTGAAAAATTCAACTACACAGTACCTCAGTATAGTGCAACGGTGATAAGACTTCACACTAAATAAAAATTTATGCTCACGGAGAAGCTTCTCCGTGAGCAATTTTTTCAGCTTTCAAGACATGCCGCAAGGGAAGTGTCTTTGAGAAAAGTATTAAGATTATAGAGGAAAAGCAGGTGGGTAAAATCGTTTTCCTTAACAATGCTGCTGAGGCTGTCTGTAAGATATCTTGGGTCAACCACAACAATTTTGCTGAAATAGGGTGTCAGCATAGGAATCATACAGTTGGCATAGGAATCCTTAATCAGCAGAAGAGAGTTTCCTGAAGGGGAAACAGTGGTGATAATCACCTTATCATAGTTGCCGCCGAGGAAAACCTCATAGTGATTTTTGTGGCTGAGTTTTTCACTGAAAAACAGTGAAGATGTTTTCTGTGCAGAACTTTCAAAGTTCACCACATAGGTACCCTGAGATTTATCAGGCATACAGATTTCAACACTGTCATAGTTGTTGTGTACCCCTGCCGTAGAGGACAGTGTTCCCTGAAAAGAATTTGAAACGGTATAAAACTTATACTTGGGTACTGCACTTTCATTTTCATAAGATGAACCTGTAGTGGTAAGATTCCACTTTTCCTTCAGCACATTGAAAACCTTTTTGGCAGCTCTTGTTGTCCAGTGGTGATCGGTTTTATAATAAAGCAATGTGTCACTGTCTTTAACACTCTTTTCAAAAAGACTGCAGATATTCACCCATGTCATTTTTTTATCTGCTTTAAGCAAGTGATATATCTGTCTTATTTCATCTCTCTGATTGGGCATTTCAAGATGTTTAGGCAGCTTATCGGAATAAATATAAGAAGAGTTAGGTGCTAACAGAAAAGCTCTTTTGAGTTCCTTGTTCTTTTTGTTAAATTCAACCACTGCATCGGTTATCTCTTTGACATGCTCTTCATTATAAGCACTCTGCGTATCAAAAAGGAACCCGTCCTTGCCTATATAAACTCCGTTTTCCTCGTCCTTTCCGACAATTCTGTCGGCATAGGTTTTCAGTGAAATGAGCTTATCCCTGAAAGGAAACTGATCTGTAAGATAGGTTTCAAAGTTTTTCATAAAGCTGCCGTCAAACAAACCCGACACCGTCAGCGACGGCATATCGGCAAGCACTCTGTTTTCACTTTCTGAAAAATCCCTGTCGTCCGCAAGAATATGAAGACCTGCTACACTGAAAACACCCAAAAGAAAAACGAGTATGACAGCAACACTTATCATAGCACCCTTACTGTAGGAATATTCCTCTTCATGCAAAGGTGTTGTGTTGTCGTATTTATCTGAATTCATAATCAAATATCCTTAAAATTAAAATCTGAAATATAAGAAGGGATTATAGGTTTCGCTAATAAGATATGCCACTGACAAAACAAAAATCAGCATATAGCCTACACCCTCAACAATCTTTCCGGTTTTGCCCTTCTGACGGTTACTTACAAGTTCAAAGACACCTGTAGCGCTAAGGCTCATAACAAATATCAGAAAGAGATTTTCAGACAGAAGATATTTTGCCTGAGAATCAATAAAACCTCCGCCGAAGCCCGCCATTGAGCCTATGAGAGTCAGCGCATCTCCAAGACTTGCACTTGAGAAGAAGACCCAGCCTATCATCACAACTGCCATGGTACCCGCATATTTAACTGCTTTGGGAAGCTTCTCAAGGAAGTTTTGCAGCAGATATTTTTCCGCTATGAGAAGCACACCGTAAAACATACCCCAGGCAATGAAATTCCATGCGGCACCGTGCCACAGACCCGTCAATGACCAGACTATAAGAGTGTTGATTATTGTTCTTTTTGTTCCCTTTCTGTTACCGCCGAGAGGGATGTAAACATAATCTCTGAACCAAGCACTCAGGCTTATGTGCCATCTGCTCCAGAAATCCTTTATACTTGTGGCCTTATAGGGGAATTTGAAGTTCTGCACAAACTCAAAACCGAACATTTTGCCAAGACCCACAGCCATATCACTGTAGCCGCTGAAATCGAAATAAATCTGAAGGGTATAGCAAATAACAGCAAGCCACGAGGTCACAACAGACAGAGAAGCTGCATCGCCTGCAACCACTTGAGTGTAGACAGCACCTATGGTGTTGGCAAAAAGCACCTTTTTACCGAGGCCTCTGATAAAATAAATTAGACCGTCATAGAATTTCTCTATTGTGACAGTTCTGCTTGTGAGCTGTCTTTCAATGTCACTATACTGCACAATGGGACCTGCAATAAGCTGAGGGAACATTGAAATATACGCACCGAAGGCAACAAGGTTTTTCTGCGCCTTAACTTCGCCTTTATAAACATCAATCACATAGGAAAGAATCTGGAAGGTATAGAATGATATACCTACAGGCAGTGGCAGCCCTTCATATTCAATTTTGTTGCCTATAACTGCGTTAATATTTTCAACTATAAAACCCGAATATTTGAAAAATCCCAACATAAATAAATTAAAGACAACACCAAAAACAAGAAGATGCTTTCTTTTTTTACGGGAATTTTTCTGATTTTCAATATCTATTCCGAGATTATAGTTAAAGAAAATGCTTATGAGCATAAGCACTATGTACACGGGCTCGCCCCATGCATAAAATATTAAGCTTGCAAGGCATAAAACAAGGTTTTTCTTTGCCATATCCTTCTGCGGATTTTTTGAAAATCCGGGAAGAAAATACAGCACCAGCATAAGCGGGAAAAACACAAAAAGAAAAACGGCACTGCTAAAGACCATTATTACACCTCTCGGGAATTATCTGATACTTGATTTGAATGCGGCAAGAGCCTTCTCTGCCTCTTTTCCGACAGCATAAAACACAAAGCCCTTGTCATCTGTTAAAATATATTCTTTAAGCAAAGCGCTCTGCTCGGGTGCGTACCCCTCAAAAAGTGCCTGCTTGTCTGTTACTCTTTTTTCTATTTTCGCTTTGATTTCGTCAGGCTTAACTTCCTCTCTAAGTTTTATTATCATCAGCTCATCAACATTCATAATTGAATCGCTGGCATAGTACTCAAAGGAATCCACCTGAGTGAAATCTATAGAAAACTCTTCTCTTATTTTATTTCTGTTAATGGGTTTAAGCTCACTTATATCACAACTTGCTGTTATACTTTCAGCCACTTCTGCAGCGGTTTTGCTGCTGTATGCTGTTTCTCTTGAAACAAAGCCAATGAAAATAATAAGAGCCACCACGCACAATATCTCAAATTTTCTATGCTTGCTCATCAGACAATCTCCAACTCTTTAATTAAAAATCTGAGCCAATACTTATCGTAAAAGACCTTGGAAAGATGTATGCCGTCACCGCCGTAGCACTCGGGATGAGCCTTTAATACACTTGAGGAATTGAGATATTCCACACCCAGCTCCTTACACATCTTTTCAAGAGCTCTGTTGTAATTGCCGATTTCACCGAAACGCTTTGAAGCAGCTATGTCTCTGTCAACGGGGAAAAGACCGCTGATAACTATACGTGTATCAGGCAGACCCTTCTTCAGTTCTTTTATTATGCGGGTATACATAGCAATGAAGTTGCTGAGATATTTGTTGCCCACGGCAATCATATTTATACCGTAGTGCAGAACAAGAACCGGCGGATTCATCTTTATGATTTTTTTAACATTTCCGTCAAGGTGATAAAGGCTTGCGCTCACCTGAGTTATAAGATGGTTTGAGTTGAGAATGCCGTAAGCCTCCAGACCGTTCATAAGAGAATCGCCCACAATATAAACATCTCTGAAGACTTTTCTGTAGGTAGTCTTGCCTTGTTTAAGATCGTTTAACACCTTATTGACCTTCTGAGCATTACCTGTAGGGTCATTTCTCTTTTTTTCGGCTTCTCTTACATTGCTTTCAGCCTTTTTCACATCAAAACCGGAAAGATTTTCTATTACGCTGCTGCCTATTTCCACACCTTCATCTGAGGGTACCGAGTCATTTCTTGAAAGTCCCAGAATATTGAAAGCGGGATAAACAGAAAGCACTAAAATCAGTATTGCTATCAGAACAATTTTTTTCAACTTTTTTCACCTGTATTTACACTTAATTTATATATAAACTGTTTAATAAACATATATCGACACAGTTTTACACTCACATTATAGTTTACATCTTTTTTCTTTGTAAATCAATAGAAAGTGAATTTTGTCAGTGTAAAAATATATGGGTTTCAAGGCAAAATTTTAGTGTAAATTGCTATCACCTTGACTTGACAAGGCTTTAGTGATATTATAAATGCAGAAAAAACAGCAAGGAGTTGATATGTGTTGACTTTAGAAAAGCTTAAATCTTGGGAACCGATTTTCGGCTCATGGTTTATCGATTCAAAATTAGCCGAAGGCAAGTCCTCAAAGTTTTATAAGGTTTATAAAACCGAAAACGGCGAAATGAAATATATGGGCTTGAAAACTGTCAGATTTCCTTCAAGTGAACAGGAAATAAGCGCTGTTATCTCTTCAGGCAGATTCAGAAATGTGGATGAATATCTCACTTCACTCCAGAGCGACATAATTAAGAATATGCAGGCTATGCTTTCTCTTCGAGGGAATAAAAACATTGTGAGATTTGATAATTTTACCGTTGTGCGTGAAAGCTCCTGCTTCTATGTGGTTATGCTCATGGAGCTGCTTACCCCCCTGAACTCATATATCTCCCTTGACAGTGCAAGTGTAACCGAAGTGCTGAAGCTGGGTCAGGATATATGCTCTGCACTCGAAGGCTTCAGACAGGCAGGCATAGTTCACCACGACATAAAAAGTGAAAATATTTATGTGGACTCCTTTGGTAATTACAAACTTGGAGATTTCGGAATTTTCGATTCAATTTTCCACAATGTAAATGACCCCTCAGCGTATATTGCTCCTGAGCTTTATAACAAAACAGCCACAGCTGACACATCATCAGATATTTATTCCTTGGGTATACTTCTTTATAAGCTTCTCAACCACAACCGTATGCCCTTCCTGCCCGATTATCCTGAACCCGTCTCCCTTGCCGACAGAGAACAGGCATTTATCAAATGTATGCGCGGCGATCTTCTGCCTGCGCCGAAAAATGCAGGCTATGACCTTGCAAGCATTATCTATAAAGCCACATCCTTCACACCTGCCGACAGATATTATACTCCTTCTTTGTTTGCGGCAGAGCTTCACAGATATTCTCTTTCTCCCGAGCTTAACGCTCCTGCCGGGGTACCCTTTACATCATCGGATATCACCGAAACGGGTACCTTTGAAATAGGTGAAGACACACCCGTTCACTTCGATTCATATGAGGCTCCCGAGGATTACGAAGAAGACAGCTTCGACGAAGAATATCCCGAAGAGGAAGAGACAAAACCCGGCAAACACTGGTACTTCATTGTGTTGGCATTAGTCGTTGTGCTGGCTTTAATGCTGGCTCTGATATTAGGTACGGGCAAAGACAAGGACAAGAATAAAACCACTGCACCGCCTCCCACACAGCCGACTGCACAGCAGACAACAACCGAAGAAACCACCACCGAGGAGGAGACAACCGAAGAGGAAACCACAGAGGAAGAAACCACCACTGAGGAAACAACTACCGAGGAAGAAACCACCACGGAAGTGACAACAGCAGAAACAACAACCGAGGAAACCACCACAGAGGTTACAACTACGGAGCCACTGACAGAGCCTACACTTGTTTCAACAAACAAGAAAAACGGAGATAAATCCGAAGACGGCAAAACCTATCTCAAAATCAGCAGCTATAAGCTTACGGAAATTCCTGAGGATGAGTTTTTCAGACAGGTTGTGCTGACTATCGGTGACAACTTAGGCGAAGCTCCCGAAGGCACAACAGCCTACATTTATCAGATGTCGGGCGAGGCTGTTATACAGAAGGTTACTGCAAATATAGGCTGCGAAATAAGTGAAGACAGCGGTGATATCATCTGCACAGTTACTGTCGACGATTCTGACTTCTACTACGAGCCTGAAAACTTCCAATATTATCTCTGCTTAGATGAAGGCGCAATAGTTTCAGACACAGTTATTACACTCCCCTTGCAGATAAGAATTAAATAATGTTTAAAGGAGCTGCAAAAAAACTTTTTTTACAGCTCCTTTTAGGGGCGTGAAAAAATGCGCAGAATGAACAAACTGAACAAAAATAAAGCTTTGGCTTTATTTTTGGTTACCCGAAGGCGTACGAAGGTACGTCGAGAGGCGAAGTTTGTTTATAGCATAAACCGAAAAACTGCATAATTTGCAGTTTTTCTGATTTTTATATGTTTTAAAGGGTTCCTTTGGACTTTTCATCCTGAAGGAACCCTTTATCTATCTCGGTTTATGCGGTCTGCACTTTTTTTACAGCCGTGATACTTATATAAAATTGAGGTACGGATCAATATGACCCGTACCTCTTATTGTTTTTTAATAGTGAACTGCACCGCAGGGGCAAGTCTTTGTGATCTTGAAGAGCTTCCAGAAGAAGCGTAAAATTGAATAAATCAATCTCATAATGCCACTGTCCTTATGACAGATGCAATCACATGATGTTGATACAGCTACAGGAGCTGAACAGTCATCACACTTACCGTCTGCGTTGCGGTCATGGTGACCTGAAGGCGCGATAAGCTTCTCTGAGATAAATGCACCGCAATCACCGCAGGTCTCTGTTACCTTGCCGTATGAAAGACAGGTTGCCTCAACAACGGTTGTTTCAATCTTACTGTGCTTACATCCTACAACTGCCAAGCAATCATCGCACTTTCCGTCTTTGTTTTCGTCAGTGTGATCAACTGCGGGAAGTTCCTTATAAGTTGAGTAATCACACATTGTGCAGGTTTCATATGCTTCCCAACCGATTTCTGTGCAAGTGGGAGCCTTAGCAGCATGATTTACGATGTTATGATCTGTTGCGGGGATTGCTTCATATGAAGTATAATCACAGTTTTCACAGGTCTGATAGGGCTTCCAGCCTTCTGCTGAGCAGGTTGCATCCTGACCGTCATGGTCAATATATGCATGCTCAAGAGCAGGAATTTCTACCTTAGTTGTGTAATCGCAGTTGTCGCAGGCTTCATATGCATTATAACCTGCCGCAGCGCAAGTGGGAGCCTGAGCGCCGTACTGCTTGATTGAGTGACCTGTTTCAGGAATTTCTACCTTTGTTGTGTAATCACAGTTATCACAAGCCTCATAGGCTTCCCAACCTGCTTCTTCACAAGCAGGAGCCTGAGCATCGTACTGCTTAATTGAGTGACCTGTTTCAGGAATTTCAACATAAGTTGTGTAAGTACATCTCAGACACTTTTCATATGCATTCCAACCGATTTCTGTGCAGGTGGGTGCCTGAGCAGCGATGTTTGCAATAGCGTGACCGAGAGCAGCAATTTCCTTATAGCTTGTATAATCACAGTTTTCACAGGTCTGATATGCACTCCAACCCGGGTTTTCACAATCGGGAGCTTTTCCTTCGTGATCAATATAAGCGTGACCGGAAGCTGTAATTACTTCATATGTTGAGTAATCACATTTCTCACAGTATTCATATGCAGCGTAGCCGTCTTCTGTGCAAGTAGCTGCCTTACCTTCAACAGTTACAATAGCGTGACCGCCGTTTGCGGGAAGCTCCTTGTAGGTTGAATAATCACATTCTGTGCAATATTCGTATGCATCCCAACCGATATCTGTGCAGTTGGGTTCTTTTGCAGCAACCTCAACAATATTGTGTCCGTTTTCGGGAAGCTCAACATAAGTTGTGTAATCGCATTTTGCGCAGTACTCATATGCGTCCCAACCGATTTCCGTACAAGTGGGAGCCTGAGCGCCGATTTCAACAATAGTGTGACCGGGAGCTGTGATAGCCTCGAATGTTGTGTAATCACATCTTGAACAGGTCTGATATGCCTTCCAACCGTCAACAAGGCAGGTTGCATCCTGACCGTCATGGTCGATATAATCGTGACCGAGAGCTTCTTTTTCTACGTAACTTGTATAATCGCAGTTTTCACATGTCTGATATGCATCCCAACCTATATTGTTACAATCGGGAGCCTTTGCTTCGTGGTCAATATAAGCGTGACCTGCTGCAGCTATTTCTTTATAAGTTGTGTAATCACATCTTGAGCAGGTTTCATATGCTTCCCAGCCGATTTCTGTGCAGGTGGGAGCCTTTGCATCGTGAGCTTTTTTATCGTGACCGAGTTCTTTAACTACTGTCTGAGCCACTGTTGCATCATCGCAGCGTGTGCAGTGTGAGCCTGCTGTGAGACCTGTGTCTGTGCAAGTAGGAGCAACTGCCTCATCAACAACTATGTTATGGCCGAGGACACCGATTTCTTCATAGGTTGTGTAGTCGCATCTTGAGCAGGTCTCATATGCTTTCCAACCGATTTCCGTACAAGTGGGATCCTTTGCATCGTGAGCCTTTTTATCGTGGCCGAGTGCTGCAATTTCTTTATATGTTGTGTAATCGCATCTTGAGCAGGTCTCATATGCTTCCCAACCCTTATCAAGACAAGTGGGATCTTTTGCATCATGAGCTTTTTTATCGTGACCGAGTGCTGCAATTTCTTTGTATGTTGTATAATCGCATCTTGAGCAGGTCTCATATGCTTCCCAGCCGACTTCCGTACAAGTGGGTTCCTTTGCTTCGTGCTGCTTGATATCGTGATTGAGAGCGCCTATTGTAAGGTCGGTTATTTCGTTCTTATCTTCGTCAAAGAACTTACCGCACCCCGGGCATTCATAGTGACCGCGTACACCGCCCTCAAGGCAGGTAGCTTCTTCTTCAGCTATCCACTCACCGTAGCTGTGGCCGGGAGCATCAATTCTTGCTATATACTGACCGCCGCAACCGTTAGCAGTACAAGTGTAAAGCATCTGACCGTTTGCTGTGCAGGTAGCCTCTTTTATAACTTCGCCCTCATCCCATGTGTGAGGTACTCTTTCACTTTCTGTAAAACATACTTCACATGTCTGATAGTGAGTAGCGTTTATACCGTTGTCTACTGAAGTATATGTGTCTGACCAATCGTGACCGAGTGAGGGAACAGTTTCCTGAGGTGTAAGAACAGTCTTACAAACTGAGCAGCGTACACCCTCTGTCTTACCGTCTGTTGTACAGGTTGCAGGTACTGCAGCAATAGGTTCTTCCTTATGACCCTCGTGAGGTATTGTCTGCTGTGCAACAAGAACTTCGTCACAAACTGAGCAGTGCTTACCTTCTGTCTTACCGTCTGTTGTGCAGGTTACCGGTACCGCAGGATCGATAACCTCAGTATGACCGGGAGCTGTGAGAACTACTGTTTCACGGCTTATCACATTGCCGCAATCGTTACAGTAAACTACGAGGTCATATGAACCGTCAACAGTACAAGAAGCCTCATTTCTGTTTTCTTCTACTGCAGGGAGAGGGTTATGGGCGCTGGGGTCAACTGTGCCTGTTTCAACATAACCGCAAACTGCACAATCTCTCTGCTTTGCACCTGCAGCGGTACAACTTGGTTCTTGGGTTGTTACCCAGTCATTCCAATCGTGGGTTGATGCAGTTTCAATTTCATTGTAGGACGCATCACCGAGAACCTCAAGTGAAACATTTGCAGGCCAGCTGTATGTATAGTGATTTGTTGCATCGGGCAACTTAACAGAATTATCGGGAGCAGTGATAATCGTGCCATAATCGTAAGTACCTGATGAACTCTTGCCGTTGGCAAAGTTAAAGGTTACGGTGTATTTATTGATTGTTGAACTGTACTGAGCTGTGTATGTTGTGTGATTTGTTACAGCTGAAATTGCAGGACTCCAGCCTGAGAATGTGTATGTGTACTTTGCAGTAGGAGCCTTTGTGGGAGTTGCACCGTTATATACAGGTGTTGTACCCCACACAACATTATTATCTGTTTCAAGAGTTGTTCCGTTGTCATTTTTCCAAAAAACATTATATTTGTTAAGCTCAAGAGCATAGTAAGCTCTGACGAGATTGGTTTCAGCAGTGTTTATCTCGCCCTGAGTTGTTTCTCTGACTTTAAGCGCAGCTTTAGCTGCTGAAAGAGCTGACTGATAGTTATTCCATGAATTTGAAGTATATCTGGATGAATCCCAATATACCTCCTGAGCATAATTGATTGAATTACTAAGGGCAGATTTATCATAAATTGTGATGTCAAAAGCTATCTCTTTCCATTCACCTTCATAGCAGTCAGTTGTCCAGTTTGAGCTGGTGTTGCTTGTTGTATATTTGTCACTGGCATTTTTCCAACCGTTGCTCCAATACTGCCAACCGCCGAAATCGGTGGGTTTAGCACCTGAAGTTGTATATCTGCCGGTACCTGTGCCTTTAGGTGTACCTGTCATAAAAACATATGCTGAACGGTCAGCACCAACCTGGTCGGGATTTCGCCAGATGATAGCCTTTGCACCACTCCAGTTAAGGCCTGATACACCCACATAGAGGTCACCTGAGGTGTTGCCTGAATCATAAACCTGAGTTGTGCCGCCATCTACGTCAGGTGAAGGCAGTGAAGCGTCTAAGTTATAGTTGTTGAACATTCTTGTCATTGTGTAGTAGTTTTCAGGCAAACTTGTCGAATCAAGACCCCAACCACCGAAAATGAAACCGTTGTTAACAATTCGGTAGTCCGTATTATTACCGTAACGCCATTTTACAGTGTAGTAATAACCTGCTGACTGAAGGCTCTCGGACTTATCAAGATAGATATGCTTAGGCCATGTGAATGTTGTAAATGATGTGCCTGAGTTCCATGTTGAATAGTAAACATCATTACCGTTCCAATAGGGAGTGCCATATTTATCGGCTTGTCTGTAGGTATTGATAGTTGCATGAGCATCTGCTTCTGTAGGTGCAACAAACACCCAACAGGTCATAAGCATAAGAGCTGTCAGAACAAGAGATATTGTTTTCTTAAGATTGTTTTTCATCTTTTTGTCTCCTTTTAAATTTATTTCACGAATAGTCCTTTATCTCAGCAGAAGCACATAATGTTCAGCTGACCTCCGATATATACTTCTTGCTTTAAAGATAAAACTATATATTCTTGATAGTTTATTATACCATATTATTGAAATCAACACAATATAATACCCTGTGTCAAATTGCAAGAAAAATTCAGTCCCTAATTGTTAATCATCCACAAAGGAACAATAAAGCAAACAGACAAATCAAACAAAAATGCTCAATCTGTCTGTTTTTCAGCATAAAATATTTATTTATAATTCTGCTTTAGATTATTATATTCCTCTTGGCTTATCTCCACTATTCCGCCGTGTTTGAAGCCGTAAGGAAATGAAAAACTTTCTTTCGCCATAGTGAAATTGCTGTCACCGGGCTTTTGTGAAACAAAAGGCACATAACCCATTTTAGGCTTTTCACAGCCGAAAAAGTCAAGCATAAGGCACCATCTTCCGTCAGGCAGAATCAGTGTGGTGGGAGCTTCATAGCTGCCCGGTTTTTCAAGGGTAGCCATATACTTTTCAAATTCTTCATCGTGCTTATACGGGCCGTAAAGATTATTAGAGGTTGCGTGCATATTCATAGAGGGACGCTCTGCATTTTTATAGAACATATGATAAATGCCGTCAATTTTTCTTATATGGGTGTCGAGAATTTCGTTGTCCTTCGTGAAGAAAAGTTTCGGCTCTGTGAAATGTTCAAAGTCCTTTGTCACGCTGCAATAAATTGACATATGACTGTAGCCGTCCTCTTTTATCGTTGAACCCCAATGAATGAGGTACTCCCCTGTTTCTTCTTCAAAATACACCTCAGGCGCCCACATACAGCCAAAGCTTTCTGTGCCTATGGGCGCGAGTATTTCTTCAGAAAAGTTGATAAGGTCAGGGGTCTTCCACATGCGAAGGCACTTGCTTCCCGTACGGTTGACAACCTTCCAGTCAACCTGATAATTTTCGTCCATACGGTAAACAATACATTCATCAGTTGTGAGTATGACAAATCCGTCCTTCGTTCTGACTATTTCAATGTCACGGCAACCCTTAAAGCCCTTTTGGGCAGTGAGTATGGGCTGACCGCCGTTAAGTTCCTCCCAGTTAAAGCCGTCACGGCTGACTGAAAAATATACCTGTTCTCCGTCGGGAGTGAGTTTTTCTTTAAAATGTGTGAATAAGTAGGGCATAGTGTTTTCTCCTTGATTATTTGTTTAATTATACCACAACAATTTCCTCATTACAACAAAAACACCTTGAAAAATACATTCATTTGTAGTACAATTCTATCATCAACCGCAAAGGAGAAACTTTATGCTCGAATTTAACGAATACAATGCTCAGGGTGAAAGGCTTGTCTGCGAAATGGGCAAATATCACCCCGAAATGCTTATGACAATTAAAGTGAAGAAATTTAAAGAAAATGAAACAATTACAGTTCTTGACAGTGCCAACGAAACAGCTTTTCTTATCCTCAAAGGCGAGGCTGACATAACATGGCAAGGTACCACAGAAAAAATGAAGCGCAGCGGACCTTTTGAAAAAACGCCCTACTGCCTTCACGTGCCGAGAAATATTGAGGTTTTAATCACCGCCAAAGAAGGCACGGAAATTCTCATTCAGCAGACGGATAACGATAAGGATTTCGCCCCCGTTTTCTATAAGCCCGAGGATATTCTCTATCAGGAATTCGGCAAAGGTCAGTGGGGCGGCACAGGCCACAGAATCTGCTCGACTGTATTCGATTATGACAATGCACCCTATTCAAATATGGTACTCGGCGAGGTTTTCAATCAGCCGGGTAAGTGGTCAAGCTATCCCCCCCATCATCACCCTCAGCCTGAAGTGTACTACTATCAGTTTGATAAGCCTCAGGGCTTCGGCGCCTGCTTTATAGGTGACAGTGTCTATAAAAGCGTGGAAGGCTCAGCCTCATATATCACTGACGGAAATGACCATCATCAGGTTGTGGCTCCCGGTTATGAAATGTGCTATGTTTGGATGATAAGACACCTGCCCGATGACCCCTGGTATAAGACAACACGCTTCTATGCTAAAGAGCACGAGTGGCTGGCGAAGTAAATGCAAAGTGCAAAGTGCAGAATGCAAAATTGTGGTCGCGGGTTTACTGAACATTAATATTGAATTCTAAGTCCGCAGAGTAAAAGCTCAAAAACTTAAAGTTTTATCAATCTTAAATCAAAATGCAGGTCACTACTAAAATCGGTAGTGACCTGCTAATTTTATCCTGTTACTTGGGCGGGATATTATTTAAGTTTTGCATAATCTGACAGCGGATGTTTTCGGAGCGAAGCGACCCGAAATTTTGCATTTTGCACTTTGCATTTTGCATTCATTTAAACGGGAACATCTTTCTGAAGCGTTTTTGCCATTTTGCAAGATATATCGTTACCATAACAGTGAGCAGATAATCAAATGCTATAAATGTAACATTTGCCACTGCAAGGGTTATGGGCAGAGCATACTCTACCCACCAGGCACTTTCGCCCTCAGTACCGAGAAGCTCTGCAAGAGGCATGCCGAATACTTTAACCATAACAAATGCCGCAAGCAATACCGTGGCATTAAAAAATGCTGTTTTTATAATGTACTCCAACACCCTTGGCATATTGCACTTTTCAATAATTGCCTTGAAAATAGGATAGTTGCCGAAAAAGCAGGCGTAAAACACAGCCGCCTCTTTATTGGGCAGAAGCATAAGACTGAGAATTGACACAGCAACAAATATACCCGATGCCCATTTTTTATCAATTTCAATTATGACAAACATTATCAGTATTCCCGCCATGGCAGGCAGGGCGTAAGTCCAAAGCCCTACAATAGTGGGAAGCATAAGCACAACTGACAGTGCCGCCGTCATACCGCCTATGGCAGTTTTTGCACTCTGACTCATAGCTCACCTCAACAGCAGGGAATCAGATCGCCGCCCATACACTCACAGCAGCAGTCGGCACAAAGAAGACCCTGACAGATGCTGCAGGTATCGCAATCGCTGCCCTGATTATGTCTGCCGCTTGTTCTGAAGCCGCCGCTGCGCTGACTGCTTAAGTTTTCAAAAGCGTGTCTGTATTCTGCATTATTCGGCTGCATTTTATATGCGGTGGCAAAATAGGTATATGCCTGGTCAGTCCAGCCGCGCTGATAGTTAATCTGGCCTTTAAGGTAGTACCACTGAGCGTCTCTTGTGTTCGGTGACATATTTTCAAGCAGCTGCTCCGCCATATCAAGCTTGCCTAAATTCATAAGGTCACGCACCTGCTGATAGCTGTTGTGAGTGTACCCTGCCGATGAGGAGGATGAACTGCTGTAAGAACTTCCCGTGTTACCTGCAATTATAGCGTCGTAAGCCTCATTGATTTCCTGCATTTTTTTATTGGCATTTTCAGCAAGAGGGCTGCCAATATAGTTGTCGGGGTGATATTTTTTTGCAAGCTCTCTGTAAGCTGCTTTAACCTGCTCCTTAGATGCGCCTCTGGGCACACCGAGCACTTCATAAGGATCTCTCATTATACTTCTTTCCTTTCGATTTTTCTTTATTTAAAATATTATCAAGAGTTATATACATTCCGTCAAAAATTATGTTTTCCATCAGCGGTGTCAGGCTTTTATTTTCAATTTTATTATAAGCCTCAGAGAAAACGCCGCCGCACATATTCATTGTACCCGTTACGGCTGCCTTTATATCGGAAACACTATCCCCGGCACGAAGGTCATATTTATTAACGAAAACATTGTAGGAGCCTGACTTTATATCTTTTTCAATGTCATCAAGAGCGTCTGAAAGATAAACCCATTTGCCCACTCCGTAGCCGAAACGGTAAATATACCCGTCAGGGTCATTAATATTATATGCCATAATTCTGCCTAAAGCATTGGCACTTGAGTGTGCTGCCTCATCGGGGCTGTCGGTGTTTTTTTCTTCTGTCAGCTTCTGTGCCGACATTTCCTCGGCAATTATTTCAGCAATCTCACCGTATATAGACTTTGCTTTTTTATACTTGAGCGTTGCCCACGGCAATATGAGATACATAAGAAGCCTTTTAAAAAAGCTGCCGTCTGAAATGTTATCCCTGACCTTGAAATAAAACATCATCATAGAAACCGCCGCAGCATAGCGCAGCTCATCATCGGTGTTTTTGCAGTAATTGCATTTTTTCGTGGGATTAAAGGCACATCTGCCGCCTTCAAAGCAGGGCACGGTACCGCCGAAGGACAGCCTTGCAAGAAGCAGAAATGTAACATCATAACTGAGGGTCAGCCTTGACAGCACACCGAAGTGCTTGCCCATAGCCTTGCACAGTGAACAGTAAAGTCCTCTGTAGGCTTCGTACTCTTTTATTTTCATTTCAGGCTTATTTGTTTTTACATAGCCGAACATAGCAAACCTCTCAGAAATAAATTGGGTATATTATACACCATTTTAATCCGATTGTAAACTATAATAAGAAGTGAACCTTAAAATTAAATAAGTTATTGATTATTTTTTAATTATATATTATAATGATGAATAACAATAAAAAAACGGAGGTTAAAACTATGGCTATTATAAAAAAAGACGCTTACTTCCTTTCATCAACAGGTGTAAACAAAATATATTGTCGCATATGGCAGGATGACGAAGTGACACCTATTGGTGTTTTCCAGATTGCTCACGGAGTTTCCGAGCATATTCTTCGCTATGATGAGTTTGCCTGCTTCCTTGCAAAAGAAGGCTACATTGTCTGCGGTAATGACCACATCGGTCACGGCAGAAGCGTAGAATGCGAAGAAGATTTAGGCTTCACTGCCGAAGAAGACGGCGACAAGAGAATGATTGACGATATGCACATTCTCTACAGCATCATGCACAAGAGATATCCCTCTCTCCCCTATTATCTTTTCGGTCACAGCATGGGTTCATTCTGTGCAAGAGTTTATGCCACAAGCTTCTGGCATGAGCTTTCAGGTCTTATTCTTTGTGCTACAGGTGAAATGCCATCTGCAGCCGTTGTTCTTGAAGAACCCGTTAGACTCGCCTGCAGAAAGTTAGGTCCTCACGCTACCGTACCCACTGTACTTCTCGACAAAGCTCAGGGTATTCTTTCGGGTGACCTTTCCACAGCCACAGGCTGGCTCTCACAGAATAAAGAAAACATCGAAAATTATATTGCAGACCCTCTTTGCGGTTGCGGATTTAAAATGGCTCTGCTTCGTGACCTTTTGTCAATTGCAAACTCAGCCTGCACAAGCGAATGGCCATATCTCATTCCCCCCGCACTTCCCATTCTCCTTGTTTCAGGTGCAAAAGACCCCATCGGCTTCAACGGCAAGGGTGTTATCAACGTCTGCGATAATCTTGAAGATGCAGGTCATCAGCCTCAGGTTATTCTCTATCCCGGTGACAAGCATGAAATTCTCTTTGAAGAAGACAAGGACAAAGTCTTTGATGATATTCTCGCATGGCTCACATCAATATCAAAATAAGCAACAACGGGACTGCAGATGCAGTCCCGAATTTTTATGTTCTGAATATAATAGCAAGAATGAGTATATGCACGGGATAAAACCAATAAAAAAACCATTTTGAAAATTTTCCGCCTTTTCCGCTTTCACCGTTGTAGGTGTAAAGTATGGGCAGAGCAAGAAATGAGCCTGCCTGCCACAGTGAAGAGTACCACTCTCCACCCTTATCTGCAGCGACAACACAGCATCTCACTACCCAGAAGGCACACAGCAAACAGTACCACAAAGCCATTTTGTTTTTATCCTCTTTGCAAAGGTAAAAGCACATAACCCACAGCGGTGCCATAAGACCCCAGTCACAGAAGGAACCAAGATATGTGAGGGCAGCAATAAGAGCAATCTTCAGAAAGATATTGTCAACCTTCTCAAAAACGAGAAGTATCATAAAGCACAGAAAAAATGTTGCAATTACATTGAAGTGCGCCACCCAGAAGTAGTTATACATCATATAGGCAAAGGGTATCTGAGAAATCAGTGCAAAGATTAAAAGTCTTGTGCCGTATTTTTTCTTCGAGCGTGTGTGGATGAAGCCTTCCACAAGGAAAAAGCACATTATAGGTGCCGTTAGTCTGCCGAAAACTCTCATCGCCATACCGAAAGGTGTGGCTGTGCTAACAAATAAAAGTCCGATATGATCAACAAGCATAGCCAGTGCGGCTATGTATTTAATTATATTTCTGTTCATAGTTTTACACATAAGGGACAGCATAAACTGTCCCCTTGAAATTATTTTTTGAATCTGATTACATTGAAGGAAAGGGGCTTGAGCTCTGCCACAGTGTTTTTGCCCTCTTCCCGGGGAAGAGGATTACTGTGCATTGTAACTGTTTCTTTGCCAAATGTGTTTTCCTGCTTGATGTCATAGCCGTCCATTGACTCGAAAGCAACAACCTTGTAGCCTTCAAAGCCTAAAAGTGAAATATCAAGCTGCATACTTTCATCCATTGAACGGTTAACACAGAAGAGGGCAACCTCACCGTTTTCTTCGTCGTAGGATGCAACTGCCTCAAGATAAGGCACATCCGTAAATTCTTTGCAGTCATATTTCGGACAGTCGATAAGAGGCTTGATTGCATTTCCCCTTGCGTACTTTGACATCTCTCTGAAGGGATAGAAAATTGTCTGACGGAAAGCATCTCCGCCTGTTTTTGTGAAGATGGGTGCAATAACATTGACAAGCTGTGCAAGGCAGGCAACCTTTACTCTGTCTGCATGACGAAGCAGGGTTATAAGCATACAAGCCGTTACGAGAGCATCCTCAAAGTTATAGATATCCTCAAGCTGATTAGGTGCAACCGACCACTTTTCAATGGGCGCACCGTTTGAGTGGTACCATACATTCCATTCATCAAAGGAAAGGTTTATCTGCTTCTTTGTACGCTTCTTTGCCTTGACGAAATCACAGGTGCAGATAACACTGTAAATAAAGTCATCAAGCTCCATGCTCTTTGCAAGGAAGGAGGGCGTATCATTGCTGTGATTACCGTAGTACTGATGAAGAGATATGTAATCAACATTGTCATAAGCAATATCGAGAGTGGTTGCTTCCCAGTCACCGAAGGTGTGCATACCTCTGCTTGAGCTGCCGCAAAGCACAGTTTCAATTGAGGAGTCAACCCACTTCATAAGCTTTGCAGCTTCGTTTGCTGTTCTGCCGTATTCGTGGGCAGTTTTAGCACACATCTGCCAAGGGCCGTCCATTTCGTTGCCCAGGCACCAGAGCTTAACACCCCACGGGTCTTTATAGCCGTTGCCGATACGCATATCTGCATATTTCGAGCCGCTCCTGTGGTTACAATATTCAACTAAGGCTCTTGCTTCGTCGGGACCTCTTGTGCCCAGATTTACAGCCATCATAGGTGATGTACCTGCCTTGCGGCACCACTTCATAAATTCATCTGTGCCGAACTTGTTAGGCTCCGTTACGCCCCAGGCAAGGTCAAGTCTTGGCGGGCGCTTCTCAATGGGGCCTACACCGTCTTCCCAGTTATAGCCTGAAACAAAGTTACCGCCGGGATAGCGCACTACGGGTACACCGAGTTCATTTATCATTCTTATAACATCCATTCTCAAACCGTCTTCGTCAGCCTCGGGATGTCCCGGCTCATAGATACCGCCGTAAACGGCTCTGCCAAGGTGTTCAATGAACGAACCGAAAATTCTTCTGTCAATTTCGCCGATTTTAAGCTCACCGGCAAGTGTGATTTTAGCTTTCATATTCTTTCTCCTTTTATGGGGTTAGTTTAAGTTTAGCATAAAACCTGTGGCAGTGTAAAGATGAAAAAGGAATTTCTTTCTATAAAATTTATTGAATTATTCCTTCCGCTGTGCTAATATATAGCTATATTGATAAAAGGAGAATAACTATGAAGAAAAGTGTTTACCTCAGAGGTACCACAGCAAGATATTGGTATAACTTCACCGAGCTGCTTGCTATGGCAATTCTCAGCAGACCCGTTCCCGAAAATGTAACTTTGACCAAAAGAGTGAAATACGGTGAGGAAAAGGCACAGTATATCAACTTCTTTATCCCTGACAAAAAGAATGATGAAAAAAGACCGCTCTTCCTCTATATCCACGGCGGCGGTTTTATCTCAGGTGTAACAGATATGCGCAACACCTATATCGCAAACTGGGCAAAGCAAGGCTTCGTCTGTGCAAGCGTAAGCTATACCTACGCTCCCGAAAAAATTTTCCCCGCACAGCTTCACGAGGTTTTCTCCGCCGTTGACTACATATTTGACCACGCCCCGGAGTACGGCATAGACACAGACAACATTATAGTTGCAGGTGAAAGTGCAGGCGGATATTATATTTCATATCTGTCAGCCTGCTGTGCCGACAAGAGCCTTTATGACAAGCTGAATATCAATTTTAAACACCGTGATGAGTTCAGCATTAAAGCTATGGTGTCAATCTGCGGCTGTCACGACCTGAAAAAGCTCACAGATAAAAATAAGCCTCAGTCGAAATTTCCCGACATCAAAATGATGGTTTCATCCTTTGCAGGTGTGCCCTATAAAGAAATTCCGGAGTTCCTTCTCAGTGAAAACGGAAAGCTTTTCTCCCCTGCAGTCCATAAGGATTATCCTCCCACATTTCTTATCTGGGGTGACAAGGATTATCTTCGTTATGAGGCCTTTGATTTTGCAGAGGAACTCAATGCTCTCGGGGTGCCAAACAAGCTTTATAAAGCAGACGGCATAATCGGTATGCACGCCTGGGCAATTGCCACAATAGTGCAAAAGGGCAGAGATTGCTTGAGTGCCGCCTTCGATTTCACACTCCCCTGTCTGCCTGATTACTTTGAGAAAAAAGGCAATTTATGGCTACTTAAGAAAGGAAATAAATAATATGGCAAAATTCAGATGGGCATATATAGGCACAGGCAGTATTGCCGATAAAACTGCCAAAAGTATTCTCAAGGGTGACCACAAGATAGTCACCGTTTATTCAAGGAATTATGATAAAGCCAAGGCTTTCGCAGGAAAGCACGGCGGCATAGTGTGCCGTACAGCCGAGGAAACAATATCCTTTGCAGGTGTTGATGCTGTGTACATTGCCACTCCCCACACATCACATGTGGAATACAGCCTTATGGCACTTAAAATGAAAAAACCTGTTCTTTGCGAAAAGCCCGTAGGCATCTGCGCAGAGGATGTGGAACTTTTAATTAAAACTGCAAAAGAAAATGACACCTATTTTGCCGAGGCTATGTGGAGCTGGTTTTCAGACACATCCCTTACTCTCAAGAGATGGATTGAAACTGGCAAAATCGGCAGGGTACAGAAGGTTAAAATCCATCACGAATATCCGGGACTTAAAAAGAAGCCCGATTCAAGAGTTCTTGACCCTATGACTGCCGGCGGTGCGCTTCTTGATATAGGCATTTATCCCATAACCTATTGCTATAACCTTTTCGGCGTACCTGATAAAATAGAATGTGAAGGTGTGCTTGAAAACGGCATTGACATTAAGGAAAACATCAAGCTTCATTACGGCTCTATGCAGTGTGAGCTTCACATTTCATTTGAAAAGCTCAACGAGAGCTTTGTCGCTGAGGGTACAGAAGGAAAAATTCATCTGCCTATGTTCCATGTTGCTCCGGCAGTTATTCTCAGAAGCACTAAGGGCAACAGTGTTTCCTTCGGTAAAACAACCTATCTCAATGAGTTTGACCGTGTAGCCGAGGAAATCCGTCAAGGCAAAAAGCAATCGGATTATATCCCCTTTGAAAGCACCCTTGAATGTATGAAAATTATGGACGAGTGCAGATGTCAGCTCGGTCTTAAATATCCTATGGAGGTTTAAACTATGAAAAAAATTATCGCGGCAGTTCTTTGCCTTACTATGCTTTTCAGCACTCAGGCACTTGCCTGCAAGGAGGACGGTGCAGCTATGAGCCAGTCAGTTTTTATCAGCGTTATAGCTGATTTTATGGAAAGATTCATCAGTGTTTTCAAGGGCAGCACAAATGAGAAAAGTGATATTCACTACACTGCCGAAACAGGTCAGCTTTTTCAGAAGAAAAAGCATTTCAAATCTTCACACGCTTCAACTGTTGTTAAAATGAATGACGGCAGACTTATGAGCGCATATTTTGCCGGCACGGGCGAAGGTGCAGACGATGTGAGAATATGGTTCAGCATTTATGAAAACGGTGAATGGAATACTCCTTCACAGGTACCCTCAGAAGACACTGTTGCACACTGGAATCCGGTACTTATCAACTTCGGTACCCACATAAGACTTTATTACAAGGTGGGCGAGGAAATTCCCTATTGGGTGACAAAATACACCGAAACCTATGACGGCGGCAAAACCTGGACACCGGCAAAGGAACTCGTTGAGGGCGACACAAGTGGCGGCAGAGGTCCTGTAAGAAACAAGAGCATTATCCTTTCAGACGGCACAATTATTGCAGGCGCTTCAACCGAGCAGGGCTTGTGGAAGGCTTTCTTTGACCTCTCAGTTGACGGCGGCAAAACCTGGCAAAAGACAGACTACATAACCGCAAAAGGTGTCAACGGCAAGGATATCGGTATGATTCAGCCCACTATCTGGCAAGACAGTGAAGGCACAGTTCATGCCATGTTCAGAACAAACTGCGGACGCATCTACAGAAGTGAATCCACAGACCTTGGCAGAACATGGAGCGAAGCCTATTCAACGGGAATGATGAACAACTTCAGCGGTATCGACTGTGTTATGACCGACGACGGCAAACTTTGGCTTGTTCATACTCCTGCAGGTATGAAGGTAAGAAACAGCCTTATCCTTTCTGTTTCGGAGGATAACGGCAAAACCTGGAAAGATGTTATGACCCTTGAAAAAAGCATTAACCTGGCAGCAGAGTTTTCATATCCTGCAATTATTGCCGAAGGTAACAGACTTTATATCACCTACACCCACAGCAGAAAAACAATAAACTACGCTTTTATTGAATATCAGGCATAAAGGAAAGGGCACATTCTCAAAAGAATGTGCCCTGCACTTATTTTCCTATCCACATATTCTCAAACTTCTGACCTGCGATTTTTTCCAGGTCTTTCTTTTCTTTGTCAGTGATTTCAATATGACCGTTTTCACGCTTTTCCTTGATTTTCTCTCTTATAAATGTGAGCTTTTCTCTTGTGAGCTTGTAGTTCATAATTGACAGGAAGGAGAGGAACATAAATACCATAGGAATGACGGTGAAGCAGATAGTTACACCGAAAACTGCTCTGGGAGTCTGCTGTGCAGCAGCAAGCTGAGTGTTATAGCCAAACCAACCAAGGAGCTTGCCGATACCAAAAGCAGCAAAACCGCTTACAAACTTTTTGATAAAGGTTGAGAATGTAGCAATAACACCCTCTCGTCTATCACCGGTTATCATTTCGTCAACGTCTGTAACATCGGGGAAGATGTTGTTCTGTACGCTTGCCATACCTGAAAGTCCGAGACCGTACATAAACTCAACGATAAAGATAAACACTGCAGTATTGCTGTTTCTTGTCAGCCATGCAAGACCGAGAGCAGACACCGCCACAGGCATAAACACCTTTGCGGGAAGCTGCTTGTTTTTCTTGATTGAAAGGAAGTAAGCAGGCAGGAAGCCGAGGATTTCACCTGCAGCCTGAGCAATTGTGAGCATTGAGTAATTGCTTTCCTGATGAAGCACCGTTTCTAAGAAATAGTAGAAGGTCTGGGAAACAAAGGCTGAGCCGAAAAGCATTATAAAGCCGAAAAGGAAGTACTGGCGGAAAACTCTGTTTTTAAGCACATTCATATACTGGCCGAAAAATTCATTAAGGTCAAGCTTTTCGTTCTGCTGACCGAGGGAGCTTTCTTCCTTGGTACCCTTATAGGTGAAAATAAGGGGAAGACTTGTCCACAGACAAAGTATTGCCGCCATAAGAGTAAACTTGCCTCTGTGTTCAGGACCGAAGGAGGGTGTGACAAAAATACCGCTGATGCCGCCGAGAACCGTTGCCGCAACGAAGAAGGAGGAGTAGCTTGCCACTGCATCCATAATGGTACGCACTGCATTGAACTGGGTTCTTTGGTTATAGCCGGGTGCAATTCCCGGAAGCATAGCCGTGTGCGGCACCATAATCATTGTGCTGACGGTTTTATAAAACATATAGGCAAATATGTAATAAATCATTACAGGTCTGGTGTTGCCGCCCTGACAGGAATCTGATATGCCGAATGAGTTCCACATCAGGAAAAATGCTATCATGGCAGGAATAACACCGTATTTGAGATACGGTCTGTGTCTGCCGTCCTTGTGGCGTGTTCGGTCTGTGATAATGCCCATAATCGGGTCAGTTATGGCATCGCATATGCAGGAAAACAGTGCAACCGTTCCGTACTGTGATGTGGTGAGACCCTCAACTTTAGTAAGGAAAGGCAAAAGATAACAGCCTAAAACATAAGGACCGCCACCTGAGAAGAATATTGCCGAGTTATAGGCAATCATCGGCCGGAGTTTTGTTCCCTGTTCAACACCAATAAGCTTTTTCACTCTTGTAAGGAGAGTTTTTTCATTTGTCATTTTTCTTTCCCTTGCTTTCAATATATTACCGTTTGATTATATTACTAAAATTCTCTCAGGTCAAGCAGTTTTGTTATCATAGACATTCGTTCAAAACATTGTGCAAATTACACCAAAGTTTTTAGACACCCGTGCATATATTGTATATGATTAACGAGATGCTAATACTTTGTTTTTGTTCTGTTAACATTTGTCATATATTATGTAGGCTATGGAGAGAAACACAACGGAGGAAAACATTATGAAGAGAACAGCACGTCTTTTTTTAGGCACAGTGCTTACAATTTTTGTTTTATTGTGGGGCATATCGCACTTTTATTATCATCGCTCAGTTATGGCAACCCTGGCTGAGATGGCTATGGTTATAGTTGACCGCGATAAAATATATGAGGAAGGCGACGGTTATTATGAAAATCTTAATGACCGTGCAGTGCAAAATCTTAATGACTATGTCAAGCCTGAGCAGGTAAAAGTTGACATTCCCTATTATGATACCCACGAACACGGAATGCAGATTTTTTCATTTAATGAAGAAGTCTTTACCGACACAATTATTTTATATATACCCGGCGGCGGTTATCTCAATAACCCTCTCAAATATCATTGGAAGATTATAAACAAGCTTTCCAAGGAAACAAACACACCCATTGTTATGCCGATTTATCTCAAGGTACCCAATTATACCTGTGAGGAAGCATATGATGCTATGGTTGACCTTTATCTTGATATTGCTACCCGTGAAAACGTAAAGCGCATAGTACTTATCGGTGACTCTTCCGGCGGTGCAATGTCACTTGTCCTTGCACAGATTATAAGAGATCTCTATCCCGGCGTACTTCAGGCTGACGATATCGTTCTCCTTGCCCCCTGGATGGATGTTTCAATGGAAAATGAGGAAATCCTTTCAATTGTGCCTCACGACCATATGCTAGGCCTTTTCGGCACCATCGAAAACGGCAAACAATGGGCAGGCGACAAGGATGTACATGACCCCATGGTCAGCCCCATTTACGGTAACTTTCATCATTTAGGCCGCATAACAATGTTTGTCGGCACAAGAGATATGCTTTATCCCGATGCGGCAAAATTCTCTGATTTACTTTATAAAATGGATATTGACCACACAATGGTTGTTGAGGAAAATCTTGATCATCCCTATCCCCTATTCCCCATTCCTGAAGCGACAAAAGCGCAAAATATGATAATTGATATTATCAATAAAACGGATCACTCATAACCCGACCTCCTATAAATAAAGAAAAAAATCCAGGTTTTAAGCCTGGATTTTTTCTTTGCAGTATAAATTTAAAAAATCATATCTGAACAAATGGGGTAATGATCCGAAACATATTTGCCGTCATAAGTATCTCTAATAATCTTGTAAGTTTTCACATCACTTACATTTTTATTTACACAGATAAAATCAATGGAAGCACCTTCTACCTTACCGGTGTAATCGTGTATCGTACATCCCTTGTCAGCTTCTTCAGCCACTTTTGCAACATCTGAAAGAATGCCGCCGGTAAGCGCTCTGTAATAAGGACTTGCCGAAGTGAAATTAAAATCACCCGTTACTACTACCGGCATATCAAAGGATGCAGCTTTTTCAAGAATCATTTCTATTCCTTTTTCCCTTGCAACAGTACCCACATTGTCAAGATGTGTGTTAATGTGCGCATACTCTTCACCTGTTTCGCGATTCTGCAAGACTACCCAGGTACAGGTTCTGTGATACTTAGCATCCCAACCGATTGAAGGCTTTTCGGGAGTTTCCGAAAGCCAGAATGTACCCCAGTCAACCATCTCATATTTATCCTTGCGGAACATAATGGCTGTTGATTCACCAATGAGCTTGAGTCCTGTCTCTCTGCCAACACCGATTATTTCATAATCGGGAAGATATGTTTTCAAGGTGAGGTACCATGTACCCTCACACTCCTGAAAGCCAACTGAATCCGGCATATAATCCGCAACAACCTGAGGAACAATTTTGCCTCTGTCAAATTCAGCGCACCTGACATTGAAGGACATAACTCTCACATTTTCGCTGTCGGTATTTGCTTTTGCACCAAGCTCGGGGATACCGAAGCCCAATAAAGGCAAAATAAGTGCGAGTAAAGCACAGAGCATCTGTTTTGCAGTGTTTAATGTTTCTTGCATAATAATTTCTCTCCTTTTTTCATTTAAATTCAGTATATATACACTGTTGGTAAAATTCAAGGACTAATTTTTTAAATTAATGATTTTTAATATTTGTAGTTTCAGATTAAAGTTATGTATGTAAAAGTGGGACAAAAGTAGTTTTTTTGTGTTTTGTGACCAATTTAGCAATAAATAGATAAATTTGAAGTTGCGGAGTTCATTAAGCTCAGGTATTTAAGTTTTTTAAAAGAGTGTACTCCTGTTCGGTGATATGAAGAACGGAGCCGTGACGAGGTTTCAGGTGATTAAGTGAAAACTTATTTTCATCGACCTTGCTGAACTTAATCAGGTCTGTTGTTTCCTGCATAAAATATCCACCCTTTTTGAACTGATCGGCAATCATAACAAACTTATCCGTGCCGAGTATTCTGTATATACAGTTACCCTCCAATGCGGTATCGGCAACTGAAACCTTGTTATCATCAGGCTCAAAATACGGACCGTCGGGCCTGTCTGATACACAATAACAAATCCCTTCCTTTTCGCCGTCAGCCTGAAAAAGATAATATTTTTCGTTATGCTCGATTATATCTGCATCAATTGCACACATACCGCTTTTAGGTTTAAAAAGAACTTTTGGCGTTGTTGTGAAATGAGAGAAATTCTTCGTATAAGCATACCAAATAATTGTGTCCAAATCGTCATTAGTATTATGGTGAGTCCAATAAATCATATATTCATTTCTGAATTTATCATAGATAATCTGTGGCGCCCACACTCTGTCTGCGCTCTTTGTTTCTTCAAAATGCGAAAAATCAATTATGCGTTCATTATGCCAATTGATTAAATCGTTACTGTCCCAGATAATCATTGAATTGTTACTGTTCCAACCGTCTTTGGATCTCATATCTGTTGCGATGATATGGAACACATTGTCTTCATCACGGAATATAAAAGGATCACGGCAACACTTTTTACCTTTTGTCTGAATAATTACAGGCTTGCCTGAATTGACACAAGTAAAATTATAGCCGTCGTCAGAAACAGCAAAATGAACTCTTTCTTCCTCCGGCAGATTGCCCGTAAAATAACAAAAAAGATATTTTGTAAATTCCATATCAAAGCCTTCCTTAATTGATAAACTTAACAGATAAAAACAGATTCAAAAATTTTTATTTGTCGAGATGATTATACCACACATAATCTAAAATTACAATCAGGCGCGGGTGTCCCGCCCATAATTATTCATTATTCATCAGCGAAGCGACTTCAATATTCATTATTCATTTGAAAATCCGTTCCTGAGAAATGAATAATGAATGATGAATGATGAATATTGAATAATACAAACAAAAATCCGCCCACTTACGTGAACGGATTTTCGTTTGGCAGTACGTCTCATTTTAGAACCACCAATACTACATGTAATTATTATTTAAAACTCATCAAGTTTGGTCTATCCTGATATCAATAGATTTAATTATATGATTTTTTGCATATTCATACCCTGATGACTTGCGAATGTAGTCAAAAAAGTTTTCAGTGGTATCGTCGCTCCATAAAGTATCTTGTAATTCACGGTTAATTTCATCAGGTGAAAACATCAAACTTACACGAAGTTGGTAATACTCACCTTCTCCATCCGGATATTGCCTTACCAAATCATAGTAAAATAATTCCTCACCGGTAAAATTATAAACGCCATATTCAAGTAATAAAAGGTCTTCTTCTACAGGAGTTTTGCACATTTCTTCAAAGACATTTATAATTTCATCTACTGTATTATCAGTAGAAATATTGTCTTTTAAAAAATTCAACAAAGACATACTATCCACCTCATTATCTGATTTATTTACATTCAATGTTGTATTTTCATTTGAAATAATGTCATCATTCAAACTACAGCCTGAAAAAATAAAAATCAAAATTAAACCCAGAACAACAGCAATTGATTTTTTCATACAATCACTTCCTTGTTTTTGATTATAATACAAATTTGCAAAAAAATCAAGGCTCGAAGCCTTGCATGTAATCCGTCGTAAGACGGAATGTAATCACAACGCAGTTGTGGATGTAATCCTTTCAAAGAAAGGTATGTAATCAATCCGAAGAAAAAAATGCATGGCTTATGCCTTGATGACATACCATTCGCAAAGCGAATGGATTACATACGCCTGATGGCGATTACATACCAACCCTTCGGATTGGATAAAAAAATACCAAGTCTTGCGACTTGGTATTTTTTGTGATTGGTGACTGATTTGGCAACAAAGTGGTTTAGTGATATTTAAACCTACGGTTTCAGTGATATTTTGTTGTTCATTAAACTTGCAAATAACACTATAGAAAGCATAAGCAACTTAACTCGCCGCAAGGAGACTAAAACTGAAAACAACGGGTTTCACCCACCATCTTAAAAAGCAAAACAGAGGCGAGGCTAATTAGAAAAATTAAACATAAGAAATGTCTGAAACTATAATCTGGCTGCCTCGTCTTCCGTACCAAACCATTTTTTTTGCATACTCCTTGAAATCTCCGGGTATATCAGATAAATTGAAAAGAAGTTTTGTATCAGCTTTCTTCAGCTCTCTGTAATTATTTGAGTAGATGCCACTGAAATAATCATAAAAATCATAATGTAAATTCAACACAATTTCAGGTAAGCTGGGTTTTTTTACAACAACTTTCTGGTAAGACATAAGTTCCTCGTAAAAAGCTTCATCATCAAAAAAGTCTTTGATAAACGGCGAAATTTCCTTATAAAAATCCGTGTGATTTTTTATTATCGTTAAAAATGTTGCTTCTTCAAGCGGCCAGGCTACTTCTCCAAATGAAGAATCAAAGTAAGTCAAGGAGCCTGAATTATTGATAATTTCAATATATTTTTTCTTCAAGAACATATATATTTGTCCACATATACTATCTTTGTGTTTTTTTGCCCATTCGATCAGTGCAGAATAAAAATCCACATATTTAATTTGCTTTTCATGGAACAGATAAATCGCAACGCACTGCAAAAGACCAAGACTATGAAAAGCTCTTACAAAAACATGAAGAATATTAGATTCAATCCATTCTTCTTCGCTCATAGTGTTTGTAGAAACAACTATTTTTGAAAACTCAGGTATATCCTCTTTTTTAACGACAGTATGGTAGCGATATTGTTCAATTGTTGCATATTTTATGCCATGTTTTTTCATATATTCTGGATCACTCATTATTGAATTGCTTAAAAGCTCACAACTGTAAAAATCCATCATCATATGCTGACCGGCTTCTATAAGCAACTCTATTCCGTTCTTAAAACTTTCATAAGTTTCTCCCGGCAGACCTAAAATAAGCTCTGAATAGGCAAGTATATTGTTTGAATTGTACAAAGACATCAATTTATGAAAATTATCAAGAGGCATATTCTTGCGATAAATATTGTCAAGAACCTGCTGATTAAAGGATTGAAAAGAAAGAGTTGCACCTTTGGAAAGTCCGGAACGATTTAGTTTTTTATTTATTTCAAAAACTCGTTCCGGATTGGTTTTTGAATAGCAGGCCTGAAATTTATCGGGATAACCGGTTTTATTATGTTTTTCTACTACATAATCAACTATTTCAATATCACGTGGAAAAAGTCCAAAATTTGAATCGGCACAATAGCAATACTCTATTTTTTTGCTGCTCAGCCAATCTATTTCTGCTTTAACAAGTTCAATATCATATTTCTTTATTTTCGATTTGATGTTTCCCCAATCGCAAAAAGCACAACTGTTAGGACAACCTCTGCAGGTTTCAATAATAGCCGAAAACTCCAATTCTTCTTCTTCGAAAAGATTGTCAAACCATCCCTCTGTATATGGAGACACCCTTTGTACAAAATCGGAGGAAGTTTTATTTATAATTATTTCCCCTTCGCTGTTTTTATAAACAAGGTTGGGGATGTTTTCAATAATCTCCTTGCCGCACAAGTATAAAAGAAGTCCTTTTAAGGCCTCTTCACCTTCTCCATGTATGATATAATCTACATATTCAGCTTCTACAACCTCGCTTTTCGGATTTATTTGGTGACCACCGAAAACAATAATGCACTCGGGAAAAGCCTCTTTTATTCTTGCAGCAAGCTTCTGATTATATTCATAATTCCAGATATAACAAGAAAAACCCACGAGAAAAGGATTGTTCATACGCGAAACAACCGCTTCGATACTCTCTCGTTTATATACAAAACCTTCGAATGAGTATTCTTTTTTTATGGTTTCGTCAGAGAAAGCATACGCAATAAGAGACCCGACCGCATACGGCAAATAAACAGATTTGCCATACTGAGGGTTAGGCTGTACCATATATATTTTTTTCATAAATATCACTCCTTAATCCGTCTTCAAGTCAGGATAGCAATTATATATATCTATTTTTTTAACAGAACTTTTTACCCATGGGAAGCTGTGTGTTACAAATTTCTTGAACTGTTGCAAAGTAATATTCTCTTTGAGAACAACTAGCAGATATCCGCCGCCTCCTGCACCACACGGTGAAACAGCATATGCCACTTGCATACACTTTTCTATCATATCATCTAAAACAAGATTGCTAACCTTGGGTGATATCATTTTTAAAAACCGTCTATGTTCGTTAATAACATTGCAAAAAGCAGGTTCGTCTTCTGTTTCTATGCTTCTGATTAGTTCATCATTAAGTTTACGTATATTCTCATGTCCTTTCAGAGAATCTTCATTTCCCGAAAGGTATCTGTTAACAACATCGTTGACAATAAAACGTCCGAAATGTCTTTGACCGGAGGGTAAAAGAACAAGTCTTTCAGAAAACATTTTCTGAAAAGATTCAGGCAAATCAATATAATCAACGGAGAGATTCTGCCGTATTCCCGCAACTGTTGAGCCGGATTTTATTCCGGGTGTCAGACCGCCAACCTGATCCTGCCAGCCACCGCCTGTGTTCATAATCTGTTCCGCAACAAATACGGCACTTAGAATTTCACCCTCATCAAAAGGTATTCCGAACATTTTGCTTAATGCCATAATGCATCCTCCGAGAAGAATGCTACTTGTGCCGAGACCGGAGCCCTTGTCAACATCCGTGACCTGCGTTGTAAGTCTAAAACCGTTTTTGATCACTGTTTCGGGTTTTATTCCCATAGTTTTCAATGCAGCCTTGTGCAGATTGAAATCAGAAATATCCTCTTCGTTATCATAATTGTTATTAAAGCGTATAACATTTCCGTCACTGCAAAACTCAATATCCTTACCGGGAAGTTTTTCTACGGTAACCTTAATGGGTAATTTTCCGTCAAGGGTAACCGCCATATTTATAACCTGTCCGCCATTGTCAACACAATACGGCATAGCATCAGTCCATGTACCCGACAGATTGACTCTTAAAGGAAGACAGATCTCAACCTTTTCTTTAAGACAGCTGATTTCATCGATTGGCCTCCTTGATGAAAAATATTCATTGAGAATATTTTTTCTTGTTTTCAGATAACTTTCACTGACCGAATATGAATCCAAGCCGGCAAGATATTGACGGTGAGTGTAAAAATAATCAAAATCTGCATTATCCATACAATATTGCATACTGTATTTCTGTTCATCTGTCTTTGCATAATACTTTTGGAGTGACTCGGTAAAGGATTTTCCTTTATAATACCTTGCTTCTTCCCACTTGGATATGTTTCCGACGGCATCCTTAGGATTTTCTTCCACATCACATATCAAAGTTATAAAACTACCGTCACAAAGTCTGACGCCACACACACTTTTCCCGTCGTCTATAGAAATATTTTCTAATATTATATCAGTAATTAAACACTCTTTACCAATCTGACAACCGTTAAGGCGTACTCCGTCAATCAAAGAGCGGTTTCCTACCGTAGTTTTTTCATCGATATAACTGTTTAGTTTAACATAATTTTCTTTACTGTCACAAACAGCTGCAACATTTTGTATTGTTTCCTTAAGTGAACCAAAATGAAGAAATTTTTCGTTCTCAACCTCGTAGACGTTCATTGAAAATCCCGAAAGTCTGTCAAAAAGAAGTTTCTTGACCTCAAGATGTTCTGCGTCTGCAGTTTCCGTTCTGAGGTATTCCTCTTTTTTCACATTCTGACTCAGCAAGCTGATAATATCGGAATAAAGATTTATTTCAACATTTCTCTTTAAAAAAAGTGTGTCAAATTCCGGGCTTTCCGCAAGTTTTCTGAGAGCCGTTGAAAATTCATCTGTAAAATAAGTAATACCGGTATCTGACAACATTCCGTCAACACCGAGTTTTTCAGCAATTGATTCAAGATATCTGACATCTCTTTTATGAAGGTATTGCATCATTACGGCTTTATTATCACAAACCATAACTCCATGGCGGGATGCCGTAAGGAAATCAGTTCTCATACAAATACCGGTGTTATCAGTAAATGCAAACTCACAATTTTCCGTCTTTACAACAATATCGCTACAGCAAACAAGTACACCCGAAGAAATTGAATCTAAAATTCTTTCTGCGTTTATCAGAATAAACTCCAACAAAGAAACAGCTTCCCCGTTATATAACACATCAGCAAAAGCTTTACTTCTCACAGCATAGTTCACTGAACGTTTGCTCATTCCGCCGGAATTTACAATAATCATTTTTTCGCCACTCCGATAATGATTGCGCAAAATATTCATCACGGCTCCGCCGCAACCGAGTCTGCGCCCATAATCATCGTCAGACACAACTTTTATATCGAGGAATCTCATGAAAGGTATGGTTGAAAGGAGCTTTTCACAAAGCTCCTTCTGCTTTTTATTACCTACTGTGAGAAAAACGGAGGCCTTTTCTTTCAGCATTTCAATAATCCTTTCATTTAATAAACGATATAAAATATTACTTGCTTTAATGGAAAATAATCTTCTGCACCCTTTAACGCCAGTGCAAACACTGCAACAAAAATTACAAAAGAAAGAATCTTATATTTTTTTACGTAGCAGACAAGTTCATTCAATACTTTAATACACGATTCATCCTTGAGATAAATCAAGGTCAGTATAGTAGCAGGTACAATAGTATTTATTGCACAAAAACTCTCTGCACCGACAAAAATCATGGAAACAACCGAAATAGCGGCAGGCAAAAAGAATGCATCCAGCACCGTTTCAAAGGTTCCTCTTCTTTCAGACTTCTTTTTGACAGAAGCTCCGATTGCCTTTTTGTACCGATAGAAAAACAGTGTACCAAACACAGCTGCCGGAGAAAGTGCCGCAACGAGGCGTAAACGTTTAGTTGTTTGAGTTACATCCGCAAAAGTAAACGAGGTGAACCACTCATTGAACACCTGAACCTCGCTCATAAGTATTTTGTTAAGCAAGAAGCCTGCAGCTGCACAAGCCACCGCAGCAAGAACAACCTTAACATACTTGCTTTCTTTTTTTGATTTCCTGCTTGCAAGAGTATATATACTCAACACTGCAGGTGCATAACCGAGTATTGAGAAAGGAACTAAGAAAGAAGATATGAACAGCGCCGCGGGAACGGCTACTCCTGTAGCAACAATCTTTTTCTCACTTATTGCATTTAAAATCAGCAGTTCTATAATAATGTCAACCAGCAATTTAAACGCATCGCTTTTTGTGCCGAAAAACAGTGGATCCGACACTCCAACAATATAAATCAAAGCCGCAATTTCTCCAAGTCTATCACGAAAAACAAAAGCAAGCTTTGCCGAAAGCAAAGATAAAACTATTGCAAAAATTATATATACAACTCCGCCAACCGAAAAATTAAAATACGGGTAATCCGATTTCATTAAAAAACAGTGGACCGGGGCTAATAAGGCTGTTCTTACAAAAAAGAAAGCCGCAAGAACCAAAAATAAACCCACGTTATTCTTTTTTAAACAATTATCTTTCATAGCGAACCTCAATTTATAAAACAATCAACATTGCAAAATGTAACGCTGCCATTATGCTTAATATACGGTGATGTTTAAAGTATTCCAGCATGCTTCTGATAGCCTCTACAATCCCCTCTGTTCCGTTTGCAATAAAGAAGAGAAGAAGAGAAAGCTGAACTATGAGACAATCACTGTAATATCTTGGAATTTCCCAACCGACAACAATCTCCGGAACAATTACTATCGGCGCAATCAGACAAAGCCCATATATAAATTTTTGAAAAATTTTTTCGGTACTTTTGATAGCTTTTATCCATATTGCAGACAGTAACGTTGTAAGCGGAAGAACAATCGTAAGTGAATACACAACAACCGTTATGCTCAAACCCCATTCTGTGAAATAATAATGGAAGGTTCGTTTTATAGCTTCTTCAAAAGGCAAAAAGTATTCAAATAACCATTCTTCTGCAAACACTTGTCTATCTGCTTCGGTCATAGATTCACCTACAAAGCGCTGATAATAAAAATCCAGCATTTCGTTTGTATCTGTAAATCCGGTAAAATATGTAGAACGGAGTGATAATAATGCAACAATTATGATTCCTGTATATGAAAGAAAACATATTGTTCCCATTTTTAAAGAAAAACCTTCTGAGTAAAATTTCTGCAAAAGTACTATTGCAATAAGAATCATACTGCTGAATACATACACAGGATTGATTAAGGTTGAGATTACGCACAACAAAGGAACTGTCCATACACCAATCTTGCATCCGGAAAGAAAAACCGAAAACACAGTTAAAGTCCACGCAAATTTGTCAAGAGTAATTCTACCAAACTGCATCGTAAAAGAAGTCGGCATTATCAAAAGGAGAATCATAAGAAGAAAAGCAAGCGTTAAGTGCTCCGATTTAAATTTAACTTTATTCAAAGCCCTGCCGAAACAAAGGGAAGAACCTATAATAAGTGCAACACAGCATCCAAACACCACATATTGTATTATTTCGTCTGTTATCGTATCAAAGAACCAGCTCATCACTTCTCCTACAAGACCTCTCGAAATAAATCCGTGGTCATATGTAAAAAGATAGTGAAGTCTATAATAGCCACCTGGATATACCAAACCTTTGGAAAGCAATAGCACTCCTAAATATATCGCAGGCAATAAATAAAATATCTTACCTGATTCAATTGCTTTTTGACAAACAGATTTAATTTTTCCGATACTCAAACTTTGTTTCATTCTTTTCTCCTTTTAATTTATCTTCTAAACAACTGTATCAGTTTACACAAAACCTCAATCTATATACATTATCTTTGTAATAATGTTCTGTCCGCCTTTTCTTCCGAACCAGACAGTTTCTCTTGCATATTCAACAAGGTTGTCGGATATTTCAGAGGAATCAATAACAATTCTGTTCTGCTTTTTTACAAGAGAGCCGACATGACCGTTATAGACATCTGCAAAATATTTATAAAAGTCATACCGTAAATCAAGAACTGCTTTCTTAGAATATGGATTTTTAACAACAGCTGACTGATAGTTGAAGAGATCTTCAAACAAATCGGTGCTTTCTATATAGTCCTTTACGAAGTCGCGAATTTCATTGTAGAAAACATTGTAGTCTTTTATAACCTTCAGGAAACTTCCTTCCTCGAGAGGCCAGGTAAGCTCACCGAAAACAGGATCATAACAGGTAAGTGAACCTGAATTATTCAGAATCTCTCTATATTTTTTGTCCAGCCAAATATAAATCTTTCCGCATATGCTGTCAGGATTTTTTTTTGCATAATCAATGAGATTGCAATAAAAATCCATATATCTTACATTCTTTTCATAATAAAGATAAATTGCTATACACTGTAATAACCCCAAATTATGGAAAGCTCTGACGAAAACATGCAGAATGTTACACTTAATCCAATCTTCTCTTGAAAGAGTCGAGGTAGCAACAACTATTTTTGAATACTCAGGTATCCCATCTTTGTTTGGAACAACATGATACTGATGTTGCTCGGTAACAGCATACTCAATTTTATATTTTTCTATATAATCGGGGTCACTCATAATCGAATTTGCCAGTAGCTCACAATTAAAAAAGTTTATCGCCATATGCTGACCACATTCAAGAAGTTGTTCAATCCCTTCTCGGAAGCTTTCATAAGTTTCACCGGGCAGTCCAAGGATAATTTCAGAATATGCCGCAATATTATTTGAATTATAAAGCGACATAAGTTCAAGAAAATTTTCAATAGGCATATTCTTACGGTTGATTTTTTCCAGAGCTTCCTGACTCATAGACTGAAAAGAAATGGTGGCACCCTTGCTCATTCCGACTTGATTAAGCCTGTTATTAATGTTAAAAACTGTTTCGGGATTGTTTTTGGAATAGGTTGCCTGAAACTTCTTAGGATAGCCGTTTTGCTTGTGTTTTTCTATGATATATTCAACTATTTCTATATCTCTCGTGAACAGGCCGAAGTTTGAATCTGAGCAATAACAATATTCAATCTTGTTTTTACTCATCCAATCTATTTCAGCTTTTACAAGGTTCATATCAAAGCTTTTCATTTTAGCTTTGATATTCCCCCAATCACAAAAAGCGCATCTGTTAGGACAGCCTCTATTGGTTTCTAAAATTGCAGAAAACTTCAGTTCTTCTTTTTCAACCAACTCATCAAATAAACCCTCGAGATACGGAGATTGCCGTTCGACAAATGTTGTTTCAACCGGATTTGTTTTCACAAGACAATTTTCGACTTCGTACACAAGGTTAGGTACTTCTTCGATAGATAGTTTTCCGGAAAGATGAAGAAGAAGTCTTTTGAAGCTTTCTTCACCTTCACCTTGAATAACAAAATCTACAAAATCCGATTCCACAACACGACTTTTAGCATTGACTTGATGACCGCCGAAGACAACAAAACACTTGGGGAAGCTTTTCTTTATTGCTTTGGCAAGAGCCTTGTTAAATTCATAGTTCCATACATAGCAAGAAAAACCTATTAGAAAAGGTTCTTCAAAAGCAGAGACTATATCATCGATCTCTCCTTTTTTATAGATAAAACCTTGGAAGGAATATTCTTTTCTTACAGCTTCGTCCTTAAAAGCATAAGCTATCAGCGATCCTGCCGCATATGGAAAATAGATTGAATTCCCATAAACGGAATTCGGCTGTACCATATATATTTTCTTCATTTAATCACCCGATCTATATTTTTACTATCATCATCTGATAATCTATGAGAGAATCTTACTCTTATAGCAGTAAAACAAAACAACATAGCAGTTTTCAGCATTTTACCAACATTTACAAGAGATTTTCCCTCAGTCCGTTTTCGATAAACCGTGGGAATCTCCTTGTATTCAACCTTATTATGTATCGCTTTTAGTGTGTATTCATACACAAACTCAGAAGGTTTATTGAACTTTAATTTTTCATATACTGTTAAAGGATATATCTGATATACAGAAAAAGGATCTTTGACATTTTGATTAAAAAGAATACTTACGAAAGTGTTCATCATACGACTTCCTAATTCATGAAACCTACCATAACCTTCAATTGTCGATCCCTTCAACCACTTTGCTGCACATATAATCATTTCAGGATTTTCTTTAGAAATTCTGACAAAGTCAGAAATATCAGCGGGATTCATTTCCATATCAGAAGCCATAATTATAAAATGCGAAGTGTCAACCATTGGTGGTAGTTCCGAAATACACAGTTCTATTGTAGGAGACTTCTGCAAATAAATACTCACTTTTCCAGTACAGTCCTCATCAACAATCTTCGCAGCTTCAAAAAAACCGTCACAAATATCATTTTTCACTACAATAATTATCTTGTGAATATCTGAAAAACAATCACATTTTATTATTTCTGAAACAGTTTTTCTTAATAAAATCGTATCATTATATGTTAATACAAAAACAGTGACCGATTTGAATTTTGATAAATCATTACTCATCTACTACCTCACGAATTGACAAAGCGGCAATTTTGACAAACCCCAATATTACATTGTGAACTGTAAAACATAAATTTACTATTCATTTATATACTCAAAAGTATACGCATTTGGATCGTTGAGTAAAATACTTTTTCCAATGCGTCGACCTTTAATTACAATTGCTTCAGCATAAGAAATCCAATCATCATACTCACAAGTTTTTAAAACAAAAAACTTTATTCTTCTTTTTTCTAACGATACCGGTTTTCCTTCTATCAATTTTTTATAAAAATTCAACCAGTCAAATAAGAAAGTCCTATGTTCAACTAAATTGCAAGGCTTTTGAACCCATAAGAGCATTCGGGAGAATTTCACAATAAAAAACATGAATCGAATTGTGCTGACCATTATCAAGAAGATAATCGATACCTTCACAAAAACTTTCATAAGTTTCACCCGGCAAACCTAAAATGAGCTCCGTGTACGAAGGTATGTGATTTTCCGAATACATATGTAACAGTTCAGAAAATTTTTCTTTAGTTATATTTTCCCGCCCGATATTTTTAAATGTCAACGGATCAAGGCTTTGCATAGAAAGAGTTGCACCACGGCTCATATCATTTTCGTATAATTTTTTATTTATTGAAAAAACACGATCCGGACTGTGCTTTGCGAAGGCCATTTCTATACCTTTTGGATATCCGTATTTATTTTTCGTTTAAATAAATTTATCAGATATCTCTTCATCTTTATAGCCCATACCAAAATTCGAGTCGACCAACACAACAAACACTATAGAATTTTTACCCAAATATTCGATTTCGTTTTTCACACGCTCTACATCAAAAAATCACATAGGCAATCCGAGATTTACCCAATCACAATAAGCACAGTGATATGGGCACCCTCTTGATGTTTCAATAATCGCGGCAAACTTATCATCATTGTTTTTAAGTATTTTATCAAAAACACCGGTCAAATATGGCGAAGGTATTTCATTTATATCTACCATGTTATACTTTCTTGGATTTGTTGCTATTTCTTCTCCGCTCCTGTAAGATATGTTTTCAACAGACGAAACAGCCTTTTCATTGCAAATAGAAAGCAAAATATCTGTAACTGCTTTTCGCCTTCTACAAACACAGCAAAATCAACAAAAGGATTTTCTTCAAGCCATTTTTCGGTATCCGATATCTGCGGTCCTCCAAAAATAATTTTACAATCAGGATATCTACCTTTAATCTCTTGAGCCAATTTGAAATTTAACTCATAATTCCACATATAGCAAGAAAACGCAACAACTGAAGTATCTTTTATATGATTCAAAGTTTCATAAAAATTGTCACATTTATAAATAAAATCAGCAAGTTGATAATAAGAAGCAATTTTTCGTTTTTAAAAGCATAAGCCGCTATAACTCCAACAACATACGGTAAAAAATGTTCATTATTAAAGACACAATTTGTCTGTACAAAATAAATATTTTTTCTTTTCATTTTTTACCCCATTATAGAATCTTAGTTTTATTATAGCACAAAAAAACATGCAAATCAATACTATGTCCAAAGTGAAATATCCAAAGTGAAAGGTACACGGTTATTTTAATGAAATATTGCTACGCAATATAAAATAACCCTTACAAATTATGAAATGTTTTGCCTTACGGCAAGATGTGAAATAAAAATAAATTCCCATACGCTACAGCATATTTCTCAGCGTCAGCTATTTCATATACGGCAGTATATTTCATTGAAAAGGGGCTGTAAAAAAATGCAGACCGCATAAAATACGATAAATAAAGGGTATGTAAAAAACGAGTTTTTTACATACCCTTTTTCTTGGCTGCGGAACTAGGATTCGAACCCAGACAAACAGAGTCAGAGTCTGCTGTGCTACCCTTACACAATTCCGCAACGAACATCTGATATTATACACATAGCAGTGTCGGTTGTCAATAGTTTTTTGAAAGTTTTTTCGATTTTTTCACCAAATTTTCAAGGCGGAGTTTTGACCCTCCGCCCTGGTTAAATATATTATTTATCCATGCTACTCAACTTAGCTTTGAGAACAGGCATCCACAGACCTGCCTGAACTGTTCTGTGGTCGAAACCGCACTGTTTTGCCTGCTTGGTATCTATCCAGTCACTGAAGCAGTTTTTATCCTTAGTGTCGGCAAGATAGCTGACAATTCTGCCTGAGAAAGCCTCAGTAGTCTTTTTGGTTTCGTCAAGACAAGCCGCCCAAAGCATCCAGTCTGTTTTTGTGAATGAGCGTCTGTAATCAAGAGGCGTACCGTAAGCGTTGAGTTCTTTATGATACTTCTCTGTTTCTGCTTTGTAAAGCTCTTTCGGGAAAAGGCTGAAATCAAAGAGGATATCCCATACCATATTATATTTAAGGCTCCATGTATCACCCTTATCAACACTGAAGGGAAGATGTCCGTCATCGGTCTTCTTGCACACTGACATCAGCTCGTTGGCATAAGACTGAGCAAGTACGTCGTAATCACTGCCTATCTGGAGCGCTTCACAGATTCTGCCGAAGCAGGCAAGACCCATTATACCCTTTATTGCAAGGTTGACATTCTTTTTGCTGTGGCCTGCAAAGTCATCGGTGCAAAGCTGATTGTCAAGAACAACGCCCTTGTTTTTGAGATATTTAGCCCATGTGCTAAGGGTATAGAAATGTTCTGTAAGGAAATCTGTATCCTTTGTCATTATGTAATAAGCATAGCTCATAATAAGCATATTGCCGCATTCCTCAACGGGCATCTGGAACTGAGGCATATAAATAGATGCAGACCTCTGCTTATATATTGCCTTATAGCTGAATTTATGAGGTATCAGGTGCTGGTGAGGCTTGAGCGCATAAACCTGACCGCATGCAAGAGGATATCTGCCTATATCGTGGGGTGCAAAATCTTCGTTCCATAAATCGCTGTTTGCAAAATAGAATATACCCGTCAGCATAGCCTTCACAAGCTCGGGAGCATATAAAAGGAACATAGGTATTGCAGGATATGACACATCGACTGTGTTTATGCAGCCGTTTGAGTGACATTCCTTTGACATATAAAGAAGCTCGCCCTTGCTGTTTCTGACAAGCTTATGACCGGCAAAAATCTGTCTTACAGCAGCAGAAAGCATAAGCTGATAGTTTTTGCCGAAGGGCTTTGCATCGGTAAGAATGGTCTTTTCCCACGCCTTAACCTTTTCAAGCAGCTCTTCTCTGTTTTCTTTAAAGTACTTCATAGCCTGAGCAATGTCACAGAATTTCTCTGTCCATACACCTCTGAGGTACTGACCGAAATAGTTTATTGAATAAATATCGTCATAGGCAATAATTGTGCTGAAAGAGGTTTTCTTTATTGCTTTCGCCGCTGCAACAGTTTTAATGCCCTCCTTGCAGGCACTGCTGTCCTGACCTAAAAGGCACACATAACCCCAATCGGCAGCGTACTCATCACCTGAATCGTTAAGGGGATGCTGCTCATAAAGACCCATTTTAACAAGCTTTGTACCCTCGTAATTATCGGTATATTTTGTAACGGGCTTGTTTTTCTTGCCCTGGCACATTTCTTTATAGGCAGTGAACTGTACACTTACATCGTGCTTCTTGCCGTCAAGGGTTGATATTGTTGTATCGAGATATGCACACGGTGTGCTGAAAAGCTGAAAATCGTCCATAAGGAAGGGAGTCCATGTGGAAAACACAAGACGGATTTTCTCATTTTCAAAAGTGTATGTACTGATAAGAGGCTTGATTTCCACATCTGTCTGAGGCAGTGCCGTCTCCTTACTCGTACCTAAAAAGCGGTAAGTTTCACCGTCAACCGTGATTTTGCCTTCCAGCTTTTTTCTGATACCGCACCAAAGATATGTGTCGCCGTCAGTGAGCTTGTCACTTCTTGACCATATACTGAAATGAGGGTCTATTGTTACTATGGGATATGAGGGAAGTTTCATAATGTAATCTCCTTTGTGATAGACTTATGCAATAAGAAGTTCTCTCGAGTAAACGAAGAATATGCTTGCTGCAAGCAGCACCTGAGCAATGTAATATGTGATAATGTTGACCACTCTCATTGATCTCTTGATGGGTACATCTGATTTGAGAATGAAGATGAGAATAAAGTCTGAAATGAAAAACAGAAGTGCGCCGAGAAGCACGGTAACACTTATCATAACCATATGGTCGTTTGTGCCGTAAGCAAATTCACCGATAACATATCTTGCTGCCTTAGCAAGCATGGCCATGAGCATTGCACCGTAAATTGTTGCAAGAGCAACTAAATGGGGCTTTGTTTTATATGTTTTTCTGATAATGACATAAACCGCAATAATAAGCTCTAAAACCACAACTGCAAGAATTTCATACCACTCGAAAAGATTTGAACCGGGATAGGTTGTGTAGATTGCTCTCTGGAAAGCCATAATATAGAAAATGTGACCCGTAAAGAAAGCCAAAACACCAACAACGAAGGGATAAATAACTTTTGTCAGTGAGTGAAGCAGCAAGTCGCCAACAGCGCCTAAAACAAGACCCCATAACATATAATCCGCATAAAGGGTATTGTTACCCGTGTGCTTCATGGCAAACACACCGCAAAGGCAGAAAAGAAGTGAACAGACAGTTTTTGTTGCAAAGGATTTCTTTGTTCTGTCAGGCCAATAATATTTCAAAAACAGAGGCACTAAAGCCACTTCAAGAACAGCACATACAATAAACAAGATTTTGAACATGTTTTTTTCTCCTTATAAATATCGGTTTTCTTTAATTCTTCTTAAATCTGTGATTACCGGGTCCGTCAACCTTTATCTTACCTCTCTGAACTGCATCAACAAGAGGCATAAGGTGAGGTATTGCGCGGCTGACCGCATTTGAGAAAACGGGCTGCTTGATAATATCCTTAACCGTATCCTTGAGGCTTTCACCTATTACTGCTGCATTGGGTACTGATGAAGGACGCATAATAACATTATCGCCGTTGAATTTAAAGTGTATAATTCTTTCTGAAACAGCCTCAACACAGCGGATGTGTATTTCAAGCTCATTTTCACTGTTCCAACAGCCTGTAGCACAGGTTGTGAAAGGCATTGTGCCGAGAACAACATTATCCCAACGGTATTCACCGTCAAGACCGATTGCAATGCTGTTGATTTCGTCGCCCTCAGACCAGCTCATCTGCATATCGTTTTCACGGAAATCAAAAGTAACATCACTGATGTTACCTGCCTTATCAGCAGAAACGAACATAGCCGGCAGGGGTACAACGCTGACGGGGTAGCCGATTGCATTGACAACAACAGGCTTTCTGAACTTTATCTTCTTGCCTTCAATTCTGCTTTCAAGAGCAAGATTTCTCGGCTTGGGCGCAAGCTTCGGAAAAGCAGGAGCAACTATAGGCGTGGTTTCAGCATTTTCATCCGCATCAATAAATGCCTTGGGGAAGTGATTCCATATAACATCACGCATAGCCTGCTCGTCGATTTCACCGCCCGTAAGTGTAATGCAGGCATCAAGGTCTTCAAATACAATGCCGAACTGACAGAACATACCGTCTGCGCGGTAGGATTTTTCATAACCTGCATTTCTCCAGAAGCAATATCCGTAACCTACAACGGAATCGCGTGTGTCGGAGGTGTCCGTGTTATCTGCGTGATATGCAGTTGCTTCTTTTACCCAATATTCGGGAATAACCTGCTTACCGCCGAATTTACCCATCTGCTGATAGCAATAGGTAAACTTAGCAAGGTCTTCACCTGTTATCATAAGACCCCAACCGCCTGCCTCAACACCGCTGGGACATTTCTCCCAGAAGGGATCTTCCATACCGAGAGGCTCGAAAAGACGGGGTCTGAGATAATCTATAACGCTCATGCCTGTAAGCTTATGAATACAGCAGCAAAGCAGATACATATTTTCACTTATGTAAAGGAATTCCGTACCCGGCTCTGAAATCCAGGGAGAATCCACAATATCTCTGAACCAACGGTCCTTCGTTCTGTCAAGGAATACGCTTACATTCTTACCGCTTCTCATTGTCAGCAGGTCTTCAATTGTCATTTCTTCAAGATATTCGTCATGCTTATCTGTTCTTGCCTCAGGGAAAATGTCAACAAAGCGGGTGTCAACAGTGAGATAACCCTCGTCAACAGCAAAGCCGATTGCAGTTGAAGTAAAGCTCTTTGAAACAGAATACATCATGTGTCTGTGCTGCGGCTTGAAGGGATCTCTGTAAATTTCGCAGGCAATTTTGCCGTGACGGATAACGGTGATTGAGTGAAGCTCTCTGCCCTCTTCGATACATTCATCAACGAATGCCTGAACTTCCTTTGAACATACACCTACTTCTTCAGGGGTTTTTGCGTGTTCGAGCCAGTTGCTTTTGTTTTCTGTCATATTATTTCCTCCTTTATATCCTCAGAATGCAAGTTATCTCTTTTTCTCCTTCTGCATTTTCTGTACGTATATCTGTGCCGCCAAAATAAGTGAACCCACAAGCACTGCGGCAATAATTTTGCCCGGGGTTATGTTGAGCGCCCCCTTCTGGGTATCTTCACCCTCAGAAGAAGTGAGTTTATTTATTGCCCTTTGAAGTTCTGACATAGCGCTCTGCAATTCATCGCAGGAAACTGCACCGTCATTTAAAAGGACTTTTGCTTTTTCAATACCCTTTTCAAGGTTTTGCCTGCTCACAAGAGATTTGCCCTCAAGGTCAATGCCTTGGGCTTTTTTCAGTAAAGCACTGAGGCTTTCTTCCAGCTTGTTTGCATTTTCTTTATAAATCACAAAGCTCTCAAGATTATTGGTTTCAATAATGCTGAAATTCTTTTTGACAAGGTCATTCCAACCGTCTTCGCTGTCACTGCGCTGACCGCATAAATCCGGGTCATACATAGGTGCAATTACGCCTGTACCCTGCCGTGAATCATAGTCACCGTAGCACCATGAGCCGTACATAACATTGAAGTAGTTCTTGCTCTGAAGCTGAACGGCAGGCATAGTACTCATATTTTTCACGAAGCTTTTGACAGTGAAAATATTGAAGCTTGAGCATACGCCTATAACTGTAGGTTCTTCCTCTTTTGAAGACATCCACTCATTTATATTTTTTGCACTGTCTTTTATTCTCAGATATGCTTTTGAAAAAGCATTATTTTCTTTAATCAGAGAATAGACTTCATCTTTCAGCACTTGGTCAAAGTCGAGGATAAGAATCTGCTCTTCACCGAGATGACTAAGTATTTTTTCCAAGGCAACGCCTTCAATTTCCACTGCATTTTCGCTGCAAAGCACAAGGATGCCGTTTTCTGCTTTTCTGACATTAACACTTACAAAATCCGCACCTTTTCTGAAGGCTGACAAAACCGCCTGCTCTGAATTTTGTTCATAGGAAGCAGTGTCACCTCTGTAGGCTATACACAAAATTTCCTGAGAGGGATAAACTACACCTTCATTTCCCTGTGCAAAGGCGTGGCAAGGTACTGCAAGAAGACAAATTATCAAAGTTAAAACCGTGTATATTTTTTTAGCCATATCGGAACCTTTCGGACATAATCATACTTATAGTTAATAATAACATAAATATAAAGTCTTGGCAACAATTTTTATTGATATTTTTCTTACAATTTAATAATAAAAAAGGGTAGCCGAGATGCTACCCTTAATATTATTATTTTATGCTTTTGCTTCGCAATACATACATCTGTAAATTTTCTTTGCCTTATCGGTGAGCATAAACACCTGCTCAAGCTCCTGCTCACATGAGGTGATGCAACGGGGATTTTTACACTTGAGTACACCGTGAAGCTTTTCGGGAAGGTCAACACTTCTTTTTTCAACAAGCTTGCTGTCTCTGATTATATCAATGGTTACACCAGGGTCGATGTAGCCGAGAGCTTCAAGGTTGATGTCAATATTGCTGTCGATTTTGATAATGTCTTTCTTACCCATTTTTTTGCTTGAAACATTCTTGATAATTGCAATGCTGCATTCAAGCTTGTCGAAGCCTAAAAGGCCGTAAATTGTCATAGCATTACCGGCAGTGATATGGTCGATAACTATGCCTTCTTTAATTGAATCTATATGCATATTTCTTCCTCCCTCTTATTCAGCCTTTAAGCCGAGAAGCTCCATAATAAGAGCCATTCTGACAAACTTGCCGCAAAGCGCCTGCTCAAAATAGCAAGCTCTGGGGTCATCGTCAACATCAACGGAAATTTCGTTGACCCTGGGCAGGGGGTGAAGTATTGTAAGAGATTCCTTGGCATTCTTCAGCTTTTCACGGGTGAGAATATAGCTGTCACGAAGTCGGATATATTCCTCTTCACTAAGGAAGCGTTCACGCTGAACTCTTGTCATATAAAGCACATCAAGCTCGGGAAGTACGCTTTCAAGGTCAGTTGTCTGCTTATATTCAATACCGTTCTTTCTCAGTACGTCATGCTTGATATATGAGGGTACCTTCAGCTCATTGGGTGAAATAAGAACTATTTTAATATTCTTATAGCGTGAAAGTGCCTGAATGAGTGAGTGTACAGTTCTGCCGAATTTAAGGTCGCCGCAGAAGCCGATTGTGAAATCACTGAGCTTGCCTGTTTTTCTTCTGATTGTCAGAAGGTCCGTAAGTGTCTGTGTGGGGTGATTGTGGCCGCCGTCACCTGCATTTATAATAGGTACGCTTGAATTCATTGAAGCTACGAGAGGTGCGCCCTCTTTAGGATGACGCATAGCAATAATATCAGCATAGCAGCAAACTGTTCTTGTGGTATCTGCAACGCTTTCACCCTTGGCAGCAGATGATGAGTTGGCCTCGGAGAAGCCGAGAACATTGCCGCCAAGCTCATACATAGCAGCTTCAAAGCTGAGTCTTGTTCTTGTTGAAGGCTCGAAGAAAAGAGTTGCCAGCTTTTTGCCGTGGCAAACCTCAGAGTACTTCTTGGGGTTTGCAATAATGTCATCGGCAGTGTCAAGCATTTTATCAATTTCTTCGGTTGTCAGGTCGAGAATGTTGATAAGGCTTCTCATGCGTTGCCACCTATCCAGCTTTCATCAGAGGGGTTGTCTCTGAACTTGAGAAGACGGGCGATGTCTTCCTTTTCAATATAGCCTTCTTCAGCAGCTACTTCTGCAACTGCGTCAAGATTTGAAAGTGAGTAGTTGATAACATCGGCTGCAGCCATTCTGTCAATGCCCTTCTTCATACCGTAGGTGAAGATTGAAGCGATACCGAGTACCTGGGCACCTGCTTCGCGAAGAACTTCAACAACCTCCAGTACGCTGCCGCCTGTTGAAATAAGGTCTTCAACAACTACTACCTTCTGACCTTTTTCGAGCTTGCCTTCAATCTGATTTCCTCTGCCGTGGTCCTTGTGGCCGCTTCTTACATAGCCCATGGGAAGGCCGAGAATGTGACCGACGATAGCTGCATGAGCAATACCGGCTGTTGAAGTACCCATGATAACTTCGCAGTCGGGATAGTACTTAAGAATTGTTTTTGCAAGGCCTGTTTCCACGTCAGTACGCACTGCAGGTGATGTGAGAGTAAGTCTGTTGTCACAGTAAATGGGGCTTTTGATTCCGCTTGCCCATGTGAAGGGCTGCTGGGGACGAAGGAACACTGCTCCTATTGAAAGTAAGTCTTTTGCGATAAGTTTTTCCATGGTTATATCTTTCCTTTCGGTTTAATTTACATTTCTACGTCTCGATGAAATCTTTGATTTCATCATATCGAGTTTTACAAAGTAAAACATATGAATTTGCCTTCCGGCAAATATATCAAGTTGCCTTGGCAACATATCGACAGTTCCTTAGAAAAGCCAATTCATTCTCAGCCCACAAACTCAGCGAGGCATCTTTCATATGCTGCCACAGGGTCAGCCGCTGCAGTGATAGGTCTGCCTACTACGATATAGTCTGAGCCGATTTTCTTAGCCTCGGCAGGAGTCATAACTCTCTTCTGGTCACCGATGTCACCGTCTGCAAAGCGCACACCGGGAGTAATGGTGAGGAACTTCTCACCGCAGGTTTCATGCACCTTACCTGCCTCAAGGGGGGAGCAAACAACACCGTCAAGACCTGCGTCGGCAGCGTTCTTAGCGTAGTGCATAACAACCTTGTCGATAGGCTCGTTGATAAGAAGGTCAGCCTTCATTGTTTCCTCGTCGGTAGAGGTGAGCTGGGTTACGGCAATAAGCATAGGACGAGTGCCGTCCTCGCGGGTAAGTCCCTCGATAGCAGCCGCCATCATACGCTTTGAACCTGCTGGCGGGAGGGTGG
>JAZSKE010000080.1:0-9978 GCA_045534675.1 Acutalibacteraceae bacterium
TCCGAACAGCGCAGCGGTCAAAGTTCATAGGCGCTCCAAGCCGTAATGAACTTTGGGTACCGCAAGTCGGCATCATTTCCCTTTTCTGAGCATTTGAGGCGACCTCCGAACAGCGCAGCGGTCAAAATTTTGGTGCCGCTCCAAGGCACAACAAAATTTTGGGTACCGCAAGTCGGCATCATTTACCTTTTCTGAGCATTTGAGGCAACCTCCGAACAGCGCAGCGGTCAAAGTTCATAGGCGCTCCAAGCCGTAATGAACTTTGGGTACCGCAAGTCGGCATCATTTCCCTTTTCTGAGCATTTGAGGCGACCTCCGAACAGCGCAGCGGTCAAAAGTTGCCCGCGCTCCAAGCGGACAGCAACTTTTGGGTACCGCAAGAGTAAAGTACAGGTTCGACTTTTCTGTTAAATACACACCTTGATTTATTTTCATATAGTTGATATAATTTTTTAGAGGTGATTATATGTCAAACAATGTTACATTAAGGAGATTTATTGCAGTTGCAATTGATTCACTTTATTTTTTACCAGGTGCAATTTTCTTTGCTTTGTTTAATGATTTGATTGTTATAAGTCTTATTATTATGTTTGCAACCTTTGTTTCAAGAGATGTAATTTCTGAGCGTAGTTTTGGCAAGCGTGTGATGGAGTTGTGTATTATTGATAAAAACACGGGAAAACCTGCTTCAAAAAAACAGAGAACAATCCGCAATTTGTTTTTTATTATTGGTTCTGTTGATGCGTTTGTATTGCTTATCAAAGGTGAGTCAATAGGAGATATAGTTTCTGATACAATTATTGTATGTAGCTGATTTCTAACTTGTTATGATGTAATAATATTTAATTATCGAATGCGTAATATATAATTTTACCCCGCCACCTAGGCGGGGTACTGTTTCATTTGTTTATACATAAGCTCCTTTAACCTATACAAATAACCCCACATGCAATTTTTGTCCCTGAATCTCCCGACGGCTGAGTATTAAAATCATCAGGCATATCGTGTATAACAACTGTTCGTCCTATTATGTCATTCACGCAAAAACGGTCCGTTGTAAAGCTCTGACAGGCCCATCCGTTACAATACATAAGAGGTGGCAGATCACCTGCATGGGAGGGGTGCGGTGAATTTGCGGGATTGTAGTGGTTTCCTGTATTTGAAAAGGCTGTACCTTTGCAGTTATCACCTTCGTGGATATGAAAACCAAAGAAGCCTGAGGCTGTTGCAGGTAAACCTCTGATATGTGTTGTTACTAATACATAGTTTCTTTTCTGAAGAAAACTGACCTGACCGTAGATGTTCGGCGTTTGATTTCCGCCACGGATAGTGGCTAATGCCATTGAATTGCAAATATTCCGATTCATAATATCACCTTTATCAGTATATTATGAAGACGCTAAAATGTGAATTTAGCGTTTTTATTGTCGCGATTGTGTCAGTGCAGTCCAAGAAGCTCATCAGCACTGACTTTATAAAACTCACAAAGCTTTTTGAAATCCTCTATTGTAAGCTTTGCGCGCCTTTTTTCTATATGGTCGTAGCCCTGCTGTGATTTGTCGATTATTTTGCCTGCCTCTTTCTGTGACAGGTCATTGTCTATTCTCAATGCAATGAGCTTGTCAAGATAGTCCATAATATCACCTCATGACAAATGATACAATACTCTGAATTTGAGTATTGACAATAACTCAAAGATTGAGTATAATTATTTACTGAACAATGTCTTCCAATTATTTCATGTTGACATTTCTATGGGAGCATTGTATTATAAATAAAAAACAAAGGAGTAAAAAAATGTCACAATTATTCGGCAATAAATTAAAAGAACGCACAAACTCAAAACCTAACAACCTCGAAACAAAATATAACAACAGCATAGCCAACCTGCTTCTCGTGGTGGCTTTCAGTGCGGTCAATATAGTTTTGCTTCTGGTCAACGCTGATACATACTTCCTCTTTTCGGCGTTTATTCCCTATTTTGCCGTTGATTACGGCATGTATTTCTGCGGTATGTATCCCGAAGAGTATTATTACGATGTGCCTGATATGGTCTTTGAGGATAAGTCACTTTTGGCTATAACTGTTGCAGTGGCAGTTGTCATTCTTCTTATTTATGCTCTTTGTTGGTACCTTGCCAAAAAGAAAAAGATCGGTGCAGTAATTTTTGCACTTGTACTTTTCCTGATTGATACCGGGGCAATGCTTTGGCTCACAGGTTTTTCAATGGATTCAATTTTCGATATCCTCATTCATATCTGGGTTGCTTCATATCTTGTTATTGCAATTGTAACTTATTTCAAAATTAAGAAAACACCTGATGCTCCCTGTGATGAGCTTGCAGAAGCTGCAGAGAGCAGCGATGAAAATGCCGCGGAAGGCAATTCAGCTGTTCTTAGAATGGCTGAGGATGTAAAATGCAGGGTTTTTGTTGAAGCAGAGACAATGGGCATGCACATCATTTTCAGGCGTGTAAAGCGTACCAATGAGCTTGTTATCAACGGCTGTGTCTATGATGAATATGTAGCTTTAGCTGAGTTTGCACATACTCTCACTGCTAATGTGGGCGGTCATAAGGTTGAAGCAAATTATGACGGAGCTTCAAGTGTTAAGATTTTTGTGGATTCTGAACTTGTGGCAAAGAAAATGAGGATTTTTTAAACTTTATGTTTAATTGAATTTCAGGCACCCCATGGCGGGGTGCTGTTTTTATTTGACGCTTAGCCTTCACGCGTACAAAAAAAGCCCCGTAAACCCTTGCGGATTTACGGGGAGTAGCTGACAATCAGAAGTCAAATTTTAAGTCACTGAAGTCGCCTCTGAAGATGCGACCGAGAATTTCAAAAAGAGTGGTGAAGAATCTGATAAATGCAACAGCGATGCTTTCCTTGGTGGGTTTCTGCTCAATAACCTCAAGCCAGGGACCGTCTGCCATATTGTCTTTAGTCATGTTTACTGCGTTCTCAATGTTGTTTTCGTCAATGACGAGGAAGCGTGACATGTTTTTATTGTTTGAATCGGCGGTTACATTTGAATACTGTGTGAAGTATTCGGCAATATTCTTAATTGGAGTCCAAGTGTCGTGGTGCTTGTTTTTGATAAACCATGTGGTTTCGGGGAAGAGACATGTTGAAGCATCAATCTTGCCGTCGGGTGAAATGTATTTGCCGTTGCCGGCAGCAATTTGCTTGTCTATGTATTCCTGGGGGAATGTGTCAAATATGCCTGCTGTTGTTGCGCCGAAGGAAGAGCTTTCAGTGTCAACAACGATGTCACCTGTTTTATCTACGCTTTCGATAAGGGGAGGATTAACGAGACCGTAGCCTGCGATAACACCGATTTCTACACCGTAATCAACGAATTTCTGATAAAGGTTATCCTTGCCTTCAAGAGTGCGAGTTTGTACAATGCGTTCTCTGACAGTCTGTATCTTTGCGATAAGGCCTGCATTTTCTTCACGGGTTTCTGTACCCTCTTTGCCGAAGATAAGATCAAGCGCTGTATCAAAATCTTCTTCGCTGACGCTTGACCAATAGCTTACCCATGTGCCGATGCCTGTTGCACGAAGAATAGCAGGCATAAATGCCTCGTAAAGTCTTTCATATAAGCTGTAAATACCGTCATAAATACCCTGTGCGGCACCGGTCTGTGTAAGCACATCGAAAAGTCTTTCTGCAACTTCAAGAAGGAGATCATTTACATCTGCAAGGTCAACACCTACATTCTCTTTGCCGTAATATTCGCTTTCAAGAAGATATGCCTGAATATGCTTGTCGCTGAAAGCAATCTTGCCGCTGAAGAAGTCATTGATAACTACTGAACCGTTTGACATAACCTCATCATAAACCACTTTCTTAACAAGCTTCTCACTGCCGTATTTGTCAAGGTAAGCAGTGATGATATTACCGCCGAGGCATCTGCCCACAAGAGCAACCTGACTGCAGCCGGTGGATTTGATAACCTTCTTAATGTACTCGTGGAGTCTGTCAACATGATCATAGGGTGAAAGTCTCCAGTCATAGCGGAAGTCAAAGTCTCTGAGCTTGAAGCTGTTAACTTTGGTGTGGTCTTTTACTGCATTATCGTCCCACTTTTTGATTTCAGCTGCTGATACGCCTGTGCCGTATTTTGCATTACCGTCGCCGTCAAGCTGAGTGTCATCCCAGATAGGTGCAAGTTCTTCATAAAGAGCCTTGCCGTAGTTGTCCCATTTGTCCTGAGGAAGACCTTCGATAACAAAGGGGAGGAGAATGTTGAAAACGCTTTCCATAATATCGTCTTCTGTCATATCGCCTTCGTCATCGTCAGTGAGAACATCAAAGCCTGTTGAGATGATGTTGCCGTCTTTGTCGCAGATGTCAACGCTGCTGCCTGCAATAAAGATGATGGGACACTTTTCATGCTTTTCACTGCCGGCTGCTGAAACAGGTGCAGCAAAAAGACCAAAGAGCATCAATGCGCTCAGGATAAGAGCTATCAGTTTTTTCATAGTATTTCATCCTTTCATAAATATAAATTTTATGTAACATAATTATACTATTGTATGTAAATATTGTCAAGCGTTGAAAAAAGCAAAAGGCTAAAATTTTCATCTGCAAAAAACTTTAACCCGTTGAAATAATATGTATTTTATAGTATAATGGCTCGGACAATATATATAAAGGAGTTTTATAATGAAAAAATCAAAAGTGTCGGCGCTCATACCCATCGGAGTGTTTGTAGCGTTTTATCTTGTGTTAGGCTTGGTGTTTGAATATGTGATGAAAATTCCCATGGGCTTTTATAATGTGCCTGTTGTGGTGGCTTTTCTCGTGGCACTGTTTGTTGCGGTGCTTCAGACAAAGGGCGTTAAGCTGGATAAAAAATTTGAAATAATGGGTCAGGGTGTTGGTGACAAAAACATTATCACCATGCTCATCATATTTATGCTGGCAGGCATCTTTGTAGGTGTTGTAGGCAGAAGCTCCGCAGAGAGTGTGGCTTACTTTATGCTGTCAATCACCCCGCCCAAGCTTGCCGTGTTGGTACTGTTTATAGTCAGCTGCTTCGTTTCAACGGCTATGGGTACTTCAGTTGGTACCATAACACTCTTGACACCTATTGCTGTTGCTATTGCAGATGGTTCAGGCTTCCCTCTTGCATTTTGCGTCGGTTCTGTAGTAGGCGGAGCAATGTTCGGTGATAACCTCTCATTTATCTCAGATACCACTATTGCTGCCTGCAACGGTCAGGGCTGTGAAATGAAGGATAAGTTCCGCACAAACTTTGCTGTTGTTGTACCGGCTGCTCTGGTAACGGTGGTGATTATAGCTGTTATATCCCTGAGATACGACATTGCCGAAAGCATAAACAATCAGTATGATATGCTCGAGATTGTGCCTTATGTTCTCGTACTCATAAGCGGTATTATCGGTATCAATGTGTTTATCACTCTGCTTATCGGTATCCTTTCAGGCAGTGTTATTATGCTGGCAACAGGTGCGGTAACCTTCCCCGACCTTCTTGCCGGTATGGGCTCAGGTGCATCAGGCATGTTTGAAACCTCAATGGTGGCAATTCTCGTTGCAGCACTTTGCGCTCTGATAAGATATAACGGTGGTTTTGAGGCACTTCTGAGCGGTATAAGACGCCTGTTCAAGGGCAAAAAGGGCGGTCAGCTTGGCATGGGTCTGCTTGTAGGTCTTATGGATATAGCTACGGCAAACAATACTGTAGCTATTGTTATGGCTAACCCCATTGCAAGTGAAATGGCAAGAGACTTCGATATATCTCCCAGAAAGACAGCCTCTATTCTTGACACCTTCTCCTGTATTTTCCAGGGTGTTCTTCCTTACGGCGCACAGATTCTTGTTGCTCTGTCAACGGTTGCAACTCTTGGACATAAGCTTTCAGCTTTTAATATTATAGGTAATCTTTACTATCCCATGATGCTTCTCATCAGCTCGCTTGTGTTTATATTTATTATCCCCGAGAAAAAAGAAAAGGCAAAATAAATCTTAAGGCTGCGGACGCGCAATGTGTACCGCAGTCCTTTTTTATAGCATAATGCGCAAAAATAGACAAAAACTACTTGAAAAAACATGCTTTTTAGTGTATAATGCTAATACAATCCATAAAAGGAGGATATAATATGTCAACTTTAAATACAGTAAAATATGAAACCAAAAGAAAAAACCTCTATCTTCGTGTTGCTATGGGTCACTTTGCAACAGGCAACAGCCACAGTAACTACTATATTGATGTTGTGTCACAGAAGGCGCGTATGTCTGAGGCAAGAGCTGTTGCAGAGGAGCTTTGCTCATACTACTATGCCGACACCATAGTTGACACCATTCTCTGCCTTGACGGTACTGAGGTAATAGGTGCCTGCCTTGCAGACAGTCTTTCAGAGGCAAACTTTGTTAATATGAATGCCCACAAGTCAATTTATGTTGTTACTCCTGAAATCACAAGCGGTAACCAGTTTATTTTCCGCGATAATATTGTGCCTATGATTAAGGGCAAGCATGTTATGATTCTGGGTGTTTCAATCGCTTCAGGTAAAACTGCTCAGTCGGCTGTTGAAGCCGTTAAGTACTACGGCGGCAGAGTAACGGGCGTTTCGGCTATTTTCTCAACAGCAAAGGAATGCTGCGGCTTGCCCGTACGCTCAGTATTTGACCCCAATGACCTTGAAGGTTATGCTATCTATCCTTCACACGAGTGTCCTTTATGCAAATCGGGAGTAAAGATTGATGCCCTTGTCAACAGCCACGGATTTTCAAAGCTGTAATAAAAAAAGAGCCATCCGTCAGGGTGGCTTATTTTAAAAGAAAAGGAAGTGATAACATGTCAGACTTACTTGAAGAAATAGAACACATTGTTGATGCTACGATACCTGATAAGGATGAGCTTATACATGAGGGTCACCGTGACCGTGACTATGCTATGCTCATTACCCGAAATTTGCTGGTTGGTGCCGCTGCAGTGCTGTTTATACTGTCCTTCTTCTTTGATGACATATATCACATTCTCAAAGGAGTTGCATATTTCTGCGGTGCGGGAGCCTATGTATTTGAGTGTCTTCTGCTGACGGATTGTTTTAAAACAAAGGTACCACACAAGGAAATGTTTATGGTCTATTGCCTTGGCCCTCTTTATCTGATAATGGGGCCTGGGTATATATTGAAGTGAAGAAAACCGAGGTTTAATATGAAAAAGAAAACTGTTAATATTTTAATTATATTGTTTATAGTTTTGTGCATTCTGGGAGTAGTTGCTTTCTATTTGTTTGATGTCTTTTATAACAAAACCGATTATTCTGAAAATTTATTCAGGATGGTGCTGATAACAGCAGGTCTTATCATTACTCTGTTCAGAGTAATATTTTCAAACCGCAGACAGAGCCTCAGCTTTTACGAAAAGTCATATGAGAAGGAAATCGGTCAGGCATTTAAGGATAATGTTTTGAGAAATAAACTGCTATGTGCTGTCAGACTTTATAATGAAGATAATTACAGAAAAGCACTTAAGTATTTATCTGAACTCTATCCTAAAGCTGAAAATCAGAGAGATGCTGTTGCTGTTTTGCTTTTCAGTGCTTTGTGTTACACAGATATGGGTCTTAATGAACAAGCAATCGCTACATATTATAAGTTGCTTGAACTTGACTACAGACATGAACAGGCACATAGTAATCTTGGTTTGATTTATGTGCATGAGGGCAATTATGAAATGGCAGTTAAACACTTTAATGAGTCAATAAGATGTCAGCCTGATAATTACTACGCTTACATAAACAGAGCATCTTGTTATTTCAGACAAGCGGACTATGATAATGCCGAGAAAGATGCAAAAAAATCTCTTGAATTTAAAAATAACGGCATTGAAGCTACATCTTTGCTGACAATAATATATGCTTTGAAAGGCGATATTGAAAACAAGAAAAAATATTTTCATATAAGCGTTGCAAACGGTAAAAATCCTGATGATATCAATGAGGCAATTGAATATTATATGAAAGCGCAAAAGGATAATGCAGACGAAAATGATTCTTAAGTAAATAAAAAAGGACTGTTCGGGAACAATCCTTTCTATTTCTGAACATCTGTGTTTATCTTGACATTGCTGATAATATAGTGATAGAATGATTTTGTGCTAAGTGCAAACACAAGAAGAAAAAACAAGAAGGAAGGCAAAAAATATGTCATATGAAATTTTGAGCAACAATTTATTTGAAGGCGTAGAAAAAATGAACTCATTCGGTGCTCGATATACAGGAAGCAAAGCACATCAGGCATACATTGAATATCTTAAGAAAGAAATTAAAAATATGGGGTTTGATGTTTACAGGGATCCATTCTATTTTAAACGCTGGGAGGCGGTTGAGGCTTCTCTTTCTGTGCTTGGAGAAACTGATGTTGACATTCCTGTTTCATCAGTTCATCCCTATTCGGGTAAGACCCCGGACGAGGGAATAACAGCACCGCTCTGTTATTTTAAGAGAATGACCGATATTAAAAATTTAAAGGATAAGATAGCTGTTTTTGAAATATCAAATATAGACTTTATTCCAAGTGAAATAGCTTTTGATAAGCGAACATCATATCCTGAAGATGTGGCTATGGAAGCAAAATATGAGGGTCCTGTTATAACGACATTTGTGAAATTTATTTACGGCATTATTGCAAAGCTCGGAAAAGCTAAGGCTGCAGTTTTTGTATGGAAAAATCTTCACGACGACTGTGTTAAAGGACAGTATCTGCCCTTCATACTTGAATATCAGGATTTGCCTGTTTTGTGGGTCAATGAAACAGACGGAAAAAAACTAATTGAAGCTGCCGTGCAAAATAAAAAGGCTAAATTAGTTTTAACGGCAGACATGGAAGATCACGCATACACAGAGTCTTTCTATTGTGTAAAGAAAGGAAAGAAGGACGGAGAATCCGTTGTAATAAATACTCATACAGACGGTACAAACTGTATTGAAGAAAACGGTCCTGTAGCAATTCTGGAAATAATGAAAGCAATAAAGGATAGAGAACTCGACAGAACTCACATTTTTGTGTTTACTACGGGTCATTTCCGTTTGCCGTCGTTTAAAGATATTTCAACGGGTTCATTTCAGTCGGTTTCACGTTGGATGGCTATGCACCGTCAGCTATGGGACGGAAAGCACGGACACCTGAAATGTGTTGCAAATCTTACACTTGAACATTTAGGTTGTAAGGAATGGCGCACAGTTGACGGTGAATATAAATATACGGGAAAGCCTGATATTGAACTGGTTTATACCGGTAATAAGGTTATGGACAAGCTTTATATCGACACTGTCAGGGAAGAAAGAGATTGTGTCAGAACTATGACACTTCGCGGTCATAATATGCTTCATTTTGGTGAGGGACAGAATTTCTTTACTATGGGTGTACCCGGAATTTGTCTTGTGCCTGCACCTTATTATCTTTGCGCCGAAAGCGAAACACACGAAATGGAAAAGTTTGATGCAGAACTTATGTGTGAGCAGACAAAAACATTCCTCAGCCTGATGGAAAAGATAGAAAAAATGAGCGCTGATCAGATTGGCAGAAGTGATTGGTATTCTTTTGTGAAAGCAAGAAGTGTTTCAGGCGGTTATGATTTCAGTATTAAGGGACTTTACAGCGCATTAAAAAACAAAACTAAATAAAATAAAAAGGGGCTGTAAAAAAAAGTGCAGACCGCATAAACCGAGATAAATAAAGGGTTTCTTCAGGCTGAAAAGTCCAAAGGAACCCTTTAAAACATATAAAAATCAAAAACTGCAAAAATTGCAGTTTTTCGGTTTATGCTATAAACAAACTTCGCCTCTCGACGTACCTTCGTACGCCTTCGGGTAAAAAATAAAGCCAAAGCTTTATTTTTGCTCAGTTTGTTCATTCTGCGCATTTTTTTCACGCCTCTAAAAAGGAGCTGTAAAAAAACTTTCGTTTTTACAGCTCCTTTAGTTCTGTGATTTTTAAC
>JAZSKE010000025.1:0-92975 GCA_045534675.1 Acutalibacteraceae bacterium
CACTTTTACAACAACGAAAGAATTCAATTAAAAACAAAACTGACTCCGCTTGAAAAACGAAGTCAGTATGTCGCTTAAATGTTAATATTTTCTACCCTAGGGGGTGTTTTTGTGCTGTCCGTACAAATTGGGGCAGTTCACCTGACGGAACGGGTGGTTTGTTGTTTTAATAAACAGCTCTAAAAAATTTAATTCCCTGCCGCCGCACCGCTGGCTGTCCTTGCGGAAAAAAACTGTTTTTTATGCTGATATTTCTCCGCAATTCATAATTTATAACTTTTCATTCACAATTGAATTTCGTCCACTTGTCCTCGTGTTTAATATTCTGTTTTGCGAAAATAAAGGGAATTGACAAGTTTTGCCAATGACAGAATAAGTAGGGGATAGCCTCTGACTTTCCTATTAAAAATTGCCTGAAAAGAAATAAAATCCGTATAAAACAAAAAAATCCGCCTAAAAAGCGGGAAAAACTGCCAATATAAAGAAAAAACATCACAAAACCTCTTGACATAGTGAGACCTTTGTGATAAAATATCAAAACCTATAATGTGATAATATGCCTATATATCATCTTTTCACTATTTGCATATTAGCATTTTATCGGAAAAATGTCAATACATTTTCACAAAAAAACTGTGTCAGCAGTTTCGCATTGCCGCGTAAGGCAAATAAAAAAGATATGGAGTGATAAGCCAATGGCAAGAACCACCGATGTCAAGGTTGGTACCCAGACGAGAAAGAGCTACGGTAAAATCCAGGAAGTTATGCAGATGCCCAATCTCATTCAGGTACAGAAGGACAGCTACAAATGGTTCCTTGAAAAAGGTCTGAAGGAAGCCCTCAAGGATATGGCTGAGATTACCGACTATACAGGTAACCTTGTGCTTACATTTGTTGACTACCGTATGGATGACAAACCTAAGTACACTGTAAAGGAATGTAAGGAAAGAGATGCAACATACGCAGCTCCCATGAGACTTACAGCACGTCTTTACAACAAGGAAACCGGCGAAGTCAAGGACAGTGAAGTTTATATGGGTGAATTCCCGCTTATGACAGAAAGCGGTACTTTCATCATCAACGGTGCAGAAAGAGCAATCGTTTCACAGCTCGTCCGTTCACCCGGTGTTTATTTCGGTATGACCCACAACGTAACAGGTAAGAAGCTTTATACTTCAACAATTATCCCCGGTCGTGGTGCATGGCTTGAATATGAAACAGATCAGAACGATCTTTTCTATGTAAGAATAGATAAAAACAGAAAAATCCCCATTACCACTCTTATCCGTATCCTTGGCTGCTCAACCAATGCAGACATCCGCGAGTTCTTCGGTCCCGACGAAAGAATTGAAGCAACTCTCGAAAAGGATAACACAAAGAACACAGAGGAAGCTCTCATTGAAATCTACAAGAAGCTCCGTCCCGGTGAGCCTCCCACGCTTTCCAGCGCTCAGACACACATCGAAGGTATGTTCTTTGACGAGAGAAGATATGATCTCTCAAGAGTAGGCCGTTATAAATATAACAAGAAGCTTGCTATTTCTGACAGAATCCGCGGCTTCAGACTTGCAAAGAACATCATAAACGACCTCACAGGCGAAATCATTGCCGAAGAGGGCGAGTTTATGACAAAGCAGAGAGCCCTTGAGGTTGAGCAGGCAGGTGCAAAGATTGCTTTCGTCAGCGTTGAAGGCAGAGAAGAACCCGTTAAGGTTATTTCAAACCATATGGTTGACGCAGCACCCTATCTTGCAGAACTCGGTTACACCAAGGAAGAACTCCTTGAAGCCACAATCAATGAAAATGTAAGATACACCGTACTCAACGACGTACTCAGCGAAATTGCTGACATGACCAAAGAAGAAGGTCTTGCATATCTTGAAAGCAAGGCTGACGAGCTTATTCCCAAAACAATTATTGTTGATGATATCCTGGCATCAATCAACTACCTCAACTGTCTTGCTAACGGTGTAGGCAGTGCAGACGATATTGACCACCTGGGCAACCGCCGTATCAGAAGCGTAGGCGAACTCCTTCAGAATCAGTTCCGCGTAGGCTTCTCAAGAATGGAAAGAGTTATCAAGGAAAGAATGACTCTCCAGACACAGGAAAGCGCAAAGGTCACACCTCAGGCACTTATCAATACCCGTCCCGTAATTGCTGCAGTAAGAGAATTCTTCGGTTCATCACCTCTGTCACAGTTTATGGATCAGAATAACCCTCTTGCAGAGCTGACACATAAGAGAAGACTTTCAGCACTCGGTCCCGGCGGTCTTTCAAGAGACCGTGCAGGCTTCGACGTTCGAGACGTTCACTATTCACACTACGGCAGAATGTGTCCCATCGAGACTCCCGAAGGTCCCAACATCGGTCTTATTTCTTACCTTGCTACATTTGCAAGAATCAACGAATACGGCTTTATTGAAGCTCCCTTCCGTCCCATCGATAAGGAAACAGGCGTAGTGCTTGAAACATATGAATATATGACAGCTGATGTTGAAGATGAATACACTGTTGTTCAGGCTAACGAACAGCTTGATGAAAACAACAGATTTGTCAGAAACAAGGTTAATGCCCGTCACCGTGATGAATTCCTTGAAATCGATCCCTCAAGAGCCGACTATATGGATGTATCACCCAAGATGGTTGTTTCAGTTGCTACAGCACTTATTCCCTTCCTTGAGAACGACGACGCAAACCGTGCCCTCATGGGTTCAAACATGCAGCGTCAGGCAGTTCCCCTTCTTACCTGTGATTCACCCAGAGTCGGTACAGGTATGGAATATAAGGCAGCTACAGACTCAGGTGTCTGCGTACTTGCAAAGGCAGCAGGCCGCGTAACATATGTAAGTGCCGACAAGGTTGAAGTCATCACAGACGACGGCAGAGTTGACACATACAACCTTATTAAGTTTATGCGCTCCAACCAGGGCACATGCATTAACCAGAAGCCCGTTGTTTCAGTTGGTGAAAGAGTTGAAGAAAAGCAGGTTATCGCTGACGGTCCCGCAACAGACCACGGTGAAATTGCTCTTGGTAAAAACGCTCTCATCGGCTTCATGACATGGGAAGGTTACAACTACGAGGACGCTGTTCTCATTAACGAAAGACTTGTGCGTGATGATGTTTACACATCAATCCACATTGAAAAATATGAACTCGAGGCAAGAGACACCAAGCTTGGCCCCGAAGAAATCACAAACGACATCCCAAATGTCGGTGATGCTCTTAAAGACCTTGACGAGAGAGGTATCATCCGTGTAGGTGCTGAGGTTCACTCAGGCGATATTCTTGTAGGTAAGGTTACACCCAAGGGTGAAACAGAGCTTACTGCTGAAGAAAGACTTCTTCGTGCTATCTTCGGTGAAAAGGCAAGAGAAGTCCGTGACACTTCACTTCGTGTTCCTCACGGTGAATACGGTATCGTTGTTAACGTTGAAGAGTTCACAAGAGAAAACTCAGACGAGCTTTCACCCGGCGTTAACAAGGTTGTTCGTTGCTATATCGCTCAGAAGCGTAAGATTCAGGTGGGCGATAAGATGGCAGGCCGTCACGGTAACAAGGGCGTTGTTTCCCGCGTACTTCCTCAGGAGGATATGCCCTTCCTTGAAGACGGTACTCCTCTTGATATCGTGCTTAACCCCTTGGGCGTTCCCTCACGAATGAACATCGGTCAGGTTCTCGAAGTTCACCTCGGCTTTGCTTGCCATAAGCAGAAAACCAAGATTATGACACCTGTATTCGACGGCGCTCACGAAGAAGATATCAGAGAAGCTCTCAGAGAAGCAGGTCTCAACGAAAACGGTAAATCAGTTCTTTATGACGGTCGTACAGGTGACCGCTTCGACGGTGAAGTAACAGTAGGTGTTATGTACTTCCTCAAGCTCCACCACCTTGTTGACGATAAGATGCACGCCCGTTCAACAGGCCCTTACTCACTCGTTACTCAGCAGCCCCTCGGCGGTAAAGCTCAGTTCGGCGGTCAGCGTTTCGGTGAAATGGAAGTTTGGGCGCTTGAAGCTTACGGTGCAACTTACACCCTTCAAGAAATTCTTACAGTTAAGTCAGACGACGTTGTTGGCCGTGTTAAGACATACGAAGCCATTGTAAACGGCGAAAATGTTCCTCAGGCAGGTGTTCCCGAATCATTCAAGGTTCTTGTCAAGGAACTTCAGAGCCTTGGTCTTGATGTTAAGGTGCTTGACAGTGAAGGCGAAGAGATTGACCTCAAGCAGAATATTGACGGCGATGAAGGTGTTGCTATTCACAGAAGACCTATTCCTCAGGACGATGAAATGCACGCTGACAGTGATGAAGATTCACTTGATCTTGATCTTAGTTTTGATGAAGACGAGGATGAAGACAGTGATGAAGATTTCTTAGCTGCTATGGCAGGCGGAGATGACGATGACAGCTTCGATTACGGAGCATACTTCAACGAAATCAACCCCACCATCAATGATGCAGGCTTTGACTTAGGCTTTGTACCCGACGAAGACAATATGTAATATAAAGTCCCGGGAAGTTTGCTCGGTTTAAGAGGCGACTTCCCCGGGTACCAAAGAAAACCAAACTATTATTATGCAGGAAAGGGCTGGCTTAATATATATGGAAAATATAACCTTTGAATCAATCAAAATAGGTCTGGCTTCTCCGGAAAAGATCAGAGAATGGTCTTACGGTGAGGTAACAAAGCCTGAAACTATAAACTACCGTACACTCAAGCCCGAAAGCGACGGTCTTTTCTGTGAAAAGATTTTCGGACCGCTTAAAGACTGGGAGTGTCATTGCGGACGCTATAAGAGAATCCGCCACAAGGGTAAGATTTGTGAACGTTGCCATGTTGAAATCACAAAGGCAAAGGTTCGCCGTGAACGTATGGGTCACATTGAACTTGCAACCCCCGTTTCACATATCTGGTACTTTAAGGGTATCCCCTCAAGAATGGGTCTTATCCTTGATATTTCACCCAGAGATCTTGAAAGAATACTTTATTTTGCTGCTTATGTTGTTATCAATCCCGGTTCAGTACCCAATGTAAAGAAGGGTGATGCAATCAGCGAAAAGCAGTATGACGATATTAAGGAATACTACTACAACGACGAGGAATTCAAGGTAGGTATGGGTGCTGAGGCTATTAAAGAGCTTCTCAGCGAAATCGATGTTGACGCTCTTGATGCTGAACTTCGTGAACAGCTCAAGACTGCTTCAGGTCAGAAAAAGGCAAGAATCCTTAAGAGACTTGATGTTGTCGGCGCATTCAAGGCAAGCGGCAACAGACCCGAGTGGATGATACTTGATGTAATCCCCGTAATTCCTCCCGATATCCGTCCCATGGTTCAGCTTGACGGTGGCCGTTTTGCAACAAGTGACCTCAACGATCTTTACAGACGTGTTATCAACAGAAACAACCGCCTTAAAAAGCTTCTTGAGCTTGGCGCTCCCTCTATTATTATCAGAAATGAAAAGAGAATGCTTCAGGAATCCGTTGACGCACTTATTGACAATGGCAGAAGAGGCAGACCTGTTACCGGTCCCAACAACAGATCACTTAAATCACTTTCAGAAATGCTCAAGGGTAAGCAGGGTCGCTTCCGTCAGAACCTTCTCGGTAAGCGTGTTGACTACTCAGGCCGTTCAGTTATCGTTGTCGGTCCCGAACTCAAGCTTTATCAGTGCGGTCTTCCCAAGGAAATGGCTCTTGAACTCTTTAAGCCCTTCGTAATGAAGAGACTTGTTGAAACAGGTAAGGCAACTCACATCAAAACTGCAAGAAAGACTGTTGACCGTCAGGAAAAATGCGTATGGGACGCTCTTGAAGTTGTAATCAAGGATCATCCCGTAATGCTCAACCGTGCTCCCACACTTCACCGCCTTGGTATTCAGGCTTTTGAACCCGTACTTGTAGAAGGTAAGGCTATCAAGCTTCATCCTCTTGTTTGTACCGCTTTCAACGCTGACTTCGACGGTGACCAGATGGCTGTTCACGTGCCTCTTTCAGCAGAGGCTCAGGCAGAAGCACGTTTCCTTATGCTTGCTGCAAATAACCTTCTCAAACCCTCAGACGGAAAGCCCGTTGCCGTTCCTACTCAGGACATGGTTCTCGGTTCATACTATCTCACACTTGAAATTCCCGGCAGTAAGGGTGAAGGCAAGATATTCCGCGATGTTGACGAAGCAAGACTTGCTTATGACAGCGGCGTTATCGATATTCATGCAAGAATCAAGGTTCGTATGACCAAGGAAATTGACGGTGAAAAGAAGTCAAAGATTATCGAAACAACTCTCGGTAAGATTATCTTCAATGATCCCGTACCTCAGGATCTTGGCTTTATCGACAGAACAGACCCTGAAAATATGTTCCGCCTTGAAGTTGAAGGTCTCGTAAATAAAAAGCTCCTCGGTAAGGTTATTGCAAAGTGTATTCAGGTACACGGTACAGCAAAAACTGCTGAAGTTCTTGACAATGTTAAGAATCAGGGCTACAAATATTCAACAAAGTCAGGCATTACCGTTGCTGTTTGCGATGCTACAATTCCTGCTGCTAAGAAGGAAATCCTTCAGGAAACAGAAAACATCGTTGACGAAATCAACAGAAAATATAACCGCGGTCTTCTCTCAAATCAGGACCGTTCAAGACAGGTTCTTAAGGCTTGGGATACTTGTACAAACCGTGTTGCTGATGCACTCACAGGCTCATTTGAGGCAACTAACCCCATCTGGATGATGCTTGACTCAGGTGCCCGTGGTTCAAACAGCCAGCTTCGTCAGCTTGCAGGTATGCGTGGTCTTATTGCCAACACTGCAGGTAAGACAATCGAAGTTCCCATCCGTGCTAACTACCGAGAAGGTCTTAACGTTCAGGAATACTTCATTTCATCACGTGGTGCGCGTAAAGGTCTTGCCGATACCGCTCTTCGTACCGCTGACTCAGGTTACCTTACACGTCGTCTTGTTGACGTTTCACAGGATGTTATCATCCGTGAAGAGGACTGTGGCTGCACAGAAGGTCTTGAAGTTTACGATATCATGGACGGTAACCGTGTTCTTGAGCCTCTCACAGAAAGACTTAAGGGACGTTATCTTCTTAACTCACTTGTTGATGATGCAACAGGCGAGGTTATCATGGATAATGACCATATGATGACAGATTCAGATGCTGAAAGAGTTGATGCATATCTTACAGCTAAGATGAATAAAGCTCTCGATGAAGGCATGGAAAGAGAGGAAGCTCTCAAAATCCGCCGCATCACAATCCGTTCACTTCTCACATGTAACTCAGACCACGGTGCTTGCATCAAGTGCTACGGCTCAAACCTTGCATCAGGTCAGCCTGTTACTGTTGGCGAAGCTGTTGGTATCATCGCTGCTCAGTCAATCGGTGAACCCGGTACTCAGCTTACCATGAGAACATTCCACACCGGTGGTGTTGCTTCAGGTGCCGACATCACACAGGGTCTTCCCCGTGTTGAAGAACTCTTTGAAGCACGTAAGCCCAAGACACTGGCTATCCTTTCAGAAATCGACGGTGTTGTTTCCTTCGAGACAATCAAGAAGAATCCCCACATCGTTGTTACAAATGAAGAAAGCGGCGAAAGAAGAGAATACTTCCTTAACTTTGATGCACGTGCAAGAGTATCAGAGGGACAGTACATCAAGAAGGGTGAAACCGTTACTGAAGGTTCAATCGATCCCAAGGATGTTCTCAGCGTACTCGGCGTAAGTGCAGTTCACGACTATCTTATCTCACAGGTACAGCAGACATACCGTACCCAGGGTGTTGATATCAACGATAAGCACATCGAAGTTATTGCACGTCAGATGATGAGAAAGATTAAGGTTGAAGATGAAGGTGATACAACACTTCTTCCCAACAGCGTTGTTGATAAGAAGGAGTTCCGTCTTGCCAATGAAGAAGTAAGACGCAGAGCTGCCGAAACAGGCGAAGAACTCAGAGAAGCTACCTTCACTCCCATGATTATGGGTATCACAAAGGCTTCACTTGCTACAGACTCATTCCTTTCAGCTGCATCATTCCAGGAAACAACAAGAGTTCTTACAGATGCTGCTATCAAGGGTAAGGTTGACCCCCTTCTCGGTCTTAAGGAAAATGTTATCATCGGTAAACTTCTTCCTTCAGGCACCGGCATGAAGTGCTACAGCAAGGTTGAATTTGAAGACACAACAAGCGAAGAAGAAAAGAACATCGTCTGGAGTGTGTAATTAAATTCGGAATTCGGAATTCAGAATTCGGAATTGCGGGGAAATCAGTGTGAAAATGATAACTATTTCCCGCAGAAATAATTTAAGATATTAAAGGGGCAGTTTCGGCTGCCTCTTTTTTGTCAGTTAATTGACAATTATGTTTTGGGCTGTTATAATTTTAACGAAGGGTGTGATTACTATGAAACTTCATTATAAAGGGAAATATGATTTGAATCCCGAAAGTTTGCCACACGGTGAACATAAAGAGGGTGCAGTTAAATTCAAAGAGGCAGAGGATTCAAAGAAGCTCAGTATAATTGCTAATATTGCGGCTACTGTTATTACGGTAGTGCTTGCGGTTTTTGCATTTTTAAGAGCAAAAGATTATATTTTAGAAGATTCTTTTCAGCTATTTGTGGGGTGCATATGTTCCATGCTTGTCTTGTTTCCTCATGAGCTGCTGCATGCCGTCTGCTTTAAAAATGATGTATATTTATATACAAACTGGTCTCAGGGAATGCTTTTTGTTGTTGGACCGGAAGATATGAGCAAGTCAAGGTTTATATTTATGTCACTGCTTCCTAATATTGTTTTTGGCTTAGTGCCATACATAATCGGAATGATTTTTCCTCAATATCTCTTTTTACTGTCGCTTGGTCCCCTTTCAATCGGTATGGGTGCAGGGGACTACTACAATGTTTTCAATGCCCTCACTCAGATGCCTAAAGGCTCAAGAACATATCTTTATAAATTCAATTCTTATTGGTATATGCCGTAAACATTGAGACCGCTTAGGGCGGTCTTTTTTATGTCACTTTTCGTCCCTGAGAATATACTGATTATAAGCAGTGGTTGGAGGTGATATTTATTTCGCAGATTATTTTCGGTCTGTTTATTCCTTTTTTCGGTACTGCAATGGGAGCAGCCATGGTCTTTTTTCTCAGAGGAAATATCAGCAGGGCTTTTTCTGATGTACTGTCAGCATTTGCGGCGGGAATTATGACTGCTGCTTCTGTGTGGAGCCTTATAATACCCGCAATTGAACGCTCTGAAAGCATGGGAAGTTTTGCCTTTGTGCCTGCCGCGACAGGCTTTGCAATAGGCAATATTTTTATGTCTGTCATTGAAAGGTATAGCAAAATATTAGTAAAAAACAATGAGAAAACGCAAAAACTTGCTACAACAATTCTTGCCGTTACACTTCACAATTTTCCTGAAGGCATGGCCGTAGGTACTGTTTACGGGGCTTTTCTTGCAGGCGAAGAGGGTGTAACACTGGCGGCGGCTTTTGTTTTGAGCCTTGGTATAGCCGTGCAGAACATTCCTGAAGGTGCAATTATTTCTATGCCTCTTCACGCTGAAGGCATATCTAAAGGCAAGGCTTTTTTGTCGGGTACTCTGTCAGGGGTAGTTGAGCCTCTTGGGGCAGCCCTGACCATTTGTGCTATGGGAGCGGCAACTGCTCTTTTGCCATATCTTCTCACCTTTGCTGCAGGTACTATGATGTTTGTGGTAACGGAGCAATTAATTTCTGAAATTCAAACAAACGGCAGGGTACCAATAAGAGCTTTGCCTTTTGCCTTGGGCTTTGTGCTGATGATGAGCCTTGATGTGGCTCTTTCTTAAGATTTTCTTACATTAGGGCGGATAGGCTTGTTTTCGACTTCTCCCGCAGATATACTAAGGTAAAAGGAGCGGATGTGAATGAAAAAGCTTATAGTGCTGTTGGTGGCGTTAGCTACGGTTGCAGTGTTGATTTTTGGCTCAGTGCAGGTTTTGCAGCAGGATTTTATGAGCCTTCAGGGCAGTGTAGTGTGGCAGCTGAGCAAAAAGGAAGCAACTCTGAAAAACGGCTGGGAGCTGATACTTGTAGGCGGTGAAAATTATGTTCCCGATGACTATGAGGTGAAGTTGCTGACACTGTCAAACGGTGAGCAGATTGACGAGAGAATTTATCCGTCTCTTCAGAAGATGTTTGATGATATGAGGGCAAAGGGAATTTACCCTACAGTTGTTTCGGGCTACAGAAGCTATGAAGAACAACGGGAGCTTTTGGAGGAAAAATACCTTGCCTATAGGTCGGAGGGTTATAATAAGTCCCGTGCAAAGGAGCTTGCTCTCGAGTGGGTTGCACTTCCCGGTACCAGTGAGCATCAGCTTGGAATAGCAGTTGATATTAACCCTGATTACTCCGTTTCAAAGGGTGAGGGAGTGTATGAGTGGCTGCAGAACAACGCTCACAGATACGGCTTTATAAAGCGCTATCCTGAGGATAAAACTGAAATAACGGGCATAATAAACGAGCCGTGGCATTACAGATATGTGGGTCAGAAGGCTGCAAAAGAAATATATGAGCAGGGTTTGTGCCTTGAGGAATATATTGATGTGATATAGCAACATCGTGTTTTTAGTTACTTTTTCCACGATAGGAAAAAGTAACGCCACGCGGCGAGCAGAACATAAAATTCATAATAATGTTATTTGATAAAATATTAGCAGCTCTGTTTTTTTCAGAGCTGCTATTTCTTTATATGTCCTCGCCGGACGGGCGAACCTTTTTCTGGCGTGAAAAAGTTTCACAAAACACGCTGTTATTAATAATTTTCCAAGAAGCTGCTTATTTCCTCTTCGCTGCCTGTCAGACTTCCCTGAACAATCTCAGGCTTGCCGCCTCCTCTGCCCGAAAAAGCACCGTTTAAGGCTTTGCAAAGACCTTGGAGATTAACTTGCTTGCTTACTATGCAGTAGCGATATGAGCCGTTTTCGCCACAGAAACAAGCAGCAAACTCTGAAGCCTTATCCATAAGTGAAATTGCAAAATCCTGAAGAAGCTTCCCCTGAAGCTTGTTGTCGAAAACTATAATTCGGCTGTCTTCTTTTATGCTCTCACTCTTAAGGGCAAGAAGCTCTCTTGTTAGTCCCACGATAGTATAGTTGAGGCTTTCATTATCTTTTTTCAGTCTTTCAACGGCTGCTGCAGTTTCATCCTGCTTTGAAGATGTGAGGTTAGATACAAGTCGGTTTTGCTTTAGCTTATGTCTTAAATCATAGAGGGCGCGTTCACCGCAGAGGATGCTCACTCTTGTGCCGCCCTTGTATCGCTCAAAATTTACTACTCTTACAATGCCAATTTCACCTGTTCTTTTCACATGGGGAGCGCAGCAGGCACATACATCCACACCGGGAATTTCAACTATGCGCACCTGACCCTCAATTTCGATTTTACTGCGGTAGGTCATAGCCTTGAGTTCATCGTCAGTGGGGAAAAGCACCTTAATTTCAAGGTTGTCCCACACTGCTTTATTGACAAGGTCTTCTACTTTACAGATATCTTCTTCATTCAGTTCGCCGTCAAAGTCAAGGGTGACAATTTCACTGCCGAGATGAAATCCCACATTGTTATAGCCGTAAAGAGAATTTACAACACCAGAAACAATATGCTCGCCTGAGTGCTGCTGCATATCGGAAAAACGCTTCTTAAAGTCGATTTTTCCGCATAAAACATCTTTATTTTTTAACTTTTCAGCATTTTCAACGGAGTTTTTAACAAAATGTAATATCTTTGAGTCGATTTCCTGTACGTTTTCAACATACACATCGCCGAGGTAACCTACGTCGGAAGTCTGACCGCCGCCCTCGGGAAAGAAGGCTGTGCGGTCAGTTTCAATGTAAATATAATCGTCATCGCTGTAAAGTGAAACCACTTTACACTCGAATTCCGTAAGGTAACTGTCGGCATCGTATAACTTCTGTGTCATAATATCTGCCTTTCTTATTTTAGCTGAGTTTATGGATGAAAAGTCCGCTTAAAAGCTTTGGCTCAAACCATGTTGATTTGGGTGGCATAACCTTGCCGGCATCAGCAATAGCCATTAAATCCTCAAGTGAAGTCGGGTACATTGAGAAAGCGATAACCATATCGTTTTCACATCTTCTTTCAAGCTCTTTAAGACCTCTGATGCCGCCGACAAAGTCAATACGCTTGTCTGTTCTCGGGTCTTCAATGCCGAAAACAGGGGTAATGCAGTTATTCTGCAAAATGGAAACATCAAGTCTGTCAACGGGGTCAGCTTCGTCAAAGGTGCCGTCAATTGCAGTGAGCTTATACCATTTTTTCTCAAGATACATACCGAAGGTGTGCTTTGCTTCAGGCTTATACTGACCTTCACCCTCATAGGCTTCAACGGTGAATTTCTCACTCATTTTAGCCATAAACTCCTCAGGTGAATAACCGTTGAGGTCCTTCATAACTCTGTTATAGTCCATAATTTCAAGCTCGTCTTTTGGGAAAGCTACTGCAAGGAAGAAGTTAAATTCTTCACTGCCGTTATAGTCGGGGTTAGCCTGTCTTCTCTTTTCGCCAACTCTTACGGCACTTGCACAGCGGTGATGACCGTCTGCAATATAAAGATAGTCTATGCCTTCAAAAGCATTCTGGAGCTTCTTATTTATATCTGCATCGTCAACAACCCATACTGTGTTTGCAATGCCGTCATCAGTTATGAAATCGTAGCAGGGAGCGTGATTCTCTTTCCAATCATTTATGGTACTGCTGATTTCATCGTTTTCGCGGTAGGTCAGGAAAATGGGGCCGGTGTTTGCATCACAGTAATCAACGTGGCGTATTCTGTCAGCCTCCTTGTCAGCTCTGGTGAACTCGTGCTTTTTGATGATGTTGTTCATATAGTCGTCAATTGAAGCACACCCAACAAGACCCGTCTGACTTCTGCCGTTCATAATCTGACGGTAAATATAGAAACAAGCCTCACTGTCCTGCTTGCAGATTCCGTCACTTTCAAGCTTTTTAAGGTTTTCGGAAGCCTGGAGATAAACTTTTTCATCATATATGTCAATGCTTTTGTCAAGGTCAACTTCAGCCTTATCAACGTGAAGGAATGAGTAGGGCTTATCCTTTGTCATTTCCCTCGCCTCATCGCTGTTCATAACATCATAAGGAAGAGCAGCAACTAAATGTGCATATTCTTCCGTAGGGCGTACAGCCTTGAATGATTTAAAAATTGCCATAAAAATTTCTCCTTTATTTATATCGTTTTGCTTTGTTGTTAGGTCAGTTGGTTTGCACATAACCGGATTTTTCGATTAATGCTTGACCTTCATCGGATAAAAGCCAATCCACTAAAATAGGGATATTTTCATTTTCATTGTCTGCACGGTAGATAGCGTAAAACTGTGCAACAATGGGATAGCTGCGATTTTGAATGTTTTGCGCACTTGGGTAAACTCCATTCAAGGAAAGCATTTTTACTGAATCGTTTTCAACAATGCCATCCATATAGTAGCGGAATGAGAAGCCGATAGATGCTCCGGTAATAGCTAACAGAGATTTTCGCCCGATTTTATAATCTCCCATAAACGCTTCAAAGGTTGTCTGGCTTCCGCTACCTTCAAGTCTTGTTACAGGGTTAATAACTCGGTTTACCCCACCGACCTCTGACCAATTTGTGTATTCACACGCATATATTTTTCTAATCTGCTCGGTAGTAAGATTATCAATGGGATTATTTTCATTTACAAAGAACACGAATCCCTCTAATCCGATAGGTACATAAACTAATTCTACACCTTTTTCCTTCGCATACTGTTTTTGTGCATCGGAAGGAGCAGCACAAAAGAATATATCCGTTGTTCCGTCGACAATTGCTTGATAACCGCGAACAGTATTATTATACTGCATTGCACTATCTTCAGCGAAGTTTTCTCCGTAATAATTGTCGTCTGAAAATTCGCCGCCATCGTAAGTAACACAACCGTCAGGATATACATTATCAATAACAGCAGCATAAACCGGAACTAATGCGGCAGCTCCGTCAAGAACAGGAAGGTTATTGGTCAGGTTCAGAGAGGACTCTATCTCTGGAAAATCAGAGTCTTCCTTATGAGGAAGATAACTTCTCACATCAATCATTTGTGCTTGTGTTACACCGCTGAAGTTATTGGAGAGCCTGCGAGTAAGCAGCTGATACATACTCAGATTGAATGCCGCAAATAACGCAACAATCAGTACGATTGACATAATTTGCTTTATAAGCTTCATTTAACCCCATAGCTCCTTTCCAATAAAATAGATTATGGAGCAATGTTCATAAGCATAGATCGCATAAATAAAGTGTGCTATGGTCAGTACAAGGCATACACCTATAACCGATAAAAGTATTATTGAAAATGTGCGATCTTTCATATTCCCACCTCACATAAAGGCTGCAGCCATAAACATAAGTGCGATAAAGCCAATAACTATTGCTGCGTAAACACCGGCAATAATAGACAGCACAATCAGCATGATTTTACGCTTCTTGATTTCATCATCAGAAAATGTACCCGGAGATACCTTGTTTTGCTTATTTGCAGATACATAACGGTATAGGCTGATGCCAAACAACACAATCCAGATAATCGGTATTGCAAAGAAAAATATGTCGTACGATAGGATACCAAACATAAAGAAACCTCCTTAAAACTTATACTATTATTGTATATGTTTTGGTTTTCTTTGTCAATATCATAGTATATTTTGCTGAAAGCGAGAAAAGATATAAAAGAAATTAAAACGAACGAGGGATAAGCTATGTCTATATCAAATGAAGAATACGGCAAACTTGCCAAACGCGCATCGCCCGGTTCTCCCGTGGTGAAAGACTGCTTTTTGGCGTTTATTTTCGGCGGTGCCATTTGCACCTTTGCCCAGGTACTTCTCAGTTGGTTCAAATCTACAGATATGACCCTTGAAGAAAGCAAGGCGCTTGTTACGGTTGTACTCATAGCAATAACCGCAATTCTCACTGCGGTGGGAGCTTTCGATAAAATAGCAAAGCACGCCGGGGCAGGTACTGCAGTGCCGATAACGGGTTTTGCCAATTCCATAGTTTCTGCTGCTCTTGAGTTTCAGACCGAAGGAAGAATCCTCGGCACTGCTGCACAAATGTTTACACTTGCGGGACCCGTAATTGTTTTCGGATGCTCCTCAGCGGCAGTGTACGGACTGATAATTTATTTTTTCGGATTATATTGAGGTGATGCTATGGCTTTAAGAATGGGAAAAACGGTTATTCTTGAAAGTAAGCCACACATTATCGGCAATGCTGCCGTTGTGGGTAAAAAAGAAGGTGAAGGGCCGCTCGCAGGCGAATTTGACGAGATATTCGAGGATACCACAATGGGTGAGGATTCCTGGGAAAAGGCGGAGAGTCTCTACCTTAAAACCGCAGTGGCAAAGGCTCTTGAAAAAGCTGCAGTAGGCAGCTCTGAGGTGGATGCAATCTGCTCGGGCGACCTGCTTAATCAATGCACAGGCTCAACCTTTGGCCTCAGGGATTTTTCCATACCCTTCTGCGGCGTTTACGGTGCCTGCTCCACTATGGCGCTGAGTTTATGTGTAACCTCCCTTATGATTGAAAGCGGTGCTTTTAATTGCTGTGTTGCGGCAACAAGCTCACATTTCTGCTCGGCTGAAAAGCAATTCCGCAAGCCTCTTGAATACGGCGGTCAGAGACCACCCACGGCACAGTGGACGGTTACGGGTTCAGGTGCGGCGGTGCTGAAACGCACAAGCTCGGACATAAGTCCCTATATAGATAAAATTCATCTTGGCACCATTCAGGATTACGGCATTAAGGATAGTAATAATATGGGTGCTGCAATGGCCCCTGTAGATGTTAAAATAGAACCATAAATTAAGCGAAAAGCAACACAAAATCTTACACAAATTTCGACACGAAAGGTGGTGAAAACGCCCTATTTTACTGGGGTTATGGGTGTTTTAGGGTTAGCAAATTTAAAGATGAGTCAACCGCTCAAAAACGCTCGTTTACAAGTTGTTTACAATTAATTTTTGACACAAAAACCAGCGTTATTATTACAACAAAGAAAAATGAAAGGATGAATCAAATGAAAATTACATACCGTGAAGTAAACGATTATCTTATTCCGAATCTCAAACTGCCGCCTGAAGAAGCAAATATCAGACTCGGGAAATGGGGAATGATGCACAAGACCTATCTTGAAAAGCATAAGAAGGTGCTTTTCAGCTCACTTCTTATTAAAGGCAAGCTGTATCAACACTGTGCCGAAATTGAAAAACAGGCAAATGAAATGTTTGAGCTTTTGATTGAGCAAATGAAAGTGGCTGAAGGTGTTACAGAGCAACTGAAAGAGGATTATCAGATGGAGTGGGTGCAGAGGATGGGAAATATTGATGCAAGGGCGAGGGAGGTTGTTATCAAGGAACTTATTTATGTATAAAAAACGAGGAACTGTCTTGGTTAGATAGCTCCCGTTATCATTATTAAAATAAATTATTGCATTCATCAATGATTTAGAATTTGTAAGTTTAAAACTATAAATTTACTGGATACAATTTGAACAATTGGAACATATGCTTTTACTAGTTGTAATAGTTTGACAGATATATTTAAAAGAGGGCTTGAACCATAAAAATATATCCCGTTAAGTAAGCATTTTCTGCACTTAACGGGATTTTTCTTATTCAAGCATCAGTTTAACCCTGCAAACACCAAGTGCACTTTCACGCTTGATAATTGTCTCAGGAATTCTCGACAGCCACTTTTTGCTGAAATTAGTGTTGTTGTAATAGCAGTCAAAGCTTGCAACAGGCAACACTACCCACTCACTGTCTTCGGGTTTGTTGGCAAGACAGTAGCAGACCACATCCCGCACAGCTTCAAAGGGTAACCCCTTTTCTTCACACATAACAACCTTTGAATAGAATTCAGTCGGTAAAGAAGCTGCTTCCATTCTTAAGGGGCCGAGTTCAAGTGCATCTGCAATAATATAGTCAAACTTCAGCACCCAAGTCCCTTTTGTGTTTATGGAAAAAGCGGGAATCTGCATTTGTTTAACCTTGTTCTTCCAAGGCGTTTCAAAGTTCTTGGCTATTAAAGATATTCGCTCAAGGTTGTCGGCACTTATTACACCGGAATTGCACAAGGCAAACATGTGTATATTTTTGATGTGACTGTAAAACCAGCCTTTGCCATCTTCGGTTACAAGCTCAGGGAAATCTTTATGCAAATGCTTGAAGTTTACATCTGAACCGTTCTTTTCTTCGGGTACACTGCACCAAGCATAAAGAGCGTTTCTTGCATATTCAATTCTGTCATAAGGATTTCCGTCCTTTAAGCTTCCGTCAGTATTGTGAAAGAGATAACCTCTTGCAATTACTGTGAGTATTCTTCCGAGACCTTCAAATTCGGTTAAGGTTTTAAAGCTGAACCTGCCGAGAAATGAAAGGTCTTTTTTATTTATGCAAAAGTATGAGGGTTTATTTACATAGCTCTGAAACTCTTTCCATTCATTTGTCATTGCCATAACCTCCACTTCTTCTTTTTTGTTTCCTCGGTCGGAATATTACTGTCAAGGGTTAATCGTAATACGGTGTCAGGTAAAACCTCAAGAGCAAACTTTCTTTTGCCTAGAGCCACAGCACATTTTACCACATCCTCAGGATTGAGTGGTGGTGCGGCATCTCTTGTTCTTATGGGAAACATAATATGCTTGCAGTTGGCGATAATCTGATTTTTAGCATCGGCGGTATGCTTTATGCCTGAAACCATAGCTTTCATCTGAGGTGTGTCACCGTTTTGCGAAAGATAGTTTTTCTTGAGGCTTCTGTTACGGTGCATATCATCAAAATCACTGATAACATCACCGAGCATACGGTAGCCGCCACATCTGAAATCACAGAAAAGCCGGACGATATTCATATCCCATGTGGAGTCTGTAATTTCATAAAACTTCCGCACTCTTTCTTCGGGAGGTGTAAACTGCCAATCTCCTGCAATGAGCTGTTGCCTTGCCAAACGCACCTGATAACTGCTCATTTTATCAAAGGCAGAATAAATCTCATCAACGGAAAAATCCTTTTCCTGCCCCCGTGACATTAGAATACGGTACACATCATTTTTTCGTTTCATATCTTTTTCAGTATGAGTCAAAAAACGTATTCTTTTGAGTGCAGTTTCATAATCGGATATCAGAGTTTTAACCTTTTGGAGAGTGTTACTGTCAAGCTTTTCTTTCCAATCGGGCTCTGCGGCAAAGGAAAATAGCTCACTGTCTTTTGCAGACTTGTCAGCTGCCTTTTTTGTTTGAATAGTCATACTGTAAGCATAATACGGCAGCTTTTCAAGGTTTGATGTAATACTGTCCCAATTAATGCAAGCAAAATATTTTGCCATCTTTTGTGATTTTGTAGGCTCATACCATTCTGCAGTATCACCTTGGTCATAAATATCCTTGTATTTCAAAAAACGGCTTCTTTTTATGTTCCTTGCTTCAAGGTACGCTGATAAATCAGGCTTGATACCGCTTTTGGCAGAATCTATTTCAAGACCTGTCAGAATTGCGAGGGTTTCAACCTCTTCAAGAAAGGCTTTTCTTTCTTCTTCGGTAATGCTTTCATCGTAAGCGATAACACCCCTGCTGAGAGCAGCATTACTTATCTGACCTACACGGGAAGAAAAGGTATCTTTAACCGTAGCAAATCTTGCCTCCCAGTCATTTGCATCAGATATTAAAGGCTCGGCAGTGGGTATTTTAAGTACGGGAAGAATTGTACTGCTCCTTTTTACACAAGCATTAACAAGTGGGTCTGCAACGGTTTTAATCATATCACCGTCATAGTCGGCTCCGCCAAGGCGTTCGGGAATGAGTGAACGTGAGTCAACCATTATTACATAGTGAAGATGCGAAATATATTTCTCACGGATAACACCAACATTCTTCAGCGGTACTGCAATAACCTCTTCATTTCTTGCTATATGGGGACTGCGAAGAAGAGTATAACTATCATTTTCTTTGTATGTGTGCATAGGTGCATACATCAAATTATCGTGAAGCTGTTCTTTTTCGAGTCTGTAATATGCAGTCGTTTTACCCTCGGAGTAGTGAACTATATATGCAAGAAGCTTCATAAGGTCATCAGAAAGATAACGATTATCACCTGACACTAAAAGCTTACCCATAGAGTATTTGTCAGCTATGCTTTCAGCCTTATCTGAAAGCTCTTTCTGAAACATAGGTTCACCCATAAAGAGCGGATTTTTGCGGATTATGTCCGAATAAATGTCACCTTTTTCGAGAAGATAGTTTTTCCGTGTTTCCCTGTTACCGATGAAGCTGAAATATGCACTTTCTGTTGTTTTGGTAATCCAATTTTGCTTTTCTGCTTCCGGCGATTCTTTCCATCCCAAAGGTAACTCATCAGGGCGGAATTCATCATTCATTATGGCAAGAGTATTGAGAAACTGATAGTTCAGTTCAATAGTGTCGGGTGTATATTCTCTGTCCTTACCTGAAACATAAAGGGCATGCTTGTATTTTCTGCAGCGATACAGATACTCTGCCCAGGAAAGACCGTTTTCTGTCATCCAGCCGAAGCCCTTGAACATACTTTTGGTAAGGATAATATCAACATCTGCAACATTATGATTAACACCGAAAATGTCCGTGATAAACGGCACACCGAGCTCACTGAAAAGTGAAGCAAAATCCACCTCGTGAACCACACCTTTTATATATGGAAGACGAATCTGAAAGGAGTGGTGTCCGGCTTCGAGCTTTCTTGCAAGTCTTGGCGAAATCAGACCTTCTCCGTCAAACTCCGTTATCTTAACATCTGTTTTCTTCTGCACTCTTGTGTACATACGTACAGGATTATTTGTGCCGTCATCGGCTACGGTAATAACGTCAACATCTTTTACAACAGATTCGGGATTATCAATAACAATAATTTTCTTTTCGGAAAGGATATCTTCATCGTTATATCTTTTGCCGCTTGTGAAAAGCAGAGCGTTATATGCGTAAAGCTTACTAAGCTGACACTTGCCGATAGTCATGCCCAGCATCATTCTTTCCTTAAGTGCCTCATAAATATCCGATCGTACAAAAGAAAGTCTGTTATCACGGCTCATAGAGGCAGAGCGTTCAAAGGCGATATATGTCATATCCTCTTTGCCGAAATTAAGCCTTATACCCTTCGGCTTGAACATCTCTTTTGCGAGCTCCTGTAACTCAAGGATTCTGCCGACAGGCATACGGTTAAATATACCCGAGAAATCAACATACACAAAAACATCACGAAGGGCCTCGCATATCAGTTCATTATTTTTGAAATCTTCACCGTAAAGGATACACATGGCCTGATGAAAAATCGGACAGTCATCCTGAAGAGTATTTTTTGTGAGATATTCGTTTGGTATGGTGGTTGAGTCAAAATAGAAGTCATAATTACCCTCAACCTTGCGTGCAGTTGAGATTATATTCAGTGCAGATATTTCAGGTATCAGATATTTTTTATTTTTCATATTGTTCTCCCTGATAATTATTGATTATTTTCAGTATATCACAGGAAAATATATATTGCAATCATTATTATAATAACTGCCCCCACCAATTAGTTTTTAGATGGAAGGAAAGCATAGTAGAGGGAGGCAAAAAGGCAAAGAAAAACTGCTCTCACGGGGAGAGCAGTAATAATCAATATTATTAAGTTATTTTAAAAGCAATAAAATATACCGGAAAATCATAACCATCTCTTGAGAGAATTATTGTTCCGATTCTGGTTGCAGCATTAGGGTGAGCTAAAATGCGAAAAGGACTACGTGTTTGAAACGGGAAAACGTACTTTTCAATGTGAAGATAATACCTATTCCAAAATGATTCAAAATCAGCAGAACAAACATATGCTACAATAAATGTTGCAGTGCCTAATGCATTATAATTATCAACTGCTTTCTTTATATGGACATCAATATACGAAGTGTTTACGCTATCCAATTTTAGACCTTCGAATATTGCTATTTCCTTTCCTTCTTTTGTTAACAGAATATCAACTTCAGCAGCATCTTTTCCGGTTGATGAAATACCATGACGTGTTTGGTCTTTTGTTTCATCATAACCCTTCATCAAAAGCATATCCCTAAAAGAATCATTAATACTATTTTCAGAACTTGTGGAATTAAATGAAGGGTTTAAGCAAATTCGTTCACCAATCTGTACCAAATCATTAAGAACATTTTCGGCAGCTTCAATATCAGAATTTAACCTTTCAGTGTTAGAAGTAGGAATTATCGTTGCTTTAGTTGAATCTCCTGAATCAAAATAAAAAACATTATGTACAAGAAATCCAGATTCTGATGGCTTTAGTGCTCTTGCTATTGCACCTTCAAATATGTCACTTGAAGACTGTAATAAAGTAATATCCTCTTTGGCACCTTCAAAAGTAAAATCAAGAGCCCTTTTATTCCAATGACCTCTTATACCAACATAAAAAGCTAATCCAATATCCTCATAGTCATACTTGCAATGCTGAAAAGCTTTTGCTACATTTGTATTACCAAATTGCTCTAAAAATTGACTAACTCGTCTGTCAAAATTTTCAGGTAATTTATATGTGAAATCAAATTCTCCCATTGACTCACTCCTAAACAATAAAATTATAAATAATTATAACATATCAACACCACAAATATCAATCCATTTACATACACTTGTTACGTCAAAAGTAGCAAGTGTTTTTTATATCCAAAATCCGATATATGAATACTGCGTTAGATTTTTTTAATAACTGCACCCACCAATTTATTATGAAAGGAGTGTTCATCTTCAACATTCGTGACAGACCCATTTTTCACCGCACCCGTAGAGGGTGCTTTTTTATGCCCAAATCCATCATCAAACAAAATTTTAATCTTATGGAGGTAAAAAACTAATGAAAAATTTTAATGAAATCAAAATCATCGGTGTTGACCATGGTTACGGCAACATCAAAACTGCTAACCACTGTTTTAGAACAGGCATTACGGCTTATGATTCAGAGCCGCTTTTCACAAAGGATATGCTTGTTTACGGTGGCAAGTTCTATCTTATCGGTGAAGGGCACAAGGAGTTTCTTCCCGACAAAATCAAAGACGATGACTATTATGCCCTCACACTTGTGGCTATTGCAAAGGAGTTAAGTGCTGAAGATTTAACAGAAGCCACAGTTCACATTGCAGCAGGTCTGCCACTCACTTGGACTGCAGGTCAGAAAGAGAGTTTCAAAGCATATCTCACCAAGAATGAGGAAGTAGCTTTCACTTGGCAGCATACCGAGTATAAAATCAGAATCGCAGGTGCGAGTATTTATCCGCAGGGGTATGCGGCGGTTTCGCAGTTTGCAACCAAAATGGACGGCGTTAACCTTGTCGCTGACATTGGCAACGGTACTATGAATGTTCTCTATGTCATTAACGGCAGACCGCAGTCAGAGAGAATGTACACAGAAAAGTTCGGCACTCATTTCTGTACTGTTGATATCCGAGAAGCATTCTTAAGAAAAACACAGAGAGAAATCAATGAGCATATCATTGATGAGGTGTTGTGCAAGGGTACTGCAAACATTGTTCAGTCTGATATGAAGATTATCAAGGCAGAGGTGCAGAAATATGTAGGTGCAATCTTTCACAGACTCCGTGACCACGGGTACGATGAAAACACTATGATGCTGTATATCACCGGCGGTGGCGGTTGCTTTGTAAAGAATTTCTACAAATTCAATGCAGAGCGTATTCAGTTCGTTGATGACATCTGTGCAGCGGCAAAGGGTTATGAGTACCTTGCCGAAACTATGATGAAAAGTGGCAGGATATGAATAATCGCAGACTAAATGTAAGGTTTAATCTTGATAATCCTGATGAGAAAAGTGCCAATGACTATTTAGAAGCCTTGGCACAGAACAATAAGCAATCGCGAAACAGATTTATTGTTGAGGCAGTTATTGAAAAGATTAAATCTTTAGACAATCCGAGAAACTTTACCCTTGAAGACATACGTGCAGTTTTAAGAGAAGAATTGCAGGATATTTCATTCGTTTCTTCGGCACAGCCTTTAGTACAGACAGTTGATACTGAGCTGACAGAAGAGCAGAAAGAAAAGAACGATGCCGAGGCATTATCTTTTCTTGAAAACTTTATGTGAGCCAAAAGTACAGCTTTTTGGCTCAAAACATCAAAAATACAAAAAAATATAAGCCACTTTGGCTCATTGATATTAAATCAAAAGGGTATATTTCAAGGGCGCCCTTATCTGCGGTGAAGGAAGACAGACGAAGCACTTAACTATCTTACAGATGTCTGTCCTACACTGTAGCGAGCAGGGCATTTGTGTGCCAAATGCCACCCGTTAAGGGAGCACCCTTAATATCCCCTGTGAAGAAAGAGAGGTGAAAACTTATCAAAGACATCAGAATTGTAGCAAGAGTTACAGAAAAAGAGAAAAAGAAGATTGAGCGTAATGCTTCAAAATGCGGCTTATCAACAAGTGAATATGTAAAACAAAGGGCATTGGGCTTTGAACCGAAAATGGTTCTGCCTGATGTCTTTTTTCATTTCTGTGAAAAGTTTGATGAACTTATTGATATGGGTGTTTCAAAAGATGTTGAAGCAGAGGCTTTTAATCTTCTTGCTGAAATCAGCGAGGTACTCATAAAGCCAAGAAAGGAGCAGATTGAAAATTGGCAACAACAGGATTCTGGCCTGTAAAAGGCAAATTAAAGGCTGTTATTGTTTATGCTGAAAATCCCAATAAAACTATGAATCCTAAATTCTTTGACTCAGATTTGTACGCTACCTTACAGTATGCCGAGAACAGCAACAAAACTGACCAAGAGCTTTTCGTCAGCGGTATTAACTGCTCGAAGCATAATGCTTATGCACAAATGGTAGCAGTTAAAAAGAAGTTTGGTGAGAGAGGTACTGTTGTAGCCTATCACGGTTATCAAAGCTTTAAGGAAAATGAGGTCACTCCCGAAGAATGTCATGAAATAGGAATCGAAACTGAAAGAAAAATGTGGGGTGACAAATATCAGGTGATAGTTACTACTCACCTTGATAAAGGACATCACCTGCATAATCATTTTGTCATTAACAGCACATCTTTCAAAGATGGTCTTAAATTCCGAAACAAAATCGGCGACCATTATGAGTTGAGAAAAATATCTGATGCTATTTGTAAAGAACGAGGCAAATCGGTTCTTGATAATGCACCATTTTACGGTGGTGAAAAAGCAGCATATTGGCTTCATAAGCAAGGCAAGAAAACTCACAGAGATATGCTCAGAGAAGATATTGAAATCTGCCTTACCGTTGCAACAAGCTGGGACGAATTCAGAAGAGTTCTTTTTACTATGGGATATGAAGTTGATTACAGGCGTTTCACTATCAAAGCAAAGGATTGGGAAAGAGGCGTCAGTGTTGAGAGCCTTGGTTATACAGTAGAGTGCATTGAAAAGAGATTCAACGAAACCTATTACAGCGGCCATCATCTTGCCGATTGGAACGCTTTCTTTTATGCAAGACGCAGATATTTTCCTCTTGAAACAGTCAGAAAGAAACTGGAGTTTGGCATTGAACACGGCAAACGACCTGAGGTTATTTATGTCAACACAATGTTCCTCTTAATAATCTTGGTTTTCCAACTGCTGAAAGAGGTTGCAGATGCAATGCTCATATCTCCTGAAATGAGACACACAGTAAAGGACCTTAAGCAGTATGTGGCTGATTATCATTTCTTAACTGACAATCAGATTCAGACTACTGACGACTTAACAGCTACTATTGGTGAAACCAAAGCAAAAATTGCCGAGCTTGAAGAAAAGAGAAGCAAGGCAGACAACAAAAAGCGCAGAGCAAGTACTTCCGAAGATAAGGAGAGGTACAAGGCTATGCGTAAGGAGATTACGGAAGAAATCACACCTTTGAGAAAGAAACTTAAACAGGCAGAACAGATTCTTGAAAAATCTCCACATCTATATGAGCTCTTGCAAAAAGAGCATCAGGCAGAAATGAGGAAAATAAGGACAATACAAAGAAGCAGATAAACTCCAAGGGAAATCTTGGATTAAATTCAATAAAATTGACAATAATTATTAACGAGAGGAAGTGATAACTTAATGCTCACAAAATCCCAGCTTGCCCTCTGCAAGGATGCGGAGATAGCTCTTTGCGATAAAAACACACTCACAGACTTAAGAGATATTACAGTAGATACAAGCAAAAATGTAATGGAGAAAATAGAAAGCTTTACACATCAGGTAAAGAATCCCTATCTCTTTAAAGTCGGAGATGTTATCGTAAAAGTAGCATATAGCGGCGGTAAAGATTTTTCAGGTGCTTTGAGCAGTGCTCTTTGCTCCTGCTGAAAAAATTACCATAAGCTAATTTTATAAAATTATTGAAATATAAGCGGAAGTATGCTACAATTCATTTGTAAGATTTGTGGTGCTTCCGCTTTGTTTATATAGATAAAGTGGAGGTTATACTAATGTATTCAAAATATAAGGATTATTTAGAGCAGCCTCATAGGGAACTTAAAACCTGGAAGGCTGCTCTTTATATTCGTCTGTCCCGTGAGGACGGCGATAAATCAGAAAGCTATTCCATCACATCACAGCGTGAAATTTTAAAGGAATATCTTAAGCTTCATCCCGATATTGAGGCTCACGATTTTTATGTGGATGACGGTTGGAGCGGTACTAACTTTGACCGTCCCGGCTTTGTCCGTATGATGGAAGATATTTATGCGGGTACGGTTAACTGCGTTGTTGTAAAGGATTTGTCCCGTTTCGGACGAAATTACACCGATGCAGGTAATTATCTTGATAATGTTTTTGTAAGATTAAAAGTGCGCTTCATCGCACTCAACAACGGAATTGATACTGCTTCAAATAGTATGAATGCGGCTACACAATGTATTTCCGTAGGTGTTACCAATGTTATAAATGAAAGTCTTGCGGCAACTACTTCTGTCAATGTGCGAGGCACTCTAAATGTGAACAGAGCGCAAGGCAAGTTTATCGGCTCTTTCCCAACCTACGGATATTTGAAAGACCCGAATGACCATCATCAGCTTATTATCGACGAAGAAACTGCACCTGTTATACGAATGATTTTTGAGAGGTTTATAGCAGGTCAAGGCATTATCGGTATTGCAAAAGCTCTGAATGATGAGGGCATACCTAACCCTTCAATGCACAAAAAGTTAAAAGGTCTTAATTATCGTCACCCTATGGGCAAGAGCAACGACGGCTTGTGGCACGACAGTTCCGTACGCAGAATTCTTCAGAATGAAATGTATATCGGTAATATGGTGCAAGGCAAGAACACGACAATCAGCTACAAAATCAAGCAGTGCAGAGCCATACCGAAGGACGAGTGGATTGTAGTTGAAAACACTCACGAAGCAATTATTGACAAAGATACCTTCAATAAAGCTCAGTCACTTTTCAGAAAGAATATCCGTTCTTCGCCTGTCAAAAAAGAGGTTGATTTATTTTCGGGACTTGTTCGCTGTGCCGACTGCCACCGCATTATGAACAAGAAAACCAATACTCATTCATACGGCACTTACCGCTATTACAGATGTATGACATCAAGGAAAATGAGCAAGGATGCTTGCACAAATCACACAATCCGCATCGACAAGCTTGAAACTGCAGTGCTTGTAACCTTGCAGAAAATGATTGATACAGCCATTGAGTTCGATGAAATACTTGAAATTATCAATCAAAGCAGTAAGCGTAAAAAGGAGTCAACCCATCTGCAGAAGATGATTAAAACTCAATCTGCCGAGCGTGAGAAGTGCATAAAAATGTCCCTTGATTTGTACCCTGACTGGAAACAAGGCGTTATCACACGGGAAGAATATATGCAGTTAAAAGCCAATCTCGCAGAGAAAATTGAAGCAATAGACAGCACAATCAAGAGCCTTACAAAAACCGCGGAGGAGTACGCCCAAGGTCTGAACAGCGAAAATGAGTTCATCTCACATTTCAAGCAATACGGCAATATCGAAGAGCTTAACAGACCCATGGTGGTTGAACTCATTGATGAGATTCTTGTTCACCAAGGTGGTAATATTACCATTAAATTTAAGTTCAACGATGCTTACGAAAATGTTATTAACTATATTGAAATGAATAAGGAAATCGTTGAAGAGGCAGATAAGAAGTCTGCGTAATATTATCAATAGGGTATATTTAATAAAATTGATAATATTATTTATCATAATGTGGCAATATACCCTATTGACAAAACAATCTTTATAATTTATACTATATAACAAGGAGTTGTTATAATGGATTTTTCAAACTACGAAGTGAGTAATACATATTTTGGCGGAAGTGAAAAGAAAATAGGGCTGATTATCAGCGGCAGTGAATATATGATTAAATTCCAAAAGCAAACGGAGTTCGGCAAAAGGAACAATCATATATCAGAGTATATCGGTTCGCATATTTTTGAGCTTCTCGGTTTTAAGGTGCAGGAAACTTATCTCGGCACATATAAGGGTGAACAGGTTGTTGCCTGTAAAAACTTTATAGAGGACGGTTATCAGTTCGTTCCTTTTAATGATGTTGGTGAGAGTACTTTAGACCAGGATAAGGAAAGATATCAGTATTCTTATACGGATATTATGAAAATGCTCCGTGATAATTCAAAGCTTACAAATGTTGATGAAACCATTGAGGCATTCTGGCAATTGTTTATTGTTGATGCTCTTCTTGGTAACTTTGACCGTCACGGTGCCAACTGGGGCTTTTTGAAAAAGGACAACAAATATACTCTTGCTCCTATTTTTGATAATGGCTCATCATTGTTTCCGAATATGACAGATGAAGATGAAATGAGAGAGATTATGGGCTCACAGGAAGAAACAGACAAACGAATATTTACATTCCCTACATCACAAATCAAACTCAAGGGTAAGAAAAGCTCATATTATGATGTTATTCATAGCCTCGAATTTGAAGAGTGTAACAAAGCGTTGGCAAATGTATATAAGCGTATTTCCATAGAAAAAATAAACGAATTTATTGATAATGATGTTATGTTTATTACGGACTTACAAAAAGAATTTTACAAGCACATGATAAAAAACAGATTTGAGAAAATTATCGAAGCATCTTTTGAAAATCTGATAAAGAGGTGAAAAAATGAACTGTTACGAGGTTGATGCTCTTATATGCCTTAAGGATGACCTTGGTATAGAGTATGTTGTATCGGAAATTGAATATAAGCTATGGAAGAACGAAGAGTTTGAATACAGATTCAGACCGAATTATTCTGTTATTGACCTTTTGGATCCGTTTCTGTTTCAAGGTATTCCCGGAATTGATTTAGATTTGAGAAAAGAGGAATACATACGAAAGAATACTGTTCCTACCTTCATTTCAGAGAGAGCACCGGCTTCTAACAGACAGGAGCTTTGGAAGCTGCTTGAGGATTGCAATATGCAGTATCTTAATCAGCTTGAATGGTTAATCAGAACGGATACAAAGTATATCGGTGACCGCTTATATGTAAGAAAGCCATATTTGCAAAGCTTTTCTGATGCAGTTAATCTTGATAACGAAATATCAAAGTTAAAAAGGTCTTATGATGTCCATAAGAAGCTCCTTGACGGAATCTGTGCAGGCTTCAATATTGAATATGATGGCTTTATAATTAATGACAGCAACCGTAAGACTTGCTATGATTTGCTTTACCGCTTATTCAGGCGAGAATCCGAGCGTTTAAGAAAGCTTCAGAGTGACGGTATAAACAAGGCAAAAAGCGAGGGCAAGTATCAGGGCAGAAAGTCAATTAGCATTGATGATACAAAGCTTTATGAAGTTTGGCGCAAGTATGAAAGCAATAAGATTTCACTTGAAGAAGCAACCAATCTGCTGAATATCAGTGTATCCACTTTTTACAGGAGAATAAAGAAGTTCCAGTAAACAACAGCGTGCGGAGTAAAATCTGCACGCTGTTGCTGTTTACTTATTACTAAATAACAAAACACAGATATTTCAGTTTAAGATATGAAATATCTGTGTTTTAATAGAGCATTATCGCCAGGGTTATACTAGTCTATTTTATGTCCGCACTTGAAACAGTAAATATTGTTTTTTTCTACTTCTTTACCGCATTTTTTGCAGTAGTTTGCAGATATATCAGTTTTTTTGGATTTTCTTTTTTTCTCTTTCTTCTTATTATTTACTTTCTTTACTTTATTTACTTTATTTTTTTCCTTTACTTTATTTTTTTCCTTTTTTTTCCTTTTTTTCTTTTCTTCGTTTATATCTGTGTGATCGATTTTAGTTTTGTCAATTCTGTCCGCAGCGTTTTCGTTGCGTTTTTTTGCAGCTATTTTCTTCATAATTTTTATCGAAAAAATTACGAGAAAAATAATCGACAGAGCTATGCCGATAAAAACTGTCTCAGGTGTTAAAAACAATATAAGAAATAAACCGAATAATATAACTGATAAAATAATTTTTATATAAGACAACATATTATTCCTTCCCTATTTTATATTCTTTAACAATCAATTCACAACAACAAATCGGGCAGGAGTCAGTATCCTCTCTGAAAAACATACCGCAGGTTGGACACTGTTTCCTTATCATACTAGGCAAATTCATTTCACCAATGGTGAACTCCGTACCGATTGCGGGAATGTTGGTGCCGGGAGAATCATTTTCGCTATCTGGATCTCTGCCTGTATCTTCGCTGTCAGTATCTTCAGCAAAAACGGTGATGGTTGTGCTGTCTGAATTATCATTATTTTCATCAACCATTTGCTCTAAGGCCATTTTTTTCAGAGTGTTGATGGTATCCTGTGTGTGACTATCAGCAATTTCAGGCTGATGAATTTCATCAGCCTTTTCGGATGTATCTGGTTGTTCTGTTTGTATTTCAAAATAGCGATTGTTTGCATCAGGGTTATCAACAAATTCGACATCCTCAGTGAGATGAACACCTTCCGATGTAACATCAACCTTAGTTTTGCCTGCAAGAATACTATCCTTCATATATTCTTTGATATAAAATCCGGTTTTGCATTTATGGCAAGCAATTGCCCATTTTGTTTTAATCGGAACTGTAGGCACAAAGAATACCCTGATTTTCATTTTAACTTCCATAAGTTTAAACGGTTGTTCTTTACGGCAGCAGTTGCAGTAGAAGGTGCCAACATCGCTGATTGGATAAAAACTGTCTGCTACACCGCATCCGTCTATCATAAATCCACCCATATATAATTCCTCCTGTTAAACGGAAAGTTCGTTTTTTATAGTTTCAAGAATAGCGGTAATTTCATTTACGGCAGCTTCAATTTCAGCTTTCTTATCGCTGTCCTGTCTTACAACCTGTTCTGACTGCTTAAGCTGAACGTCAAGTTCATCATTTTTCTCACCGAAATACTCAAGTAATTGCTTTTTGGCATTGTCGCCTATTGTCTTGAATTTATCTGTAAGTGCAGGGACAACACTTGAACGTAAAGCAGGGTACTGCTTTTTGATGCTGTCGACTACATCGGGAGCATTCTTCTTAAGCTCGTGTTCACGCAATGCGCCTGCAATAAAGGTTGTAACCGGGCTTATTAAACCATAAAAAGGTATGTAAGAGCCCGCTATAGTATTCGCAAATTGAAGATTATCACCGGTGGTCCATACTTTATTGTCAAGAGTGAAAGAGAAGCTTACCTTTTCATCGTTTGAACCCATTGAAAGCTTTTTGGTGACATCAGAAGAAATCTTTTCAAGCTCTGTATATAAAGCATCAATAAAATAGTCGGAGCACTTTGATATAGCCTGTTGTAAAGCATCAACACAGAACAGGGGGTAGTATTTCTTAATGTCATTTATGTCCATTGAAGAAAGGTTGCTTACGTCGGATTCCATGCAATCAATGAAGCTGTTAATCCATCCAAGAGCCTTGTCTTTATAGATTTCAATGTGATTGTCGATAGCTTCAAACACTTTGTTTTGCTCGTTGGTGTGTTCGATTTTCATTTCCATAGCTTCCTGCTGTTTTTTGCTGAGTTCTTCTGCACTCATAGAAAGGCCGAGGTTAATACTATCGATATCCTTTTGTAAATCAATTACCATGGAGCTAATCATACGCTGAATACGGTCGGGGAGTATAACAGCACGTTTGCTTGTTAAAATATCGTTGAAGTTTGTGCGAAGAGTGTTGAAGTTTTCATAAAGCACTTCAGAAACAGCTTCGTTGGGTACGGGTGAGCCGAGCTGACGGCAACGCTCGTCAAGAGCACTTATCATAAGAGGTCTTTCACCGGGAAGAATATCCTTGATTCTGTCACACACAACCTCTGTCATTCTGTCGAGGTCTTCTACGGATTCATATGAGTCGCAATAGTTGCCCACAAGCATAAGCTCGGTGTACTTCTGGGGTTTGATTGCAGTTTTGATGAAATATTGCTCATTTGCAGACATGGGATAAAGAACGGAGAAAACGTAAATTACAACGTCTGCCATATTCAGTGCGTAGTCAACCTCTGCTGAGAAGTCCTTTATGGAGTCGCCCAGACCCGGTGTGTCAATGATAGTGATGTCTTTTAAGGCATCAAGAGGACGCTTGAGCTCGAGCATAGTGATTTTGTCGTTTTTGGGAATATCCTTGATGATATGCTGAAGCTTGTCGCAGCAGAGCTCTTCGTCTGTAAGTCTGATGCGCTTACCGCCTTTTAAAACGATTTCGTTTACATGCTCACCGTAGCTTATACGGTTAACGGTGATGGTTTCGGTTGTGATATTTGTTGTAACTACATTTTCACCGAGAATTGCATTGATAAGGCTTGACTTGCCGCGCTTGAATTCACCGCAAACAACAACTGTCAGGGGAGTATCCTTCTGCTTACGGATGTTTTTATTCCAGCCCTTGAGCTTGTTAATTATGTTGTCTCCGAGAAGCGTTTTGTATTTACTGTCGAAAATGAAGGGCTGAAGCGAATCAAGTTTTGCTTCAAGATACTGAAACAGTTCGTTATCGTCAATGATTATTCTGTCGCTGATGTTCATTTTTTTGCTCCTTTCGGTGCGAGTACATCGATATACTTTTTGCACTTTTCATCGATTTCATTTTTTGAATATAAAGTTTGTTCGGGTGTTTTCAGGTCGGGACGCCAATTGTATAAGGTCTCACACTCTGAAAAATCTTTAACGGCAATAACTCTTTTTACCACAAGAGGATGAGAATTTAAGAGTTCATTAATACGGTTTGGGTTGTTAAGTGTCATATTCAGCTGGTCATACAGTGCATCAATGTTGATTTCACTTTCAACTGTTCTTGAAATATTAGCGCCATTATACATGAATTTAGATAAGGCTTTTTCGGTCACCTTGGCATCTCCCGTACAGATAAGTGCGGCACGGTCGGCACTTACCTCAGCGGCTCTTGACCACATAGAAATAGCATACTGAGCACCGCTTGTAAGAAGAGCTGCCAATTCGCTCATGCCGGGTGTAAGCTGAAGGCCTATGATTCCTGTATTGGTAAGAATATTTACGAGAGTACCGTATAAGCTGTGGTGATTGTGAATATGTCCGCATTCGTGGGCGATGATTGCCTTTAATTCTTCAGGTGACATACGCTCAATCATAAGACCTGTCATTATGATTATCGGTTCAACATCGTCCATAGCATAGGTGCAAGCATTGAAGTCATCTCCGCCAAGTGCAGGGACAACAAGAACATTAGGAATGCCGATGCCGAGTGTTTCGGCACACTCTTTGGTCATTTTATAAATTTCAGGGAACTGGTCAGGGCCTACCATAACGCCTTGCATGTTGTATTCCTGAAGAGCCTGAGGTACGGTGGTTGCACAATATCTTTTCATAAATTTCATAAGACCCGGAATGGCATCTATACGTTTTCTGTGCTCATAGTCCATTTTGTAGGCATAGTCGGGAAGACCGTTGCCGTCAACGTGCTTATTGTCAAAGGCTTTTCTTTTTTCAACATATTTTGAAAAGCTGTAATTAAGTCCCGAAAGGGGATTAGTATTAGTTTCAATTTCCTTATACATAAAATCTCTCCTTTTTATTTATTTAATGCATTGACGATTTTTTCTTTTATGGGTGTAATATCGGCAATAACCTGTTCAATTTCGTCAATATAACCCTTGAACTGTTTTTGCATTTTTTCTTTATTAGCCGCATTCATTTCAATATCGATTTTTATCTGGGTGAGCATAGCTTCCATTGAAGAAAGAGTGTTTTCCCATTCGTTGTCGATATCGTCTGCAATTCTACCGTATGTTGAGTCACACGTTTCTTTCAGCCATATTTCAACAGAACGAGAATCTCTCATATCTTTTGCAACTGAATCAACTGCTTTGGTAAGTTCTGCTTTTATATTGTTTACAACCTTATTAGGGTTTTTTCTACCGAAAATCAAAGAGACAACTGCTTTGCCACCGAAGGTTGATGCAAGACCTGAAGCTAATAAAAGAGGAACACTGAATCCGAGGGGAGTTGCTAAAAGCAACATTGTTGCAATGCCTGCTGCTGCACCTGAGAGACCGCCTGCCAAGGCTCCGCCCCAGCCATGTGCCTGATATCCTGCTATCAACCCACCGAGACCAGGAATAGGTACTCCGACAAATGATGAAGCAATTAGGCCACCGACATCAAAAAGCAAATCCTTTCTTATGTCATTCATTGTTGCTGCGTTACCTGACTTTTTGATAATACTTCCGTGAATACCACCGATTGTATCAAATATATCTGTGTTAATTTTTTCCATAGATTGCACATCGGTGCCGAGTCTTGTACATATTTCACCGTATAAGCGTTCTGTATGAATGTTGACAGTATTTTCAACTGTGGAGGAAATTTGCTTGTTAAGCTTATCGCATAAGCCTTGAACCTGAGCTTTGTTATCAGGATTAATTCCGGAAAAGTCAATTTTTTCAACATCCTGCTTAAGAGCTTCTTCTATTGAGTCATAAATTTTTTCAGCCTTAGGCAAAAGCTCATTATATAATGTGTTACCCTTTGATTTGAGTGTTTCGATTTCGAGCTTTTTCTGCTCTCTTGTGCTTTCGATTTTTTCAATTGATTCAAGCTGAATTTTTTCAAATTCGTCTGCGTGAATGTCGAGTGCATTGTATCTTGTGTTGATGTTTTCGACAACTTCCTTTGACTTTGACAGAAGCTGATTTATCGGATGAATAAGCTCAAGCATACCTCTTTCTTCAGTAAGAAGAATTGACAGTGCATTTTCAAATTCATTATAACCACTTTCTTCAATCATCTTAAGGTCATTGTTAAGCTTTCCTTTTAAAGCTTTTATTGCTGATACGGGGTAAAGGCGGATATCACCGATTTTTTCTATTGTTGATTTATATTCTTCTGAATCCTCACCGTAGATGTCAATTGTTTTTTGAAGAACACTGCTCTTAATTTTCTCTTTGATGGAATTCAGAAGTCTTGGTCTGTCATCTTCGTCAATAATGTCGATTTTGTTTACAACAAAAATTATTCTTCCAAGGTCACTTGTCATAACCTTATTTCTTACAAAATCAGCCTCAGTCATGCTGAAAGGCGAGTCAGGCACAAGAACCATTATAATTGCATCAACTGTAGGAATGACATTTTCTGAAATGGCTGTCATCATCTCGTTATCATTAAGACCTGGGGTGTCAATAATCTGCACACCGTTCTGACAAAACGGACAGGGATAGTATACAACTGCATCTTTAACTGTTTCCGCCATTTTTTCGGCTTCGACGGTAATTTTTGTTATATAGTTTGAAAGCTCGTCAATACTGACCTCTTTCTTTGAGCCGTCCCTGAAAATTACAACACCTCTTTTGGTTGTACCCCATTTTATGTAATTGAGTGTTGCGGTGCATGGTACGATGTCAGAGGGGACAATTGCCTGCCCGAGAAGAGCATTGATTACTGTACTTTTGCCTCTTCTGAATTCACCCATAATGCCCACCGAAAAGGTGTGATTGCTCAGCTTTTTCTGCAGTTGGTTCAGACTTTCAACATGAGCGTTCATTGAAACATGATTACAAACGCCGCTGACCTGCTTGAGCCCTGTGGCAACTGATGTTATCATCGATTGGTAGTTAATATAATTGTTTATATTTTCCATTTTTATCTCTCCTTATATATTAGTTTGTTTTTCAAAATGTCGGATATGGTATTTGACAAAGCTTTTTCAAATTCATCAATACCGCTTTCGGATATCAAAGTTAAGTCATTATTGATTTTTCCTTTCAGAGCGTTTCTTGCGGATATAGTATAAAGGTGAATTTCGCCTATTATTTCTTTGGCCGACATGTATTCCTTGGAATCCTTGCCGTAAAGTTCAGCTATTTTTACGAAAACCGCGCAGTCTATTTTTGATTTGAGTAAATCTATAGCTTTAGGTATTATTTCTTCTTCAAGACAATCAATTCTATTCAGAAGAAAAATGATTTTTTTTACATGTTTTTCTAAAATTACATTTCTCACAAATTCAGCTTCGTTTTCGCTGAAAGGCGAGGTAGCGTTTAGTGTCATAACTGCAACATCTATAATTGATAGTGCTGACTTGGTTATGCTGTCGCAACTTTCACAATTGTTCAGGCCGGGAGTGTCGACAAAGACTACGTTGTTTTGTAGTAAGGGGGAGGGATGATAAATCAATATATCCATGACTGTTGTTGCCGTTTCTGTTGTGTTGGAATTGTCCTGAATAACGTAATCTGAAAGCTTATCGTAGCTCATTCTTTTATCTTCTTCGTCACTGAATCGAACAAAAGCTACTTTTTCTGAGCCGAATTTAATGTAGTTAAGTACTGGGGTGCAAGGAATGATGTCAGACGAGACAACTGCCTGTCCAAGAAGAGCGTTTATAATTGTGCTTTTGCCACTTAAAAAATTACCGACAAAACCAACATATATTTCATCATCGTTTTTTGGGGGAGATGTTAACAGCTTGTATGATTGAGGAGTAGCACTGGTGGCTTTGTTTTTATATTGTTGCGAATCCTTCTTGTTGTTATCAACGGGTATGTTCCTGAACAACAATGCTTTAAAATTATTCATTGTATTCACCTTATTCGCCTTTTATGGAGTGTTATTGTATTTATTTGACATTTCAATGATTGCATCTGCTTTCTTCTTTCTTATTCTTTTACCGAATCGAACCTCGCCGTTTTGGATATCCTCGCCAATAAGTGAATATCGTTTAAAGAGATGCTTCTTTTTTTGCAGATGCTTCAGGTTGTTGAAATAATAGATGGTTGGTTTGGGGATAATGCATATATAGTTTTCGTCAGATGCTTTTTTAGGATTCTTTACCTTAGGGACAAACTCTATACGATCTATATAAAACACAAGTGATCCGTCGGTTTTATTTTTAAGTTTTTTTCCGTTAAACCGTTTTACGGATTTGACCTCAAAAATAGGCTTACTGCATTCTTTACCGTAGTGCTCTTTTGTCATAAGCTTGTATCCGCAGTGGTCACAAAAAACATAAGAGGAATCAAATTCTTTTCTGCAGTTAATACATACAGTGTTGTTTTTTGTAAGATCCTCTTTTTCTACAGGTTGTCCGCAGAAGAGACAGAATTTTGCGTCTTCCGGTAAGACTTCGTTACATTTAATACAATTCATACTATTCCGCCTTTCTGTTATAAAGTGTTAATATGTTGTGGGTTATTTCGTCAACTTCAGCCTGTTTGTTGTGATAACAAGACTCTTCCTGTTCAATGAGTGCTTTAAATGAACAAATATTAGATTCGTATTCATTGATATTACTTTCGTTATTTGCGAGAGTTATAATATGTTCCCTGAACAAGGTGGCTCTGCAGTTGTCCAGATAGTCAACGAGGGCTTTCTCATAATCTTCAAAGGCTTTTAAAATAAACTCGTTTATAACAGTAATGCATTCCGATTCAGGCTCACTGATTTGTTTTTTTATCGCAACGGTATCAATAGAGAAATCAGGAACGGGTTCCGATGCAGCATCGCTATTACTTATGTAAGAAAAATTGATTTCAACTTCTCGGCAAAGGTCTGCCAAGCTTTCTTTGACGTTAGCAATACCTTTTGTCAGGAGCTCTCTGTAGGGGAGAGTATAGCAGTTAGCAAGCGTACAGCACTCGTCTGTGGCATTGTCGATAGCGTTGCTGACGGAATCTTCGGTAAAGGTTTCTTTTCTGATAGCTGAAAGATGTTTTATGTAAATATTTTTAAATTCAAGCGGAGCGTCTGTAGCTTTGTTTCCGTTTAATTCATCTGAAAAAATGGCTCTCTGTTCAATAAAGCTATCCGCTGCTTGCAACCATTGTATCAGGCTTGCCTGAGATGAATTCTTATATTGCGTGGCCAGATTCAGCTTATTTGTTTCCTCATCAAGCTTTGTTTTTAATTCGTCGAGGGTATCGGTGTGCCAACTGCTGTATTTTGCAGAGGTTTCTTTTCCGATGCGTTTTGCTTTTAAAAGAATATCCTTTTCCTGATTTGCAGTGAGAAGTGCAATAAGCTGGAGCTTGAAATGTTTAAAGCGACTTTTTTCAATAAGATTGTTGTTGCCGCTTATGAAACCTTGCATGGCTTGTTTTGCGGAAACTGCAAAAACATCGGGCTGCCAGAGAATTCTCTGCGCTTTTTTCAGAAGTTGTTCATCGTTATGTTTATTTGCAAAACTATTGTATGTATCGTTCTGTAAACGTTTCTTTATGGTGTCGACTAATCGGTCCTGTTCTTCAATTTCATCGGATATTATATCGATAAATGTTATTACAAAAGTCAGGTGATATATATCTTTTTGTTCAATAAGGCTGCAGATCAGATCCTGCTCACTGATACTAAGGGGTGAGGTTGCTGAAATTACAACTATTGCCGTGTCAATTTTATCAAAAACCTCAAAGGTTGTTTTTGTCATCTTTTCGTTGTCGTTAAGTCCCGGTGTATCAATTATTTCAAAGTTGTTCTGGCCTAAAACAGAGGGATAATGTACAACGATCTCTTTTATAGTCTCGGCAAATTTTTCTTTTTCTTTATCAAGCTTTGTCGCATATTTCGCAAGTGATTCAACTGTGCTGATTTCTTTTTCTCCGTTCTTATAATGGATATCGATTTTTTGTTCGGTATCATATATGACGCGGTTTATAACAGCGGTTGTAGGTAATATATCTGTCGGTAAAATTTCCGTACCGAGCAGACAATTGACGAGACTAGATTTTCCTCTTTTGAATTCACCAATTACGGCAACACGATATTTTTTTGTTGAAATCTGCTCTGTTAATTCAAGTAATTCTTTTTGAGTGGCTTTGCCCTGCGGATATTTATCAACCAGGGTATTGAGATTGCGCATATTGTGGTATAAAGAATAAAAATCCATTTTACAGTATCCTTTCAAATTGTGTATTTATTTGTTGTGTGTATAATTGAGTTTAATAGAGCAAAAAAAATCAATCTACCTATACTGTTAATATTACTACATGTTAAAAAAATTGTCAATTATAATCAAAAAAATGTTTGATTATCGGATTTTTTTGTTGCTATATTTGCTTTTATTTGGTATTATTAAGATAAAAATATTGTCAGTAATCAGCATAATCTTAGAATTATTGGTATTATATTTGTGAAACATTTTGATGTGAGGTGTTTTTTATGTATATTGCTTTCTTCGATTCGGATAAAAACAGCGTAAATAAGCTACATAGTTGGCTTGTTAAATACACTGTTGTATTTAACACTGAATTGGAAGTGCTTTGGTTTGAAAATGCAACATACGAAAAGGCAAGTAAATATGTTTCTGCCGTAAGTATTGCATTTATTTCTTTGGATTGTGAAAATTTATCAGAAATCGGTGTCAAAATAGCAGAATCAAACCCTAATTGTTATATTTGCTACTACAAAAAAGATAAATGCGATTTGTTTCCTATGCTTCACTCAAGACCCTATGACTTTTTTCTTTCACAAAAGGATGAAGAAAGTTTCATAAAGCTTTTGAACTGCATAATAAACGAATATAAAAGCAGTAAGAATGTGTTTTTACATGAAACAAAAAGAGGATTATGGTGTTACCCCGTCAGAAGCATATTGTATCTGCAAAGCGATATGAAATATGTGAATATCGTAACCGGTGGTGGCAAGAAAGACAGCGTTTACGCGAAACTCTCACAATTAGAAGAAAAAATTAATCAACAGGATATCGGCGATTGTTTTGTTCGTGTTCACAAGAGTTACATAGTAAATGCTTTTCATATTAAAAAAATAGATAAAACGAAACACACAGTTCATCTTTTTTCCGGCGAGGAGCTGCCGATTTCGGAGGCGTGCTATAAAGAAGCTGTAAGCAAGATAAAAAAATTTCACGAAGGAAAAAAGATAGAAAAATAACATAATTATGATGTTTCGTTGCCAGAAAATGGTAAAATAAAAAATTTTGGAACATATGCATTATCATATTCTATAACAAGATATGAGGAGGATAAAACAATGGCAGAAAGAATTGTTGGAATCGACTTTGGTACAAGCACCTCTGTAATCAGAGTCAAACGATATCAGGATGGAGTACCTATAGGTGATACAGCTCATTTTGATTCGGTTACATTCAACATGGGCAACACAATGGTACCTACACTGATACAGGAAAGCCAGGGTACAAGATTTTACGGTTACGATGCACAGGTTAACCGTAAAAAAATGATTATGCATCAGAATTTCAAGATTGAGCTTGAAAGCGATGAAGAAGAGAAAAAGCAACAGGCACGGGAGCTTACAGCAGAATTTTTCTCGTATCTTGCAAAAAGTTATAATGAGCAAAGCGAAAGCGGACACCTCGGAAAGGCTGATGATAAGGTAAAGACTCTTGTCAGCTATCCTGTTAAATGGAGCGAGGAGACCAAGGCGTTTATGCTTGAAACGGCGAAGAAGGCAGGCTTCCCGAACGTAGAGGGCATGGACGAGGCACAGGCGGCAATAAGTGCCGTGCTTGTGCAGAACAGAGATTACCTTGAAAAGCACGGATATCTTAATGACAGCGAAAGTGTGAACATATTGCTCATTGATATGGGCGCTGGAACAACAGACCTTGTCTTAAGCAAATATTATATTAAGAAGGAAAAAACAGAAATCATCTGTACCTGGCCTCTGTCGGGTGATATTCTGTTCGGTGGCAAAGAGGTTGATGAGATACTCAGAAACCACATAAAAGACTGTCTGCCCGAAGAGGAAAGCGAGTTTGTTTTAAAAAGAGTTGGTATAGACAAGTTCAAAACCTGGAAAGAAACAATGATTTCATCCGCATTAAAAGCAAATGACAAGGTGGAATTTTTCAGTGAGCTTAACCTGGTGCTTGAAGCTTTTGAAATTGATAATGTGGACTATTGCATTGACCGTGATATTTTTGAGAATAAGGCAAGGGAGTATCTGTGTAAATTCGTTCAGCTTATCAACGGATGCATCGAACAGGGGAAAATGGATGCAGGTGATATTGACCTTGTAATTCTCACAGGCGGTCACAGTCAGTGGTATTTTGTAAATGAAATCCTTTCCGGAAAATCAAAGGATTTCGGCGATGTATCTCTTCAGAAGATCGTTGAAGACAACAACAGGATTATCCCCATAGTAAGACCGCAGGAAACAGTAGCGTTGGGTCTTGTTTACAGTAAGCTTTCAAAAACACCTGTTGTGGTTACGCCTGTGCCGAAACCTATACTCGAGGAAGAAGAAAAGTTCGTTGTAAAAAGAGTCAATAATAAAGAAAAACTTGGTACTTACACAACGGTGATTCCTCAGGGCGAAAAGCTTTGTGAAGGTGATGTTTTGGACGTCTTGCGTGACGGACAAAAGCTTGGCAGTATCAAAGTGCTTTCAATTATAGTAGAAGGAGCTACAGTTGAAGAGGCTTATGCCGGTCAACAGGTAACCATTGGAATTAGCGATAAACTTTTTGATATTCTCGTGGGTGATGTGTTTGAAAAAATAAAAAATGATGAACCATTGCCTCCGCCGTCTCCTATTGTACCGATGCTGGAAAAAGGTGACTTTGTTGTAAACGATGTTCTTGTCCTTGACGGAAAAAACAGAAAGGCTGTTCTTACTGTTGTTCCGGATAATGCAACAATCAAGGTCGGTGATACCGTTTATTTTTGCAGGGACTCCCATAAAATTGCCGCTTCAATGGTCAGAGGAATTGCCATTGGCAGAAATAATGTTCAGTCTGCTAAAAGTGGTGATGAAGTTGGGCTGTTGTTTGAAGATTTTATCGCCGAAATAAGGAAAGGCGATGTTTTGGTTGTTGCGAAAAAAGCTTCGCCTGTTATAATTACAGATAACGGCAAACATAATAACTCGGAAGCAACAAATACTCCAGAGGAAGAATTTGAAATTGACAGTATAAACGGATGTTATCGTATTGTAAAATACAGAGGCTCAAGAAGTCATGTGGTAATTCCGTCAGAAATCAGAGGAAGAAAAGTTATAGCAATAGGAAAACGTGCTTTCAATAAGGTTAGTCCTTGGTTGGTTAACCCGAACACACCTTTGGGTGCTATTGCCGGCAGTGGATTGGCTTCTGTTGTTATCCCTGATACGGTCACTATAATAGAAGATCAGGCATTTTTTAATTGTCGCAAACTTGAAAAAATAACGATGAGTAAAAATATCGAAAAATTAGGGTTAGCTGCTTTTTCAAATTGTCGTAGCTTAAAAAGTATTGATTTAGGCTGTTGTTTAAAAGAGGTTCCGATGAACGCATTCATCTATTGCCAAAATCTTGAAAGTGTTAAATTCCCCGATTGTATTCAAAAAATTAATGCAGGTGCATTTGCAGGATGTAACGAACTGAAGAATTTAACATTTGGTTCAGAAAAAACGGATTCAGACATGGTATTGTTCCCCATTGGACTGAAAGAAATCGGTGCAAATGCTTTCTCAAAGATTAATTATTCGAGCAATATGTGTAACGATTGTATTTTTAAAGATGTTATGCTCAGTAAAAAAACCAAGGTCAAAGACCAAATATTAAATCCTAAGACCTTCAAAAATTGTGCTGTGTTCTATTACGAAGACTAAAAATACCCTTTCACAGCCTAAAAAAGCCGTTTTGAGTTTTTAATAAGATTAAACAGTATAATTAAAACATCACATAAAGGAGATGAAAAGTATGGTTAAAGATATTTTAGAAAAACTTATGAAAGTACCGGAACCGCCCAACCTTGAGGACCAGAAGATACCCCTTGACATAACCGTACCTAACGAGTTTTATCAGACTCTTTTAGAGCAGCTTATTGAAAGAAATTATCTTTGCGATGCAAAGGATATGAGATTTGCAAATGCTTATTCAAAGCAGGGCGGCTGGAGTGTGAAAAACAAAAGACAGATTAACTGGATGCAGATAACACGCTTACCCATTCACCCGAACGACAACGAAAACTATGACCTGCTTTCAAGATGGCAGGGGGTTCTTTCCAGTCTTCACGCATGGGAATACCGTTTGTATTTTCTTCTTTTAAGATATGAAGGAAAAACAAAACTCTTCCTCGGTGCATCTACGGATACGCAGGATGTTTCAGCCTCTGAAGCCATTGAACAGTTAAGGGAGGCATCATTCGGATCTATGCCCGGCATGGGACTTAAGGTGTTGGAAAAAAAGATTGAAGTTCTTGATGAAATCATCGCACCAATGCAGAGCATGAATTCAATCGGTGCTGTTACTGGTATTCCGTCATTTCAGGAAACTGAAAAGAAAGGTTTTCTGCAGACACTTGACCAACTCGCTTTCGGTATTCGCGATGTGAACGGCGATGAAAAGGATTACGCCATGCTCGTAATCGCTGATCCTATCAAAGATGCGGAAATGTCAGATATAATTTCAAAGCACAGAAAATTAAGCAGCGAAATCCATACAGCCGTAAAGCTTACAACAAGTGAGAGCTCTAGCAACACTACGACCTATGATCCTGAGGAGAGAAAAAAGGCGGGTATCAACCTGCTTGGTACTATAATCGGTAGTATTGGTGGTGCTATTGCCGGTCAGGGTGGTGTAGGAGCTATGATTGGTAACAATGTCGCAAACACCATTACAAATAATTTAAGCAAACCAATGCAGGTAGGCGGTAGTGCTTCAATGAATCACGAGTATCTTGATAAGTTTGCTGAATACGCTGAAACTTCACTTGAGCACCACATCGAAAGACTCAATGACGGCAGAAATTTCGGATTCTGGAACACAGGTATTTACGTCATGGGTAACAGACCTATTGACGTGAAGACAGTTACCGGTATGCTGCGTTCGATTTATTCAGGCGAGCAGACATATTTTGAGCCAATCAGATTACATATGCTCAGCGAGACATCCAATGCAATTGATATTGTTAGGAATAATTTTGATATGATACCGATGATAAGAACACAGCTTCCTTGTTCTGATAAGGTTGCTGACCTTGACGCACAGCAGTGGCATCTGTTCGGCAAGTATTATCAGTATCTTTCAACTCCTATAAATACTAAAGAGTTAAGCCTTGCAACATCTCTTCCGAGGCGTGATGTTCCGGGATTGCGATTTGTTAAAACAGCTGTGCGCTTTGCAAATAATCCGGCAGAGCTGAAAAATGACAAAATAACCTTCGGTCACATTGTTGATACGGGTGTTATTCAGTCCAATACATACGATATTGATCCCAATTCTCTTGTAAGGCATGCTTTGGTTGCAGGAAGCACCGGTAGCGGTAAATCAACCACATGTAAGCGTATTCTCAGCGAAATACTGGACCGTGATGTGCCTGTTATGGTAGTTGAACCTGCCAAGGACGATTATGTGCGTTGGGCAATTGAAATGAATAAGAAGCTGCCCGAAGCGAAGCAGTTTAAGATTTATATGCCGGGTCTTGATGAATTAGACGGTGTGAAAATGGAACAGCTCCATATCAATCCCTTTGAGCCCGCTTCAATCAAGGGTGTAAAGGTTGATCTGCTTCAGCATTGTGAAACCTTTATAACATTGCTCAATTCCTGTTTGCCTGCTGAGGATGTTGTACCCATTCTGATTGAAGAAACTGCATATGAAACCATCCGTGATGTGGCAGAGGTTCTCAACCGTGACCTTGAAGAAGGTGCTGTAGAGCCTATGGACAGCTATCCGAGAGTTAACGATATGGAAATGATGGCTTCTCAGATAATGAGCAAAAAACAATATTTCCAGCAGAATAAGGATAATCTGACAGAAGTTCTTCTGACACGCTTCAAATATCTTCGCCGCGGAACAAGAGGGAAGATACTCAACGTGTTCAAATCAGTTGATTTTGATGAACTGTTTTCAAAGAATGTAATTATTAATCTCAGCCGTTTGTCGGGCAGTAAGGATAAGGCGCTTATTATGTCAATGCTTATGCAGGCACTGTATGAATACCGTATTTCCTGCTACAATCATGACGATGAATATCGCAAAAAGGCACAGAAAAACAAGCTTATGCATCTGACTCTTATTGAAGAAGCTCACAATGTGCTTATGAAGCCTGATAGAGGATTAACAAACGGAAATCCTCAGCGTGCAGCAGCCGACTTGTTCGGAAATATGCTCTCTGAAGTCAGAGGCTACGGTCAGGGCTTTATTGTGGTTGACCAGGTTCCCACAAGGCTTATTGATGATGCAATTAAAAACACAAACTACAAAATAGTTCACCGTCTAACCGCACCTGATGATCAGGAAGTTATGGCTTCCTGTATGGCATTCCGTGACGACCAGAAGTACATCATTCCTGCACTGGAAAAAGGCAATGCGATCATCTGTGGCGACGAAGACGATGCTGCAGCCTGGGTGAAGATACCTGCTCCGTGGGAAACAATATAAAAGGAGGTGGAACTGTGGATTATAATAACCCTGAAGAAATGATTGCAGAAAACATTGAAATCACGGAGCTTAACGAACAGTTCGAAAACACAGCAGAGATTGATAAGGCTTTGGAGTACTACACGAGAAACTCACTGGATGCTCTGGCTGAAGATAATAGGGATATGAAAGCATACTATGATGCGAAAATTGGTGAGCTTTATGAGGTTCGCAAGGAATTTGTAAAGCAGGACAGTCAGCAGTGGTATGAGCAGTTTTCTGAAAGAATGGATAAAAGCAAAGCCGAAACAGATGAATTACTCGCTGAACTGAAAACGGACAAAGCAGTTCACGGGGCACCCAGATACGGCGGCGAGCTTGATTATTCCGAACGTGAGTGGAGATACGAGGCGGAAAAAGAACTGAAAAAGAACGGTGAAACTACCAGGTATAAAGAGCTGCTCGACAAAGCGGAGAAAGCTAAAGCCGAAAAGATAATCGACAATTTAGAAAGTAAATATAATTAACGGAGGATATTAAGATGAATAACGAATTTGAAATTTATGAACCCGAACTGAAAAGATCAACAACAGCGGCCAATGAAACAAACGGCTATGCCGAAAACCTTGAAAATGCCGAAACCACAGGCAACAAGGATATGGAAGAATATTACCGTCAGAAGATGCTTGAGCAGGAAAAAATTGCTCAGCTCAGTGTTGAGGAAAAGCTGAATCCGGAAAACAAGGAAGATGAATTCGGCTCATGTGCAGAATTTTGTCAGAAGACAGAAACCAAGTCCTCTATGGGCTCTCACCTTAGTTACTGATATTAAAGAAGTTATTGTGAGGTTGCATTTATGAAAAGGACAACAGTTAAGTTTTTTCAGACACCTTCGGGCAGGACATATGCTTATGAAGCGTTATCAAACCGTATCATTTCGGTTGAATTAGCTGATGAAGGAGCAGTGCTGAATAATGAGCTTTGTGAGACTTTATATGAAAAGCTCAAAGCACAGGGCTTTATTGAAAGTGATACTTTCGAATCCGTTGAGTGGAGAAAATCTTTCCAAGAATATAAGCTTATTGCCGACAGAAAGTGTCCGGAGCTGCTGCTAGAAGTAACAAAGAAGTGCAACCTGAAATGTGATTATTGCGTTGTGTCGGGTGCTGCTTGCAGCCTGATGAAAAAAGACGATATGACCGAGGATACGCTTATAAAGGCAATTGATTTTTTCATCGGCTGTAACAGGGAAAACGACAGCGCAAGCATTGATTTTTATGGAGGAGAGGCGCTTATCCGGTTTGATCTTATAAAAAAAGCAGTTGAATATGCAAAGGAAAAAATCAAGGATAAGTCCCTCACTTTCGGAATTTCAACAAACGGTATGCTGTTGAATACAAAGGTGGCCGAATGGCTGAGCCAAAACCCCGAAGTGCGCGTTACCTGCACTGTGAACGGACCATACCACGACCTTTACAGAAAGACTCTTTCAGGAAACGGAAGTCTGGATACAATAATGAACAACCTGACATTCATAAAAGTATCCTACCCTGAAGTGTGGGAAAATCAGCTCAGGTTTATTGCAAATGTTGACGATGAATCAGAAATTATCCCTATGCTTGAATTCTATCGCAACAATATCGGTAAGCGTCCGGGGATTATCACTATGATAGACTGGCCAAAGGGAACAAGCGGAGCTTTTGAAAAAAAAGCAGATGCTTTTGGCTTTTACAGTAAAATTGATTTTAGTAAAGACCGATTTATTGCAGATTTTTACAAACAAAGGTTCTGGCGTGTACAGTACCGAAGTGTTAAGCTGGGTGTTATAAAGGGCTTTGTCGGTTCCTGCTTTCCGGGGCAAGTCAGGCTTTTTGTACAGTGCAACGGTAATATAGGCTTCTGTGAAAAGGCCTCTAATGCGGCTGTTATAGGAAACGTAAACAGCGGAACGGATGAAAGCATTCTCAGAAAAATTTATTACGATACTCGAAATTTGTATAACATCAAATGCACCCATTGTTGGGCACAAAGGCTGTGCGAAAGCTGCATTGCAAGGATAATTGACTCGCAGGGAAATGTTATGGAAAGTATTCCCGAAAGCTTTTGCACACAGATGAAACAGAAAATTATCACGGACTTGATTTTATATTGTCAAATGGCAGAACAAGCACCGGAATTATTATTAAAAAATGAAGAAGACAACAGTCAGGCCTGTTAATGTCTTACAAGGAGATACTTATGGATGAGATTTTTTTTGAACAGTTAGAAAATGAGCTTCCTGTAAAAAATGAGACGGTAATTGAGCTTGAACCGGGTGTCAGGCTCGAAAAAATAGGCGCGATAAATGAAAATATTGAACCTATCGAAGAAAACGAAACGGTAATTGTTGGCGACTATGAGGAAGCTATGGAGCATTGGCACAGACAGCTTGAAAATGAGTCCTGTGTTATCACTCAGGAAATTTCTGTTGCCGAGCAGCTTCTGGGCGAAGATTTATCCGAAGAGCAGATGCTTGAATTTTCAAAGCAGATGGGCTGGTACGACGGTGCCCGAGTGAGTGAAGGCGATTGCGGTAAGCTTCTTGAATATATGGGACTTGAGGTTGAGAAGGCCGAAAACCTTGATATGAATGACCTGGTTCAGGAACTTGAAAGTGGTGGAAAAGTAATCTGCGGTGTTAACGTGGATATATTATATAATCCCGAACTGTTTGATTTGCCGGGAGAACGTGCTAATCACGTTGTTCAGGTAATAGGCATTGATATGACCGACCCCGAAAATGTGAAGGTTATACTTAACGATAGTGGCATTTCAGACGGCAGAGGAGTCGTTGTTGATGCTGATACCTTTATGAAAGCATGGAAGACAAGTGATAATTTCGCCGTGATGGCAAGGAAAGGAGTATGAATATGGACGCATTGAAGTTTACAGAAGAATTATCACGGCATCCCGTGGTGAAAAATGATATGGATATACGCATGCAGCTCGGATTTCCTTTCCTTGAAAAAAAAGGTGATAGTCTGCTTGTGTTTTTCAAGGCTCATGAGGAGACTTTCCGTGACGGTAATATGGAATATTATGAACCGGTTTATGAAATCTCCTGGTCCTATCCGTCCAAGAGGTTAGTATATTTCAAGGATTTATACCTTGAGTCAGATTGTAATTTTAAAAATCCTTTACACACCGTAGACGGCAAAACGCTTTCTTCAAAAGCAAAGTATTTATACAACGAAATCTATGATGAGTGTACAAGATGCTTTGATTTGTGGGACAAGAACGGAACACTGTCTGATCTTACGGTGCAAAAATACAATTCTATGTTGCAGCAGAATGTAAAACAGCTCGGACTCGACTGTATTTATTTTAAATAAAAGAAAGGAGCAAAAGCTTATGAGTCTTTTCCTTTTCGGAGCAAAAAAAAGATTCTATAACGGTTGGTGCCTTGTTTTTAAGGAAAACGCAAAAATTTATAACGGTATGTTTAATTCATTGAAAAAGATGTCTGAGGGTAAAACTAAAAATACCGATAAGATTGTAAAAGAGCTTTGCTCCCGTACCGAATATAATGTTAAAAATATTGATACAAAGCAGCTTTGTGAAATTACACAACAAAAGCTTTGTGCACAAAACAAAAAGACTGATAAGTGGATGAAGCTTCTGATGAAGGCCATAGACTATGCAGCAATATACTGCGAAAGCGAAAAAAGACTTGTCCTTGATGAATCGAACACTAATGATTACACGGAATGGGATATGAATGAAATTTGTGTAGGCGATACTGTTGAGGTGCTGAATCCGGCCTGGTACCAGGACGGAAAACTGATTGAGCAGGGACATTGCAGCATTGTCGAAGAAAATGAATGATGAGTATAAATATATGAAAATGGAAAAAGAGGAGACCGAAAAATGGAACAGACCAATAAAATGAAGCAAGAGGCTCTGTTTGATGTGGTGTGGAAAATGGTCAGCAGCAAGGCCAGCTCCAACGCGTTTATTCAAGGAATAAGCGGTATAGCCGGCTTCCCTGCAACACTTGCAGTTGATGCTGTTGTGATTCTTACACACTATGAGCCGATGATAAATGATATAAGAAGAATTTACGGACGAAATGTTTTAAGCTCTGCCGAGGCGAAGCCTATGCTGGGCAGCCTGATGAAAGAAATACTTGTTGACATTGCGGTTGATAAGGTTATGGGACAATTGCCTGTTGCAGGTATATACTTCAATGCAATTGCGGCAAAGGCGCTTACCTGGAGACTCGGAATGCTCACAGCTATTATATCAGCAAGAGGGGATGAGTTTACAAAAACAAATCTTTACGATGTTCTTAAGCTTGTCCGTTACATAACACCGCAGTCTGATATGTTCAAATTTACAAAACCCGATTATGATATATTTAAGAAAATCGTTCTTTCAGTTGATGGGAACGATGTGACTACCTTTGAAGATAAGATTAAAACTGCTTTGGGAGCTTTTGAATAATACATATAAGGATATTTAAACGAATAATGATTGAGAATAAAAGAGGGGGAGATAATCACAATGGAAAATAAAATTATGAAAATCGGTGTTGTAATGTTTGTTATTTTTGGAGCTATTTTGATTGTAATCAGTTTAATCGGACTTGATAATGCTCCGGTAAGTGAAACTACAACCACACTCAAGGAAACAACAACCCTGATACCCGACGAGGAAAAGGTTGCTGTTGCATCACTGAATGTTTCCTCGGTATCAGGGCAAAAGAAAAAACTTATTCCGATGACGGTATGACATGCTCTCTGCGTTTTGCTACCGCGTTTGACAAGTACCCCGAACAGGCTATTGATGATTATGCAGAGCTTTTGAAAAGCAAATATAATCTTGTTGAAAAAGGATGAAGAATCACAGGAAACATCTTCACTTCTCAGACTTTACGACCCCGAAACGGACAGATGTATCGTAGATGTAACAAGTACCACCTTCGCAAGCGACAGGAAATACAACCTTACCGGAAATTACAATGACAAGATAAAGGAAGAGGCTTTGAAAATAGCAAATTCAATTTTAAACTCTTATTTTGAAGTGTGCTTTTCTTCCTATGCTTTAATAGAGGACAAAGAGCAGTGGGACGGTAATATCTGTCTTTATCTTGCTGATTCAACTTATAAACAGGTAGATTGTGCTTATTGTACTGACGGTGAATGCCCCGAGTGCTACGGAGACGGCAGAGTTCCTGATTGGGACGGCCAAACAAGGTGTTCAGAATGTGACGGAACAGGGGATTGTAAGAAATGCACAAACGGCACAAATGAAACCGACGAATTGATTGAATTTGAATATTTTTACAATCCTTATGATTGGGTAGACTGTCCGGTATGCGGTGGCGACGGTTTGAACTGTATTTTTTGCTTTGCTTTCGGTGATAGCGACGGACATATGTGTTCATCTGATCAATTGTGTAAACAAGAAGATTGTGTGGCAGGAAAGGTAAGAAAGCAAAAATAATATGTTGTTTTAATGCGGATGAATGATCTTAAACGGGTGATGCAAAAAGAACAATTTCAGTAAATTGAATTAAAAGCAACAAAACGGTTATTTCTTATGTCTCTTTCAAAACCGTTTGTTGCTATATAAACACCACAGAGAAAGGTAGTTTAGCTATGTTGATGAAAAATGAAAAAACGGATTTAAAGACATTAAGTATAGGCAGTTATAAGTTTTACTACACTGACATTCAGGACTGCCCAAGTACAGATACCGACTTTAAAATAGGCAACGAGACATTTGCTCCGGACTATTTTCTCAATAAACTTGTCGTTGACCTGGCTGACGGAACAAAGAGAAGATATACTTCTGAGGATGGCACGTCAGTAATAAGACTTCTCGAGAGAGTACCCATATTTGATTCCGGTGACAGTATGTACGACAGCTATAAGATGCTTATTATTTACCCTTTTAAAGGCAGAATACACGGAATATATCTTCGTGGCGGCTATTATCTTGCAAGTGCAGCACTATGTACAGATCTTGTGTGTGCCGATGAGAAAACAAAACAGATGTTAGAAGAATTAACGCAAATGCCTGCAAATGTACAGAAGGATTGAAATAACTATTTTTAGAAGGAAGTGTAAAAATGACAAAGAACATGTATAGAATATTGATAGCTGTAATGACGATTGTCATTTTCTTCACTTCCTTAACAGGTTGCAGTTCAGATAATCAACCGGAGCAAGAAACTACACAAAAAACAATTTTGGAAACAACTCAAGCTGTAATTCAGGAAACTACACAAGAATCACTTACGGGTTGGCGAGCAGCTTATAAAACGTTAATAACCGACACTTTGAAAGAGTGCCGTGAAAAATACCCCGACGAAACTAATTACGGTGGTTATGGGTTATATGATTTTGATAGTGATGATATACCTGAACTGTTTTTGAAGGTATACGGATCGACTATGCCTGACTGTTACATTTCTGTATATGACTTTAACGGTGAAGAAGCTTTTTATCTTGGAGGTATAGAGTCGGCTCATTCATGGATATACGGAACTAACAGAGAAAAAGCTTTTCTTGTAGAGCGCGGTTGGATGGGTGTGTCTGAGTGGAGTATATGTGAGCTTGAAAACGGCGGGTTTATTTCAGAGAAGATAGCTTCGTATTATCCGGATGGTTTTGGTGAGAACATTAAACCGCAGGAAAATCCCGTGCCCGGTATGGGGTATGATATTGAAAAGATAGAGTATTATTTTCTTGATGATTTATCCGGAATAGGGATATCATAAAATAGTCCCGACTACTTGAATAATTCGAGCCCATAATAGCTTTTATATAAGGAGATGAACTGAAATGTCAGAAAAGCATTATTTAAAAGAAGGAATATATCTTACGGATTTTGTTACATTCGGAAGAGATGAAATAATTTATGTGGATGAAAATAGAGGAACCAGAAAGACAATCGTGGATTCTTCGGGAAACATTCACAACTTTCCTGGAATCGTGAAGGAGGACTTCTGGGTAAAAGAGGTGTTTCCGAGGTATATAGAGCCTAAAATAAGGTTTCGGACAAGTTTTGAAATAAGAGAAGATAAATGGATTGTGCTTTGGGAAATTCAACCTGATGGAAGATACTGGGGTGATGAAGGCGGTTTCGGAATGGAACATGACGAAGAAGTGATATTATATACATATTTGGACATAAACGGAAACTTCACGGGACCGTTCCGTATCTACAGTGTAGGAATAAAAAAATATTTTGCACAGGAAAATAATCACTGAATTATTTTGAACCGTAAGCAAAAAAACTATGTTTGAGGAATGTAAAAATGAAAACAATAAAAAAGATTTATAGTCAGAACAAGTTCATCGTTGCAAGCACAATAATGCTCTTTTTGTGTGCAGAAATATTTTGTAATATACTTAGTTACCGTTTTCGTTATCATGGAGATGTTGAGTTATCTTTTTTCACCAACATATTTGCAGAAATTATTTACTTTATGTGTGGTGTGATTATTGCATTCCGCTATGGAGATAGGTTCGACAAAAAATATATACCATATCTTTGTGCGGGAAGCATTCTTCTGAGCTTATGTTGCTCGGATTCAGGATTTATTGATTTATATTTCTTTGACTTTTATGCTGCTCCGATAAGTGGCTTTATAACGGTATATTTCCTAGCACAGTATTACATTAATTACTGTACACAATCGCTTTTTCACAATCTTATGTACATATTTGCAGGTACGGTGTTTATTATTAAGAATGCAGGTGAGATAGAGCCGTATTTCATTTTTACGTTGCAGATAGCTTTGTTCGTATGTCTGAAAAGCTCGATAAAAGACAAACGTATAAAGATTACAAATATCATTCATACCGTTGTGGCCGTTATGTTTGACTGTTGGTTTATTTTCGCTAATGTTTATGATTATATCAATTTTGAATTCGAAGAGGGGCATATCATTGTTCGTATTGAGAGCGTATTAAGAACTCTGCAACCCTTCGGTAAAAGTGAAAATTTCGGCGAAATTGAAACCCTCATCAGTGACTTTGATCTTATGCGTATTTCAGGATATTTTGGATATGTAGCAGGTATCTTTGTGCTTGCGGTGCTTACCGTGTTTATTGTAAGTATTTTTATCAAAGCTTTCAGAAATAAAGACAGAGTTTGCGTAGCATCGCTTGCGGCTGTCAGCATATTTGGTGTAAGCTATGTCTCGTCAGTGCTTATGAATTTTGGTATCGTTTTTGGTCGAATATATGTAGGTGCACCCATTTTATCTTATGGCAAAGATAGCCTTTTGATAACGGGACTTTTATTGGGTCTTGTTTTTGCAGATGCAGAGAAAATAACTACGAAAGTTACGGAGAATTTTTAATAATGAAAGCAGAAGATTATCGCATTGAACGATACTACTATGAACACAAGCTGTATTATGATACGGCTCTGAGAGAAATTAAAAACGAGAGAAAATTATCTCATTGGATATGGTACATTTTCCCTCAGTTAAAAGTTTTAGGTAGTAGTGATAAGGCAATATATTACGGAATAGAAAACGCAGAAGAGGCAAAAGCATACTATGACGATCACTATCTTGGTGAAAAGTTCAGAGAGATATGCCGTGCTCTTCTGGATTGCAAATCAAGCAATCCCTTTGAAGTTATGGGGTACCCTGACAATATGAAACTACAGTCGAGTATGACACTGTTTTATAAGGCTACAGGTGACGAACTGTTTAAAAAAGTGCTTGATAAGTTTTACGACGGAAGAGAGGATCCGCAGACCATAGACTGTTTATATATATTAGATTGAAGTTGACAAACCGATAATGTTTATATAATTGTTTATAAGGAGTATAGACTAAAAAACTGGGAATAAAAATTTTACGGTTGCTGGTGATAAATAAAATTGTAATAATAATTAATATTGCTCAAAGTAAAAAAGCTCCCTGCTTCGGCACTAAACTGATTCAAGGAGTTATTTGTTATACAGTGAAGTGGTGACATTTAAGAGGTTGTCTGACGACAGCCTCTCTTTTTCATTTTGCAACACTTTCAATAAATCTGTCTATAAAATAACCGTTATAGTCTTCCTTTCATTGCAACCACCCCATAGCTGCACCCATAATTGAAGTGCCAAAAACCCAGTAAAATAGGCACTTTTGAGGTTTTGAAAAATTTTATGGTTTTCTCTTGACATTTACCCCTGCTGCTGCTAAAACCATTGGAGACTTCCTTTCTGACACCGCCACAAAGCCCACGGATTATGACCTTATCCTCACAGGTGACCTTGGCAGTGTTGGCAGTGAGCTTTTATATGAGCTTCTGCTTCGTGAAAACTCAGTTGATATTTCCTCGGTGCATAAGGACTGCGGTCTTATGATTTATGACCGGGAAAAGCAGGATGTTCATTCCGGTGGCTCGGGATGCGGCTGCAGCGGCAGTGTACTTTGCTCACATATCGTCAATTCAATGCGTGACGGCAAGTATAAAAATATTCTTTTTATTGCTACGGGTGCGCTTATGTCGCCGACTTCATCGCTGCAGGGGCAGTCTATTCCGGGAATTGCCCATCTGGTAAACATCAAAAAGGGGGTGTGATTATGGATTTATTCAGAACGCTCAAATGTATTATCTGCCTTATAAAATGCTCAAAATATCTCTACTATGTTAAGAAAGCACTGTGCTTTGTCAGCCTTGGTCTTGTGGCGGTGGTGCTTATCTGCACTGCAAAAAACAGCAAATGCCTTCTAAGAAAGCTCGGGGTGAAGTGATATGGAGTTTTTTCTCGATTTGCTTAAAGCCTTTGTTGTGGGCGGTTTAATTTGTGTAATCGGTCAGCTTCTCATTGATTTCACTAAGATGACCCCGGGGAAGGTTCTCGTGCTTTTTGTTGTACTGGGGGTAGTCCTCGGTGCAGTGGGAGTTTATGAACCCCTTGCCGAGTTTGCAGGAGCAGGTGCCACAACACCAATAACCGGCTTCGGATATATTCTTGCAAAGGGTACCCGTGACGCGGTGGCTGAAGAAGGTCTTTTAGGAGTAATCAAGGGGCCTTTATGTTCGGCTTCTGTGGGAATTATGGCGGCAGTGCTGTGCGGACTTGCAGCAAGTCTGTTTGCAAAACCGAAGGATAAATAAAGAGAAAGCGTGCGGATTCCCGCACGCTTTAATCATAATTACAGTTTACTATATAGTTTTGCCCATGCCTTAACCCTTTCCTCGTCATATTCCTTGGGCATTGCCTTGCTAACAAGGGGCAGCAGAGGGTAGCCCTTGAATGTGCCGAAAAGGGGAGGGATAAGATTTAAAAGATAGGGCACGGTAGAGAGCATTTTGCCCACAAGCTCAGGAGTAAGAGGGAAGCCATTATAAATATTCAGGTTGTCTGCCGTGAGAATTTCACGCTCTGCAAGAAGGTCAACCTGCTTTGCATCAACATAGGTGAAAAAGTTTTTCAGAGTACTTATAAGGATAAGCTCCTTGCCCAGTTTCTGGAAATATTCATACTGATAGCCCCACAGCTCCTTTTTGGTGTAGGCACCCTTTGCCTTAAGCACCGTATCAGCAAGAAGTCTGCCCGCTTTCATGCTCAGCACAATTCCGCTGCCGTTAAGGGGAATTGTCATACCTGCACTGTCGCCCACGGCAGCATAACCGTCACAAACAAGCATTGGCAGCATTTTTGTCAGGGGAATATCGGCAAACTGACCGCCTCTCACAGCCTCTTGGGAGATAAAAGGATAGTCCTTTCTGAAACTTGCCAGAGCCTCGTCAACCTCTTTTTGTGTCAGTACCCCTGCCGAGCCGAATTTGCCTATAAGCACATCAACAAAATCATCTTCCGTAATAGTCCAGTCGATGCCGGGTCTGTTCATGTGAAACATATTAATTGTTACGGGGGGATTTGTAAGTTCACCCGTTGTGTTTTTATAATAGGCTCTGAAAACGTGGAAAACATCTTTACTCTCTATGGTACGCTGCACTCCGCAGCTAACGGGCAGATTTTTTCTTACGGGGGAGTTAAGTCCTGCTGCATCAATAACAAGGTCTGCAAAAAGCTCTTCGGTGCTTTCTCCGTCAGTGATTTTAAGCCCCTTTACCTTATTGTTTTGCGTCAGGGGAGAAAGTATCCTATGGCTGAATTTGAATTTTACTCCCGCAGCCTCGGCGCATTCTATGAGATAGGTAATCAGCACCTTGCGGTCAATGAAAAAGCCTTCGTTGGTGTTTTCAAAAGGCAGGTCAATAACAACTGTGCCTGCAGGGTTGCGGAAGGACTGTGCCTTGCTTTCAATATACATATCCCTTGAGGGTCTGGGGATGCCTGACATATCAAAGGCGGACATATTCATGGTGTCGTGCCAGTCGTGACCCATAGATGCTTTATCTTTTGCTTCAATAACCGTAACATCATATCCGTTTTTTGCAAGGTTGACTGCTGCTGTAAGCCCTCCGTGACCTGCGCCTGCAACTAATATTTTCTTCATACACTCACTCCTTTTCTTTTATATTATGCCCTAAATTTAAAGAAGCTATGACCTTTTGGTCATAGCTTCCCGATGATTTAATTTATGCCACTGTTTCAGAAATGAAATCTGCGTCATAGCTTGCGCAGGAAACATAGTTTTCTCTGTCGTCTGCGTTCTTCATCTTTTTCTTCTCAATAAGCTTTGTCACTGCAAAATAAACAGCTGCGATAGCTGCTGCAATAGCAACGATGATAGCCACGATTTTTGCAATCTTTTTAAAAGTTTCCATATTTTGAGCCTCCGCAATTAAAGTATAACTAATTATAGCATTTATTTTGTGTGAAGTCAATAAAAATCAGTTAAATTTTACCTTTAATATGTGATAGTATATGCACTGACAAAATCGCCGTGAAGAGTGATGTTCATTGTGAAAATGCTCATACTGCCGCTGCCCTGACATTGAGAAACATTGAGATAGTGTTTCATATAGCTTATTCTGCCGCTGCTGTCAAAGGTGGCATCAATTGTTGTGCCTGAATACATCATATTCATATAGTTTACGGTTGCGCCGCTTGGTACCAGGGAAGCCACATCAACAACCTCAACCGCATTTGAGTGGTATGCCGTTTCATTGGGATAAGTTTGTGCTTCATCTGCAAATGCGAGATGAAGTGTAAAGCCGCCGTCGGCATTTTTTGTTGATGTTGCATTCGTTACGAAGCTTTCGTCAATGCTTGCAAGCTTGCCCAAAGGAGCAATTGTGCTTGCAGGTGTGGCGCCTGTTGCAGCATCATATCCGTTTTGGAAGGTGTAATTTATGGGCTTCTTCTGGCTGTTTGAGAGCATGGTCTCTGCAAAGCTCTGCACTATTGAGCCACCTGTAATGCTGTCAATAACGATGTTGAGTTTATCGTCCTTATACATACCGAAGTTTTTTTGCTGCTTGAGGGCATTTACACCGTCGACATAAGTTTTTATTATTTCAGCCTTACTGCCGGGTACCTTAACGGTGTCTGAGGGTGTCTGATTAGCCGTAGGCTGCTGCCCCTGCTGAGTTGGCTGATTATTATTTGTGGGTGTATTGGGCTGTGTAGGGAGGGCGTTTGTTGGGGGAGTAACTATGTTATTTCCTCCTGAATCAAGGGTTACACCACTGTTTTGTGTAGGCGTTGTAACATTCTGATTCTGTCCGTTAGGTGCAGTCTGAATGACAGGGGGCGGGGTAGTAGGTGTGTTGTTGCTGTTGGCAATTTTCATTGAAACCGCAAAGGAAATGCAGAACACCCATACGGCAACAACTGCCAATACAGCATAATGTCCAATTTTCTTATATTCCATAATTACCTCGTTAAATAAAGGGTACCTCTTGAAATTTTGTTATCTTGTGAAAGAGTATTCGGAAATGATGTTACCTGTCATATACATACCGAAGCTGTTGACAAGAGCGTTATTCACCTTGTAGTTGATTTTCATAGTGTAGGGTGAATTGATGGTGTAATCGTCAAGAGTACCGTTGTTGTTGACAGTGGCTGTAATAACAGTGTCACCTACTGTTGCAAGCTCATTTTCAAGATTTTGGTCTGAGCCTGAAAGATAGCCGAGAGAAGCAACTGTTGTGGTGAAGCAGGGATGATAAAGAGGATTTGTTCTGCCGGTTGATTTGCCGAATTTTTCCTGCTTGAGAGTAATTTCAAATCTGTAGCCGCCTGAGGGAAGAGCCGTTGTTTTTACACTTGTGAAGCCGTTTTTCCATGCTGAGGGGTTTTCCCAGTCATAAAGTGAGGTAAAACTCTTGTTTGAAGGCTCAACGAATGAGGCAAGTCTTATGGTCTGACCCTGGCTGTTTTTAGCAATGCCGCCGTTGAAGCTGAGGTTTTCTCTTACTGTTTCAGTGTTTGAAAGAGCAAGCTCTTCAAGATCTTTTTTATCCTCTGCTGAGAGGCTGCCTATTGCATTGAGAAGTCCCTGAACATTGTCGCCTTTGAATTCGCTTGTGCCGAGGGCTGTTGAAAGGAAAAACTTGTCAGTTGAGTAGCTTACGCTTGAGGTTGAGGAAACAGTTACCTTGCCGGTTTCTCCTTTTGAGTTGTTGATAGCACTGATGAGGTAGAGAAGCTGAGCATTGACACTTTCGTCATAGTTTGCACTGCCGGGTGAAAGCACTGTGATAGGTGCAGTCTTGAATACGATATCCTCTGAAACATAGCCTAAAACCTGATTGTTCTTATCGTAAGCGCAGATTGTCAGCACTGTTACGGTTTCAGGTGTAAGTACGGTTGTAATTGAATTTACGGTTGTTTCGGGAAGACCGTAGTAGTTGTCACTGTTTTTAACAATAACCTTATATTTTGCAGCGTTTTCTCTTGTAGGCCATGTGATAGTCTGAGCTGCATTTGCCTGAGTGATGGTGATACCGCTTGTTGTTACTGAAACGGGGTCTGAGGGAATACCCTTTGAAAGGACTGTGCCGTCTTTGTCAATAACTGCACCGTAAACTCTCAGAAGAAGACCTCTTTCTTCAAAGCCGTAATCTGTGAATTCAGGCTCTGAGGTTTCACCGATAATGCTCCACTTGCCTGAGTTGGGGTCATATTTTTCAACTATATATCCGTTTGCGCCGTCAAGAGCATTCCATTTAATCTGAATGTCGATATCTGTGCAGGTGCCTGCTAAAACCTTGGGAGCAGTGATAACCTTGAGTGTAAATTCTGCAGAATCCTTGCCTTCAAGAGCAGTGCCGCCGTTATTGACATAGGCTCTGACTACAAAGGTGTTATCTTTGAGATATGCAGTGTCTTTAAGAGTGTATGAGGTTGAAGTGATTTCGCCTGCAAGCTGCTTCCAGTATTCACCAACCTTCACATAGAGGTTATAGCCCGAGGCGCCTTCAACGGCATTCCATGTGAACTTAGCATAACCGCTGTCGAGTACGCTTGCCTTGAAGTTTGTTGCTGCTTTGGGAGCGCTGTAGAAGGTGAGTGCTTCACAGAAGGAACCCTTCACGGTTTCACCGCTTTTCTTGGTGTATGGTCTGACCTTGATTTTATAAACATTACCGTCTTTTATTGAGATGAATGCCTTTTCGGTTTTAACGGTGGGCAGCTTTACTGCCTTGCCGGTTGCATAGTCATAAACCTGATAGCCCTCTGCACCGGGTACATCGTTCCATGTGAGGGTTGCAACTGTGGGTGAAATTTTAGAAAGAGTGAGACCTGTTACTGTTTCAAGCTGGGGAGTGTAGTAAAGGTTTGAGCAGAAGGAGCCGTAATGGGTTTTGCTGCTTGTTTTGTAATAAGCTCTGACCTTGAAGGCATATTTTGTGCCTGTGACAAGTTTGCCGTAGGTGTAGCTTGTGGTGCTTGCTGAGGAGATAGTCTTGACCTTATACCAGCCCTTATCTCTCTTTGAATAGTCATATTTATAAACCTGATAGCCTGTGATACCGCTTATCTTTGACCAGGTGAGAGTTGCTGAATCATAGTCACTTTCACTGATTTTTACATTAGCAACCTTGCCTACACCTGCAGTGTATTTGAGTGTTGAAGAAGCAGTGCCGTATTTCTTGACATCTGATACGGTTCTGTAGGCTCTGACACGGAAGGAGTATGTTGTGTTGGTTTTAAGACCTGTAACGGTGTAGGATGTGCCTGAAACATTTTTAACGGTCTTCCATGAGCCGTCAACCAGCTTTTGCACATTGTAGGCCGTTGCGCCGCTTACCTTTGACCAGGAGAGCTTAACGCTTGTCATTGAGGCGGTTGTGGCTTTAAGGCCGGAAACCTTTGAAAGCTTTGCAGTATAGCTTACGGCTGCGCTGTATCTTTCACTGTATTCCTTACTTGTTGAGCCGAGCATACCTTTAACTGTCCTGTAGCCACGCACCTGGAATTTATAGGTGCTGCCAACTGAAAGACCGGTAACGGTGAAGGTTGTGCCTTTAACGGCTGTGTTGAGATTTTTCCAGCCGGTATCGTTTACATTAACCTGAAGCTGATATGCTTCTGCGTTTGCAGTTGCATTCCAGGAAACGATAGCTGAATTATAGGTCAGAGCAGTTACTTTAAGACCTGTAACTCTTGCCAGAGCTGCACTTGCCATTGTAACTGTTGACATGGCAATGAGCAGACACATAACTAAAGCTGTCAGTGATTTTGTAAGTTTTTTCATATCAAATCCTCCTTGCAGGAATCGTTTTTTATAACTCAATGAATGCGTAAACCGTATTCACTGTTTGTGTGAAGCTATAGGCACGAAGACCTATTTTAAAGCTGAGATCAACATCCTGGGAAATTTCCATATGGCTGATATATCCGCTTTGAATTTTTGCAGTAACCTTTATGTTCTTATAGGTGCATGAGGTAAGGCTGAAATCCTTAACTGCGCCTTCAATGGCTGCTGTGTCAATAAGTGAAGCTATAAGACCTGCATTTTCTGCGGGTACTGTGAAGCTTATTTCATAGCCTGAGCCATTGCCCTTATATGAAAGGGAGCCTGCTGTAAGTTGGTCTTTTGTCAATGCAAGGTCGGCTGCAAGGGGAGTGATATAATCCGAAACACCTTTGCCGTTTTTGTCAAGACCCTTATCGAAAAGATAAATATCCGACTGCGCCTTGAAAGCGTTGGATGTTACACCCTGATATTTGTCAGCGTTTTCACCGCTGAAATTAAGTATATCGGTGTATTTGTAAAGAGCGGCATTTCCGCCGTATTTCTTTGTGGCGTTATATGCCTCGAGGAAGCTGCTGAATGCTTCGTCTGCCGTGGCGGGCATTGCAATTGTCTGTGCCTTTACGGCGTTGCTGTAATAGCTGTAGGCAGTGCCTGAATCTCTCTTGACATATGCTCTTATTTTTATTGTGTATTCAGTGCCGAAGGTGAGAGAATCAACAACACACTGCTTTGAAGAAGCGCCGGGTACCGTCTTTATTACGGTTTCGCCTTTAGCGGGTACACATGAAATTTCGTAGCCTGTAACGCCGCTTACGGGAGTCCAGCTGAGGCTCACTCTGTCGAAGCTTTCACTGCCCTTGACGAGGGTGAGGGTTTTAACGGCGTCGGGTCTTGTGTTGACAATGATTTCCTGCTGCTGCTGTGCGAAGGTGACATTGCCCTTTGAATCCTTGTAATAAGCCTGAACAGCGAATTTATATTCGGTGCCTGCCTTGAGACCTTTTATTGTTGCGTTGAGTGAGGTGGTTGACACCTTTCTGACAAAGGTCTTCTTTGAGGGGCTGTATTGATAAACTCTGTAGCCTGTTGCAGTGTCTGCTTTACTCCATGTAAATTTAGCATAGGTTGTTGAGGCGGCTGCAGTGAGCTTTGTAACTGTGCCGGGTGCAGGCATTTTAACTGTCAGAGTTGAGGTGTAGGAGCCGTAGTAGGTTTTGTCGCTCAGCTTTGTGTAGGCTCTCACTCTGTATTTGGCTGTTTCGCCTATTTTTGCGGTTTTATCTGTATAGGTGAGCTTTGAGGCAGTCATAATGCACACCCATTTTTTTGTTGATTCATTATATTTATAGAGCTTATAGCCTGTTGCGCCTGCCACTTTATCCCAGAGAAGCTCTGCTGAGGAAACTGTCAGCTTGCCTGCTTTAAAGTTCTTCACCTTGGCAGGGTTGACCGTTACGGTGCATGTGGCACTCTTTTTGCTGCCGTCTTTTGCTGTGGCAGTGATTTTGACAGTACCCGCGCCTGTAGCCGTTATTTTGCCGTTGGCGTCAACCTTTGCAATTTTTTCATTTGCCGATTTATATGTAACACCGTCATTGTAAAGGGGCGTGGGGCTGAGTGTTGCTGTGAGTGCTTTAGTGCCGCCCACTGAAAGAGTGGCAGTGCTGTCGCTGAGCTTTAAGGATGTGGCATATCTGTAGGCGAGCTTTACATAGTCAAGGCTCTTTATATATGTTTCACCGTAGGAGCCTTTTACGGTGTACGCCGTAAGCTCGTTGCAGCCCTTAAAGGCGTTGTTGCCGATTTCGGTGACGCTCTTGGGAATAACAACACTTTTGAGAGAGGTGCAGAACCAGAAAGCACCTTCACCGATTTTCGTCACCTTTGAGGGAATGACTACTTCTGTCAGGGCGGAGCATTCATTGAAGGCTGCATCGCCTATTGATGTCACACCTGAGGGAATTGTAACAGAAACCATAGTGTTATTTTTCCAGAAAGCCTCAAGGCCTATTGCCGTTACGGTGGCACTGCCTGCCTTTGAGGGGATTGTCACCTCGGTAGCCTTTCCCGTGTAGGATACAAGCGTTGCTTTTGTGCCGTTAACATCAAATTTAAAGTCACCTGAAACCAGCTCTTTTGCATTTGCTGACAGATTAAAAGCAAAGCAGATGCTCATTATCAGGGTCATAAATATTAAAGGTCTGAATAATCTTTTTTTCATCACAGGGTCCTCCGAATTATACTTAAAGTAATAATAGCATAATCTACATAAAATATCAATGATTTTACCATATTTAATACTTTATATAAATATACATAATATTTGGGAAAAAAATTCCCTTGTTATGATTATGACAGACTTATGTGAAAATAATGTGATAACAGATTAAACAAAAAAGAAAAAGATGAATTTTGAGAAAGGTACAAGATGCTGTTTTCTTCACCCCGAAGCCGTACGGTGGTACTGCGAGAGGACGAAAAAACGGCAAACACAAAAGTTTCAGCGACACAGTTCGATGCTGTGTCGCTGAACTATATATATCAATCTATGGTTTATAATCACATCTTTTTTTATGTTTATGACTTTTGTGTGTTCTTGTGCCTTTATCAAAAGAAAAAGAGATGGGATAACCCATCTCGAATCTTCTTAGCTGAATTATTTTGAAGCGTTGAGCTTTGTTACGATAGCTGACTTCTTTCTTGCAGCGTTGTTTTTGTGAAGGAGACCCTTAGCTACTGCCTGGTCAATCTTCTTAACTGCGAGCTTTACAGCTTCTTCCTTATCTGCAGCGTTTGTGTCGATAGCTGCGTTAGCCTTCTTAAGAGCTGTCTTAAGAGCTGAGTTTGCTGACTTGTTGCGAGCCTGCTTTGTTGCACTTACGAGTACACGCTTCTTTGCTGATTTAATGTTTGGCATTATTACACCTCCTCTTAATACTGTCATGCAAAAGACATCATATCACTTTTGAGAAAAATTTGCAAGATATTTTTGCAAATTTGGATATACTTTTTTTCACACGGCAACAATAATACTATATATTTTCAAAAAATGCAATAGTTTTGAGGTGAAAAAATGAATTTTCGCACAGATCTTGCCATAGAAAGACGGGAATACAGAGAAAAAGAGGAGCTTGACGGGGTTTTATCCTCTTACAGAAAGGAAAAAGATGTTAAAATAACAACAATTGAAATAATCAATGATATGGGTGAGAAGCTGCTGTCAAAGCCGAAGGGTAAATATATTACCCTTGAAACAAAGTCCCTCACTCAGGGCAGTGATATGTTTTCCGATGCCCTTGATATTCTTTCCTGTGAGCTTAAAGAGCTTCTGCCGAAAAAAGGCGGTGTGCTTGTGGCAGGTCTCGGCAACGAGGATATAACACCTGATGCACTGGGCCCAAAGGTTATGTCTCTTCTGCTTGCAACGAGGCATATAAGCAGTGAGCTTTCCGAAACACTGGGACTTGGTTCTCTTCGCAGTGTGGCAGGTATTGTGCCGGGCGTACTCGGCAAAACGGGCATTGAAACGGTGGAGATAATTTCGGGTGTTGTAAAAAAAATCAAGCCCGCCTGCGTTATTGCCGTTGATGCTCTTGCTTCAAGAAATGTGGGCAGACTCGGCACAACGGTGCAGATGTGCGATACGGGGGTTTCTCCCGGGTCAGGTGTGGGCAACAGACGCAAAGGCATAAACGAAAAAACTCTCGGTGTACCCGTTATAGCTATCGGAGTGCCTACGGTTGTGGATGCAGTGACAATGGCTCTTGATGTTTTTGAAAAGTCGGGAATTGAACTGCGTGAGCAGAGTATTATGAAAAAGCTTCACGAGCATAAAAGCATGATGGTCACACCGAAGGAGGTTGACACGCTTATAGACAGAGCCGCTCATCTTGTTGCCATGGCAATAAACACGGCTCTTCAGCCTGAGCTGACACTTCAGGATATTATGTCAATTGTGGGATAAATCCGATTTTTTCCGAATAAATTTATATACAGATAAATTTTAAGGAGAAGACCGATGAAAAACAAAAGACCAATGAAAATAATTATTTATCTTGCGCTTGTGACAGCGGCTGCAGTTATTACGGTGTTTTTTCACAGGACACTGTTTTATTTCACATCTCAGGCTGTGCTTTTGAGCGCAAAAAGCTATCTTCCTCAGCAGGGCTTTACCTTGCCTGATTTCACTTCATCTGTACGCGGGGAAGTGACGGAAATATATGAAAGCACAACCGTCGCCGAAAAAACTACCCTTAAACAAGACACAACGGTAAATACATTGCCTGAAGAAAATTTCACGGATACACCTGCCGATATAGCGAAAGTTATTGAAGACAGAAAGAAGACTGCCGCTAAGGATAAAAAAGACGGCAATATAAAGGAGAAGCAGTATAAGCAGGACGGCGTTACCGACAGCTTCGGCAGGGTACGGGTAAAAAATGTTAATAAAACGGGAATTGACATTGAAAAAATATTAGGTGAAAGAATTGACCTGAGTGTGACTAAGGATAAGCCCTCGGTGCTGATTTTTCACACTCACACAACAGAGACCTATCAGATTCTCGACAGAGGCTTTTATGAAACGGATTTTCGCACACGCTCACAGAGTGATGCCGTTAATATGGTGAGAGTAGGAAAGGCAATCTGTGCTGAAATTGAAAAGGCGGGTTACGGTGTTATTCATGACACAGTTATACATGACCATTCCTATAACGGTGCCTATGCACATTCGAGAGAAACCATCGAAAAGATTCTCAAAGACAATCCGTCAATTCAGGTGGTGCTTGATATTCACAGAGATGCAATTCAGCTATCAGACGGCACTAAAATAAAACCGACTGCAAAAATAAAAGGCAAAAAGGCGGCACAGATTATGATTATCAGCGGCTGTCAGGAAGAAGGAAATCCCATAACAAATCTGCCTGACTGGAGATATAATCTCACCTTTGCAGTCCATTTGCAAAATAAACTTGAAGAACTTTACGAGGGCATAACAAGACCTCTTTACTTCTGTCCGAGAAGCTATAATATGAATGTTTCACACTGCTCTCTTTTAGTTGAGGTAGGCTCTGATGCCAACACTCTTGAAGAGGCAGTATATACGGGTAAGTGTATAGGCACTGCCCTTAGCGAAATACTGAAGGAGTATGAAGAAAAAAATGAATGAGGAAATGAAAAAAATCCTTTCCCGATTTTTCCTTGTCAGTGTTATTATTGCCTGCTTCACCCTTTTGGGTGCAGGCGTACTGACGGCGAAGCAGAGAAGCGAATACAATTCATATCGCACCGAATATGCAGTGCTTACCCTTAAAACTCAGGGGAGAAGAATAGACCTTAGTGTTGATGATAAACAATACAGCCTTGACCTTGCACCTTTAAAAAAGGCTGATGATTACAGACAATTGCTATATTTTACTCCTTTGTCAACGTTTTTATTTTTCGGTGAGGCTGTTTATGAATTTTTTTCGCATTAAGTCTTGACATATAATGAAAACAGTGATAAACTCATCTAAACCGAATAATTCAGTTAAAGATAGAGGCTGCGGTTTATTATCAGTAGCACTGTGAAAAGGGATTCACGCAAAATCCTGCAGTGTGAAAGGAATGACCGCCGAAGGTGTCAGGCGAAAGACAACCTGGGGGCGCAGAATAAGATCTGTGCAACTGTCGCTTTTTGCGGAGTGCTATTATAATTAGAATTTAAAGTTCATAGTGTATATTTTCACTTATGAAGTTTGTAGCTGTTATGAACACTCGATGCAAAAGTCGGGTGTTTTAGTTTGTAATGACCGACGGTTATTACTCAAAAAGCAGATTTAATCAGAGTTTTCGGAATAAAAATAAAGGAGCAACAAAACTATGGAAAGAAAGCCCATCTTCACAGGTGCAGCATCAGCACTTGTAACACCCCTTAACTCAAACGGAGTAGATTACGAAAGCTTCAGAAAGCTTATCAACTGGCAGATTGATGAGGGCATTGACGCTCTTGTTATCGCAGGCACATCAGGCGAAGGTTCAACACTTACAGACGAGGAACACAGAGAGGTTCTCAGATTTGCTGTTGAAGTTGTTGACGGCAGAGTACCCGTTATTGCAGGCACAGGTTCAAATGACACCGCTTATGCAATTGACCTTACAAAATTTGCTTGCGAGGTTGGCTGTGATGCTATGCTCGTTGTTACACCTTACTACAATAAGGCTACACAGAAGGGTCTTATCAAGATGTTCACTGCTATTGCAGATGCCAGCACAAAGCCCATCATTCTCTATAACGTACCCTCAAGAACAGGCGTAAACATTGAGCCTGCTACCTATGCAGAGCTTGCAAAGCATCCCATGATTCAGGCTATCAAGGAAGCTAACGGTCAGATTGACAAAATCACCGAAACAATGGCTCTTTGCGGCGACAAGCTCACACTTTACTCAGGTAACGACGATCAGATAGTGCCTCTTATGTCCGTTGGCGGCAAGGGCGTTATCTCAGTTCTTTCAAATGTACTTCCCAAGGAAACCTCTCAGATGTGCCACAAGTTCCTTGACGGTGATATCAAGGGCGCAGCAGAAATGCAGTTCAAGTTCTTCCCTCTCGTTAAGGCACTCTTCAGCGAAGTTAATCCCATTCCCGCAAAGGCAGCTATGGCAGCTATGGGCTTCTGTGAGGACTATGTAAGACTTCCCCTTACTCCTATGGAAGATGCAACAAAGGCAGTTCTCCTTGACAGAATGCGTGAACTCGGCCTTGACGTATAAGGTGATATTATGAGAATTATAATTAACGGTGCAGGCGGCAGAATGGGTAAGGCTCTGAGCGAAATCATCCTTTCAGGCGGAAAGCACACTGTTGCCGCATACTGCAGTATGGAATTTGACACCGACAGCGAAAAGAACATCTATAAAAATATAGATGAGTTTCAGGGCGAAGCAGACTGCATAATCGACTTTTCAAACCACGCTGCAACAGCTGATGTTGTCGGTTATGCCATAAAAAGAAATCTGCCTGTAGTTATTGCCACAACAGGTCAGACTGAAGAAGAAAAGGCTATGATAATGTCTGCAAGCGAAAAGGTACCCGTGTTCTATTCGCAGAATATGTCACTGGGTGTTGCCCTTCTCTCATGTCTTGCAAAGATAACTGCAAAGGCATTCCCCGATGCAGATATTGAAATCCTCGAAAAGCACCACAACCAGAAGCTTGACGTACCAAGCGGTACTGCAATACTTTTGGCTGACAGCATAAAGACAGTTAAGTCTGATGCAGAATATGTTGTTGGCAGAAGCGATTACGGTAAGCGTGACAAAAAGGAAATAGGCATCCACTCTCTGCGTATGGGCAGTGAGGTAGGCACACACGAAATAATTTTTGCTATGGGTTCACAGGTTATCACCTTGAAGCACGAGGCTGAAAACAGAAGCCTTTTTGCCGACGGTGCTGTGTCTGCGGCTGAGTTCCTTGTAAATCAGGAACCGGGCTTTTATAATATGGACAACATATTTGAATAATTAAAAACAGCGCACTGCCCCCCATTATTGTGGTGAGTAAGTGCGCTTTTATTTTTGGTGGGTTTGAGTGTTATTCTGCTTGGTGGCAGAGTGATATTTTATCCGCAGTAAACTGACCGAAGGTCAATAGCACTACGCAAAGCGTAATATCACTGCGAAGCAATAAAACTCGCCGTAAGGCGAATAAAACTGCCGAGTGTCCTTACGAACACTCGGCTAATCCTCGCCGTTATGCTTTATCTGAAAAATTTAATTCTTTCCACGGGTGTCAGCCCGTATTTCTTAAGTTCATCATATCCCATCTGAAAGTGTTCTGCTTCTTTGTAAGCATCGGGATAGTGCGCATCTATTCCGACTATTGCCTTTGGTTTCATCTCAGCAGCAATTTCCCAGAATTTCGGGTGGGGATAGCCGGGCTTGCCGTCGTTTATTCCGTGCCTGAAGCCTAAGAGATTAAACTCAAGGGGAGTGTCTGTTTCAATAGCCTTTGCTATAATATCCTGTGAAATTTTCTCACAATGCTCATCGAACTGTGCATAGCCTCTCATAAAAAGGTCAGGGTGAGCCACATAGCTGAAAAGTCCTGTATCCATAGCCTCAAGCACATCATCACGGTAGGCATAAAGCTCTTCGGGAGTGGTGATGAAGCCGTTGTAGGGTCCCAGCTGCTCGCTGCCGCAGAAATGATGCCCGAGAATGATATAGTCGATTTCCTGCTTTTCTATTTCAGCTTTCAGCCAAGGAAGATGCTGTGGAAAATACTCACATTCAAGACCTAACTTTATGCTGATTTTATCCTTGTATTTTTCACGCAGAGACTTTACGCTGTCGCAATATTCCTTAAGCTGATTTTCGTGCATTCTCATATGAGACACGAAGCTTTTGAAATTCCACGCCGTATGGTCGGCAAAGCCTATTTCATCAAAGCCTGCCTCAATGGCGGCGAGTACATAGTCCTCGTCATTGCCCGTAGCGTGAAAGCAACGGGATGTGTGAGTGTGATAGTTATATTTCATTTAATCAGAACCTTTCAAAAAGGGTAATTTAGCCGATGCCGCCGAGAATAGCACCTGCAACAAGAACAAGGACACAAACTCCGCAGAAAACATATTTTGCAAGGGGATAGAACCATTTGCCTATGGGCTTTTCTCTGCCTTTGTTGACTTCGCTTTCAACGAATTTCTTGCCCAGTACCCAGAAGAACAATATGCCTGCAAGTCCTGCGCCGATGGGGCAGATGTAAATCGAAACGAAGTCCATCCAATCTGAAACAATGCCCTGAATACACAGAGAGATGCCTATGCCCACAGCTCCTACAATAATACATGCGGGTACTCTGCCGAGACGGAAACGCTCCTGCACTGTTGCTATAGGTGTTTCATAAAGGTTAATCAGGGAAGTCAGACCTGCAAAGAACACTGCAATAAAGAAGACTATAGCTATAATATTGCCGCCGGGCATACTCTTAAACAGGTTTGGGAGATAAATAAACATAAGTCCGGGGCCGCCTTCATTCAGCTGTGCGCCTGCAGTAGCCATAGCGGGAATTATAACAAATGAAGCGAGTACCGCCGCAAGAGTGTCAAAGAAAGCAACATTTCTTGCTGACTTGGGAATATCCTCTTTGTCAGAGAGATAAGAGCCGTAAATCAGCGTACCGTTACCTGCAATTGAAAGAGAGAAGAATGCCTGACCAAGAGCATAAATCCATGTCTTGGGATTGGCAAGAGCTGTGAAATCAACTGTGAAAATATATCTGAAGCCGTCAATTGCGCCGTCCTGAAAAGCAATGTAGATGCCAAGACCGAGGAAAAGGAAGAAGAAAATCGGCATCATTATTTTGTTTGCCTTTTCAATACCTGAGCCGATGCCGAACATAAGTATGATAAACACAATAACAAGAGCTGCAACCTGCCAGATGTTGTTGCCGAAGGATGATGCCATAGTACCGAAAGCGCCGCCAAAGGCATCTGCATCCGTGGGAGCAAGTGTAGCACCTGTAAAGGTACCAACCATATATTTGAGAATCCACCCCATTACAACGGTATAGCCTATTGCAAGAGCAAGTGAGCCGAGAGTCGGTACAGCACCGATAACCTGACCCGGCAATTTCTTGCCTTTGCTTGCCGTTGCATAACCGAAGGCGTCAATAGGGCCTGAGCGCGCCATTCTGCCGAATGCCATTTCGCCTATAACACCCGTTGAGCCGATAAGTATAACAAATATAAAATAGGGGATGAGAAATGCACCGCCGCCAAGAAGCGAAACTCTTGTGGGGAAAAGCCATATGTTACCCATGCCTACTGCTGAGCCGATGCAAGCCATAATAAATCCCCAACGGCTTGCAAATGAGTCTCTTTTAGTTTTTTCCATAAAAATCCCTCCGGATAAAAGTTGTAACAATAATAACATAAACGGCGATTTAAGTCAATTGCAGTAATAAGCCCTTTGTTGTGCATTTTTCACCAAAAGCTTGCAATTTTGCACTGTATAAATCGTTATGTTATTTTTCCTACACGATGTTGCATTTTGAAATAATATGTTGTATAATGAACAAAAGCTGCAAAAAAAGGAGGTTTTTTAATGGACAAGCAAATTGATGGCAGAAGAGTAAGAATGACAAAGATGCTTCTTAAAAGCAGCCTTATTGATATAATGAAAATCAAGTCGATCCATGCAATCAGCATTAAGGAAATCTGCGAAGGTGCAGATGTAAACAGAAGCACCTTTTATCGTCACTATGACACACAGTATGACCTTTATGACGATATTATTGAGGATATCGCTGTTGATATAGCTGCCATACACAATCATCCCGATGTGAAGGACTATACCAAAATTGAGTTCCTTATAAAAGTTCTCGAATATATTGAAAAAAACCGTGAAACCTTCCTCGTTATTCTCAGTGATAAAGGTAAAATAAGCTTAGGGGAGGCTTTCGCACGCTTCACAAACAGATTTATCGACCATGAAAATATGAGTGATGTGGAGCTTTATGTTACTCAGTTTATTGCCGCGGGTCTTACCAGCACCATGTGGACATGGCTCAATGACGAAATCCGCAGAAGCCCCAGAGAGCTTGCATCACTTCTTTACAGCATTATAATGCACGGTCTCGGCAGAGCAATGAAGTATGCCGCTATTGTAAAGGCGCAAAAGGAAAAGAAATAATTAGCAATTGCGGTCACGGATACATTCACCGCAAATAATAAAGCATTCTCCGCGAAAACGGTAGGGATAAGTTACCTTCTGCCGTCGATTATTAGAGTTAAGCAGGTCATTACCTTTCAGTAGTGACCTGCTTTTGATTAAGATTGATAAAACTTTAAGTTTCTGAGCTTACTTTCTGCGGGTAAAAGCTTGAAGTTAGGGTGAGGTAAAATTGCGACCGCAATTACTAATTATCTTTACCCCGCTTCTCTGAGTACATTTCGGCAGCAGAAGGTGAGTATAGCTGCAACTATGATGTTCACTACGCTCATAACAAAATACGCTGCAGTAAACCAGAATGGATAAAACATTGTGACGAAGAAGCCTGCAAATGCGCCCGGTGCCGAGAAAAGCATAATCAGAAGGAAATAAACCATAAGCACAAGCACTTTTTTATCCGATGAGCCGAACATCCTCTGAAGAAGAAGATTGACGCTTATAAAGAGCAGACCGAAGCTTATCCTGCCCACAATCATACCCACTGCTTCGGCTATGCTCAGGTGCATAATGAAATAAACGGGTAAAAAACACAGAACACTCTCTGCAATAAGAGGCGGAAATTCACTTTTTACGGCGTACCACAGCTTGATATGAGGCTTTTCGGGTATAAGATAGATATAAGGGTAGGCAAGCTCTTTGCCCCATCTGCCCGAGGCAATTCCCATAGTGAGAATATATACATTCATCACAAACACACCTATGGGCAGGGCTTTGAATATGAAAGTGCCTGCAACAGACATCACTATCATAACAAGTGACATTGTGCTGAGCATAAAGACCTTGCTTCGTCTGTTTTCTATTTTGTGTTTAACTGCAATAACTGAGGCGCCGAAGCCCTTTTCAATGCCGATTTTGCCTGTTTTGACATTTCTCGGTGCAGTTTCGGCAACCTTGCCCTCTTTTCTTGCCTGAATAGCTGAATAGGAAACCTCAGTACTCTGAAGTACATCCTCATAATAGTCTGAATTAATGAGTGTAACGGCAACACGGTAGAGAAGCCAGAAGATGGCACAGTATGCAAGTCCGCCGCCTATTTTAAGAAAATTGCCTTCAATGGTACCCTCAACTGCAAGGGAGACCATACCGCTGACGGGGAAAAGTCTTGCAACGGTACTGCCCAGAGCCGTAACGAGATTTGCAACTGTTATACCGCCGTTGTTATATGCAATCAGAAGTACAGCTCCGCCGAAAAGCGCCGCAACAGCGAAGAAGCCGCCCTTTAAAAGGCTTCTTGTTTTATCGTTCGATGAGGTCAGGGAGTAGAAAACCATGGCCGTCATCTGCGAGAGAAAAACCGTCACGCCGTAGCCGATGAGAATAAAAATCAGTGCAGAAAAGCCCACACCGTAGGTTTCGCTGACAAGGGAATATTGAAACAAAATAAAGTAGCCTATGAGAAGGCTTCTGCCAAGCTGTTGGAAAAGACCGAAGGATAGAATTTTGCTTTGCTTCATAGGGGCGGTGAATATGAGATTCACATCCGCCATTGAGAACATAGAAGCGCCGTTATAAAAGCCGTTTTTACTCACGAGAATAAAAATCACACTGTAAAGCACCGTCACAATAGCGTAAAGCTCTTCTATATCACGAAGAGAGTGAATGTTCTGCGCCGCACCGTTGCCTGAAAAGGCAGAAACTCCCATAAGTCCGAGGAGAATTATCAGGCTGATGAGCTTAGACGGTGTTTTGAAAACGGAGACGATACTGTTTTTCAGCCTGCAGGAAAGAAGGTAAATCAGTGCCTTCACTTTGCATCACCGCTTTCGGTTATATTGAAAAACAGCTCCTCAAGACTGCCGGTGTCTTCGGTTATGGTTTTCTTTGCCTGTACTCTGCCGCCGACCATAATATAAGCTGTATCCCAGTAGTCTTCCACGCTGTCAATCATATGAGTGCTTATGAGAACGCTTGCGCCGCTAGCCTTGAGCTCGAGAAAAATTTCCTTGAGCTGTTTGATAGCGTGGGGGTCGAGACCTACCATCGGTTCATCAAAAATTACGATTTCGGGCTTGTGTACCAATGCACAGCATATAGAGAGCTTCTGCTGCATACCCTTTGAAAGCTCTTTGCCCAGCTTGTCTTTTTTGTCAAGAAGCTCAAAGCGTGAAAGCAGCTCATCGCCGTAGCCGTCATCGTCCGTTTTGTAGGCTCTGAGAATAAACTGCAGGTGTTCGCCCACCGTCAGCATATCATAAACTGCGGGCATTTCGGGAATGTAGCCAAGGATTTTTTTAGCCTCAAGAGTTTTGTTGCCGATATCTGAAAAGGTGATTTCGCCCTTGAAGCGCAGCAGACCTGCTATGCATTTGATAATTGTGCTTTTGCCTGCGCCGTTGGGGCCGAGAAGCACTGCAATTTCACCCTTGTCAATCTGAAAGCTTACATCATCGTTGGCAAGTACCTTGCCATATTTTTTAGTAACATTTTTAACTTTTAACATTTATCTGTCACCTCTTTGGTCACATTTTAGCATATTTTCTGCCTTTTGAACAGTGTAAATAAAAAATATATATGCAAAAACATTGAAAATCGGGAGATATTGTGTTATTATTAAAAGGATGTGACATACATAAAATTTATTAAAACTAAAAGGAGAAAAAGAAAATGAGAGTTATAATAAAAGACAATCCCATAGAAATTTCACACGAGGCAGCCGACATAATCATAAAGCAGGTCAATAATTACCACGGCAGTGTACTCGGCTTTGCAACAGGCGCTTCACCCGTTGAAACATATAAGAGAATTATCGAAAGATATGAAAAAGGCGAGGTCAGCCTCAAATACATAACAACCTTCAACCTTGACGAATATGTAGGTCTTGCAAGAGAAAATGTCAACAGCTACTTCTACTTCATGAAGGATAACCTTTTCGGCAAGACAGATGTTGATTTTGACAGAGTTAACTTCCTTTCAGGTGAGGCAACAGACCTTGAGGCAGAGTGTGAAAGATATTATAACCGCATCCGTGAGTGCGGCGGCATCGATATTCAGCTTCTCGGCATAGGCACAAACGGTCACATCGGTTTCAATGAGCCCGGCGATAAATTTGCTGACACTCCCTTTGCCGTTAAACTCACACAGAGCACTATCGATTCAAATAAAAAATACTTCGAGGCAGTTGGTGACACAATGCCCGAATACGCCCTGACAATGGGCATCGGCGACATTATGCGTGCAAGAAAAATCGTGCTTATCGCAACAGGTGAAAGCAAGGCTGAAGCAGTTAAGAAGCTCGTTGAAGGTGAGGTTTCACCTTCTTGTCCTGCAACAATTCTGCAGATGCACGCAGATGTAACAGTATTCCTTGATAAGGCAGCAGCGTCACTTTTAGGAGAGAAAAAATGAGTTTAGGCGCAGCTGAAAAAATCAAAGTCAGCCCGAAAATAAAAAGCATAAGTGTTACCGAAGAGAAAAAGCTGCTTATCAAGTGGTCAAAGGTGCCTAATGCAGAAAAATATGCTGTTAAAAGAGCCACTGACCCTGCGGGTGAATTTGAGCATCTGACCTGGGTGAAAAAGTGCGAATTTACAGATGAAACTGCAGAGGAAAACACTGTTTATTGGTACAGAATAACTGCATGGAAAAAGCTTGAAGGCAAAAAGACCTCAACTAAATCAAGCGGGATAAAGGCGGCAGTTATATCCGATATTGCGGCACCGGAAAAGGCGCAGGCAAAGGCAGAGACCAAAAAGACGGCAATCACCCTTAAATGGCAGAAAGCTCCGGACACAGACGGCTGTGTTATCGGCAGAAGAAACGATTTCTTTTCGCAGATTGTGCCCGTTGGCAAGGTGGAAGGCACCTCCTTCACAGATGAGGGCATCGTCACAGGTCAGCCCTATCACTATTCACTGCAGTATTATAAAAATGAGGGTGAAAAAACTCTTTACGGCAACTTCTCTCAGGAGGTTCACTGCATACACCTCGATTGCGGCAGGGTACTGTCAGCGAAGGCCCTTCACGGTAAGAAAAGTGAAATTTATCTGCGTCTTGTTGCAGGTGCAGAGGGCTATATCATTGAGCGAAGCGAAAGCAAAGACGGTGACTTCTCCGAGGTGGGCAGAACCAAGGACGGACTTGACCTGAGGTTTTACGATAAGCTTCCAAAGGCCTTCAAAACATATTACTATCGCAGTATAGCCTTTAAAAAAGTGGGTGACACCGAGTTCAGAAGCACCCCCTCAAAAGCAGTCAGCATTAAAAGCAAAATATGATGCTGTAATAAAATTCCCTAAAAATATTGACTATTCGGCAAAAATAAGTTAAGATATTAACGATAAATAAATGACGGAGGTAGGAAATATGGATAACAATAAAGTTGAAAACGAACTCATACACGAGGATCATCCCAAGCTTTATGAGCTTTTCGCACAGTATTTCATCGAGATTTTTGAATTTTTGAAATACATTTTCCACGATGTGTTCCTTGGTCTTGACCCTTGATGAATGAATTACGGAAGTCGCGGCAGTGCTGCGGCTTTCTTTTTTTGCCTTTTTCTGCCTTTACAGTATATATTTATTATATATTATTTAATATTTTTTGCTCATTACCATTGAAAGAATTTTAAGATTGTAGTATAATAACAGTTAACTATTTTTTGATTTAAGAGGTGAGTGTCGTGAACAATACTGCATTTGATTGGTTCAAGCTGGATAATGCCGCCAAAATATTCCCGGGACAAAATTCAAGCACATGGTCAAACGTTTTCAGAATAGGCGCTCAGCTTAAAGAGGAAATTGACCCTGAGATACTCAATAAAGCTATTGAGGCAACTCTGAGAAGAATACCTACCTTTAATGTAAAAATAAAATCAGGCCTTTTCTGGCATTATTTCAAGAAAAACCCCAATACCCTTGAATGTAAGCCTGATGTAAAGAATTACTGTTACCGTGTGAAATTCAAAGAGGATAAGGGCTTTCTGCTCCGTGTCTTCTATAAAGGCAAAAGAATAAACCTCGATATTTATCACGCTCTGAGTGACGGATACGGCGGTACAGTTTTTCTTTCAACTCTCATAGGTGAATATCTCAGGCTCAAGGGTCAGAGCATTTCATATAACAATTTTGTTCTCAACACACAGGAGGAACCGAAACTCAGCGAGGTTGAGGATTCATACGACCGTTATGCAACTTCAAAGGCACCCTATGACAGAAAAGACAAATGGGTTTATCACGCCGTGGGTACCAAGCTCAGCCGCCATATGTGCAACTACACTATGGGTATTATGTCTTACGCTCAGGTGCGTGATGTTGCGAAGAAATACGGTGTTACGGTTACGGAGCTTTTTGCAGCAATTCTCATATATGTCCACTATAAAAAGCAGCTCAGGGAAAATAAAAAGCAGCGTGAAATATGCGCCCAGATTCCTGTCAATCTCAGAAAAGCATTCCCGAGTGAAACCCTTCGCAACTTTGTGCTTTGCCTTCGTGTCAAAATAGACCCCAACTTAGGTGAATATACCTTTGAGGAAATTCTCAGAAGCGTGTCACTTCAATTGAAATTGGTCAATGACCCTAAGCTTCTCAATTCGCTTATGACACAGAATCTCAAGCTTGAAAGAAACCCCGTCACAAAATATCTGCCTCTTGCAGTTAAGGACTTAGGCGTGTCTGTTGCATTTTTACTCACAGGTGAGCAGACTACCACTACTCTCATTTCAAATCTCGGCGGAATTAATCTTCCTGAGGAAGTCAAGGAGCATGTGGATTACTATTATCTTTTCACCGGTCCGGGCAAACTCAACGGCGGGAGATGCGGTGTTGCTACGGTGGGGGATAATCTTGTTTTCACCTTTTCTAACTGCTATGAGGAAAGCGATATCGAAAGAGATTTTTATACTACCCTTGTTAAAATGGGTATACATGTCAAAATAGAAAGTAACAGAGATTGATAATAGGAGGAAAGAAAATGTCATATTGTGTCAATTGCGGTGTAGAGCTGGATGACAGCGCAAAAAAGTGCGCTCTTTGCGATACACCCGTTATAAATCCCAATAAAGATAACTGTCAGGGCATTGAAAGCGAATCTCCTTTCGGGCAGACTATGCACATACCCAAGCAGGTTAGAAAACGTTTTGTGGCTCTTGTGGTTTCTCTTGTTATGCTCATTCCCTGTATAGTGTGTTTTCTTGTCAATGCCTTTGTTTTCACAGGCAGCTTCTGGTCGGTTTATGTTGTGGCAACGAGCTTTCTTCTGTGGATACTTTTCGTCTTTCCCTTCTTTATCAAAAATTACCGTGCCTATTTTATGTGGGCATTTGACACCCTTGCGGTGAGCCTTTATGTCTATGTGTTTTATGTTATGGGCAAGGGTCTTGACAAATGGTACACCAACTGTGCGCTCCCCATAATTCTCGTCAACGCATTTTTAGTTTTGGCTTATCTCATATGGGTCAGATATAAAAAGAGAAACTCCATACTCAAGGCACTTGTTATATTTGCAGAATTTGCCGTTACAGCATTTGTTTCGGGTCTGCTTCTGAGTGTAGGCACCTCATGGCCCTATGTGGCAGAAATCGGCTTTACGCTGGCACTGTGCATATTGGCAGTTGTGGGCTTCCTCACTTATTGCTACTTCAGCAAATCAATGAGAAAATGGTTATCGGAAAGATTGTTTACTTAAAATGGATAAATATCAGGTATTAGAAAAGTATTTCGGCTACAGTGAATTCCGTAAGGGTCAGGCTGAAATTATAGATGCTATCACATCGGGCAGAGATGCGGTGGGTATTATGCCTACGGGCGGCGGAAAAAGCATTTGCTTTCAGGTGCCTGCACTTATGTTCAGCGGTGTATCCCTTATAATTTCGCCCCTGATATCTCTTATGAAAGACCAGGTCAATGCCCTTAAAGCATACGGCGTTAATGCGGCATATTTCAACTCAACCCTTGGTGAAGCTCAGATGAAAAAACAGAGCGATAAGGTTCTTCAGGGTATATGTAAAATGATTTATGTTGCCCCTGAAAGACTGTCCTCGCCGTCATTCAGAGAGCTTTGCTCAAAAATTGAAATTTCCATGGTCTGCATTGACGAGGCGCACTGTGTTTCTCAGTGGGGTCAGGATTTCAGAACCAGCTATCTCGACATAAAAACCTTTATCGGTACTCTGCCGAAGAGGCCTGTTGTTGCTGCATTTACGGCAACGGCAACAAAGATAGTCCGTGAGGACATAACAGAGCTTCTCGGTCTTATAAATCCCACACAGACCGTAACGGGCTTTGCAAGGGATAACCTTTATTTTGAGGTGGTGAGAACCTCCGATAAATATATTGCTCTCAAGCGTTATCTCGACCTTTATTCCTCGCAGAGCGGTATTGTCTACTGTGCCACCAAAAAGGCGGTTGATGAGGTTTATTCAAGGCTCAGTGATGAAGGCTTCTCAGTTACAAGGTACCACGCAGGTCTGTCAAAGGCGGAAAGAACAGACAATCAGAATAAGTTTATCTATGACGAAAAGCAGATAGTCATTGCTACAAATGCCTTCGGTATGGGCATAGACAAATCAAATGTTTCCTTCGTTATACACTATCATATGCCCGGTGATATAGAAAGCTATTATCAGGAGGCGGGCAGAGCAGGCAGAGACGGCAGTGATGCCAACTGCGTTATTCTTTATTCACCTCAGGATGTGAGAATACAGAAATATTTTATCGAAAACAGCGAATATAAGGGTGACCTAACCTTCAAGCAGAAGCTTCAGCTTAAAAATCTCAGAAGTGAAAAACTTGAAAAAATGGTCTACTATTGTGAAAACGATGTGTGCCTTCGCAACTATATTCTGCGTTACTTCGACGAAAATCCAACCTCAAAGTGCGGCAACTGCTCAAACTGCAAGGGTGTGACACAGACTATTGATGTCACTGTACCGGCACAGATGATATTTTCCTGCATCAAGCGTGTTGAGGAAAAAGAGAGCTTTCAGGTTGTTGCCGATATACTCAAGGGTGACGAAACCTCTTATATAAAAGAGAAGGGCTACGATAAGCTCACCACCTACGCTATAATGGCAGACAGTGCCAAAAGCGAAATTATAAAGCATATGGAATATTTCATTGAACATTCCTTTATAGGCAGAGACGAAAAGGGCAACCTCTATCTTGAAAAGAAAACCCGTGAGGTGCTTTTCAAGGGCAAGAAGGTAAGAAAGATAATTGAAAAACAGGCAATAAAGCAGGCAGCAGACATTATGGGTACGGATATGAAGCTTCTCGTGAAGCTCAAGCTCATAAGAAAGATAGTTGCACGCTCGGCGGGTATGCCCGACTTCGTTATATTCACAGATAAAACCCTTGAGGCTATGGCAAGGTACAAGCCCAAGGATGTTAAAGAGTTGTTGAAGCTGCCCGGCATAACAATGGCTAAGGCAGAGAAATACGGCAAGCATTTTATAGATGCAATAAGAAAGAATTTAAGCGAAAATCAGTAATTAATTTTCAAGGAAAGGATGATGTATATGAAGCGTAAGCAATGGTTTGTTTTACCCTCTGATAAAGAGCTTACGGCAGATATTGCCGAGCAATATGATATTGAGCCTTTCCTTGCCCATCTTCTTGTGTCAAGAGGCATAACCGATGAATATGAGGTGGAGGATTTCTGCTTCGGTACGGGTATGCTTTCAGACCCCTTCGAGCTTCGCGATATGGATAAGGCTGTAGACAGAATTAATCTGGCGCTGGAAAAGGGTGAAAAAATAGCAATTTACGGTGACTATGATGCTGACGGTGTTACGGCAACGGCACTGCTCACACTCTATTTCAAATCCCTCGGCGTGAAAGTTAAAACCTATATTCCCGACAGAAATGCAGAGGGATACGGTCTTAATATGAAGGCAATAAAAAGCCTCTGTGAAGAGGGGATACAGCTCATTATCACCGTTGACAACGGCATCTCAGCCTTTAATGAGGCAGATTACATAAAAGAGCTTGGTATGGATTTAGTTATAACTGACCACCATAAGGCAGGGGACACTGTTCCCGAAGCTGTGGCAGTTGTCAACCCCCACAGACATGACTGCTTCAGCTCCTATAAGGATTTCTGTGGTGTAGGTGTTGCCTTCAAGCTCATATGCGCTCTTAGCGGGGGCGACGATGAGGAAATACTCTCCCGTTATGCCGATGTTGTTACTGTCGGCACTATCGGCGACGTTATGAATCTCACCGGTGAAAACAGAAAAATTGTCAGTGCAGGACTTGAACTTATAAACAGGGGCAGCAACCCGGGTATTCAGGCACTCAGGGAAGTAAGCTCAATGAACGGCAAGACCCTCAGCAGCACTTCCGTGGCATTTTCAATTGTACCGAGAATAAATGCCATAGGCAGAATGTCCCACGCAGACAAGGCGCTGAAATTACTTCTTTGTGAAGATTATGAAGATGCTCTCGCTCTTGCAAGGGAAATTGACCTGAGCAACGCTTCAAGACAGGAAAAAGAGCGTGAAATACTTTTTGAGGTGCAAAAGCAGATAGAAGCAAATCCCGAAATGCTCAATGGGCGTCTGCTGATTTTCAGCGGTGAAAACTGGCACGGCGGTGTTATAGGCATTGTTGCCGCAAGACTTGTGGGCGCCTACGGCAAGCCCTGTATGGTCATAACCGATGACGGCACAGAAGCCAAGGGCAGCGCAAGAAGCATAGAAGGCTTTTCGCTTTATGATGCGGTAAGTTCTGCAGCTCCTCTTTTAGAGCATTACGGCGGCCATGTTCTTGCAGCAGGCTTCGGAATGAAAAGCGAAAATCTCGGCGCTTTTAAAGAGGCTATGTATGAATATGCAAAAAGTGTTGAAATGCCATTTGCAAAAAATGTTATCGATTGCCGTTTAAGACCTGAGGTTGTGAATGCAGACATACTGCCCCTCATAGCTTCTCTTGAACCCTTCGGTCAGGGCAACCCGCAGCCTCTTTTCGGACTTTTCGGTATGGAGATAGCTTCGGTGCAGGCAATAGGCGGCGGTAAGCATTTAAGGCTCAGCGCAAAGAAAAACGGCAGCACCCTTTCGGCGGTGTTCTTCGGTGAAACAGTTGAGGGCTTTCCGTATAAGCCCGGGGATAAGGTTGACCTTGCCGTTAAGCTTGAAAGAAACGAATATATGTCACAGGTGAAAGTTGGCATATACATTAAGGATATAAGAATGTCAGGTACCGATGACCTGAGATATTTAAAGAGCGTCAGGCTTTATGAAAAGCTTATGCGTAAGGAAGTGCTGACGAAAAAGCAGGCAGAATATCTGCAGATAACAAGGCAGGAGGTTGCCGAGGTTTACCGCTACATAAAGAAAAACGGCGGATATACAGGTGACTTTGATGTGCTTTGCTACCGTCTGGGTGATGACGGGGCAGCAGCCTGCAAGATACTTCTTGCCATAGACATACTTGAAGAATTGGGAATATTTAAAAAAGACAAAGACTGTGTCAGCCTTGCAGACACCGAAAAGAAGGTCAATCTTGAAAATTCGGCACTGCTCTCATATGTTAAAAGTCTTGTAAGCGAATAAAACGGAAAGGGGAGGACACTATGTGTGAAGATTATGAAGCTCAGTTTCATTCACTTATTGACAAGGTGAAGGATAACTTTTCAGCAGATGATTTAGTAAGAATAGAGAAGGCTTTCACAATAGCGGACGATGCCCATCAGGGTCAGAAGCGCAGAAGCGGTGAGCCTTACATTATTCATCCCGTGGCAGTTGCAACAATTCTTGCCGATATGGGTATGGATGCCGATTCGGTATGCGCTGCACTGCTTCACGATGTTGTTGAGGATACACCCACAACGGCAGAGGAAATCAGAAATATTTTCGGCGAGGATGTGGAGCATCTCGTTGACGGCGTAACAAAGCTCGGTCAGATTCCTCTTTCAGCAAGCAAGGAAGAGGAGCAGAGCGAAAACATAAGAAAAATGTTCCTTGCTATGTCAAGGGATATAAGAGTTATTATCATCAAGCTCGCAGACAGAGTGCATAATATGCGCACTCTCAGGTTTATGCCTGAAGAAAAGCAGAGATATAAGGCAAGAGAAACTCTCGAAATTTATGCGCCTCTTGCTCACCGTCTCGGTATCCGTGCTTTTAAGGAAGAGCTTGAGGACCTTGCCATAAGCTTCCTTGACCCCGTTGCTTATAAGGAAATCGGTAAAACACTTGAAACTCAGGTGGAATCAAGACACCACTTTCTTGACTCAATCAAGGAAAAAATATCCGAAAGGGTAAAGCAGGAAGTACCCAATGTTCACATTGCAGGCAGAATCAAGAGTGTTCACGGAATTTACCGTAAGACATATATGCAAAACCGTACCATTGATGAAATTTATGACATTTATGCTGTACGCCTTATAGTTGATTCTGTTTATGAATGTTACTGCTGCCTTGGTATAATCCACGATATGTTCAATCCTATTCCGGGCAGATTCAAAGACTATATTTCAACTCCTAAGCCTAATATGTATCAGTCACTTCATACCACCGTTATCGGCAAAGAGGGTATCCCCTTTGAAGTGCAGATTAGAACATGGGAAATGCACCACACGGCAGAGTACGGTATTGCGGCACACTGGAAATATAAGCAGGGTGTTACGGGTAAAGTCAAGTTTGAAGAGAAGCTCTCATGGATAAGACAGCTTCTGGAAACCCAGCAGGACAGTGACGATGTTGAGGATATCGTCAAAACTATCAAGACCGACTTTATCCCTGAGGAAGTGTTTGCATTCACTCCCAAGGGCGATGTTATTTCACTGCCTATGGGTTCATGTGTTATTGACTTTGCCTATGCAATTCACTCGGCCGTAGGCAATAAAATGATTGGTGCCAAGGTTGACGGCAGAATATGTACCCTTGACAGAAAGGTCAACAACGGTGAGATTATCGAAATTCTCACCACATCTCAGCAGGGCAAGGGACCCAGCCGTGACTGGCTTAAAATTGCCAAGACTGCTTCGGCAAGAAGTAAAATCAAGAGCTGGTTCAAAAAAGAAAAGCGCGAAGAAAACATCATCGAAGGCAGAAACGAAGTTGAAAGAGAATTCAAGCGTAACAACATAAGTCTGCCCGAAAAGCAGATGAATGAATTTCTGCTTAAAATAGCTGAGAGACAGCACTGCAAGGATGTTGATGAATTCCTTGCTGCCATAGGCTACGGCGGTCTGAGCCTTAACAAGATAATGCCCAGAATAAAGGATGAATACAGCAAGCTTGTTAAAGAAAATCAGCCTGAAACAGCGGTGGATATCCCCCTTCAGACACAGCCTAAAAAGGTACACAAGAGCGCTGAGGGCATTATAATCGAAGGCATTGACAACTGTCTTGTGAAGTTTTCACGGTGTTGTGACCCTCTTCCCGGCGACGATATCATCGGTTTTATCACAAGAGGACACGGTGTTTCCATACACACAAAAAAATGCTCCAATGTGCCTAAGGATATTTCAAAGGCGGCAGAGCCTGAAAGATGGATTAACGCCTATTGGGACAACAAGGTGCAGAATTCCTACAGAGTTACACTTGCCGTAACCTGTATGAACAGAGTGGGTATGCTTGCCGACACCTCAGCAGTAATTGCGAATATGCACGTTATGATTCACTCGATTTTTACCAAAGACAGTAACGACGGAAGAAGCACCGTTTATATGACCATAACAGTCAACGGTGCAGAGCATCTCAAGAGCGTATGTGAAAAGCTCAAGAAAGTCAAGGGCGTACTTTCAACAGAGAGATCAGGACTTTGATATTCGGAATTCGGAATGCGGAATTCGGAATTGCGTTTGAGTTTCATCAGAGGATGAAGTCAGATGCCGCAGAGGACAAATCGCGTTTTTGAAATGGGTTTCACCCTCAATATGCACCTTCGGTGCGAGAATGGATTGCCTGCGGCATGAATTGACCTTCGGTCATTAAATGAAAGGATTAACCTATGAAAGCAGTTATACAAAGAGTTACGAGAGCAAAGGTCACCGTTGAGGGTGAAATTACAGGCGAAATAGGTCAGGGCTTCCTTGTGCTTTTAGGAGTGCAGGAGGGTGACACCGAGGAGGATATGAAGCTTCTTGCTAAAAAGACAGCAGGAATCAGAATATTCACTGACGAAAACGATAAGATGAATCTTTCCTTGGATCAGATTGAGGGTGAGGTGCTTGTTGTGTCACAGTTCACCCTTTGTGCAGACACCTCCCACGGCAGAAGACCCAGTTTTATTTCATCGGCAAAGCCTGATATTGCCAACGACCTTTATGAAAAATACTGCGCTGAGCTTCGCACACTCGGAGTAAAAAAGGTGGCAACGGGCATTTTTGCAGCTGATATGCAGGTTGAGCTTATTAACGACGGCCCCGTAACAATAATAATGGACACAAACGAATGGAAAAAACATTAAAGGAGTGGTTTTATGGCTCTTAAAGTTACAGAAATAACCTTCCCCGGTTTTACGGCAAACTGTTATCTTGTTACCGATGAAGATACAAAAGAGGCATTTCTCATTGATCCGGGTGCATACGGCAAGAGGCAGAGTGAATATATTAAGTCACAGGGAGTAAATCTCAGATATATTCTGCTTACTCACGGTCACTATGACCACATCCTCGGCGTAAAGCAGTTCAAGGAGGATTTCTCTGACGCAAAGGTTGTTATTCATACCGAAGATGAAGCTTGCCTTGCAAGTCCTATTAAAAGTCTTGCAATAACTCACGGGCTGAACTTCCCTAAAACTCAGGCTGATGTGCTTGTAAGTGGCGGGGACACACTTCCCTTTGCAGACACTGAAATAGAGGTTATACACACTCCCGGTCACACAAAGGGCAGTATCTGCTATAAGCTTTCTGATATGCTCTTTACGGGTGACACTCTTTTTAAGGGTACCGTTGGCAGAACGGACTTCCCCGGCGGCTCATATAAAGAGATAATTCAGTCTGTGGGAAAGCTGAAAGACATGGACGGCGACCTTAAGGTTTATCCCGGACATGAGGGAACAACAACCTTAGAAAACGAGAGAAGAAACAACCCTTATATGCGAGGAATATAAAATGCTGCTTATAAACAAAAACAACTCATTTCACTATGAGATGGAAAACCTCATAAGAGTTTTTCTGCCTGATATAAAAATTATCAGGAGCGAGGAAATCGCGGCAGGTGAGGACTATTGTCAGCTTTCTCTCGAGGGTGAAAAAATAGACATAAGCCTTTGCCTTGAGGGCAAGACTTATGAAATAAGTGATAGCTTCAGCATTGAAAATAAGGTCTTTTCCGAGAGTGATGACAGCTTCTTTGAAAGAAAAATGGCAGTTATGCTTTTTGATATGCTTCGTGAAATCACCGGCTACACACCGCCCTGGGGCATTCTCACGGGTGTGCGCCCTGCAAAGCTTATGACAAAGCTCTCTGAAAAGCATGGCAGAGAGAGGGCAACGTCTTACTTTATAAATGAGCTGAAGGTAAGTGAGGATAAAACCGCATTGGCTCTTATGGTGTCGCAGAATGAAACGCCCATAATCGAGGGGTCGGCACCTGACTCCTTTTCCCTTTATGTGTCGGTGCCATTCTGTCCCACGCGCTGCTCCTACTGCTCATTTATTTCACATTCAAACGAAAGTGCAAAGAAGCTTATACCCGAGTATGTTGAAAAGCTTTGCGATGAGATAAGGTACACTGCCGAGATTGCACGTGAACAGAAGTTAAAGCTTGAAAGCATATATATCGGCGGCGGTACCCCTACGGTGCTGACTGCTGAGCAGCTTAAAAAAGTAACGGATGAAATTTCAGCTTGCTTCGACCTGTCTGATATAAGAGAATACACCATTGAAGCCGGTCGGCCCGATAGTATCACAGAAGAAAAATTCACAGTTATGAAAAACTGCAGCTGCACAAGAATAAGCATAAATCCCCAGAGCTTCAGTGACAGTGTGCTTAAAGAAATCGGCAGAAACCACACAAGCGAAGAAACTCTTGCGGCCTTCGCTATGGCAAGGGAAAAGGGCTTTGACAATATCAATATGGATCTTATTGCAGGTCTGCCTACAGACACTCTTGAAAGCTTCGAGGCAACTCTTGATAAGGCTGTCGCACTTTCTCCCGAAAATATAACGGTGCATACTCTTGCCCTGAAACGCTCAAGCACAATAGTCACCGAGGGTAAGAAAACAAATTCGCCTCACTTGACAAGAGATATGCTCATATTGGTGCAGGAAAAGCTGACAAGGGCAGGCTATGAGCCTTATTATATGTACCGTCAAAGCAAGAGTCTGGGCAACCTTGAAAATGTAGGCTGGGCAAAGAAAGGCTATGAGGGCATATACAATGTATATATGATGGAGGAATGCCATACAATTTTATCTGTCGGTGCAGGTGCTGTCATAAAGCTGAAAGCTCCTCACGGCAATGAAATAGAAAGAATTTACAATTATAAATACCCTTATGAATATATAGGAAATTTTGAGGAAATCATATCAAGAAAGAACTACATAGGGGAGTTTTACAATAAATTTCCCGTCTGATTATTTACTTCTTCGGAAAGGGTGAGTGAAATGGCTCTTTACAGTGTTTCGGATATTAACGAAGGCATCCGTCAGGATAAAGAAAGTTTCATAACAAAGTGTGAAAACGCATATAAAAATCAGCTTATAGCCATAACTGATGAAATATGCGAAAAGGGCGGCAGGCAGCTCATTATGCTTGCAGGACCGTCATCATCGGGCAAAACCACAACGGCAAGGCTTCTTAAAGAGGACTGTGAGATAAAAGGCCGTCACACTTCGGTTATATCTCTTGACGATTTTTACCGTAATCAGGATGTGTCCTTTTATTTTGAAGACGGCACCGTTGATTATGAAACAGTTAAGGCACTGGATACTGACCTTATAGAAAAGTGCCTGAAAGCACTGCTGAAAGAGGGCAGGGCAGATATACCTCATTTCTCATTCACAAGCAAAATGCGTGAGGGCTATAATACGCTCACAGTGGCAGAAGACGAGATAATCATAGTTGAGGGCTTGCACGCTCTTCACCCAATGATAACGGACTGTCTTGAGGGAGAAAACATAAAAAAGCTCTATGTGAGCGTTTCCTCAAGAGTGGGTGAAGACGGCAGGGTACTGCTGACAAAGAGAGATATGCGCTTTGTGAGAAGGCTTATCCGTGACTATCATTTCAGAGACAGCAGTGTTGAATATACCTATTATCTCTGGAAGGGTGTGAGAATGGGTGAGGACAGATATCTTTTCCCTCACAGCCACAGAGCCGATGTGAGAATTGACTCAATACACCCTTATGAAGTGTGCATTTTTAAAGATATTGCAATGAAACTACTTGACCATGTAGGTGAAGATAGTATATACTATCCTTCGGCTTGTGAGCTGAAGGATAAGCTGGGCAGATTTGTTTCCCTTTCGGAGGCGGATGTACCCGGGCAATCACTTCTTAAAGAATTTATAGGATAAGGAGACAGAAATATGGCTGAAAGAAAAAAACAAAGCCTCCTCACAGGTGCAGGCGTTTTAGCTATTGCAACTGTTATAGTCAAGCTTATAGGTGCGGTTTATAAAATACCTCTTACCAACCTTCTCACTCCCGAAGGTTACGGATATTTCACCGGCGCCTATGCAATATATAACCCTCTTTATGCAATTTCAATGGCAGGTCTGCCTGTTGCAGTGTCAAAGATGGTGTCACAGAATGTTGAATTCGGCAGAATAAAGGACGCTCAGCGTATATTCCACGTGGCACAGAAGCTCTTTTTTATAGTGGGTCTTACGGGTACTGTTATACTTATGTGCATAGCCTATCCCTATTCGGTTATGGTTAAGTCACCTATGAACTACGTCAGTGTACTCGTAGTTGCACCCTGCGTGCTTTTCTGCTGTATGATGTCTTCATTCAGAGGCTATTATGAGGGACTTAAGAATATGACTCCCACAGGTGTGTCTCAGGTTATAGAGGCAGGCGTCAAGCTTATTTTCGGTCTGAGCGCAACCTATATCTGCTTTAACCGTTGGCTTTCTACATATCACAAAGAAGCAGTTGACGGTGCGGCAACGGTTTTCGGTCAGCAGGTGGGCAGTGAGGCAGAAGCACTTGCTGTTATGTACCCCTACGCTGCCGCAGTGGCAATCATGGGCGTAACTCTCGGTTCAATGCTGGGTCTTATCTATCTCTTCATAAAATATAAGCGTCAGGGCTTCGGCTTCACAAGGGAAGAAATTGTCAATTCTCCCGCACCCGAAAGCGATAAGACACTCAGAAACAGCCTTATCCGTATTGCAGCACCCATTGCTCTTAGCTCAATAGTGCTTAACATCAGCAATATGATAGACGACCTTACCATAAGAAATCGCCTTGCCTACGCCATGGAAGTGGGCGGCGACCTTATAAAAGAGATGTATAGCGCTTCGCTCACTGCAGCACAGACCCTTGATGAGGGCATCAACAACTATCTTTACGGTACCCACGGCTCTGTACTTAACATTAAAAATCTCATTCCCACAATAACACTTACTTTGGGTATCAGTGCAATTCCTGCCCTTTCATCAGCCTGGGCAGCCAAGGACAAAAAAGAAATCAAAGGTACAATTGAAACGGTACTTCGTGTAACGATGATGATTGCAATGCCTGCAGGTCTCGGCATTGCCGCAATACCCGGGCCGATTCTTGAGATACTCTATTCTTCAAGCAAGGATATGATTCCCATAGCTGAGCCTATGCTCCGCGTTTACGGCCTTGGTATGTTCCTTTTTGCCGCCACATCACCCATGACAAACATGCTTCAGGCAGTGGGCAGAATGGATATCCCCATAAAGTCAATTGCAATAGGCTCATGTGCAAAGATATTGCTTAACTTCATACTAATCGGCAACCCTGAAATCAACATCAAGGGCGCACCTGTAAGTACGGCACTTTGCTATGTTATTATATTTGCAATCAACCTCGGTGCGCTTCTCAAAGTGACAAAGGTGAAGATAAATGTGGTGTCAGTTTACCTCAAACCCTTCGTTTCGGCAGCACTCTGCGGTGCAGTGGCATGGGGCGCAAACTACATTATAGCTGAGAAGCTGATGATAGAAAGCCGCCTTGTAGGCATTGCAGCCATCGGTTTTGGCGGTGTAACCTATGCAATTTCGATGTTATTATTTAAAGGAATTGTTAAAGATGATGTTTTAATGCTTCCAAAAGGGGAAAAAATTGCAAAAGTCCTTGCAAAATTTGGATTATTAGGTTAAAATGTATCTAATGAGGTTTTGATATGAATAACTTTAATTTCAAGGAAAATTACAAAATTGAGGATTTGCTTAAAATAATGGAAATTCTCCGCGCTCCCGGCGGCTGTCCCTGGGATGCAGAGCAGACCCATGAAAGCATAAAAGCAAATTTTATAGAAGAAACCTACGAGGTTATTGAGGCTATCAATAAGCAGGATAATGACCTTCTCCTTGAAGAGCTTGGCGATGTTCTTTTGCAGGTTGTTTTCCACACTGAAATGGAAAAGGAAAAAGGCACCTTCACCTTTGACGATGTGGCAGACGGCATATGCAAAAAGCTTATTGAAAGACATCCTCACGTTTTCGGTGATGTGACTGTTTCTTCAACTGACGAGGTGCTTTCCAACTGGGATGCTATCAAGCGCAAGTCCAAGGCGCAGAAAACTCAGGGAAGCTCAATGCTAAAGGTGCCTAAAGAGCTGCCTGCTCTTATGAGAGCGCAGAAGATACAGTCCAAGGCTAAAAAGGCAGGCTTCGACTGGGATGATATGTCAGGTGCCCTCACTGCTCTTGAAAGCGAAATTAAAGAGCTTAAAGAGGCTATCGGCACAAAAAGTCAGAAGGATATGGAAGAAGAATTCGGTGATGTGCTTTTCTCATGTGTCAATGTTGCAAGATTTATTGATGTTGATGCGGAAGAGGCTCTCACTGTTTCAAATGAAAAATTTATTTCACGCTATCTTGTGGTTGAAAAGTTAGCCGAGGAACGGGGAATAAATATGAAAGAGACTTCAATTGAGGAGCTTGACAAGCTCTGGGATGAAGCAAAAATTATACTTAAATCCAATAGAGGGTGACCTCTTGGAAATATAAATTTATTTGGAGGAAAAACAAATGAATAAAACTGAATTAATCAATGCAGTTGCAGCTAAGGCTGAAATCTCAAAGAAGGACGCAGAAAAGGCTATCGCAGCGGTTTTCGGTTCAATCGAAGATGCTCTCAAGGCAGGAGATAAGGTTCAGCTCATCGGCTTTGGTACATTCGAAGTTAAGGAAAGAGCTGCAAGAACAGGCCACAACCCCAAGACAGGTGAAGCTATTGAAATCGCTGCAGCAAAGATTCCTTCATTCAAGGCAGGCGCTGCACTCAAGACAGCAGTAAAATAAAAAGAAGCCGCCTTTGGGCGGCTCTTTTTAAATGTAAAATGCAAAGTGCAAAATGCAAAATTGCGGGTCACTTCGTTCCGATTATATCCGATTGGAGTTTAGCAAAAGGATAAAGATGCATCCCGCCAAAATAATGAGATGTTAAATTACGTCTTTATAATCGACGGCAGATGGTATTTTTACCCGACTGCCTTTGCGGAGAAAAACTTTCTCATGGGGGGGAAATGTATCCGCGACCGCAATTTTGCATTTTGCATTTATAATTTTGCATTTTTATGAAAGGAGTTCCTATGAGACTTGACAAATACTTAAAGGTTTCCCGCCTTATCAAAAGAAGAACAATTGCAAACGAGGTCTGTGATGCAAAGCATGTCACCGTCAACGGCAAAATTGCAAGAGCTTCCTATGATGTCAAGGTGGGAGATATAATCGAAATCCAAATGGGTGAAAACATAATGAAGGCAGAAGTTCTTATTGTAACCGAACACGCAACAAAGAACGATGCAGGACTTATGTATAAGATGCTGTAAGAGCGGACTTTCTCAACAGCCCGTAGTATAAGCTGATTTCTGTTCTTTTTTATTTATATTTTTAATATCCTTTACTGAAGGAGTGTTTTTTATGACCGACAGTAAAGATAAAATTATTTTACCTCACAATGTTATAATGAAAGACAGGGGAGAGCTGACTTTAAGCGGTGTCACCGATGTGGATTCCTTTGACGAAACCACTGTTATAGCCTACACAGACTACGGTGAGCTGACAATTACAGGCACGGAGCTGCACATAAGCTCTCTTAATATCGACAAGGGTGAGCTGAGCATTGACGGCAGAATTTCATCTCTTTCCTACACTGACCGTCAACCTAACAAGGGCGGATTTTTCTCCAAGGTGTTCAGATGATTTATTCGGGACCGCTTTCAGACCAGATTATAATTTTCATCCGCTGCATTGGTCTCGGGGTACTCTTAGGTCTCATCTATGAGGTGTTTTCTGCTCTTCGGTGTATGATTTCGGATAAAATTCCGGCCTATGTCATATGCGATGTTGCCTTCAGTCTTATTGCAACGCTTATATCCTTTTTCTTTATGGTGCTTTACAATAACGGCAGGGTACGGCTTAATCTTGTTTTTGCACAGCTTATAGGCGGTGTAGCTTTTCATATGAGCTGCGGCAGGTACCTTTTGAAGCCTCTGACTTTTATTGTAGTGAAGATAAGACGGGTCATTTCAACTTTGTTTTTACCCGTGAAAAAGCTTATTGAAAAGCTCAGCAGTTTTTTCAGTTCAGACGGCAGAGTACCTATGAAGAAAAAAATTAAGAATATTGTTAAAATACCCTTGAAAAAAAGAAAAAAATGATTATACTTAATGTGTATAATTTTTTCAAAGGAGTGTTGGCTTTGGCTGTAAGAAACATAAGTGAAGCAAAACCGAAAAAGAAACAGCGTCGCAAAGTGCATTATATCTGGGTCGTTTTAGTTGTATGTGCAGTGGTGTTTGCTTTCAGCAGCCTTGCATTCAACTATGTTGAATATAAAAAGCTGGTTCAGGAAGAAGCACAGATTAATCAGGAAATTACCAGACTTGACGAAGAAAGTGCCGAGATAAAGGAAATTCTTGACAGCGAAAATCATGACGATTATTTTGAAAAAATTGCGAGAGAAGAATACGGCTATTGTAAGCCCGGGGAGAAAGTTTATTACAACTCCTCATTCGGGGAATAAATCTTAGGAGGATAACATCTTTATATGCTTGAAGTTGGAGCAATCGTTGAAGGTAAAGTAACAGGTCTGACAGCATTCGGTGCTTTTGTCAGCCTGCCTGACGGAAAAAGCGGAATGGTACATATTTCAGAAGTGTCCAACACTTTTGTCAAGGAAATCAAGGATTTTCTTAAAGAAGGTCAGGATGTCAAGGTTAAGGTGGTCGGTATATCACCTGAGGGTAAAATCAGTCTGTCTATCAAAAAGGCAGAAGAAAGTCCCAAAGAGAAGCCTGCTCCCAGACCGAAAAGAAATGACAGACCGAGAAACAACAGTGTCTGGCAGGGTCAGCAGAAGCCTCAGGCTAATGAAAGCATGTCCTTTGAAGATATGATGGCGCGTTTCAAACAGGTCAGCGATGAAAAAATGACAGACCTTAAGCGTTCAACTGATTCCAAACACGGTGGCGGATATTCAAGGCGCAAGTAAATTCGGAATGCGGATTTGTGTCCGGGTTTTATCAGGAGGGTAGTTTCTGCCCACAGAATTTAATATGCAGGGCGGGATGTGAGCATCCCGCCTCAGACTGTCGATAAAGGCACAAGAGCAAACAAAAGTCATAAACACAAAAAAGATGTGACTATAAACCATAGATTGTTACATATAGTTCAGCGACACAGCATCGAACTGTGTCGCTGAAGCTTTTATGTTTGCCGTTTTTTCGCCCTCTCGCGGTAACATCGTACAGCTTCGGAGCGAAGAAAACGG